>NZ_JBGGNO010000014.1:0-411931 GCF_041287105.1 Mycobacterium sp. SA01 | reverse complement strand
GCGCACCGGCACCCGCGGCCGGTGAGCCGGCCGCCCCACCGCCGGCGGCACCCGCGCCGGCCCCGCAACCGCGCCCCTACCCGCAAGAGCCGGCACCGTCACCCACCCCCGCACCACCCGCGCCTGCGCCCAGCCAGCCGCCGACGGCGGTCCCGGCTCCACCCGCTCCCGGGCAACCGGCCCCGCCCGCGGCACCGGCCCCGCCGGACCCCCGCAAGGACCTCGCGGCGCGCATCAGCTTCGAGAAGCAACTGCGGCAGAGCACCAACCAGAACCTGCTGCTGATCGCGGTGCAGTACATGGCGGGCAAGTGCGACGAGCCGGACATCCTGGCCGGTAACGACGACCCGAACCTGCCGCTGGTCGCGTGCTCGCAGGACCACAAGTACATCTATGTGCTGGACAAGTCGATCATCAGCGGCGACGAGATCAAGGACGCGTCCTCGGGCTTCGACCAGCAGAGCGGTGCCTATGTCGTCAACGTCGAGTTCAAGGACAAGGCGTCCACGACGTGGGCGGACTTCACCGCCGCCAACATCGGCACCCAGACGGCATTCACCCTGGACTCCCAGGTGGTCAGCGCCCCGCAGATCCGCGAGGCGATCCCCGGCGGGCGGACCCAAATCAGCGGCGGCAACCCGCCGTTCACCGCCGACACCGCCAAACAACTGGCCAACGTCCTGAAATACGGATCACTGCCGTTGTCCTTCGAGTCCTCGGAGGCCGAAACCGTCTCGGCGACCCTGGGATTGGCGTCGCTTCGGGCCGGCCTGATCGCGGGCGCGATCGGACTGGGGCTGGTGCTGCTGTACTCGCTGCTCTACTACCGGGTGCTGGGACTGTTGACGGCGCTGTCGCTCGTCGCCTCCGGCGCCATGGTGTTCGGCATCCTGGTGCTGCTCGGCAGATACATCAACTACACCCTCGACCTGGCCGGTATCGCCGGTCTGATCATCGGTATCGGCACGACCGCCGACTCGTTCGTGGTGTTCTTCGAACGCATCAAGGACGAGATCCGAGAAGGGCGTTCGTTCCGCTCGGCAGTGCCGCGCGGTTGGGCGCGCGCCCGTAAGACGATTCTGTCCGGCAACGCGGTCACCTTCCTGGCCGCCGCGGTGCTGTACTTCCTGGCCGTCGGTCAGGTGAAGGGCTTCGCCTTCACCCTCGGCTTGACGACGATTCTCGACGTCGTCGTGGTGTTCCTGGTGACCTGGCCGCTGGTGTTCCTGGCGTCGAAGTCGACGACGATGGCCAAACCGGCGTTCAACGGTCTCGGCGCGGTGCAGCAGATCGCCCGAGAACGGCGAGCCGCCGCCACTGCGACGGGACGGAGGTAACTCCCATGGCCAAAGACACCGCAGCGGACACTGCAGAAGACACGGCATCCACCGCCGTCGAAGCACCCGACCTGGAAGCGGCCGGCGCCGGCGCGCCCAAGCACGGCTTCTTCGTCCGCCTCTACACCGGCACGGGTGCCTTCGAGGTCATCGGTAAACGCAAGCTCTGGTATGCGGTCAGCGGGCTGATCGTCCTGGCCTGCATCGCAAGCATCGCGCTGAAGGGCTTCACCTTCGGTATCGATTTCGAGGGCGGCACGAAGGTCGGCATGCCGGTTGCCGGCCAGAACGGCACCGCGACAACCCAGCAGGTGGAAGACGTCTTCTCCAAGACGCTGGGCCGGGCGCCGGGATCGGTCGTGCTGGTCGGCAACGGCAGCTCCGCCACGGTGCAGATTCGCTCGGAGGCGCTGACCAACCAGGAGACCGAGCGGCTTCGCGACGCGCTGTTCGAGGCGTTCAAGCCGAAGGCCGGCAACGGTCAGCCCGACAAGGCGACGATCAGCGACTCCGCGGTCTCGGAGACCTGGGGCGACCAGATCACCAAGAAGGCGCTGATCGCGCTTGCGGTGTTCCTGGTGCTCGCGGCGATCTACATCACCTTCCGTTACGAGCGGTACATGGCGATGTCGGCGTTGCTGACGCTGGTGTTCGACCTCGTCGTCACGGCCGGGGTGTACTCGATCGTCGGCTTCGAGGTCACGCCGGCGACGGTGATCGGTCTGCTCACAATCCTGGGCTTCTCGCTGTACGACACGGTCATCGTGTTCGACAAGGTCGAGGAGAACACCCACGGGTTCGAGCACACCACCCGAAGAACGTTCGCCGAACAGGCCAACCTCGCGGTGAACCAGACCTTCATGCGATCGATCAACACCAGCCTCATCTCGGTGCTACCGATCGTCGCGCTGATCGTGGTCGCGGTGTGGCTGCTCGGTGTCGGCACGCTGATGGACCTGGCGCTGGTGCAGCTGGTCGGTGTCATCGTCGGCACCTACTCGTCGATCTTTTTCGCGACCCCGCTGCTGGTGACGCTGCGCGAGCGCACCGACCTGGTGCGCACGCACACCCGCCGGGTGCTCAACCGCCGCAAGCCGTCCGCGACGGCCGGCGATGTCGTCACCGGGGGAGCCGCGGATCTGGACGAGGCCGCCGGCGCGGTCCCGGCCGAGGCGGCCATCGGGGGGACTCCCGCGGTCGGCAACAAGCCCTCGCCGGGTGCCCGTCCGGCCCGCCCGGGCCGGCCGACGGGCAAACGCAGCCCCCGCGGGCGATAGCGCACCATGGCAGTCAGGCGCAGGCGCGCCGCCGCTGTCGCAGTGGCCGCCGTCCTGGGGGTGCTCGCGCCGAGCGTCCTGACGTCGTGTTCGGGTAGCCCGGCGGACCAGATCAACTACGCCGTCGACGGCATGCTGCTCACCTACAACACCAATACGGTGCGCGGGGCGGCCTCGGCGGGTCCGCAGGCCTTCGCGCGGGTGCTGACCGGTTTCAATTTCCACGGGCCCGACGGCCAGGTGCTGGCCGATCACGACTTCGGGTCGGTGTCGGTGGTGGGCCGCGATCCCCTGGTCCTGGACTACCAGATCGCCGACAACGCCGTGTATTCCGACGGCAAGCCGGTGACCTGTGACGACATGGTGCTGGCGTGGGCGGCGCAGTCGGGGCGGTTCCCGGCGTTCGATGCCGCCAGCCGCGCCGGCTACCTGGACATCGACACCGTGGACTGCCAGCCGGGCCAGAAGAAGGCCCGGGTCACGTACTTTCCGGGCCGCGCCGTCACCGACTACCTGCAGTTGTTCACCGCCACCTCGATGATGCCGTCGCACGTGCTCGGCGACGTCCTCGGCGTCGATGTCACCCGGACCATCCAGGGCGGCGACCCTGCCGCCATCGACCGCATCGCCCAGGCGTGGAACACGGTGTGGGATCTCAAGCCCGGCCTGAGCGCCGACGACCTCAAGCGCTTTCCGTCGTCGGGGCCGTACAAGATCGACGCGGTGCTGCCCGAGGGCGCGGTGGTCCTCACCGCCAATGACCGCTGGTGGGGCGCCAAGCCGATCACCAAGCGGATCACGGTGTGGCCGCGCGGCGTCGACGTACAAGACCGCATCAACAGCGGCACGTTCCAGGTGGTCGACGTGGCCACCGGATCGTCGGGCACGCTGACCACCCCCGACGGCTACGACCGCCGCGAGCTGCCGTCCGGCGGGATCGAGCAGCTGATCTTCGCCCCGGCCGGACCCTTGGCCGCGACGCCGGCCCGCCGCGCGGTGGCGCTGTGCACCCCGCGCGACCTGATCGCGTTGAACGCCGAGACGCCGATTTCGAATGCCCGCCTCAATCCCGCCACCGACGACGCCTTCAGCGGCATCGAAGGGGTGGCGATCGGCCCTCAGTTCGGTGCGGCCAACCCCGACGCCGCCCGCGATGCGCTCGGCGGCCAGCCGCTGACCGTGCGGATCGGCTACCAGGCGCCCAATCCGCGGCTGGCGGCCACCGTCGGCGCGATCACCAAGTCGTGCGCGGCGGCCGGTATCACCGTCGTCGATGCGACGTCGGAGTCGGCGGGCCCGCAGGCGCTGCGTGACGGCCAGCTCGACGTCCTGCTGGCCAGCACCGGCGGCGCGACCGGCAGTGGCTCGACCGGGTCGTCGGCGCTGGATGCCTACACGCTGTTCGCCGGCAACGGCAACAACTTGCCGCGGTACTCCAATCCGCAGATCGACGGCATCATCTCGGCGCTGGCGATCACCTCCGATTCGAAGGAACAGGCCAGGTCGCTGGCCGACAGTTCCCCGATTCTGTGGGGCGACATGCCGACCCTGCCGCTGTACCGTCAGCAGCGCACCATGCTGGTATCGAAGAAGATGTACGCCGTCGAGGGCAATCCCACCAAGTGGGGCGCGGGCTGGAACATGGACAGGTGGGTGTTCGAGAAGTGACGTCTTCTTCGGAGCCGGAAGGCCGGCGACACAGCGCCTCGGCGGTGGCCGACGTCCTCACGGCACTCATCCGGGAGGTGCCGGACTTCCCGGAGCCGGGCATCCAATTCAAGGACCTCACCCCGGTGCTGGCCGACCGGCACGGTCTGGCCGTCATCACCGCGGCGATGGCCGAGATCGCCGAGGGTGCCGATCTGGTGGCCGGCATCGATGCCCGTGGATTCCTGCTCGGCGGCGCGGTCGCCCATCGGCTCGGTATCGGCGTGCTGGCCGTCCGCAAAGGCGGGAAGCTGCCTCCGCCGGTGCACAGCGAGACCTACACGCTCGAATACGGCACGGCCACATTGGAGATCCCGGCCGACGGGATCGAGCTGGCCGGGCGGCGCGTGGTCATCATCGACGACGTGCTCGCCACCGGGGGAACCCTGGCCGCGGCGCGTTCCCTGCTGGCGGCAAGTGGGGCGGAGGTGTCCGCTGCCGCGGTGGTGCTGGAACTGCCCGGCCTCGGCGGGCGCGAGAAGGTGGCGCCGCTGCAGGTGACCAGCCTGCAAACCATCTGAGCCGGTTGATGTCCCGGGCGGCCGGGCGCGGGGTTCTCGCCGCACTGGGCACGCCGGCCACTCTCCCGCGGACGGGGAGATATCCTCGAAGTCGGTCCTGGTGGCGAGGAGGTGCGGCATGGCAGACGACAATGCGTCGCTGACCGCCGCGCCGGCGCCGGTGTCCGACGTCCCGCCCGCCGAGCCGCGGACCGAAACTCCCAAAACCACCAGCAGCGCCTCGCGGCGGGTCCGCGCCCGGCTCGCACGGCGGATGACGTCGCAGCGCAGCACCGTCAACCCGGTCCTCGAACCGCTGGTGGCCGTCCACCGGGAGTTCTACCCCAAGGCCGACCTGGCGATCCTGCAGCGCGCCTATGAGGTCGCCGAGGCCAAGCACGCCGATCAGCTGCGCCGCTCCGGCGATCCCTACATCACCCACCCGCTGGCCGTCGCGAACATCCTCGCCGAACTCGGCATGGACACCATCACGCTGGTGGCCGCGCTGCTGCACGACACCGTGGAGGACACCGGTTACGCCATGGAGGCGCTGACCGCCGACTTCGGCGAGGAGGTCGCCCACCTGGTGGACGGGGTGACCAAGCTGGACAAGGTCGCGCTGGGCACCGCCGCCGAGGGCGAGACCATCCGCAAGATGATCATCGCGATGGCGCGCGATCCGCGGGTGTTGGTCATCAAGGTCGCCGACCGGCTGCACAACATGCGCACCATGCGGTTCCTGCCGCCGGAGAAGCAGGCCCGCAAAGCTCGCGAGACGCTGGAAGTGATTGCCCCCCTTGCCCATCGGCTGGGGATGGCGACGGTCAAGTGGGAACTCGAGGATTTGTCGTTCGCGATCCTGCACCCCAAGCGTTACGAGGAGATCGTCCGGCTGGTCGCCGACCGCGCACCGTCGCGGGACACCTACCTGGCCAAGGTCCGCGTCGAGATCAACAGCGCGCTGTCGGGGATGAAGATCAACGCCAGCGTGGAGGGCAGGCCGAAGCACTACTGGTCGATCTACCAGAAGATGATCGTCAAGGGCCGCGACTTCGACGACATCCACGACCTGGTCGGTGTGCGGATCCTCTGTGAAGAGATCCGCGACTGTTATGCCGCTGTCGGCGTTGTGCATTCGCTGTGGCAGCCGATGCCCGGCCGGTTCAAGGACTACATCGCCCAACCCCGTTTCGGGGTGTACCAGTCGCTGCACACCACGGTCGTCGGACCGGAAGGCAAGCCGCTGGAGGTGCAGATCCGCACTCGCGACATGCACGACACCGCGGAGTTCGGCATCGCGGCGCACTGGCGCTACAAGGAATCCAAGGGCCGCAACGGTGTTCCGCACCCGCACAGCGCCGCCGAGATCGACGAGACGGCCTGGATGCGACAGCTTCTGGACTGGCAGCGGGAAGCCGCGGACCCCGGCGAGTTCCTGGAGTCGCTGCGGTACGACCTTGCGGTGCAGGAGATCTTTGTGTTCACCCCGAAGGGCGACGTGGTCACCCTGCCGGCCGGTTCGACGCCGGTGGACTTCGCGTACGCGGTGCACACCGAGGTCGGCCACCGCTGCATCGGCGCCCGGGTCGACGGCCGGCTTGTGGCGCTGGAACGCAAGCTCGAAAACGGTGAGCGGGTGGAGGTTTTCACCTCCAAGGCGCCCAATGCCGGGCCGTCCCGCGACTGGCAGGGCTTCGTGGTGTCCCCGCGGGCCAAGGCCAAGATCCGGCAGTGGTTCGCCAAGGAGCGCCGCGACGAGGCGCTGGAGGCCGGCAAGGACTCGATCGCACGCGAGGTGCGCCGTGGCGGCCTGCCGTTGCAGAAACTGGTCAACGGTGAGGCGATGTCGGCGCTCGCCCAGGAACTCCGCTACGCCGACGTCTCGGCGCTGTACACCGCGGTCGGTGAGGGTCATGTATCGCCGCGGCATGTCGTGCAGCGGCTGGTGGCACAGCTCGGCGGCGCCGAGAGTGCCGAAGACGAACTGGCCGAGCGCTCCACGCCGGCGACCATGCCGGTGCGCCAGCGCAGCAGCGACGACACCGGGGTCGCCGTGCCCGGTGCGACCGGGGTGCTGACCAAGCTGGCCAAGTGCTGCACTCCGGTTCCCGGCGACAACATCATGGGCTTCGTCACCCGGGGTGGCGGGGTCAGCGTGCACCGCACCGACTGCACGAATGCCGCGTCGCTGCAACAGCAGTCGGAACGCATCATCGAGGTGAACTGGGCGCCGTCACCGACTTCGGTGTTCCTGGTGGCCATTCAGGTCGAGGCTCTTGATCGGCACCGGCTGCTCTCCGATGTCACGAGGGTGCTGGCCGACGAACGCGTGAACATCCTGTCGGCGTCGGTCACCACATCCAACGATCGAGTTGCGGTGAGCCGCTTCACGTTCGAGATGGGTGATCCCAAGCATCTCGGTCACGTGCTCAACGCGGTCCGCAATATCGAGGGTGTCTACGACGTGTACCGGGTGACGAGCGCGGCCTGATCGGTATAGCGGCCGGTTACGGCCCGCCGTTGACGTACCAGGACAGGCACCCGGGATGGTCGTGGCAGGCGATGATCGCGGTGGCATCCGGTGCGGCGCCGCGCACGTGCGGCTGAGTCGACGGCAGGCTGCAGCTCTTCAGGTACGGATTCCACGGGATCACGCCGTCGTAGCAGCCCTGCGCGACGGGCGTGGCCTGGCTCGACGGGGTGTCGAGCAGCGCGGTGGGTGCGAATAGGAGGGCGGTCGCGCCCAGGACAACACGAACCGTTCTGTGCAAACCAATAGACATAACGTGGTGTCCAACGTGTCTGCGCCGCAGATTATTTCGTCGCGGATGGCGGAATATTCGGGCGCCGCAACGTTCTTGTATTCATACGTGTTCTCAGGTGCCAAGACTTACTTGGAAAGAGATTGACTATGAAGCGTTTTCACGTGTTGTCCGCCACTATCGGAGCCGGTGCGTTGGTCTCCCTCGGAGCCTTCGCCGCGGTAGCGGCCAATCCCCAGACACCCGGTTCGCTCATCAGCTCGGAGATGTCGACCGGGGTCACGGTCACTCAGTCGCCGGATCAGCCCAAGGGCCAGCTTCCCGCTGCGACCCCCGCGATCAAGGGGCCGGCGCCGCTGCCGACCGAAGAGCAGGGCCTGCCCGGCTGACGGCCGGCGTCAGTTCAGCCGGATCGACTTGATCGTCACCGGCCTGGCCGGCTTGCCGTCGTCGGAACCGCCGGAGATGCCGGTGGCGGCGATGTCGTCGATGACGCCCCAACCGGTCTTGTCGACCTGGCCGAACGCCGTGTACGTCGGCGGCAGCATCGAGTCGCGGTAGACGATGAAGAACTGGCTGCCGTTGGTGTCCGGCCCGGCGTTGGCCATGGCCAGGGTCCCGCGCGGATACTTCACGGCCTGTCGCAGTGCCGGATCGAACGGGCGGAACTGGTTCGTCGGGTACTCGTTGGCGAACCGGTACCCGGGACCGCCCGTACCCTGGCCGGTCGGGTCGCCGCACTGCAGCACCGACAGCGACGGCAAGTGGGTCAGCCGGTGGCACGGCGTGTTGTCGAAGTAGTTCTGCCGGACCAGACTTTCGAAGCTGTTCACCGTGCACGGCGCCTTGGCGTTGTCGAGATGGATGACGATCGGGCCGGCGTTGGTGACCACGGTCGCGTCCACGGTCGCCGGCGTGGTCGACACTTTTCCTGCGACCGGCGGCTTGACCGGCTTGTCGGCCGGGGTCGCGGTGGCCGGGTACTGGCAGTTCGCGCCTAGCGTGGCCGGCGGATTGAACGGCGGGAGCGCTCCGCTGCCACCCGGGAGGGTACGCGGGATGCCCGCCCCGCCGCTCTTCTCCAGCTCCCGGCCCATCCACGAGAAGAACGCCACCCCGGCGACGATCACCACGATGCTCACGACGGTCATCAGGTAGCTGATCACCAGCCCGGCGATCGCCAGACCCCGCCCGTCCTCGCCGGTCTTCTTGATCTGCGACAGCGAGACGTGGCCGAAGATGATGCCCAGCGGTGCGAACAGGAACGCGCAGATCAGTGACGCGATCGCCATCCCGTTGGTCGGCTTCGGCGCCGGATAGGGATACGGACCGGGCCCGTACGGCGGACCGTACGGCGGCGGGTAGTAGGGCGGAGGCTGGCTCATGCGGTGCCCTGGCAAGCGTCGCTCATCGTCGGCTAGTCCAACAGGATCGACTTGACCCGCACGTCGGTTGCCGGCTTGCCGTCCTGACCACCGCCGGCGACACCGGCCGCCGCGATCTTGTCCAGCGTCGCCAGGCCGGTCGCGTCGATGGTGCCGAACGCGGTGTAGTTGGGCGGCAACTGCGAATCCTTGTAGACCAGGAAGAACTGGCTTCCATTGGTGCCCGGGCCGGCGTTGGCCATGGCCAGCGTGCCGCGCGGATAGGTCACCGGCTGCTGCAGGGCAGGGTCATTCGCGGGGTACTGGTCGGTGGGGTATTCGTTCGCGAACTCGTAGCCGGGCCCGCCCGTGCCCTGGCCGGTCGGGTCGCCGCACTGCAGCACCGACAGCGTCGGCGAGGTGGTCAGCCGGTGGCAGGGGGTGTCGTTGAAGTACCCCTTCTGCGCCAGGCTGGCGAAGCTGTTGACCGTGCACGGCGCCTTCGCGTTGTCCAGCACCAGGCCCAGGTTGCCCTGGTTGGTGCTCATGCTGGCGGTCACCGTCGCCGGGCTGGTGGGAACCTTGCCGCTGTGGGGTGCGTCGACCTTCTTGGCGGCGGGCTCGGACGTGGCCGGGTACTGGCAGTTGGCGCCCAGGTTCGCGGCGGCCTTGAACGGCGGCAGACCGCCGGTGGCCGGGGGAGATGTGGACGGCGCGTCGGTCGCGACAGGGGCGGTGCTGGTGGCACCCGACGCGGTCTTGGTGTCCTTGCCGTCCTTGTTGGTAAGCACGAACGTGGCGATCAGGGCTGCGGCCACGGCGATCGCGACCACGCCGCCGATCACGACAAACAACCGCTGGCGCTTCTCCTGTTGAGCGCGGCGCTCCAGCTGCCGCTCGAGCTTGCGCTTGGCCGTCGCACGTCGCTGTTCGTTGGTGGGCACCGTGATGATCCTCCGTTGAGATCGGGTGAGTCGGCACCGAGTGTGCCAGTTGATGCTGAAGACACCGGCCACGACCCTCGCCAACAGGGGTGGGAAACTGGACAACGTGTTACTCACCGGGTTCCCGGCGGGCATGTTGGCATGCAATTGCTACGTGCTGGCCCCACGCGCCGGGGCGGACGCGATCGTCGTCGACCCGGGGCAGCGAGCTTTTGCGACCCTGCGCCGCATTCTCGACGAGAACCGGCTGACCCCGGCCGCAGTCCTGCTCACCCACGGGCACATCGACCACATCTGGTCGGCGCAGAAGGTGGGTGACACCTTCGGCTGCCCGGTGTACATCCACCCCGAGGATCGATTCATGCTCTCCGATCCGATCCGCGGATTCGGGCCGCGCATCGGCCAGATCGCGCTGGGCGCGTTGTTCCGCGAGCCCAGACAGGTCGTCGAGCTGGACCGCGACGGGGACAAGATCGACCTCGGCGGCATCACGGTGACCGTCGATCACACGCCCGGCCACACCAAGGGGTCGGTGGTGTTCAGGGTCGATCGGGCTTCCGGACGCGACCCGATGGCGTTCACCGGTGACACCTTGTTCAAAGAAACTGTCGGCCGCACCGACCTGCCGGGTGGCAGCGGGAGGGATCTCCTGAGCTCGATCGTCGACAAACTGTTGGTGCTCGACGACGACACCCTGGTATTACCGGGCCACGGTGAATCCACCACCATCGGCCTCGAACGCCGTACCAACCCCTTTCTCGAAGGTTTGACGTGAGCGAATTCCAGGCGCCCAAGGGTGTCCCTGACTACCTGCCGCCCGAGTCCGCCGAGTTCGTCGCGGTCCGTGATGGTCTGCTGCGGACCGCCCGGCTGGCCGGCTACGGCGACGTCGAGCTGCCGATCTTCGAAGACACGGCGCTGTTCGCCCGCGGGGTGGGCGAATCCACCGATGTGGTGTCCAAGGAGATGTACACCTTCGCCGACCGCGGCGAGAGGTCGGTGACGCTGCGCCCCGAGGGCACCGCGGGAGTGATGCGCGCGGTCATCGAGCATGGTCTGGACCGGGGCGCCCTTCCGGTCAAGCTCTGCTACGCGGGCCCGTTCTTCCGCTACGAGCGCCCGCAGGCCGGTCGATACCGGCAGCTGCAGCAGGTCGGGGTCGAGGCCATCGGCGTCGACGACCCGGCGCTGGACGCCGAGGTGATCGCCGTCGCCGACGCCGGTTTCCGGTCATTGGGACTGGACGGCTTCCGCCTCGAGATCACCTCGCTGGGTGACGACACCTGCCGGCCGCAATACCGGGAGTTGTTGCAGGAGTTTCTGTTCACGCTCGACCTGGACGAAGACACCCGGCGCCGGGCGGAGATCAACCCGCTGCGGGTGCTCGACGACAAGCGGCCCGCGATGCGGGAGGCGACCGCCGACGCGCCGGTGATGCTCGACCACCTTTCCGATGGGGCCAAGCAGCACTTCGATACCGTGCTGGCGCATCTCGATGCACTCGGCGTGCGGTACGTGGTCAATCCGCGGATGGTGCGGGGCCTGGACTACTACACCAAGACCACATTCGAGTTCGTGCACGACGGCCTCGGAGCGCAATCGGGTATCGGCGGCGGCGGCCGGTATGACGGGTTGATGCGTCAGCTCGGTGGCCAGGACCTGTCGGGTATCGGGTTCGGCCTCGGCGTCGACCGGACCGTTCTGGCGTTGCGGGCCGAAGGCAAGACGGTCGGAAACCCAAGCCGCTGCGACGTTTTCGGGGTGCCGCTGGGTGAGCAGGCGAAGTTGGTGGTGGCGACGCTGGCGGCGGCTCTGCGCGCCGAGGGGGTGCGCGTCGACTTGGCGTACGGCGACCGCGGCCTCAAGGGGGCGATGCGTGCGGCTGATCGCTCAGGCGCGCGCATCGCCGTGGTGGCAGGCGACCGGGACATCGAGGCCGGCACCGTGGGCGTCAAAGATCTCGCCACCGGCACGCAGGTTGATATCCCGGTCGACTCGCTTGCCGCAGAAGTGATTACGCGGCTGGCCTAGAACAGGCCAGCCGCGCTCTCGGTTCGTACGTTGTCAGCCCGCAGGGCACAGATCGGTCTTGGCGAAGTTGATCGCCGCATCCGCCTGGGCGTGGCTGATTTGACCTGAGTTCTTGAAGTAGGTCTGCGACAGCTCGTTCGGGTCTGCACCCTGCGCGAGCGCCGAGCAGATGGTGTGACCATCGGCGATCAGCGCCGCCTGGTCGCCGGCGATACCGGCGCTGGTCAGATCCTTGATGTAGTCGGCCTCGGCGTTGGTGATCGCCCAGGCAGACGGCGCGCCGGCCAGCGCGATAGCCCCGGCGGCAGCAGCCGCCGTCAACAAACCTTTGATCATTGTCATGTCCCTTGTGTGCATCGGAGTTACTGCTGCGGCAGAAGTTACTACGTTGCCAGCACATATGCAGGAAAAGGACAAGAATTTCCGGCATGGCAATAAAAGCCGAAAACTCGGCTATTCAAACAATGAATTCAAGTTGTGGGCCGTACGCCCCCCATTTAACCAATTCTCACCAGATTCTTGGCGCAACCTTGGCTGATTCGGGAACCGTGTCGTCTGCGCGGTCCGTTGGACAGTCATGAACACCGTGATCGGCGCCGAGGTCATCGAGGGCTACGTGAACAGCCGCCAATTGCGGCATTTCTGCGGTCACCACGACGATGAGGTTTTCTTTTTCGTGAACGCCTACCATGGCCGCCTTCATGTGCACTTGCAGCCGAGCGGTTCCGCGGTTCAGATCACCATCACCGCCGAACGCTATTACCCGGCCGATCACCGGGCCGGGGTCGCGGCGTTGGTGCAGCAATGGAACGGAGCCGGCACTTGCGCCACCGCCACGGTGTTCCCGTCCTCCGACCCCCGATTGGTCGGTGTGGTCGCCGAGCGACGATATCGCGCGACAGATGGCGAATTCGGCCCCTTCGCCGATCAGACGGTTCAGTCAGCGATCGATTTGTTCGGCCGACTCGGCGCCGTGGTGCCGTTGTCGTCCGACGGCACGCGTCTACTCGATGCCGGCTGACCTACGATAGTCGACGTACGAAATCCGTTGTCGCCGAGTCGGTTCAATCCGGTTCCGTCGCCTCGCGCCGACTTCCGAAGGTCATCCGGCTCAGCATCCGGTCGCGCAGCGTGAGCGTGTGCAACAGCACCGCCGAGACGTGCGCGGCAATCGCGGCCACCAGCAGGTAGGCGAGGACGGAGTGGGTCTGGCGCAGCAGGAAGAACAAGTCGGCGTCGAACGGCGCGATCCGCGGCAGCGGCACGAAACCGAACAGCACCACCGGTCGTCCGCTTGCCGACACCATCGCCCACCCCACCAGCGGCTGAGCCAGAAGCAGGATGTACAGCCCGATTTCGGAGCCGACGACCAGCAGCTGCTCGACGGACCCCACGGTGGCCGGCAGCGGCGGGGTGCGGTGGGTGAAACGGTTGGCCGCCCGGAACGCCACGACGATCAGGATGAGCGCCCCGAGCGTCACGTGCACACCCACCAGAGCGCCGTAGCCGCCCAGCGAATTGACCATCACGAACCCGATGAGCAGTGCGGCGAACACCAGGGCGGCGGTGAGCCAGTGCAGGATTCGGGTGCGGACCGGGTACCGCTCGACCGCCGTCATGCGCCGACCTCGTTCACCTGAACCGCCGACGGCGACGTCGGTTCGCCGGTGCGCTGGCGGTAGGACGCCGCATAGACATCGCTGCGGGCGGACAGCAGGGGATCCTCGGACGGTTCGATACCGTCCGGCAAGACCAGCGGATCGAAGTTGATGTCGCGGGCGTTGCCCGGCGCCTCGGTCGCCGCCGAGGTGAGGGTGAGCGTGCCCACCTCGATGCTGCGCCGGTCGTCGGGCCACGGCAGGGTGGGGTCGGTCAGCGGGTCGCCCGGCTCGGCGACGGTGACGAGTAGACGCCATCGCAGCGGCCCGTCGCGCAGCTGGCGCACCACCGCGTCGAACAATCCGTTGGCGTCGCCGGATCGTGGTGCGGGTGCGCCCTGCTGCGGTATGAGCGACCACCGCACCGCCGATCGGACGCCTGCATCGTTGACGAAATAGAAAGTGTTCAGGCCGCGAAAGGTGCTGTCACCGAAGCCGGCCGACGGCGGGTGGGCCTTGATGATCGCCATGGCGGCCGCGGTCTCCGGGTGAGCTGTCAGGAACGCTTTCATCGCGGCGGGGTCGGGCTGCTTGGTACCGGGGACGACCTTGGATGCGAGCAACCGGTCATAAAACCCGCGCGCGGAATTGTCCGGGAACACCGGCACGTTCAGCATCGCCGTGCGCCACTGCCCGCTATCGGGAAACCCGAATGCCAGCCCCAGGCCGCGGGCAGCGCCTGGGGTGTCGGCGACGTGGGGGTCACCGCCGGCGAGGGAGAACCGGCCGACGACGGGCACCTGTCCCTGTCGGAAAACGGTGGCGCGGCTGAGCTGTGTGCCGTTGCCGTTGCTCTCGAAATACCCGGTGACGACGACGCCTTTGGCGTGGTTCTTGCGGAACCCGAGGTGGCGTCCGTAGACGCTGAGGAACCCGTCGAGGAACGTTTTACGGGGGGACTCGGACCCGATCCACTTGTTGGCGTAGGCGACCGCGCCGAGGTCGACGGCCAAGAACGCGCCGACGGCCCCGAGCCCGACGAGAACCGATCGGCGGTTGACGGCGGTGTTCACTCCCCAGCGTGGACGGTTGGTCACTTAACCTGGGACGCGCCGTAGCAGGGATCGGTTCACTGTCGTGACGCAGCTCACGACCTGAAGTCTAGATCGCCATCGCCGCGCGGACGTCGGACTCCGACGCCGACCCGCCGGTGCCGTTGGACGTCACCCGCCCGGCCTCCAGGATGTAGTACCGCTGAGCCGATTCCAGCGCGAAACCGATGTGCTGTTCGACCAGCAGCACGCCGAGGTCGCCGCGGCGGGTGAGCGCGGTGATCGCCGCCTCGATCTCGGCGACCACCGACGGCTGAATGCCCTCGGTGGGTTCGTCGAGGATGAGGATCTTCGGGCTGGTGATCAACGCCCGTGCGATCGCCAGCTGCTGGCGCTGGCCGCCGGAGAGCAGACCGGCGCGGCGGGTCAGCAATTCCTTGAGCGCGGGGAACAGGTCGAGCTGTTCGTCGATCAGCTGCTTCCCTCCTTTGCGGCCGTCGGCGACGACCTGAAGGTTTTCGGCGGTGGTCAGCTGACCGAAGGACTGCTGGCCTTGCGGCACATAGGCCAGTCCGCGGGCCACTCGGGCGTTGGGACGCAGTTTGGTCACGTCCTCGCCGTTCAGCAGCACCTGGCCCGCGCTGCATTTCAGGAGGCCGACCGCCGCGCGAAGCAACGTCGTCTTGCCTGCCCCGTTGTGGCCCATCACGGCGGCCACGCCGTCGGACGGCACCTCGATGCTGACGGAGTGGATGACCTGAGAGCGTCCGTATCCGGTCCGGACATCGATGAGCTGCAACACTATTCGCTAGCCTCCAAGTCTCCGGCCGCGGCGGTGCCCAGGTAGACCTCTTGCACCTTCGGGTTGGCCTGCACCTCGGTGACCGACCCTTCGGCAATCACCTGGCCGCGGGCCAGCACCGTCACCGATGTCGCGAATGCCCGCATGAAGTCCATGTCGTGCTCGACGACCACGACGGTGCGCGAGGACCCGATGCGCCGCAACAGGTTTCCGGTTTCCTCGCGTTCCTCACCGCTCATTCCGGCGACGGGTTCGTCGAGCAGCAGCACGTCGGCGTTCTGCACCAGGAGCATGCCGATCTCCAGCCACTGCTTCTGTCCGTGGGCTAGCACGCCGGCGGGCCGGTCGGCCAGATCCGACAGACCGATGGTCTCCAGCGCCTCCTCGATGGCGGGCAGTACTCCGTGCCGCCTGCGCAGCAGTGTCCACCACGACCGGTCGGCACCCGCGGCGATGTCGAGGTTCTGCAGCACGGTCAGCTGCTCGAACACGCTGGCAGTTTGGAAGGTTCGTCCGACCCCGCGTCGGGCGATCTGATGGACCTTCTTGCCCAGCAGATCCACGCCCGACTTGTTGATCGACCCGGTGGCCGGCACCAGGCCGGTGATCGCGTCTATGACGGTGGTCTTGCCTGCCCCGTTGGGGCCGATCAAGAATCTCAGGTCGCCTTGGAACAGGGTGAGATCGACGTCGTTGACCGCCTTGAACCCGTCGAAGTCGACAGTGAGACCGCGCACTTCGAGGTATTCGGTCCCCATGCCGACATTGCCGCCGGCCACCGGTTCGGCGAGTTCGGTCATGTTGCCGCTCCTACGGTCTCGGCTTCCGCGTGTTGGGCGTCGCCCGCGGACGGGGCGCCCGGGGTGCGGCGGCGCCGGCGCAGCAGCGCTCCGACTCCGGCCAGGCCGGCGGGGAAGAAGCCGACGACGACGATGAACAGCAGTCCCTGTGCGTAGGTCCATCCGGACGGGAACCGTTCGGAGAAGGCGGTTTGCGCCCAGGCCACACCGATGGCGCCGAGGATCGGTCCGAGCAGCGTGGTGCGCCCGCCGATCGCGACGCCGATCAGGAATGCGATGGACGGCACGACGCCGACCTGAGCGGGCGTGATGAATCCGATGATCGGCGCGAACAGGGCACCGGCGACGCTGGTGAACAGCGCGGCCGCGGTGTAGGCGACGACTTTGATGGTGGCCGGGTCGTAGCCGAGGAAGCGGACCCGTTCCTCGCCGTCACGTACCGCGACCAGGAGTTCGCCGTAGCGGCTCTGCATCAGCTGGCGCACCACCGCCACCACCACCAGCAGCGTGCCGGCGGCGATGAAGTACAGCATCTGCCGGTTCACCGGGTCGGAGAGCCGGAACCCGAAGAACGTCCGGAAGCCGTTGAGCCCGTTGCTGCCACCCAGGGTGGCCTGTCCGACGAGCAGGATCGCCAATGCCGCGGCCAGCGCCTGGGACAGGATCGCGAAGTAGGCGCCCTTGACCCGGCGCTTGAAGACGCCGAGTCCGAGCAGCGCGGCGATGCCGGTCGGGATCACCACGATCGCCGCCATGGTGAAGGCGGCAGACGAGAACGGTTCCCAATACGACGGCAGCGCAGGGATTCCTGCGATCTGCATGAAGTCCGGCACCGGCTGTTTACGGATCTCGGCGTCGGCGATCTTGAGATGCATACCCATCATGTAGGCACCGAGGCCGAAGAACACACCCTGCCCCAGCGTGAGCATTCCGCCGCGGCCCCAGGCCAACCCGATGCCGGCGGCCACGATCGCGTAGCACAGGTACTGGCCCAGCAGGCCCAGCCGGAAGCTGGTGAGCATCGCCGGTGCGACGCCGAACAGAATGACGGCCGCGACCGCGAAGCCCGCCCAGGTCTGCCACCTGCCGACAAGGGTCCTCATACCAAACTCCTTGTCCGCACGGTGAACAGGCCTTGCGGGCGCGCCTGCAGGAAGATCACGATGACCACGAACACGATGACCTTGGCCAGCGACGCGGTGGTGCTGTACTCGATGAACGAGTTCATCAGGCCGAGTGCGAACGCGGCGATCACCGTGCCCTTGATCTGGCCGAGTCCGCCGACGACAACCACCAGGAAGGCGTCGATCAGATAGCTCTGGCCGATGGTCGAACTCGTCGACCCGATGAGCGTCAGCGCGACGCCGGCCACGCTGGCCAAGCCCGACCCGATGAAGAACGTGGTGATATCGGTTCGGCGGCTGGAAATGCCGCTTGTCTCAGCCAGATCGCGGTTCTGTACGACAGCCCGGATGCGGCGGCCCATCGGGCTGAGCTTGAGCACCGCGGCCAGCACGGCGACACAGACCACCGCAAGAACCAGGATGAAGATGCGGGTCTTGGGCACCACCGCGCCGAGGACCTCCACGCCGCCGGACAGCCATGCCGGTGCGGTGACGTTCACCGCGGGCGCGCCGAAGATGCTGCGCGCCGCCTGCTGCAAAATCAGCCCGACGCCGAATGTCACCAGCAAGGTGTCCAGCGGACGGTCGTACATCCGCTGGATCAGCGTGACTTCCAGGAGCACCCCGAGCAGGCCGCCGACCACGAATCCGACGATCAGCGAAAACAGCAGTGATGCCCCGGCATTCGAGATCACCTTCTGCACCACAAAAGCTGTGTAACAGCCGACCATGATGAATTCGCCGTGCGCCATGTTGATGACGCCCATCTGGCCGAACGTCAGCGACAGCCCCAGTGCGGCCAGCAACAGGATCGAGCCGAGGCTCAATCCCGTCGCCAGCTGTCCGACAAGGACTTCCATACTGTCTTAGCTTCCCGTCGCTCCGCTCGCCTCGGCTAACCCGACAGGCCCTTGGCCCAGGGGTAGGACTTCAGGTACGGATCGGGAGTGATCGGGCCGGGGGATTCCCAGATCGTGTAGATCAGCCCGTCGGGATGGATCTCGCCGATCCGTGCGGTCTTGGTGATGTGATGGTTCTCGCCATCGATGGTGACCAGACCCTCCGGGGCGTCGAACGTCACGCCGGCGCAGTTGTCCTGAATCGCCTTGACGTCGAACGACTTCCCCTTCTCAACGGTGTTCTTCCACAAGTAGACCGAAACGTAGGCGGCCTCCATCGGATCCGAGGTCACCCGGTTCTGGCCGTACTTGTCCTTGAACGCCTTGACGAACGCCTTGTTCACCGGGTTGTCCAGGGTCTCGTAATAGTTCCACGCGGTCAGCTGCCCGGCGATGTTCTGCGCGCCGATGCCCTGGACTTCCTCCTCGGCGATCGACACCGAGACCACCGGCATCTTCTGCGGCGTGAGTCCGGCGTTGGTGTACTCCTTGAAGAACGCCACATTGGAGTCGCCGTTGAGGGTGTTGAACACCGCACCGGCATTCGACGAGCGAACCTTGTTCACGATCGTGGAGAAATCCGTCGAGCCGAGCGGGGTGTAGTCCTCGCCCTTGATCTCGATGCCGTTGGCCGCGGCGTACGCCTTGATGATGCGGTTCGCGGTCTGCGGGAACACGTAGTCGCTACCCACCAGGTAGAGCGAGGTGATGCCCTTTTCCTTGAGGAAGTCGAGCGCAGGGACGATCTGCTGGTTGGTGGTGGCGCCGGTGTAGAAGATGTTCTTCGACGACTCCAGGCCCTCGTACTGCACGGGGTAGTAGAGCAGCGCGTTGTTGCTCTCGAAGACCGGCAACATGGCCTTGCGGCTCGAGGAGGTCCAGCCGCCGAACACCGCGGCTACGCAGTCGTTCTTGATCAGCTTCTCGGCCTTCTGCGCGAACACCGCGGGGTCGGACGCCCCGTCTTCACCGACGATCTGGACCTGCTTGCCCAGCACTCCGCCCTTGGCGTTGATCTCGTCGACCGCGAGCTTGATCGAGTCACGCACCGTGACCTCGGAGATGGCCATCGTGCCCGACAGCGAGTTCAGCGAACCCACCTTGATAGTGGGCCCGGACGTGTCAACGCATGAATCCGACTTTGCTGTGTCGGTGTCGGTGGCCTTGCTGCCGCAGCCGGACAGGATCAGGCCTGCCGTCACCGCCACGCCTGTCGCCGCCAAGAACGATCGATTCAATGCGGAGCGCCGGAGATGCATAAATGCCCTTTCATGTTGGGAAAGACAAGCATTGGGGCGCCGACAGACCTGCTGGCCCCCGAACCCACGGTTGGTGTCGACCCGGACGTTAGGACCATTAAGTTTCTGTGACATATCTGTGTGTGACGAACTTGTTAACCTGCTAGTCATTCGCTGGATGCCGCGGCAGGCCGACACGGGTAACGATGTCGGTAGCGTGGTCGATATGGCCGATATGCGAAATGTGACAGCAAGAGTCGGGGCGGCGCTGGTCCTGGCGGCCGCCGGTGTTGCAGCCACGCACGCCACGTCGAGCGCTGAGCCGGCGCCCGGACATCAGGTGACCTACACGCTTGCGACCGGCGGTACGTACGACTTCACGATCAGCTATCTGACGGCGCAGCCGCCCAGCAAGGACGCTTTCAACACGGACTCGACCGCGTTCATGAAGCGCGAGACCATCACGGTGTCGCCGGACGCGCCGTGGGTCTTCCAGACCACCCTCGATGACCCGCAGTGGGCATTCCTGCAGGTGTCGAGCACTACGCACGGCGGGCAGGGCGCCCCGAACGCGCACTGCGAGGTGTCCATCGACGGCCAGATCGCCGTCGCCCAGGACGCGCCCTACAGCCCGCAGTGCTACCTGGCCAAGTGGACGTCCTAGCTCACAGGCGCTTGCTGAAGAAGACCCGCCGAAAGCCGTCCTGGCCGGCGCGGTGGGTTTCCACGTAACCGAAACGCGGATACATCGCGATGTTCTCCGTCATCGCGGCATTGGTGTAGAGCCTGACCTCGGTCAGGCCGGCCGCGCGGGCGTCATCCTCGGCGCGGCGCAGTAGCACCGCCCCGTATCCACGGCCCTGGGCCTGTGGCGCCACAGCGATGGATTCCAGCAGCAGGTGGTCGTCCAGCACACAGGTGACCAGGCTGCCGGCCAGCTGGTCGGCGTCGGTCAGCACCCACACGGTGGCGTCGCTGATGAGTGCGGCGTAGTCGGCGTCCATTGGCGCCGGCCGACGGCCGATGCGCTCGACGTACTTCTCATATGCCCGTTCGGCGAGCTCAGCGATGGACGCGGCATCGGACGGTATCGCCCGGCGTAACGACGGTTCGGCCACTCAGCCACCGTAAGTATGTTGGGAGCGGTGGGCACCTCGATAGCACTCGTCGGTCCCGGCGCGATCGGTTCTACCGTCGCCGCGGTGTTGCATGCAGCCGGGCATGCGGTCACGGTGTGCGGGCATACCCGGCGCGATCAGATCGAGGTCCGGCCGGATGACAAGCAACCGATCGTGGTGCCCGGCCCGGTGCTGACCGACCCGGACGGCATCGACGCTCCGGTGGACCTGGTGTTCCTGGCGGTCAAGGATTCCCAGAACGAGCAGGCGGCCGGCTGGTTGCGGCGCCTGTGCGACGACCACACGATTGTCTGCGTACTGCAGAACGGTGTCGAACAGATCGAGCGCGTCGGCCGGTTCTGCCCGTCGGCGCATATCGTGCCCGCCGTCGTATGGTTTTCCGCGGAGCGGCAGCCGGACGAGTGGGTGCGGCTGCGCACCGAGGCGCGTCTGGTGTTGCCCGACAGTGCTGATGCGAAAAGCATTGCGGCGGTGTTCCGGTCGTCGGAAATGGTCGTCGAGATCGACCCCGACTTCACCACTGCGGCGTGGCGCAAGCTGTTGTTCAACGCACTCGCCGGCTTCATGGTGTTGGCCCGCCGGCGCTCAGGGATGTTCCGCCGCCCCGACATCGCGGCACTTGCGCGGCGCTACCTCGCCGAGTGCCTGGCCGTGGCCCGTGCGGAGGGTGCCCGACTGCCAGACACGGTCATCGACGAGGTGACCGACATGTTCGCCGCCGCACCCGAGGATCTGACCACGTCGATGCTCACCGACGCCGAAGCGCGCCGCCGGCTGGAATGGGACATCCGCAACAACGTCATCGTGCGCAAGGCCGCCGCGCACGGGTTGAGCACGCCGGTCGGCGACGTGTTGGTTCCGCTGCTGGCGGCCGCCAGCGACGGGCCCGGCTGACAAAGTGGCATCCTGGCCAGGTGGGGCTGATTTTCCGGTTGGTCGAGTTGCTGCTCGTGATCGTGCCGCTGGCCGGTGCGATTTACGCCGCGGTCAAGGGCGTTTCCGCGATCCGGCGGCAGAACGAGCCGGCGACCGAACCACCTACCGCGGCGCGGGACAACGCGAAAAGTCAAGCGGTGCAATGGCGCACGATCACCCGGGTGATCGACGAGCACAACCGGACCGACGCTCGCTGGCTGGAGTACGAACTCGATGCGGCCAAGCTGCTCGACTTCCCGGCGATGACCGACATGCGAGATCCGCTGACGGTGGCCTTCCACCGGGCCAAGTTACGTGCCGACCTGGTGCGCCCCGGCAAGGCCGAAGACCTGCTCGACGACGGCGATGCGGCGCGGCAGTATCTCGACGCCGTCGAGGCTTATGTGACCGCGTTCGAGGCCGCCGAGAACGAGGCACGACGGCGCCGCCGCGGTGACTTCTCCCGCCAGGATCAGCAGCGGCTGACCCGGGCGCAAAGCCTGCTGCGGGTGGCAGCCGATCGCGGCGCCACCCCGCAGGAGCGTGAACGTGCCTACGACCTGGCCTGCGGTGAGCTCGACGGCCTTCTCGTGCTGCCGGACCGGACCACCGCGGCCCTGGAACGGGGGATCGCCGGGGAGCTCGACGACTAGTCGAATTCGCTTACGCGGATTGGGCTTATCCCCAGTTCCGCATTCATCCATAGGTCGGTTTGGCGTCGGTCTTTTTGTCGGTGGGCGGGCGTAGTGTTTCGAACATGAGTTCGATAGCCGAGGCGTTGGATGCGCTGGACGCTGCGGTCGAACTCCTCGGTGCCGCCGATATCGAGGAACTGCCTGCGCCGCAACGCTTCGCGGCCATCGAGCGGCTGGAAAGTGCGGTGCGTCGCCAGGTCGCGGTCTCGCATGATCAGATCACCCATCTGGAGCGCTACGAGGGGTGCCCGCCGATCCCGATCGTGGTGGCCGATGTGTTGCGGATCAGCCGCGGCGCCGCCAAACGCCGACTGCGTGATGCCGAGCAGTTGATGCCGCGGACCACGTTGACCGGGCAGCCGTTGGCGCCACTGTTGCCGGAGACCGGGAAGGCCTGGGACGCCGGGCTTCTCGACGGTGAGCATGTGCGGGTGATTCAGAAGTTCTTCCGCGATCTGCCCGATCATGTCGGGCCGGTGGAGATCGAGAAGGCCGAACGCACCCTGGCCGAACACGCCCACACCATGCGGCCCGATCAGCTCGAGAAGATCGCCGACCGCCTCGCCACCCACCTCAACCCCGACGGCAGATTCTCCGAAGAAGACCGGGCCCGCAAGCGCGGCTTCCAATGGTGTGGCGGTCAACGCCCCGACGGCATGAGCGTCGCGAAGTTGGTAGCCGATCCAGAACTGCGGGCGATGCTGGATGCCTGGCTGGCGAAATTCGCCGCACCCGAACCCGACGACCCGCGCAACCACGCCCAGCGCCAACACGATGCGCTGGCCGAGTTGGTGCGCGGCCGCCTCGGTGCCCCCAAACTCGGCCAGCACAATGGTCTTCCCGTCACCGTGATCGTGTCGACGACCCTGCAGGAGTTGCAGGCCGGTGCCGGGCACGCCGTCACCGCGGGCGGCACCCTGCTCCCGATCACCGACCTGATCCGGATGGCCACCCCCGCCAACCACTACCTCGCCGTCTTCGACAGCGTCACCGGCCAATCACTGTGGCTGGGCCGCAGCAAGCGACTAGCGTCGGCTGACCAGCGCATCATGTTGCTGGCCAAATATCGCGGCTGCACTGCACCCGGCTGCACCGTCAACGGCTACAACACCCAGGTCCACCACGCCACCACAGACTGGAAACACGGCGGCAGCACCGACATCGACGACCTCACCCTGGCCTGCAAATGCGACAACCTCCTCGTCGAAAACGACGGCTGGACCACCCGCCAACTCGCCAACGGTCACACCGAATGGACCCCACCACCCGACGTACCCATGCGCGGCGGCACCAACGACTACCACCACCCCGAACGCCTCCTCGGGGAGTGGGAAGATCCGTGAACAGGTCCGCCGCGCCATTGACAGATCATCGAACGTGCGTTCGAATAGAGCGATGCGGTGGAGCGGCCAGGGGATAGCGGTCGACGACGGCGCGCTGCCCGGTCTTCAGCGCATCGGGTTCGTGCGCAGCGTCCGGACGCCGCAATTCGAGGGCATCACCTTCCATGAGGTGCTGTGCAAGTCGGCGTTGAACAAGATTCCGGCCGCCTCGATGTTGCCGTTCACGTACACGGTCAACGGCTACCGCGGCTGCGCGCACGCCTGCCGGTACTGCTTCGCCCGGCCCACGCACGAGTACCTCGAGTTCGGTCCCGGCGACGACTTCGACAGCGAGATCGTGGTGAAGACCAACCTCGTCGAGGTGCTGCGGCGGGAAGTGGGCCGGCGGTCCTGGCGCCGGGAGACCGTGGCGTTGGGCACCAACACCGATCCGTATCAGCGGGCCGAGGGGCGCTACGCGCTGATGCCGGGCGTCATCGGCGCGCTCGCGGACTCGGGCACGCCGATGTCGATCTTGACCAAGGGGACCCTGCTGCGCCGCGATCTGGACCTGATAGCGGATGTGGCGCAACGGGTTCCGGTGTCGGTGGCGATCTCACTGGCCGTCGGCGACCCCGATCTGCATCGCGACGTCGAACCGGGAACACCGTCCCCGCAGGCGCGGCTCGGACTGATAGCCGCTGTGCGTGATGCTGGGCTGGACTGCCACGTGATGGTCGCGCCCGTGCTGCCGTATCTGACGGACTCGGCCGAGCACCTCGACAGCCTGCTGGCCCAGATCGCTGCCGCCGGTGCCACCGGCGTGACGGTGTTCGGTCTGCACCTGCGCAGCTCGACGCGCGGCGTGTTCATGAGTTGGCTCGCGCGCTCGCATCCCGAACTCGTCGCGCCGTACCGTCAGCTGTACCGGCGCGGGGCTTATCTGCCTGCCGACTACCGAGACATGTTGCGGCAGCGGGCTGCACCGCTGGTCGCCAAGTACAAGCTCGGCGGTGATCGACGGTTGTTCACTCCGGTCACCCCGCCCGAACCGATCGCCCCGCCCGAACCGCAGCCGACGCTGTTCTAGGTCCGGCCGCGCTTGACCTGATTGAACGGCACACCCTTGTCAGCGGCCAGTTCTCGGGGGAACCCGAGGATGCGTTCGGCGATCACGTTGCGAGCCATCTCGCTGCTTCCGCCGCCCAGTGAGCCGGTCTGCCGCGACAGATACCGCACCCCGATATCGGCCAGGTCGGAGGACTCCCCGCCTTCGTCGATGACACCGGCGGTACCGGCGAGCGCCAGCGCGGTGTCGACCTCGAGTTCGGTGGTCTCAGCGTGGAACAGCCGAATCAGTGTGCCGGCGTTGGGCGGTAGCGTTCCGTTACCGATGCCTTGCCCGACATGGTCGATCAGCTGCTCCTTGACCATCCGGCGGACCAGCGCTCGCCCGGCACGCTCTTGAGCGGCCGGGTTGTCAGCCTGCCCGGTGCGCTCGATCAGGCCGACGTGGTCTGGCGGCATTTCGCTGGCGTTCTCCGCGCCGATGCCGCTGGCGAACTCTGATCCGCCGCCTACCGCCCGGCGTTCATGAAACAGCTGGCGGGAGGCCACTTCCCAGCCCTTGTTGACCTCGCCGACCACGGCGTCGTCGCTCAACACCAAGCCGTCGAAGAACTCTTCGCAGAATTCCTCGTTACCGTTGACCTCTTTGATCCGGCGCATCGTGATGCCGGGGGAGTTCAGCGGGACCAGGAACATGGTCAGGCCCTCGTGTTTGGGCACCGTCCAGTCGGTCCGGGCCAGCATCAGGCCGTAGTCGGCGGCGAATGCGCTGGTGCTCCAGGTCTTGGCGCCGTTGACCACCCAGGTGTCGCCATGGCGATCGGCACGCGTGATCACGCCGGCCAGATCGGAGCCGCCGCTGGGTTCGCTCAGCAGCTGGCACAGGATCTCGTCACCGCGGATCGCCGCCGAAATACGTTCCCGTTTCTGGGCTTCGGTCCCCATGTCCAGGATGGTGGCCGCGCAGATCGTGAACGTCGGCACATTGAGGATCAGCGGCATCTCGTAGCCGCGGCACTCGGCGTCGAACGCCTTCTGGTACGCGTGATCCAGCCCCAGGCCGCCGTATTCGCGGGGAAAGCAGATGCCGGCGAAACCGCCCGCATACAACCGCTTCTGGAGGTCCTTGGCGTGATCCCAGGATGCTTGCTCGGCGCGTACCGAGAAGGGCGGATGGTCGGGATCGATGGTGGGCATGTTCTCGGCCAGCCAGGCGCGCGCTCGGGCAGCGAAATCGGCGACCGATTCGGTGGCTGTGGAGATCGCGGTTTCGGTCATGCCGAAGCTTCCTTCCGGTCGGCGCTCAACGCGTACACCGCGCGGTGGTGCTCCTCCGGCGAGCCGTACAGCGCGCGGTACAACGCGGTGCGGCGCAGAAACAGGTGCAGGTCATGTTCCCAGGTGACGCCGATGCCGCCGTGCAACTGCACGCAATCCTGCAGCATCACCGGGGCTCGTTCGGCCACATAGGCTTTGGCCACGCTGACCAGTAGGGCGGCGTCATCCGAGCGCTGCGACACCGCGGCCACCGCCCCCGCCGTCGTCGCCCGGCACGCTTCGTACCACATCTTCATGTCGGCGAGCCGATGCTTGAGCGCCTGATAGGACGCCAGCGGCCTGCCGAAACTGTGGCGATCGAACATCCACTGCGTCGTCATCGCCAGCACGGTGTCCAGAATGCCGACGATCTCGGCGCACTGCAGCATCAACGCGACCTGCCGCTGTCGCTCGATGATCGCCGGCGTCTGTGCGGCGTCGCCGACCACGGCGGAGTCGTCGACCTCGACACCGTCGAATTGCACACGGGCATAACGTTTCACCATGTCCACGGACCGTTGCTCGGTGATCTCCGTGCGGTCGGCGGGGACCAGGAACTGCCGGGGGCTGCCGTCGAGATCGGCGACCACCAGGAATACGCCGGCGTCGGTGCCTGCCTCGACACGGTCCTTCACTCCGTCGATGCGGTAGCCGGATTCGGTGCGTGTCGCGGTGACACCGGGCTGCAGCGGGAGCAGCGGCAGGCCTGGTTCGTATACCGCCCACGACGCCACCAGATCACCGGAGACCAGCCCGTCGATGGTGTCGCCGTGTCCCTCCGGCGCCTCGACCAGACCCGCCAGTACGACGCTGACCGGATGCAGTGGGCCGGGCGCCACGCTGTGGCCGATCTGCTCGGCCACCAAGGCCAGGTCGGCCACGCCGTCGCCCGAAACACTGCCGCCGCCAAGATCTTCGGGGACCAGCAGGCTGGCCCAGCCGAGTTCGGCCGCCCGCTGCCACCATTGCCCGTCGAACGAGGTGTCCGCGGCGTGCAGTTCCCGCACCCGGGTCAGCGACGCCTCTTTTTCCAGGAAGGCCTGCGTCGTCGACGCAAACAACATCTGTTCGGGATTGGCGACGTCTGTCATGCGATGACGAGCGCAGGTACGTCGGGCTTGTGGACCGACATGTTGGGCACCTTGAACAGGTCGACCAGGTTGCCGCCCATCACCTTTCGCTGCTCCTCCTCATCAAGGCCCTGAGCTTGCAGGTCGTCGACGAGGTTGATCGGGTCGGCAAGTCCTTCGGGATGTGGCCAGTCCGAACCGAAGATGATGCGGTCGACACCGCACAGCTCCGACATCTTCTTGAAATCGTCCTCCCAGAACGGAGCCACGTACACCCCGCGCCGGAATGCCTGGATCGGATCTTCGGGGAATTCCTGCGGCATCTTCGAATACACGTCTTTGAATTGGTAGAACAGGTAGGGCACCCAGGACGCGCCGTTCTCGATCGACAGGATGCGCAGGTCCGGGTTGCGGGTCAGCGCGCCGTGGCACACCAGCGCGGCCATGGTGTCCTCGATGGGGCGCTTGCCCATCGCGACCATCCGGAACGACGTCGGCTTGAACGGTAGGAACTCGTCGGCGGGCTCCCAGTCGTTGAGGTACTCGGCATAGCCGCTGTCGGAGGCGTGCATGCACACCGGGATGCCGGCCTTGACGCAGGCGTCCCAGAACGGATCGAACTCGGGCAGGCCCATCGAGCGGGACCCGCGGAAACCCGCGACGGGGGCCGGGCGGACCAGCACGGTCTTGGCGCCGCGCTCGATGCACCATTCGAGTTCCTCGAGCGCTCGGTCGACGATGCTCAAGTTGATGACCGGGGTGGAGAAGATCCGGCCCTCGTAGTTGAACTGCCAGGTCTCATACATCCACTGATTCAGCGCGTGAACGATGTCGAGGATCAGCTCGGGATCGTCTTTGAGCCGCTCCTCGACCAGGCTGGCCAGCGTCGGGAACATGATCGTGTAGTCCAGGCCCAGACCGTCGAGCACCTCGAGGCGTGCCTCGGGGTTGCGGAAGGCGGGGATGGCCTTCATCGGCTTGCCCATGACCTCGCGGTAGCTCTTGCCTCCGCTGCCGTGCCGGAAGTACTCCTCCTGCGCGCCGGGGCGGGCGACGACCTCGAAGGTCGGGTTGGGGATGTAGTCACTGATCGTGTTGCGCACCACGATCTTGGTGCGCCCGTGAACGTCGATGTAGTCGATGACGCCCTTGCGGCTGTCCGGCAGGAATTGCGTCAGCGCTTCCTTCGGCTCGTAAAAGTGATTGTCGGCGTCGAATACGGGATAGGGAAGCTCGCGCGAGGGCATGTCCGCCTCCAGAGAGTCTGATTGGTCGATAACGGTAATGACGTTACCACGACGGTACGCGGGCCGACAGACTGGTTGAAAAACAGTGTTCTAGCAGCGAAGACGAGTCAGGGCAGCAGGCCGCGGACACAGAATTCGTAGATGTGCTCGCCATCGATGGGCACCCCGTTGAGTTCGGCGCCCAGGCTTCGCAGCCGCATGGCTCCGAGCACCGCCTGCATGATCAACGCCGCGGTGGTCTCGACTTCGAGGCCGGGCCGGAAGCTGCCCTCATCGATGCCGCGGTTCAGGATTTCGCCGATCAGCTCGTGCAGCGGCGACAGCACTCGGGCGTACTCCCGCGGCAGCGACTCGGCGAGGTGATCGTTGTAGTAGGTCA
Source organism: Mycobacterium sp. SA01 (assembly GCF_041287105.1). Classification (NCBI taxonomy): domain Bacteria; kingdom Bacillati; phylum Actinomycetota; class Actinomycetes; order Mycobacteriales; family Mycobacteriaceae; genus Mycobacterium; species Mycobacterium sp. SA01. Next base: position 383,344 of record NZ_JBGGNO010000014.1, on the reverse strand, counting down.
GCCCGCGGTTGATGCTGTCCTGCTTGGTGGATTCGGCAGGGGTGCAGATGCGGTCGATCAGCACGCGCATCGCCTCGGCGGCCGGCAGTGCGTCGGTCTCGGTGCGCCAGTGCTTGGTCGACTCGGCCATGATCGTGTCGATCAACGCCAGCAGCAGCTCGTCCTTGGTGGAAAAGTGCTGGTAGAACGACCGCAATGACGTCTTTGAGCGCTCCACGACCTCGAGGACGGTGAAGTCGGTGCGGCCCGTTTCGGCCAGGATCGACAGCGCTGAGCGCATGAACCGGCCCTCCCGGGAGTCCGGATCGGCGCGCACCGCCTCGGGCGTTCGTTCGTTGGCCTTGGCCATCGGGTCAGCTTATCGGTCGGGTTACAGTGACGAGAATGACGTTACCGTCTTGGAATGCGACAAGGTGAGGAACACATGACTGCGAATTCCGGGGAAGCCGCTGCGAACCCGTGGACAGTGGCGCGGCTGCTCGAATTGTTCGACGTCGAGGCTGACGGTCAGGATCGCTACATCGCCCCGACCGGTATCGCAGACGCCGACGAACGGCAGGTCGTCGAGGGCACCCAGGTGCTCGCGCAGGTGATCGTTGCCGCCGCAAAACGCTTCGGCGGCAAGTCGATACGCTCCGTGCACAGTGTCTTCGCCCGGGCGGTCCTGGTCGGGCCGCCGGTCATCCTCGACATCGACGTCGTCTCCGAGGGTCGCTCGACGGCCTCGGCGATCGTCACCGCGTCGCAGAACGACAAGCGGTGCATGACGTTCACTGTGCTGGCCGATGTGCCCACCCCCGACGTGATCCGCCACCACCTGCCGCGCCCCAAGGTCGCCGGGCCGGCTGAGGCCAACGTGTGCGAAATGCCCATGGGCGGAAGGCAAGTCAAGCTCGTCGACGTCATCGACATCAACAGCCCTGACGAGGTCGGACCGCCGGAGGTCTACGCCTGGCTGCATTATGACCCGATTCCGTCGCGCGACGATCTGGCCAAGGCGCTGATCGCCTACTTCACCGGGCACCTCGGTATCTCGACGACCATGCGCGCCCACGAGGGCATCGGCACCGCCCAGTCGCATTTCACGGTGTCGACCGCACCGATGACGGTCACGGTCAGCTTCCACGAGCCGGTCAGCTGGACCGGCTGGCTGCTCTACACCCACGAGAGCACCCAGGTCGGTGCCGGCATGTCCTACATCCGCGGCGCGGTGCACACCGAGGACGGTGAGCTGATCGCGTCCTTCACCCAGGACGCGTTGATCCGGCCGCTGCGGACCACCGACAACGCGATCGCCGCTGAAGCCCGGATCTAACACTCCGATGAGTCTGGTCGCCGGACGCGGCCCGCTCGGTCCGGACCGGGCCGGCTGGTTCTCCGCGCCGGTGGCCACTCCGATCGTGTACGTCGAACCGCACCCACGGCGGGTGCAGGCGGTGCGCGACGGGCAGAGCGTCATCGACACCGAGAACGCGCTGCTGGTCCACCGCGCCGGAGCGCCGCTGAGCTACGCCTTCCCCATGGGTGAAACAGCCGATCTGCCAACCGAACCCGAGCCCGAGGCGCCCGGCTATGTGCGGGTGCCGTGGGACGCCGTCGACACCTGGGTGGAGGAGGGTCGACCGCTGGTGCACTATCCGCCCAACCCGTACCACCGGGTGGACTGTCGGCCCACGCGGCGGCGGCTACGGGTGCTGGTCGCCGGAGAGGTGCTGGTAGACACCGACGACACTGTGATCGTGTTCGAAACCGCACTGGCACCACGGCTTTACGTTGCCCCGGAGCATGTGCGCACCGGTCTGCTGCGGCGAACGGACACCTCGAGTTACTGCAACTACAAGGGTTATGCGACCTACTGGGCCGCCGGTGACATCGACGACGTCGCGTGGAGCTACGACGAGCCGCTGCCCGAAACCCGACCGATTGCAGGCTACTTCAGCTTCGACGGCGAGCGGGCCGAGGTCAGCGCCGAACTGCCTAGCCCAGATCGCCGGCCTTGAACGTGTCGCACTGTTTAGGGTCACCGGTCTGATAGCCGGTGGTGAACCACTTCTGTCGTTCGGCCGACGAACCGTGGGTCCACTGTTCGGGATTCACCCGGCCGGTGGCCTGCTTCTGGATGCGGTCGTCGCCGACCGAGGCCGCAGCCGACAGTGCATCGGCGATGTCCTTGTCGGTCAACGGTTCCAGATAGGTGACATCGGTGCCGGGCTGCTTGGTGATGGCCGCGTAGTGCGCCCACACGCCGGCGTAGCAGTCCGCCTGTAACTCGGTGCGCACACTGCCGCCGGTGGCGCCCTGAGCTCCCTGCTGGGCGCGGCCGAGCACGCCGAGCAGGTCCTGTACGTGGTGGCCGTACTCATGGGCCACCACGTACTCCTGCGCCAATGGTCCACCGCTGGAACCGAATCGGGTCTTGAGAACGTCGAAGAAGTCGGTGTCGAAGTACGCGGTCTTGTCCACCGGGCAGTAGAACGGCCCGACATCGCTGGTCGCGGGGCCGCACCCGGTCTGCACCTGGTTCTTGAACAGCATCATCCTCGGCCGGGTGTAGCCCTTGAGCAGGTCGCTCCACACGCCGTCGACGGAGTTGCCGGTGGCGACCACGCGGCATTCGACGTACTGGTTGGCATCGGCGCCCGTCTTGCACTTGCTCAGGTCGTAACCCGACTGCTCGGCACCGGGCGGCAGGCTCTGCTGCGGAGTGGTGACCTGGCTGGGATCGATACCGAGGAACACCGCGAGCAGCACCACCACCAGGCCGCCGAGACCACCGCCGATCGCGATGCCCCGACCGCCGCCGCCACCGGTCGAGGTGGTGCTGGTGTCGATCTGCATTCCCTCGTTAAAGGTCATCAGCACTCCCCGGTACTTGAGGTGCGGCTACCCACCGCGTTCACCTTGCCACACTACGATTTCGTCGTGACCGTCGTCGCGGATCCGTCGACCGTCGCTCACACCACCCTGGGTGCGTTGCGCGGAACCACCGAAAGCGGTGTGCGCGTCTGGCGCGGCATTCCCTATGCCCAACAACCCATCGGGGAGCGCCGTTTTCGTGCGCCCGCCCCCGTGCAACCGTGGGCCGGGGTGCGTGACGCCGTCGAGCACGGGCCTGTGCCGCCACAGGGTCGCTCGTTCGTCGGCGGGGGCCGCGACGACCCGAAGATCCGCGACGAGGCCTGCCTGACCCTGACGGTCTGGGCCCCCGAAACAACGACCCCGTTGCCAGTCATGGTGTGGATCCCCGGCGGCGCCTTCGTCTACGGCGCGGGGCAGCTGCAGCTCTACAACGGGTCCCGGCTGGCCGCCAACGGCGACGTCGTGGTGGTCAACGTGACCTATCGGCTCGGGGTGTTCGGCGGCTTCGAACTCGGCGACCTCGGCGCCGGATTCGCCGACAACCTCTGCCTGCGTGACCAGATCGCGGCGCTGCGCTGGGTGCAAGACAACATCGCTGCCTTCGGCGGAGACCCGCGCCGGGTGACGATCTTCGGCGAGTCGGCCGGTGCGACGTCGGTGCTGGCACTGTTGGCCTCCCCGGCCGGCGAGGGGTTGTTCGCCCGTGCGATCGCGCAGAGTCCGGCGCTGCCGCTCATCGCCGACCGGGCTACCCGGGCCGAGCGCGCCCACGAATTCGTCGACCTCGTCGGCGCCGATCCCGCCGCGTTCCCGGTGCTGCCGCAGCGGGTGCTGCGTCGCGCAGCGGGGGAGATGCAGCGCCGCAGCGCCGAGGCCACCCCGACGCTGGCCTACGGGCTCACCTACGGCGTGGAGCTGTTGCCCCGGCATCCGATCGACGCGGCGCGCGCCGGTGAGGTCAATCCGGTGCCGCTCATCGTCGGGACCAACAGCCATGAGGCGTCGATGTTCGCGTGGTCCAAGCCGCCGATGCTGCCGACCACCGCCGACGGGATCGACGCCTACTTCGACCGGGTCGCGCCGGACGCCCGGACCCGGGTGCTGGCCGGTTATCCGGACTATCCGCGCCGAAGGGCGCAGATCGCCGTCGGATCCGACGTCATGTTCGGCGCGCCCACGTGGGCCTTCGCCGACGCCTACAGCTCGCACGCCACCACCCACGTGTACCGGTTCGACCACACCACGTGGACCCTGCGGATGCTCGGGCTCGGCGCCACCCACGGCAGCGAGATCGTGCACATCCAGCACAGCTACGGCTCATATCTGGGCCGCAAAATCCATCCGCTCGGCCGTCGCGTGCAACCCGCGGTGGGGCGCCGGATGCAGCGCACCTGGCTGAACTTCGCCACCCACGGCGAATTGGAAGACTGGCCCCGTTACGACTCCGCGCGACGGGCCACCCGCGTCATCCGGTCGGCCCGCGACGTCTCCGTCGACGACCCCGACGCGCTGCGCAGACAGGCCTGGGCCGGGCTGTACTAGTGGAATCGCTTGTCGGTGTAGCGGCGCAGATTGGCCAGGAACCACCGGAACGACAGGTTCATCAGCGGTCCGCCCAGGATCAGCCCGAACCGGGCCGGGCCGTTTGCTTTCTGCGCCACCGTCCAGGTCAGCCGACAGCCGCCCGGGGTTTCCTGCACGCGGTACTCCTCGGCGAAGGCGGCCACCACCTTGTTCGAGCAGGTGTTGAACCGAAACGCCAGATAGGTGTTGGGCTCCCAGGCCAGGAACTCCTCGTCGCCGACCAGCCCGCCGAGCATGTTCACCGTGCGGGTGGTGCCGATGCCGTACGGCTTGGGGCTGGTCCAGGTGACCCCGGTGATGACCTTGGCCCACTGCGGCCACGAGTCGGCGTCGGAGAGGACCTCGAACAGCTGCTCGGGTGTGATGCCGAGGTCGACGCTGTTGGAGAAGCGGAACTTCGCGTCGCGAATGAACGTCAGATCGACGCGCTCGCAGGGATACATCGTGGTCATCGGGGCTACCTCCGTGGGAGACCATACATCGAGGTGACGTATGTCCGGTCGGGCGCACCTCATAGACTGAACCCTCGATTTCTTTCCATCAGTCTCTCGATTTTCAGGAGTTTCAGTGCTGCGCAGTCACGCCGCCGGTTCGTTGCGGGCCTCCGACGCCGGACAGACGGTCACGCTGGCCGGCTGGGTGTCCACCCGGCGCGACCACGGCGGCGTCATCTTCATCGATCTGCGTGACGCGTCGGGTGTCTCGCAGGTGGTGTTCCACGACGCCGACGTGCTCGCGCAGGCGCACCGGCTACGCGCCGAGTTCTGCGTCGCCGTCGAGGGCGTGGTGGGCATCCGCCCCGAGGGCAACGCCAACGCCGAAATCCCCACCGGCGAGATCGAAGTCAATGCGACCGCGCTGACGGTGCTGGGGGAGAGCGCCCCGCTGCCCTTCCAGCTCGACGAGCAGCCGGGCGAGGAAGCCCGGCTCAAATACCGCTACCTCGACATGCGCAGGCACGGCGGTCCCGGCGACGCAATCCGGTTGCGCTCCAAGGTGAATGCGGCCGCGCGCTCGGTGCTGTCCGCCCACGACTTCGTCGAGATCGAAACCCCGACGCTGACCCGGTCGACACCGGAGGGGGCGCGCGACTTCCTGGTGCCGGCCCGGTTGCAGCCCGGTTCGTTCTACGCGCTGCCGCAGAGCCCGCAGTTGTTCAAGCAGCTGCTGATGGTCGCGGGCATGGAGCGCTACTACCAGATCGCGCGGTGCTATCGCGATGAGGATTTCCGCGCCGACCGCCAGCCGGAGTTCACCCAGCTCGACATGGAGATGAGCTTCGTCGACGCCGACGACGTCATCGCGGTCTCCGAAGAAGTGCTGCGCGCCGTGTGGTCCACGATCGGCTACGACCTCCCGACGCCGATCCCGCGGATGTGTTACGACGAGGCGATGGGCCGCTTCGGTACCGACAAGCCGGATCTGCGGTTCGCCGTCGAACTCGTCGAGTGCACCGAGTACTTCAAGGACACGCCCTTCCGGGTGTTCCAGGCGCCCTACGTCGGTGCCGTGGTCATGGCCGGCGGTGCGTCGCAGCCGCGCCGCACGCTGGACGGCTGGCAGGAGTTCGCCAAACAGCGCGGGCACAAGGGCTTGGCGTACGTCCTGGTCGGTGCGGACGGCGAGCTGAGCGGCCCGGTCGCCAAGAACCTGTCCGAGACCGAGCGCGCGGGGTTGGCCGCTCACGTCGGGGCCGCACCGGGTGACTGTGTGTTCTTCGCGGCGGGGACCCCCAAGGGTGCGCGTGCCCTGCTCGGGGCGACGCGCATCGAGATCGCCAAGCGCCTCGACCTCATCGATCCGAACGCGTGGGCGTTCACCTGGATCGTGAAGTGGCCGCTGTTCGAACCGGCCGACGACGCGACGGCAGCCGGCGACGTCGCGGTGGGGTCGGGCAACTGGACCGCGGTGCACCACGCTTTCACCTCACCGATGCCGGAGTCGGAGGCGACCTTCGACACCGATCCGGGCTCGGCGCTGGCCAACGCTTACGACATCGTCTGCAACGGCAACGAGATCGGCGGCGGGTCGATCCGTATCCACCGCCGCGACGTGCAGGAGCGGGTGTTCGCGATGATGGGCATCGACCACGACGAAGCCCGGGAGAAGTTCGGATTCCTGTTGGACGCGTTCACCTTTGGCGCCCCGCCGCACGGCGGCATCGCGTTCGGCTGGGACCGTATCGTGGCGCTGCTGGCCGGCGTCGATTCGATCCGCGAGGTGATCGCGTTCCCGAAGTCCGGCGGTGGCGTCGACCCGCTGACCGATGCGCCTGCACCGATCACCGCCCAACAGCGCAAGGAATCCGGAATAGATTTCAAGCCGGAGAAGCTGGACAAGCCATGACCGAAACCCCTGACTTTGCGTCGCTGAACGACTTCAACAAGAACATCGTCGAGGAATTCCGGGCCAACGCCGGAGTCGTCGGCGGACCGTTCGAAGGCCGCCCGCTGCTGCTGCTGCACACTACCGGTGCGAAGTCCGGCGAGCCGCGGCTGGCTCCGCTGGCCTACTTCCATGTCGACGGGAAGCTGATCATCATCGGCTCGAAGGCGGGCGCCGACACCAACCCGGACTGGGTGCACAACCTGCGCGCCAACCCGCGGGCGCACATCGAGATCGGCACCGATGCCTATGACGTGGTCGCGCGTGAATTCTCGCGCGAGGAGCGCGACGAGGCCTACCCGAAAGTCGTGGCCGAGGCGCCCGGGTTCGGCGAATATCAGTCCAAGACCAGCCGGGTCATCCCGCTGTTCGAGCTCACCCGCGCCTGATCGCGTGAGTACATCGGCGATTGCGCGACTGATGTATGGGCGGCGGTCGTCGGGGTAATCCACTGTCGGTGGTCGGTCGTGCCCGGTGTCGGCCCAGCAGACCCAGGGTCGCGATCAGACGCGGCACAGACGGAGGAGGGCGAAGTGGGACCGGATCCGCAGGAACGGCAGCAGCGGCAGGCCGAATCAGAAGCAGCCGAGGAAGCAGCCGCTCACAGCAATTGGGCGTATCCATGGCCTCCGGCCGGCGATGATTCGTCGCCGCCGGTGCAGGGTGGCGATGGCCTCCGCGGTGCGCCCCTCGATGGCGGCGGGCAGCCGATCGCTTCGTCTAGCCAGGAGTCCCGTGCCGCTCGACCGGGTCGACCGGAAGGCGAGGTTTCAGCGCATGTGTCGACCCGCAGCGGCAAACAGACACCGTGGCAGGGTGTCGCGGCTTCGGCGGCGGTTGTCGTAGTCCTGGCGCTGCTGTGGAAACGGCGTCGTCGATCCACGGCGAACCGACCGGCATAGCCGGCGGGCCCGCCATCCGCATCGAACCGGGATTCAGCGGTCAGTAGGGCTTGCGCACGTAACCTTCGCGGCCAAGTCCGCCAACTTGTTGTCGAGCGCCTCGGCGGCGCTGAGCAGCTCCGGATTCGGCTCGACGACCATCAATGACGACGGCTTGATGTAGGTCAGGCTGCTGCCGGCGTCCTCGTCGAGGATCAGCAACTCGACCGGGGCGAACAAGCCCGCCGTCACGTCATGGCGAAGCATGGTGATCGCGATCAACGGGTTGCCGAGGATGACCCGCAACACCCTGCGTGCGATGCCGGCTTTGGTGATCCAGGCACCATGGTCGAGCAGTGCGAACAGCATGAATCCGCTTGGCCCGACGTACTTTTCGACCCGCTCCCGATACGACGGCCAATCACCGCCGGCGGCTCCGATGTCGCCGATCGGCACCGGCTGCTCGCCGATGTCGGCGAGCAGCGCGGCAACCAGGTCGTCGTAACTCTTGGCGCTGTCGTAGCGCACCCGGACCCCGTTGAACTGGGTCTCGGTCGCCATGTCAGAGCCGCTCGATGATCGTGGCGTTGGCCATGCCGCCGCCCTCACACATGGTCTGCAGGCCGTAGCGCCCGCCGCGCTGTTCGAGCGCGTTGACCAGCGTGGTCATGATCCGCGCGCCGCTGGCACCCAGCGGGTGGCCGATCGCTATCGCGCCGCCGTTGACGTTGGTCTTCCCCAAGTCGGCTCCGGTGTCGCGGGCCCAGCTCAACACCACCGGGGCGAACGCCTCGTTCACCTCGAAGAGGTCGATGTCGGCCAATGTCAGACCCGCCTTGGTCAGCACCTTCTCCGTCGCGGGGATGACGCCGGTCAACATGTACAGCGGATCCGAGCCCACCACGGTGGTGGTGTGGATGCGCGCCAACGGCGTCCAGCCGTGCTTGCGCGCCACCTCCGATGAGGTGATCAACACCGCGGCACTGCCGTCGGACAGCGGTGAGGAGTTGCCCGGCGTGATCTCCCAGTTGATCTGCGGAAAGCGCGCAGCGTACGCCTCGCTGTAGAACGCCGGCTTCAGTCCGGCCAGCGTCTCGACCGTCGTTCCCGGGCGGATGATCTCGTCGGTCTGCAGGCCCGCGATCGGCGCCAGCTCGGAGTCGAAAAGCCCGTCCTTGGTGGCTTGGGCTGCCTTCTCGTGGCTGGCGGCGGAGAACTCGTCGAGTTCGGCGCGTGAGAGCCTCCAGCGCGCGGCGATCAGCTCGGCGCTGATGCCCTGCGGCACCAGGCCGTCCGAATAGCGCGCGGCGAACCTGGTGCCGAACGGGTCGCTGCCCGGCAGCACCGACGACCCCATCGGTACCCGGCTCATCGACTCCACGCCGCCGGCGATCACCACGTCGTAGGCGCCCGCGATGACGCCCTGCGCGGCGAACGAGATCGCCTGCTGGCTCGAACCGCACTGCCGGTCGATGGTGGTCCCCGGCACCGACTCCGGGAAGCCGGCCCCCAGCAGCGCGTTTCGGGCGATGTTGACCGCCTGGTCACCGGCCTGAGTCACCGCGCCCGCGATGACGTCGTCGATCTCGGCCGGGTCGACACCGGTGCGTGCGACCAGCTCGGCGAGGCTGTGCGCCAGCAGATCCGCGGGAAGCACGCCGTGCAGCGCGCCGCCGGGCTTGCCCTTGCCGATCGGCGTGCGGACCGCTCCCACGATCACGGCGTCGCGCCCTGAGTAACCGGCCATGTTGTCCTCCTGAACTCCTCGCTGAGTACTGCTCTCTATACCCAGCTATAACACCTAGGTATAGTGAAAACAACTCAGAAATGGAGTGACTTACGTGACACTGCTGCAGGGCCCCCTGGTCGACCGCGACACCTGGTCGGCGGTCGGGAAATGCCCGATCGAGAAGACCATGGCGGTCATCGGAACCAAGTCGGCGATGCTGATCCTCCGGGAGGCCTATTACGGCACCACCCGATTCGACGATTTCGCCCGGCGGGTGGGTATCACCAAAGCCGCCACGTCGGCACGGCTGACCGAACTCGTCGACGCCGGCCTGCTGACCAGGCGGCCCTACCGCGAGCCGGGGCAGCGGGTGCGCGACGAGTATGTGCTCACCGACGCCGGCACCGAACTGATGCCGGTGGTGTTTGCGATGTTCGAATGGGGGCGGCGCCATCTTGCCCAGGACACCCGGCTTCGGCTGACCCACCTGGACTGTGGCGCCGACGCGACCGTCGAAATCCGGTGCACACAAGGGCATCTCGTGCCGCCCGACGAACTGGGTGTGGAGCTCAAAAGCAAAGGCGCCGCGCCTAAGCCGCGGTGACACCGCCCCCGCCTACGATGGCCGGTGTGGATTCCACGCTGGCGTACATCGATCAAGGATCATTCCTCGGACTGCGGGCGCTCGGTCGCGGACCGCTGGCCCAGTACGCCTGGATCTACGAGCGCCCGGTCGACCTCGACGGGCTGCGGCGCTTCCACCACAACCTCGGCCGCGGCCTGTTGGGGCGCCGCATCGAGCGCTCGCCGCTGCCGTTCGGCCGCGACCACTGGGTGGCCTGGACCGGCCCGGCTGACATCGACGTCGCGGCCGTCGCCCGCCCACGCGCCGAGGCGCTGGAGTGGCTCGACGAGCAGATTCGCGTCCCGATCGATCCCGAGGGCGGACCGTCCTGGCGGCTGGCCGTTCAGCCGTTCACCGAGGGCGGGGCAGTGGTCACCCTGATCGCCTCGCATTCGATCTGCGACGGGCTCGCCATCACCCTGGCCATCAACCAGGCGTCCCGCGGTGAGACCTGGGACCTCGGCTATCCCCAACCCCACGCCCGTACCCGGGGGCAGGCCCTGCGCGAAGACGCCGCGGCCCTGGTGCGTGCGGTGCCCGACTTCGCCAAGGCGATCGGCGCGGCGGTGACACTGGCCCGCAACAGCCGGGATGAACTCACCTCATCGGCCGGACGTTCAGCGCCGGCGCCTGCCAAGATCGACGAAACCCGGCTTGTCACCGTGCCTGCGCTGGTCGCGTACATCGACGAGACGCACTGGCAGCAGCGCATGGAAAGCCTTGGCGGAACCAGCAATTCGTTGTTCGCCGGAATCGCAGCGAAGCTCGGTCAGGAGCAGGGGCGGGTCGACGACAACGGACGGGTCCGGCTGCAGTTCCCGGTCAGCGAACGTACCGAGGGTGACACCCGAGCCAACGCCCTGACCGGGATGACGGTGAGCATCGACCCCGCCAACGTCACGCAGACGCTGCGCGATGTGCGTGCCGAGCTGAAGAAGAACCTGGCCGCGCTGTCGGAGAGCCGCTTCGAGCTGCTGGGCCCGGTGGCGCTGGCGCCGCTGATCCCGCCCGGGCTGGCCCGTCGGCTGGAGGGGATGGCGCTCGGCGCGGGCGCGCCGATCGGCTGTTCCAATCTCGGGAAGCTGGACCCGGCGGTGAACCGGCCGGACGGCACCGACGCCGACCACATCGTCGTGCGTCAGCTCGAGTCGCGGATCACCGCGGACATCCTCGACCGGCTGGGAGGCACCCTGTTCCTGGCGGCGGGTCAGGTCAACGGTCAGGTGTCCCTCTCGGTCTCGGCGTGGCGTCCCGGTGGACCGAACAGCAAAGACCTGCTGAAGGCCTCGGTGGGTAAGGTCCTTGACGAATTCGGGCTCACCGCCACGATCGAGTAACCGGATCGTGTGACACCCGTCAGAAATTCGGGTGGCCCATGAGGCTGATCACACGGGTTATGCTGACAAGATCCGTTAGTCCTACTATGTAGCGGTGCTAAATGAGGCCGCGGTGAATCGACAGGCTGATCTGCGAGGCCAGAAGGGGGTCCGGTCGTGACGCTGGAAAGCCAGACCTACACCGCCTCGGGCGCGCCAACCGACGACGCTCCGGCCGGCCAGGAGAAGCAACACGCTCAACCCGCAGGTCACGGCACCAAGCGTCGTGGACCGCTGCAGCTCCTGCGCAAGATATGGCTGCCGATCGTGATCGTTCTGGTGATCGCGATCGCCGCGTTCGGCGTCTTCCGCCTGCACGGGGTGTTCGGAAAGACCGAGACGACCCGGCCCGGTAGCGGCCTGGCCAATGACACCAAGCCGTTCAACCCGAAGACCGTGGTGTACGAGATCTACGGCCCGCCCGGTGCCGTCGCCACCATCAACTACCTCGACCTGGACGCCCAGCCGCAGATCGTGCGGGACGTCACCCTGCCGTGGTCGCTGACCTTGACGACCACCGCGCCCGCCGCCTCGGCCAACATCGTCGCCCAGGGCGACAGCGACACCATCGGGTGCCGGATCACCGTCAACGGTGAGCTCAAGGACGAGAAGACCAACACCGGGGTGAACGCGCAGACCTTCTGCCTGGTCAAGTCCGCATGATCCTGCTCAACAAAGACGAAAAGCCCGAGGCGGCGCCCGGTAAGCGGCCCCACATCGCGCAGTGGGTCCGCTGGTTGTCGGTTCCGATCATCCTGGGCTGGCTGGCGCTGACCATCGTCACCAACATCGTGGTGCCGCAGATCGAGGTCGTCGGTCAGATGCAGTCGGTGCCGATGACCGCGATGGATGCGCCGTCGTCGGTAGCGATGAGCACGATCGGCACGACGTTCCAAGAGTTCAAGTCGAACACCTCGGTGATGATCGTGCTGGAAGGCGATCAGCCGCTCGGCGACTCCGCACACCAGTACTACAACGAGATCGTCAAGAAACTCGAAGCGGACAAGGCGCACGTCGAGCACATCCAGGACTTCTGGAGTGACCCGCTGACTGCCGCCGGCTCGCAGAGCGCTGACGGAAAATCTGCCTACGTGCAGGCCTACCTGGTCGGCAACATGGGCGAGGGTATCGCCAACGAGTCGGTCGAGGCCGTCAAGAAAATCGTCGAAAGCGTGCCCGCGCCGCCGGGGATCAAGGCCTACGTGGCCGGGTCGTCGGCGCTGATCAACGACACCCACATCGCCGGTGACCGCAGCCTCAAGATCATCACCGGGCTGACGTTCGGCGTCATCACCGTGATGCTGCTGGTCGTCTACCGCTCGATCGTCACGGTGCTGATCGCCCTGGTGATGGTGTTCCTCGAACTGGGGGCGGCCCGCGGCGTGGTGGCCTTCCTGGGCTATCACCACCTGATCGGGCTGTCGACGTTCGCGGTCAACCTGCTGGTGATGGTCGCGATCGCGGCCGGCACCGACTACGTGATCTTCCTGTTCGGCCGATATCAGGAAGCCCGCAGCAAAGGCGCCGACAAAGAGTCGGCCTATTACGAGATGTATCACGGCACCGGGCACGTGATCGTCGGCTCCGGCATGACGATTGCCGGCGCGTTGTTCTGTCTGCATTTCACCCGCAGCCCGATGTTCCAGTCGATGGGTGTTCCGCTCTTCGTCGGCATGGTGGTGGTGGTTGCCGCCGCGATGACGCTCGGCCCCGCCGTGGTGACCGCGGCCAGCCGTTTCGGCCTGCTGGAGCCCAAAGCGGCGTCCCGTGAACGTTTCTGGCGACGCATCGGCACCGCCGTGGTCCGCTGGCCGGGTCCCATCCTGGTCGCGACGACTTTCGTCTGCCTGATCGGGCTGCTTGCGCTGCCCGGCTACCGAACCGACTACAACGACCGGCACTACCTGCCCGCCGACATCCCGGCCAGCGAGGGGTTCGCGGCCGCCGAGCGACACTTCCCAGAGTCTCGTCTGAGCCCCGAGCTGTTGATGCTGCAGAGCGACCATGACCTGCGCAACTCCGCCGACTTCCTGGTGATCGATCGGGTGGCGAAGGCCATCTTCCACACGCCGGGCATCGGACGGGTGCAGACCATCACCAGGCCGCTGGGTACCCCGATCGAACACAGCTCCATTCCGTTCCTGCTGGGTATGCAGGGCACCACGCAGACTCTGAACCAGTCCTACATGCAGGACCGGATGAAGGACATGCTGAAGATGGGCGACGACATGAACGTCTCCATCAACCAGATGACCAAGATGTACGACCTGCTCGGGCAGCTCAACGCCGTCACCCACAGCATGGTCGGCAAGATGGACCTGACGCTGGCCGACATCCAGACGCTGCGCAACCACATCGCCGACTTCGACGACTTCTTCCGGCCGCTCCGCAATTACTTCTACTGGGAACCGCACTGCTTCGACATCCCGGTGTGCAACTCGATCCGGTCGGTGTTCGACACCCTCGACGGCATCGACACCATGACCGACGACTTCCAGGTCCTGGTACCGGATCTGCACAAGCTGGACCTGTTGACGGCCCAGATGCGCACGCTGATGCCGCCGATGATCGACACGATGCGCTCGATGCGGACCATGCAGCTGACCCTGCAGAGCACACAGTCCGGTCAGCAGGACCAGATCGCGGCCATGCAGGACAACCAGAGCGCGATGGGCAAGGCGTTCGACGAGGCCAAGAACGACGACTCGTTCTACCTCCCGCCGGAGGCGTTCGACAATCCGGACTTCAAGCGCGGCATGAAGATGTTCTTGTCGCCGGATGGAAAAGCGGTGCGGTTCATCATCTCTCACGAGGGTGATCCGATGTCGCCGGAGGGTCTCAGCCATATCGACCCGATCAAGAACGCGGCGTTCGAGGCGATCAAGGGCACGCCGCTGGAGGGCTCCAAGATCTATCTCGCCGGCACGGCGGCCAGCTTCAAGGACATGCAGGACAGCGCCGACTACGACTTGATGATCGCCGGGTTGGCAGCCCTGTGTCTGATCTTCATCATCATGCTGATCATCACCCGGGCCGTGGTGGCCGCCGCGGTGATCGTGGGCACGGTGGCGTTGTCGCTGGGCACGTCATTCGGTCTGTCGGTGTTGATCTGGCAGGACCTGATCGGCCGTCCGCTGCACTGGATGGTGATGGTGATGGCGATCGTCATCCTGCTCGCGGTCGGCTCCGACTACAACCTGCTGCTGGTGGCGCGCCTCAAGGAGGAGATCCCGGCCGGACTCAAGACGGGCATCATCCGCGCGATGGGCGGCAGCGGTTCGGTGGTCACCTCCGCCGGCCTGGTGTTCGCGGTGACGATGGCGGCCATGGCCTTCAGCGAGCTGACGGTCATCGCGCAGGTCGGCACAACCATCGGCATGGGTCTGCTGGTCGACACGCTGGTGATTCGGTCGTTCATGACGCCGTCGATCGCGGCCCTGTTGGGCCGGTGGTTCTGGTGGCCGCAGCGGGTGCGGCCACGTCCGGTGCCGAGCCCGTGGCCCAACCCGGCGACCAGGGCGGCGAACACCGAGCCGATCCCGGCCCAATCCCAGCAGTAGCCAACCGCTTTCGGAGCGGCCCGAGTCAGTGCATGGCCCGGGTCAGTCCATGGCGTTGTGGGCGCCGTCCACGCAGCCGCGCTGGTAGTTGGCGGCGTGGTGGGCGGCTTGGCCCGCGCAGTACGCCGCGATCGACTCCTCGTGCGCCTGGTACCCGCCGGCGTCGACCCATCGCTGCCCGTCGGCGTAGCCGGCCCAGTAGGCGGTGTCCTTGCGGTCCGAGGTCAACATGAAGACCACGCCCAGGATCGCGAACAGCGCGATCACGAGCACGGCCTGCACCCAGCGGTTGCTGAGCCAAGGCCACAGACGGGCGGGTATCCAGCGCGGCTTGGGCCGATCCACACCGAAGATTCTTGCACCCCTGGGGAAGTAGTCTCGCGGTTGTGCTGCATCTGCGGGTGATCGCGCCGGTCGAGCTCCGTGACGACGTATTGGCTGTCCTGCAGCGGCAGGTCGGGGTGACGCACCTGGTGGTGCATCAGGGGGCGGCGCTGGACCCGGTGGGTGATGAGATCTCCGCCGACATCGCACGGGAATGCGCCAACGACGTCATCGACGACCTCAAGGCGCTGGACTTGCACCACCGCGGCGCCATCACCCTCGATCTGGTGGACACGGTGGTGTCCACCGCGGCCTACCGGGCCGAGAAGCAGGCCGACGGCGACCCGGGTGACGCGATCGTCTGGGAGGAGCTGTCGGCCCGCACCCGCGAGGAGTCGACCCTCAACATCACCTTCCTGTTGTTCCTGTGCCTGGCGTGCATGATCGCCGCGGTCGGCGTGGTCACCGACTCTCCCGTGACGGTGGTCGGCGCCATGGTGGTCGGCCCGGAGTTCGGCCCGCTGGCCGCCCTGGCGGTGGCGCTGGTGCGCCGCAGGCTGGACCTGGCGCGCCGGGCGTCACTCGCGCTGCTGATCGGATTCCCCGTCGCCATGGCCGCCACGGCGGCGTTCGTGCTCGGCGGCGAGGCGCTGGGCTGGATCAAGCTGGGCAGCACCCGCCAACTCACCGACGTCGACTTCATCTTTCAGGTCGGCCCGCTGTCGTTCGTCGTCGCGCTGCTGGCCGGTGCGGCAGGGATGCTGTCGCTGGTGTCGGCCAAGTCCGCGGCCTTGGTGGGGGTGTTCATCTCCGTGACCACCGTGCCGGCCGCGGGTTTTGCGGTCGTGGCCGCGTCGGTCGGAGAATGGGACGTCGCCGTCGAATCCGCTGCGCAACTTGCGATCAACCTGGTGGGCATCACCCTGGCCGGAGTGCTGGTGCTGGCCACGCGCCGCCGGCACGAGACGCGCCGCCACGGCACGGGCTGACCGTGGTGGGACCGAAGACCGGCTAGTGTCTAGCGCCTGTGGGGTGGATCATCAACATCGCAAGTCTGAAGGACCACGTATCGGCTCGCGGAATCGCGATGACGGTCTTTGCCGCCGTGGTCGCAGGTCTCGCGATCGCAACGCTGCTCCACGTGCCGACTCCGCCCGACGTGGGCCCCGGCTCGCGCGAGCCGAGTCGTACGAACGGCCCCTGGATCGAGCCTGGGACGGCGCCCGGACCTGCCGTCCAGACGCCGAGTTCTGCTGCGGACGCGCCGCCGCCGGTTCCACCACCGGCTCCGCCGCCGATCCCGGAACCCGTTCCGACGATCACGCCGACGCCGACGTACACACCGACGCCCACGTACACACCCACGTACACGCCGACTCAGACAGCGGCTCCGGCGCAGACCGAGACGGGGGCGGAGACCAGCCCGACGGCGACATCCACCACTCCCAGCGAGCAGCCCGCCTTCCCCATCCGGCCCAGCCGGGCGCCCTCGACCCTGCTTCCCAACGGCGGACGGCGTAGCTGAGAAGGTCGGGCCGCCGCACCGCGCCATGCGTTCTCGAGGGTCTTGTGATGGGATTAGCGGCCTATGGGCATCAAAGTGGCGCTCGAGCACCGCACCACCTACACCTTCGACCGATTGGTGGAGGTGCACCCCCATGTCGTCAGGCTGCGGCCCGCACCGCACTCGCGCACGCCCATCGAGGCCTACTCGCTGGAGGTCGAGCCCGCCGACCATTTCATCAACTGGCAGCAGGACGCCTTCGGTAACTTCCTGGCCCGGCTCGTGTTTCCCACGCGGACACGGAAACTCACCATCAAGGTCGGGCTGATCGCCGACCTCAAGGTCATCAACCCGTTCGACTTCTTCATCGAGGACTACGCGGAAACCTTCCCGTTCGTCTACCCGAAAGCACTCAAAGACGACCTGGAGCCCTACCTGCGCCCGGTCGACGAGGGCGACGAGGGATCGGGGCCCGGTGACCTGGTGGGGTCGTGGGTGCGGGATTTCGTCGTCGCGCCCGGCACCCGGACCATCGACTTCCTGGTGGCGCTCAACCGCGCGGTCAACGGCGACGTCGGATATAGCGTGCGGATGGAGGCCGGGGTGCAGACCCCGGATCACACCCTGCGCACCGGGATCGGATCCTGCCGCGACTCCGCGTGGCTTTTGGTGTCGATCCTTCGGGGATTGGGCTTGGCGGCCCGATTCGTGTCCGGCTATCTGGTGCAGCTGACCTCCGACGTCGAAGCGCTCGACGGTCCGTCCGGGCCGGCCGCCGATTTCACCGACCTGCACGCCTGGACCGAGGTGTACGTTCCCGGCGCAGGCTGGATCGGGCTGGACCCCACCTCCGGTCTGTTCGCCGGGGAAGGCCACATTCCGCTGGCCGCCACACCGCATCCGTCGTCGGCGGCGCCGATCACCGGTACCACCGGCATCGCGGAGGCCACCCTGGAGTTCGCGAACATCGTCACCCGCGTGCATGAGGATCCGCGTGTCACGCTGCCCTACACCGAAGCCGCCTGGGCCGCGATCAACCAACTCGGTGCCCGCATCGACGAGCGACTGGCCAATGCCGATGTCCGGCTGACCGTCGGCGGCGAGCCGACCTTCGTCTCGGTGGACAACCAGGTCGACGAGGAGTGGATCACCGCCGCCGACGGCCCGCACAAACGGGAGCGGGCCTCGGTGCTGGCCGCGCGGCTCAAGGCGGTATGGGCGCCCGGTGGCCTGGTGCAGCGCAGCCAGGGCAAGTGGTATCCGGGAGAACCGTTGCCGCGCTGGCAGATCGGCATCCACTGGCGCCGCGACGGCGAGCCGCTGTGGGCTGACGCCGCACTGCTGGCCGACCCGTGGGGCGCCCACGAAGACGTCGATCCCGAAGCGGCGCAACAGATCCTGTCGGCGATCGCCGGCGACCTGGGACTACCTGCCACCCAGGTGCGCGCGGCGTTCGAGGATCCGCTGACCCGCTTGGCGCACGCAGCTCGGCTGCCCGCCGGCGACCCCGTCGAACCCGGCGACGATCTCGAGACCGACACCGCAGCCGCGCGGGCGGCGCTGCTGGCCCGCCTGGAAGATCCGGTCACCGAACCGGCCGCCTACGTGCTGCCGTTGCACCGTCGCGAGGACGACGCAGGCTGGGCCAGTGCCGACTGGCGGCTGCGGCGGGGCCGGGTGGTGCTGCTCGAGGGGGACTCGCCGGCCGGCCTACGCCTACCGCTGGACTCGATCAGCTGGGCGCCAGCCCGGCCGTCGGCGCCGGCCGACCCGATCGCCAGCGGCGTGCGCGCGTTGCCGGTCGATCCCGGAACCGCCGACGCCGCCGTGGAGGATTCGACCACCGCGCCCACCACCGCGATGGTCGCCGAGATTCGCGACGGCTTGCTCTACATCTTCATCCCGCCCACCGAGGAGCTGGAACACTTCGTCGACCTGATATCCAGGGTGGAGGCGGCCGCCGCGAAGATCGCCTGCGCCGTGGTCGTCGAGGGCTACGGGCCGCCGCCCGACGGGCGACTGCAATCCATGTCGATCACGCCGGATCCCGGTGTCATCGAGGTCAATGTCACGCCCGCCGCCAGCTTCGCCGAGCAGCGTGAACAGTTGCGCACCTTGTACGACGAGGCCCGGCTGGCCCGGCTGTCGACCGAGTCGTTCGACGTCGACGGAACACACGGCGGAACCGGTGGCGGCAACCACATCACGCTGGGCGGCATCACACCCGCCGACTCGCCGCTGCTGCGCAGACCCGACCTGCTGGTGTCGCTGTTGACCTACTGGCAGCGTCACCCGGCGCTGTCGTATCTGTTCGCCGGCCGGTTCATCGGGACCACGTCGCAGGCCCCCCGGGTCGACGAGGGCCGCTCCGAAGCGCTCTACGAACTCGAGATCGCCTTCGCCGAGATCGCCCGGCTGACCGCCGAGGACGCCGCTCCCGATCATGGTCGCTCCGCAAGCGTCGCTCCCGATCATGGTCGCTCCGCAAGCGTCGCTCCGTGGATCGCCGACCGCGCGCTGCGCCACCTGCTCACCGACATCACCGGCAACACCCACCGCGCCGAGTTCTGCATCGACAAGCTCTACAACCCCGACAGTCCCCGCGGCCGGCTGGGCCTGCTGGAGCTGCGCGGTTTCGAGATGCCCCCGCACTTCCAGATGGCGATGGTGCAGTCGCTGCTGGTGCGCGCGCTTGTCGCACGATTCTGGGACCAGCCGCTGCGGGCGCCACTGATCCGGCACGGCCTGAACTTGCACGGTCGATACCTGTTGCCGCACTTCATCATCCACGATATCGCCGATGTCTGCGCCGACCTGCGTGCACACGGCGTCAACTTCGACACCAGCTGGCTTGACCCGTTCACCGAGTTCCGCTTCCCGCGGGTGGGCACCGCGGTGTTCGACCATGTCGAGATCGAGCTGCGCGGCGCCATCGAACCGTGGAACACCCTCGGCGAGGAATCCACCGGCACCGGCACCGCGCGCTACGTCGACTCATCGGTGGAGCGCATCCAGGTCCGCACCATCGGCGCCGACCGGCAGCGTCACATCCTCACCTGCAACGGCTACCCGATCCCGATGCTGGCCACCGACAACCCCGACGTCCTGGTCGGCGGCGTCCGCTACCGGGCCTGGCAGCCGCCGAGCGCGCTGCACCCGACCATCACCGTCGACGGCCCGCTGCGGTTCGAACTGGTCGACACGGCCACCGGGACGTCCCGCGGGGGCTGCACCTATCACGTCTCGCACCCCGGCGGCCGGGCATACGACACCCCGCCGGTCAACGCCGTGGAGGCCGAATCGCGCCGCGGACGGCGCTTCGAGGCTACCGGGTTCACCCCGGGCAAGGTCGACGTCGGCGATATCCGGGAGAAACTGGCCCGGCAATCCACGGATGTCGGCGCGCCGGGAATCCTCGACCTGCGACGGGCCCGCACAGTGCTGCAGAACTGATGGGGACCACCGACCCGAATATGCTCGGGGCGGGCCACGCGTGCGCAGGTGTCTGGAATCAGGAGGTGGGCCGTTGTCGCTGTCCGCTGCCGGTTCTGGATTGAGCCGCTCGAGCCATGATCCGGACCGTCTGCTCGCCGGATACCGCGCCGCACGCGCCCAGGACGCCCTGTTCGACGTGCACGACGGTGGGGCGGGTGCCTTCGGCGACACCGGGTACGACGAGTTCGTCGACGCCACCGGGACCATCCGCCCGTCGTGGCAGGAACTCGGTGATCTCATCGGCGAGCGCGGCCGGGCCGGGCTGGAGCGGCTGCGCGGTGTGGTGCGCGGGCTGGTCGACAACGACGGCATCACCTACATCGAGGTCGACGACTCGGGAGCCGCCCCGGGCGAGGGCATCGCGACGCCGGGCACCTGGCATCTCGACGCGATACCACTGGTGGTGTCCGCCGCCGATTGGGAAACGCTGGAAGCCGGTGTGCTGCAACGGTCCAGGCTGCTCGACGCCGTCCTGACCGATCTCTACGGCGAGCGGCGGGCGATCACCACCGGGATCCTGCCGCCGCAGTTGCTGTTCGGGCATCCCGGCTACATCCGGGCGGCCCGCGGCATCGAGAATCCCGGGCGCCATCAACTGTTCATGCTCGGCTGCGACGTCAGCCGGGCCGCCGACGGCCGGTTCGTGGTCAACGCCGACTGGGCGCAGGCACCGTCGGGGGCCGGCTACGCACTGGCCGATCGCCGGGTGGTCGCCCACGCCGTTCCCGACGTCTACGAGCGCATCGGTCCGCGCCCGGCCTCGCCGTTCGCCCAGGCGCTGCGGCTGGCGCTCATCGAGGCCGCACCCGAGGCCGCCGAGGATCCGGTGGTGGTGGTCCTCAGTCCCGGCATCCACTCCGAGACCGCCTTCGACCAGGCCTACCTGGCGTCGGTGCTCGGCTTTCCGCTCGTGGAGAGTGCGGACCTGGTGGTCCGCGACGGCAAGCTGTTGATGCGGTCGCTGGGCACCCTCAAGCGGGTGGACGTGGTGCTGCGCCGGGTCGACGCCGACTACGCCGACCCGCTGGATCTGCGACCCGATTCCCGGCTCGGCGTGGTCGGCCTGGTC
This sequence comes from Mycobacterium sp. SA01, assembly GCF_041287105.1. Lineage (NCBI taxonomy): Bacteria > Bacillati > Actinomycetota > Actinomycetes > Mycobacteriales > Mycobacteriaceae > Mycobacterium > Mycobacterium sp. SA01. Next base: position 361,953 of record NZ_JBGGNO010000014.1, on the reverse strand, counting down.
GAGGTGCAGCGGCGGGGTGCCGTCACGGTGGTGAACACTCTTGGCGCCGGCATTCTGGAAAGCCCTGGGCTACAGCGTTTTCTGCCGCAGCTGGCGGAGCGGTTGCTGGGGGAGAAGCCGTTGCTCGACACCCCGCAGCTGTACTGGGGCGGATTCGACCGGGAGCGTTCACATCTGGTGGCGCGGCTGAATACTCTGCTGATCAAGTCGACGGTCGGCGGCGAGACGATCGTGGGGCCGGCACTGTCGGCGGATCAGCGTTGCGAACTGACCGCCCGCATCGAGGCACAGCCCTGGCAGTGGGTGGGCCAGGAGCTGCCGCAGTTCTCTTCCGCGCCCACCGACCGCTACCCGGGTGGGTTGTCGGCGGCCAGCGTCGGCATGCGTTTGTTCACGGTGTCCCAGCGCGGCGGATATGCGCCGATGATCGGCGGCCTCGGCTACGTGCTGGCACCCGGCAACTCCGCCTATGCACTGAAAACCATTGCTGCCAAGGATGTCTGGATCCGGCCACCGACGCGCGCCAAGGCCGACACGCTGACCGTGCCGCCGGTGGAACTGCCCAGCGGCACCCGCTCGATCAGCTCGCCGCGCGTGCTGTCGGACCTGTTCTGGATGGGCCGTTACGGCGAGCGCGCCGAGAACCTGGCCCGGCTGCTCATCGTCACCCGCGAGCGGTATCACGAGTATCGCTACCGCCAGGACATGGACGGCAGCGAATGTGTGCCGGTCCTGTTGCACGCCCTCGGCGTGATCACCGGTACAGAGACCGACGCCGCAGGTACCTACGCCGAGGCGGTGTCCGCTGCTCAGCGCACGCTGTGGTCGTTGACCGTCGACCGGCAGCGCCCCGGATCGCTGGCCCACTCCGTGGAACGGCTCGGGCTGGCGGCCCGATCGGTGCGCGACCAGATGTCCAACGACACCTGGATGGTGCTCGGCGCGGTCGAGCGGGCGCTGGCCGAGCAGGCCGGCTCGCCGCGCGGGGCGCGGATCGACGACACGCAGCTCGCGCTCGCCCAACAGCAGACCCTCGCCGGAATGCTGGCACTGTCGGGAGTGGCGGCCGAGTCGATGGTGCGCGACGCGGGATGGACCTTGATGGATATCGGCAAGCGCATCGAACGCGGGCTCGCCCTGTCGGCGTTGCTGCGTGCGACGCTGACCACCGTGCGCAGCCCGGACGCCGAACAGACCATCACCGAATCGGCATTGGTGGTGTGTGAATCGTCGGTGATCTACCGCAGGCGCAACCTGGGCAGGGTCAGCGTGGCCGCCGTCGCGGACCTGGTGTTGTTCGATCCGGAGAATCCCAGATCCCTTGTCTACCAACTGGAACGGTTGCGGTCGAACCTGCGGTTGCTGCCCGGCTCGTCGGGGTCGTCGCGGCCCGAGCGGCTGGTCGACGAGATCAGCACGCGGCTGCGCAGGCTGGACCCCGCCGAACTCGAGCACGTCGACGACGACGGCCGCCGAAGTGAGCTCGACGGGCTGCTGGGTGGAATGCACACCGCGCTGCGCGATCTGTCCGACGTCATCACCCGGACCCAGTTGTCGCTGCCCGGTGGGATGCAGCCGCTATGGGGCCCCGATCAACTGCGAGTCATGCCATGACGACAGCCGAGAGCGCACCGCGCACCTACCGGATCACGCATCGCACCGCGTACGGCTATTCCGATGTGGTGACCAGTTCCTACGGCCGCGGCCATCTCACCCCCCGCGACACCACCGGACAGCGGTGTCTGGCCTACGAACTCGACATCGATCCGATACCCGCCGACCGATCCACCAGCCTCGACGTCTACGGCAACATCAGCTCCTACTTCCACGTCACCGAACATCACCGGGCGCTGACGGTGACCAGTCGCTCCGTCGTCGAGGTCGACCCGCCCCCGGCCGAGCGCTATCACACCGGCTGGGCGCAATCGCCGTGGGAAGCCGTCCGGCCGGTCGGCCACAACGGGGCGCTGGCGTCCGAGTTCAGCCTGGACCTGCGCCCGCCGGAGATCACCGACGAAGTACGGGAGTACGCCGCGCCGAGTTTCGAGCCGGGTCGTCCGTTGGTCGAGGTGCTGCGAGATCTCAACTCACGAATATTCTCTGATTTCACCTACAAGTCCGGATCCACGACGGTGTCCACCCAGGTGAGTCAGGTTTTGCTGGCGCGAGAAGGGGTATGCCAGGACTTCGCCCGGCTGGCCATCGCCTGCCTGCGCGCCAACGGATTGGCGGCGAGTTACGTGTCGGGCTACCTTGCCACCGACCCGCCGCCCGGAAAGGAACGGATGTACGGCGTGGACGCCACCCATGCCTGGGCCGCGGTGTGGACACCGCAGAACGATTGGCTCGGGCTCGATCCCACCAACGATCAGCTGGTCGATGAGCGCTACATCACCGTGGGCTGGGGGCGGGACTATGCCGACATCCCGCCGCTGCGCGGAATCATCTACACCGACTCCGAACACAGTGTGATCGACGTCTCGGTGGACGTCGCGCCCTGCCCACCGTTTCAGGGGGATCTCCTTCATGCGTGACTTCATCTGCCCCAACTGCGGGCAGCATCTGGCGTTCGAGAACTCGGTCTGCCTGTCCTGCGGGAGCTCGGTCGGATTCTCGTTGGACGACATGGCGTTTCTGGTGATCGCCTCCGGTGAGGAAAGCGAGCACGGTGGCGCGGTCGACGCTGCCGAATTCCAGTTGTGCGCGAATCTGCATCTGGCCGAATGCAATTGGCTGGTTCATGTGGAACCGGTCCGGCGGTTGTGCGCGTCCTGCCGGCTCACCAGGACCCGGCCCAACGACAACGACGCCCCAGCGCTGGCCGCCTTCGCACTCGCCGAACGGGCCAAGCGCCGCCTCATCGCCGAGCTGCACGAACTCAAGCTGCCGATCGTCGGCCGCGACGAGGACCCGGAGTTCGGGCTGGCCTTCGACCTGTTGTCCAGCGCCAACGAGAAAGTGTTCACCGGCCACGACAACGGCCTGATCACACTGGATCTCGCCGAGGGTGACGATGTGCACCGCGAGCAGCTGCGCACCTCGATGGACGAGCCGTACCGCACGCTGCTCGGACACTTCCGGCATGAGGTCGGCCACTACTACTTCTATCGACTGGTCGGCACCTCCCCGGCGTACCTGGAGCGCTTCAACGAACTGTTCGGCGACCCGGACGCCGACTACCAGGACGCGCTGGACCGGCACTACAGCGAAGGCGCGCCCCCCGGATGGGAGGAGAACTACGTCTCCTCCTACGCCACCATGCATGCGGCCGAGGACTGGGCCGAGACGTTCGCGCACTACCTGCACATCCGCGACACCCTCGACACCGCCGCCGCGTTCGGTATCGCCCCGGCGAATGCCACCTATGAGCGACGAGTGTTGGGGCCCAGCGGATTCGACAACATCCTCGAGATGTGGCTGCCGTTGGCGTGGTCGCTGAACATGGTGAACCGGTCGATGGGCAAAGACGACCTGTATCCGTTCGTCCTCCCGGTGCCCGTGCTGGAGAAGATGCGGTTCATCCACACCGTCATCGACGACGTGACGTCGTCGCCGACCAAACTGGACGCGGCCGTCAGCGGTCAGCAACAGCAACAGAACTGAGCGCCAGCAGGCCTTCCGCGGTCGCCGTTACGGTGTCGGCGGCCGAGCGTGGGTTCCAGCCCAGCTGCGTGATGGCCTTGGTGTTGTTCACCGACTTGGGTGTGCCGAGCAGACCGGCCAATTCGCGTAGCGGTGGGAGGAACCGCGCGCCGACCCGCGCGGCCCAGTCCGGGATCTGCCGGCGCGGCACGTGTACGGCGCCGGCTCCGAGGCGGTCACGCAGCACCGCCGCGATCTCGGGCAGCGTCACCGGTTGCCCCGCCGCGGCCAGGTAACGCTGACCTGCGGCCTGCGGACTGGTCATCGCGCGGACCAACAGGTCGGCGACATCACGCACGTCGACCACCGCGAACGATGCGCGGGGCAGCAGTGGTGGTTGCCCGCGCAGCAAGGCGTCGATGATCTGCACGGAGGTCGACAGGTTCTGGTCCAGTGGCGGCCCGAACACCCCGACCGGGTTGACCACGGCGAGTTCAGGGCTACCTGGGCGTTGCGCGAAGTCCCATGCTGCGCGCTCGGCGAGCGTCTTGGACTTCACGTACGGACTGACTGCGTCGTCGGGGTTGGTCCAGTCGGTTTCGTCGTACGGCGTCCCCGCCGGTTTGGGGCTGTAGCCGATCGCCGCGAACGATGAGGTGATCACCACGCGGCGCACTCCTTCGGCGGCGGCGGCGCGCAAGACCCGCAGGGTGCCTTCGCGCGCCGGGACGATGATCTCGTCCTCGTCGGCCGGCTGGCGGGGCGGGAACGGTGAGGCCACGTGCTGGACGAACCGGCAGCCGCGCACCGCCGCTGCCCAGCCGTCGTCGGAGTTCAGGTCGGCCACCACGACGTCCAGCCGGTCGAGGTCGGCGCCGGCGGCGGCCAGGGTGTCGCGAAGTTGCTTGTCGCGGTTGCGGTTTCGGACGGTTGCCCGAACCAGGTGGCCGTCGGCGAGCAGTCGCACGATCAGATGGCCCGCGATGAATCCGGAGCCACCGGTCACCAGTACCCGAGCGGGTTCAGACATGAGTCTTCTCCTCGGATATCAGTTGTGCTCCCAGCGCGATGATGTCGGGCACAACCGCTTCTTCAGCGGCGGTGTCACCCCGTTCCCGCGCCGCCCACAGCTGGGCTTTGGCGGCCGCGTACTTCTGGCGCACCTGCAGCCGAGCGATGTCGTCGGCCAGTCGTCTGGCGTGGTCGCTGAAAAGCTGCCGCTGGTCGGCAGCGGCCTCGGTGCCGCGGCGGATGTTGTCGACATAGGCGCGCATGTTTTGCACGCTCATGCCGGTGCTACGCAGGCAGCTCAGTGATTCGATCGCGTCCACCAGTGCGGGCGGATAGCGGCGGTGACCGCTGCTGTCGTCGCGCGGTACCGGGGCGATCAGCCCGATCCGCTCGTAGTACCGCAGCGCGGACTCGGTCAGACCGCTCTGACGGGACACCTCCTGGATGGTCAGGTCCCTGGTCAACGGTGTGGTTGGCATAGAGCCACTATGGCGAACTTGAAGCGCTTCAAGTCAAGTGTGCGGCTGCTCACGTCTGCTAGGACTGGGGGCGTACGCCGAGAACATCGCGGAACACCGCCTGCCGCAACGCCAGTTCGCGTGGATCGCTGGCCAGGTGGAAGCCCAGGCGATTCATGACGTAGCCGAAGCCGACGCCGGTGTCGGGATCGGCGAAACCGAACGATCCGCCGAAACCCGGTGTGCCGAACGCCTTGTCGGAGGACCCGAACTGCACCATCGGCACCGGCTTGCAGAACCCCAGCGAGTACAGGATTTTGACGTTCATCACCCGGTCGCGGATCCCGCCACTGGGCGTCGAGGCAGGCCCGGTGAGGTCGTCCAGAACTGCGCCGGTCAGGCCGAGGTCGGCACCGCCGGCGGCGGCCGCGCCGTACAGCCGGGCCACCGCGCGGGCCGTCCCGATCCCGTTGCTCGACGGCATCTCCACCGCGCGCACCTCGTCGCGGTTGTAGTCGCCGTCCCACGGTTTGACGTCGCTGGGCACGCCGGTGGCGCGGGCGGCGAGTCCCACCGGGTTCAGCGCTGCCAGCGCGAAACCGGCCGGCATCACATTGAGGTGCAGCAGCGACTCGGCCCGTTTCCACTGATGCAGGTGCGCGACCCGGCCGCGGTCGACGTCGGCAGGAAGGCCGATGTGCAGATCCAGCCCCAACGGCGCGGCGATCTCGTCGGCCAGGAAGCGGCCCACCGTGCGGCCCGCCGGGTCGGTCCGGCGAATCAACTCGGATTGATACCAGCCCAACGTGATCGCGTGATAGCCGTGCCGGGTGCCCGGCCGCCACGCCGGCGCCTGACGGGCCAGCATGGGCGCCAGCCGCTCCGGGTCGGCGATATCGGCCAGGCTGGGCGCCGGGGTGAGTGCGCACAACCCGGCCTGATGAGCCAGCAGCTGGCGCACCGTCACCTCGCCCTTGCCGGCCTGAGCGAACTCCGGCCAGTAGTCCGCGACCTTGGCGTCGTAGGACAGCAGCCCCTTCGAGACCGCCACAGCGACGGCCATCGCGGTGACACCTTTGGTCGTGGAGAACATGTTGACCATCGTGTCGCGCTGCCACGGCGCCTTGGCTGTTCCGTCGCGGTAGCCACCCCACAGATCGACGACCTTGACACCGTCGCGATACACCGCCACGGCGGCGCCGATCTCCTTGCCGGACGCCAGATTCGCGCGAAACGCGTCGGCGACCTTGCCGTACCCCTCGTCGACGTCGCCGCCCATCATGTCCGGGGACACGGCAACTTTGAGCACCATCGGCGACTCCTTTTTTGTTGCCGAGAGGATATGCCGACGCGCCGCGCGGCAGGGCCGCATTCGCCGCGGCGGCCCCTACGATCGCCGGGTGGCTGATCGCTATGGCGCCGATGTACTCGCCAACAACCCGCACACCTCGAACCGAACCCGCTCGACCGAGCAGGCCGTCGAGCTCGGAATGGTCGTCGAGGACCCGCAGTCAGGGTTCGTCGGCGCGGTGGTCGGCGTCGAGGGGCCGCGGGTGGAACTCGAGGACCGCAACGGCAAGCGGCGGGTGTTTCCGCTCGGACCGGGCTTCTTGTTCGAGGGCAGGCCGGTGATCCTGACCGGACTGCGTCGGCAGGCACCGGCGGCGGCGCAACGCACGAAATCCGGCTCGGTGAAGGTGGCCGACACCCGTGCCAAGGTCGCGCTGGCGAGCCGAATCTACGTCGAAGGCCGACACGACGCCGAGCTCGTCGAGCAGGTGTGGGGTGAGGACCTGCGGGTCGAGGGCGTCGTCGTCGAATATCTCGGCGGCGTCGACGATCTCGCCGGCATCGTGGCCGACTTCCGGCCAGGTCCGGGTCGCCGCCTCGGTGTCCTGGTGGATCACCTGGTGACCGGGTCCAAGGAGGCTCGCATCGCCGACGCCGTCCGGCGCGGTCCCGGCGGGGACCACACGCTGGTGGTCGGCCATCCGTATGTGGACATCTGGCAGGCCGTCAAGCCTGAACGCGTGGGGTTGAGGGCGTGGCCGTCGATCCCACGCGACGTCGAATGGAAGCACGGGATCTGCGCCGCGCTGCGCTGGCCGCACCAGGATCAGGCCGACATCGCCCGGGCGTGGCAGCGGATCCGGTCGTCGGTGCGGGATTGGACCGATCTGGAGCCCGAGCTGATCGGCCGGGTCGAGGAGCTCATCGACTTCGTGACCCAACCGGCCTGATCTCGCCCGAACATGTGACGAATGTCGCAGGTCCGATCGGTTCGCGCTCGGTGTACAGTCGTTCACTGTACGAGATTTACCGCCGACTGCAGTCTGGTCGTCGTCACTTGGTGCGGCCGACGCGGTACGACTTGATCCGGAGCCTGCACAGCCATGACTTTCTCCCTTGAACTGCCAGAAGAAGTCGTCACCGTCCGCGACTGGGTGCACCAGTTCGCCGCCGAGGTGGTACGACCCGCGGCCGCCGAGTGGGACGAGCGCGAAGAAACCCCCTGGCCGCTGATCCAGGAGGCCGCCAAGGTCGGCCTCTACACCCCGGAGCTTTTCGCCGAGATGTCCGTCGAACCGTCCGGCCTCGGAATGCTCACCGTGTTCGAGGAACTGTTCTGGGGCGACGCCGGCATCGCGCTGTCGATTCTCGGCACCGGACTGGCCGCTGCGGCGCTGGCCGCCAACGGCACCCCTGAGCAGCTGGGCCACTGGCTGCCCGAGATGTTCGGCACCCCCGGCGACCCGCACCTGGCGGCGTTCTGTTCCTCGGAGCCGGGCGCCGGTTCCGACGTCGGCGCCGTGCGGACCCGCGCCCGCTACGAGCAGGCCACCGACGAGTGGGTGCTGGACGGCACCAAGACCTGGGCCACCAACGGCGGTATCGCCAACGTCCACATCGTGGTCGCGTCGGTGCATCCCGAGCTCGGGACCCGCGGTCAGGCCACGTTCATCATCCCGCCGAACACCCCCGGCTTCTCACAGGGGCAGAAGTTCAAGAAGCACGGTATCCGCGCCTCGCACACCGCCGAGGTGGTGCTCGAGAACGTCCGCCTGCCAGGCAATCTGATCCTGGGCGGGATGGAGAAGTTCGAACAGCGGGTCGCCCGCGCGCGGGAAGGCAAGCGCACCTCCGGGCAGGCGGCGATGGCCACGTTCGAGCGCACCAGGCCCGCGGTCGGCGCGATGGCGCTGGGCGTGGCCCGGGCCGCCTACGAGTACGCGCTCGAATACGCCTGCCAGCGTGAGCAATTCGGCCGCCCGATCGGCGACTTCCAGGGCACCGGCTTCAAGCTGGCGGACATGAAGAGCCGCATCGACGCCTCCCGGCTGCTGATCTGGCGGGCCGGCTGGATGATGCGCAACAACAAGCCGTTCGCGTCGGCGGAGGGGTCGATGGCCAAGCTGTTCGCCAGCGAGACCGCGGTGTACGTCACCGACGAGGCGATCCAGATCCTCGGCGGAAACGGCTACACCCGCGACTACCCGGTGGAGCGGATGCACCGCGACGCCAAGATCTTCACGATCTTCGAGGGCACCAGCGAGATTCAGCGACTGGTGATCGCGCGGGCGCTGACCGGTCTGCCGCTGCGCTAGTCGCCCAGGTCCGGCGCCCAGGCCACACCGTTGATGTGGCTGCCGCCGTCGGCGAACAGGGTGTTCCCGGTCAGGTAGCGCGAGCCCTCGCTCGCCAGAAACACTGCGACCGGCGCGATGTCGTCGTACGGGTCGCCCATCCGGCCCATCGGGTTCGCGGCGTCGGCGATCGCCGCGATCTCGGGATGCTGGGCGGCCACCGCCAGGAATGCCTGGCTTTTGGCCGCCGGGCAGATGGCGTTGACCGTCACCCCGGTCGGCGCCCATTCCCGCGCGGCGGTGCGGGTGAGGGTGCGCAGCGCCTCTTTGGCGGCGTTGTATTCCAGTGAGCCGACGTGGGCGTTGACCCCGTTGAGGCTGCACATGTTGATCACCCGGCCCCAGCCGCGCTCTTTCATGTGGCCGAACGCTTTTCGCATCGCCCAGAACGGGCCGTAGTAGCCGACGGCCAGACCGTGGGCCAGCTCGTCGTCGGTCTTGTTCTCCACCCGGCCGATACCGCCGCCGCCCCAGGCGTTGTTCACCAGGACATCGATCGACCCGTATTCGGACACCGCCGCGGCGACGGCGTTCTCCACCTGGTCGCGCTGCGACACGTCCGTCGCGACGAAGAGTCCACCGATCTCGTCGGCGACCGACGTGCCTGCCGTGGAATCGAATTCGGCCACGACAACGCGGGCGCCCTCGTCGGCGAATCTGCGCGCGATGCCCGCACCGATTCCCGCGCCTGCGCCGGTGACGAGTGCGACCCTGCCCTCCAGTGCGCCGCTCATCGGGCGAGTCCTTCCGCGATCAGGGCCATGGCCTGACCGCTGCCGTCGAGCTGGCGGGCCGTGCGACTGACGATCTCCCAGCCGTGGTCGGCGCGCTGCAGGCGGATGAGGTGCACGCCGGCCCGGGCGACGGCGAAGCCGCGGGTTTCGCGGCGCACCAGCAACATCGACTGGCAGATCGCTACCGCCTCGTCGCCGTCGACGGTGACCGCGGGCGGGCCGAAGAAATGGCAGCAGCCGCGGGCGATCAAGCCGCGGTGCTCCTGCGAGCGCACCATGGCGGCGACGTCGTCGCGGCTGGACATCTGCCAGTCGCCGGTGTCGTAGTCGCCGTCGACCGCCCACAGTGCGGCGACCGCGTCGGGGTCACCCGAGTCGACGAGCGGTCCGTAGGAGGCGATCAGACGGGCGATATCGCGTTCGTCTTCAAGGGTTTTCACGCGTCGTGCGAGGCTCTCCACGGTGTCACTCACAGGCTTCCTCCTACAGTTCGTCGGCCAGATCCCGGAGCGCGGCGAGCTGGTCGCAATAGTGCTCGGGGGAGTCGGCCCTCACCGAACAGGTGATCGCGGTGGCGCCGACGTCGCGTAACGCGATGAGGCGCTTGACCGTTCGGCCGGCATCGGCGATCGGGTCAACGGCACGGCCGGTCGACAGCACCACCTCGAAGCTTGGCGGCACGTCCGCCTTGGCCAGCATCGCTTCGATCTCGGTGGTGTTGAGGCCGAACGGCATCCACCCGTCGGCGAGGCGGACCGCGCGGCGCAACGATCGCAGGGTGCGCCCGCCGACCAGAATCGGCACCCGCTCCTGCACGGCGCAGGGCTCGACGGCGAACCCGTCGAACTCGTAGTGGCTGCCCCGGTAGGACGGCCGGGTGGTCGACAGCGATGCGCGCAGAGCGCGGATGGCGTCGTCGGCGCGTTCACCGCGGCCGTCGAAGGGTGCTCCGAGCAGGTCGAATTCCTCGGCCAGCGACCCGACGCCAACACCGAGCACCAGCCGGCCGCCGCTGAGCCGGTCCAGCGTGCCGAACCGCTTGGCAATGTCCAGCGGGTGGTGATAGCCCAGCACCACCACCGATGTCGTCAGCGAGATCCGGGCGGTGTGGGCGGACAGGAAGCCGAACGTCGAGAGCGGATCCCAGTAGGTCACGCCGCGCTGCGCGCCGTCGCCGACCGGGACGGCGACGTGTTCGGCGCAAGTGAGGTGGTCGAAGCCGAGCTCGTCAGCGGTGCGGGCGATACGGGCCAGGTCGTCGACGCCTGCGGTGGTCTCCCACGCGGAGGACACCCCGGGCAGCTGCATCACCATCGGCGTCGACAGTCCGATCCGCACAGTGCTGTTCTAACCGGCGCCACACCGGTCGAATGCTTGCGTCCCGGTGATCGAGACCGCTACGGTGCGGTAGAACGAATTCTCCCCAACCGGACAGGAGTGCTGATGACCGCGGCTCTCACCGATACCGCGCCGGCCTCGATGCTCGACCGGTTCACGGCCATCATCGACGCGTTCGACGACACGTCAGCAGGTCTCACGCTGGACCAGATCGCCGCACGGGCGCATCTGCCGCGCTCGACCACGCACCGCATCCTCGACCAGCTGGTGCGGTTGCAGTGGCTGACGCATTCGGGTCGCGGGTACCGGCTCGGAGCGCGGACCTCGGCGTGGGGCGCCGGTGACAGTGCTGATGTCCGGCTGCGGTCGGTCGCGGCGCCGGTCCTGCACGAGCTTCAGGTGCGCACCGGTGCAGTGGTGCATCTCGGTCTGCTCGACCGCGGCGAGGTCGTTCACCTGGACAAGCTGGGCGGGCCGTCGGCGCGCCAGGTGCCGACGTCGGTCGGCGTGCGAATCCCGGCCCACCGGGTGGCGTTGGGCGTCGCCGCGCTGGCGGGGTTGTCGCCCGAAGACGTGGTGGCCGAGCTGAGTTATGTCCAGGGCTGGGAGCCCGACGCGATCTGGTGGGGCGAACTGCACAAGGTCCGCCGCCGCGTCGTCGTGCGCCACGGTGACTACGCCGGCCCGATGGTGTCGGTGGCCGCCACGGTCGGGGCGCGTGCCGCGATCGGACTGGTCACCTCCGACCGGGTGCTCGCTCAACGCTGTCAGCCGCTGGTCGCCGCGTCGGCGGCACGGATCGCCCGCGCGCTGGCGGGCGCCAACAACTAGGCGGCTCCGCCTTCCTCGAGCGTGCGGGTATCAGACGGCGGGTCGCCGTCGTTGCCGAGCAGCTGCTCGGGGTGGTGATAGTCGTTGGTGCCGCCATGCAGCATGGGCAGTGCGGGTGGGGGAATCCACTCGGTGTCGCCATTGGCGAGCTTTCGAGTTCGCCAGCCTTGGTCGAGTAGCCGGTGGTCGGGTCGGCAGGCAAAAGTGAGCTTGTCGATGTTGGTCAGGCCGCCTGCGGCCCATTCGTCGACGTGGTGCACCTCGGTCAGATAGCCCGGTGCGTCACATCCGGGGCGGGTGCAGCCACGTTCCTTGCTGTGCAGCATGATTCGCTGATCGGCCGAGGCGACGCGTTTGGTGCGGCCCAGCCACAACCCGCGTCCGTCAACTTTGTCGAACAGGGCCAGATAGTGATACGCGTGGGCGCCGAGCCGGATGACCTCCGAGATTGGCAGCAGCGTGCCAGCGGCGGTGACCCCATGTCCGGTCTTGGCCTGAATGTCCTGCAGGGTCGCCGACACGATCACCGTCACGGGTAACCCGTTGTGCTGGCCGAACTTCGGATCACCCAACGACACTCGTAGCAGGGCCTTGAGCGCATCGTGCTGACGTTGGCCAAAACTGCGCGCATCCCGCTCGGCGACTTCGTCGGTCGGGGTGGTGGTCGGGCTCTCGTCGGCCGGATTGCACATCCCCGGTGCGGCGAACTTTGCCATCCAGGCGTCGACCAGCGACCGCAGCTCGGGGTCGGCGATCAATCGGCCCACACTCATGCCGTCGACCTGCTGACCGCCGCACCAGACGAATCCGCGCTTGCGGGCCCGGTCTTCGTCGGAGAATGTCCCGTCAGGATTGAGATGCAAGGCCAACCGGTGGGCCACTTTTTCGAGCTGATCGGGCCGCAACGCCGTCGCCTTGTCGGCCAATGATTTCTCGGCCTTCTCGACCTCGACCGGGGGCACGTGATCGGGCAGGTCGCGGAAAAACTTCTGGATCACCCGGAGGTGTTCGCCGTCGAGCTGCCCCTCGTGCCATGCCTTCGAGGTTTCCGGCAGCAGTGGCGGTAGCGGCTCGCCGGTCAACGCTCGGCGGGGTGCTAATTGTTGGGCATCCCGAATCCGTCGCTTGGCTTCTCGCGGGCTGATCCGCAGCACATCGGCCAGGGTGATCGGCACCGGCGGGCACCCTTCAACCTGCTCTAGCCGAGAAATCACTGCGTGAGATAGCGCGACCTGGTGGCGTAGTGCGGACTCGCAGTCCTCGAGCACCACGAACCGGTCAGCGGGGGAGAGTTCATCAAGATCGACGGTGGACAAGCACTCCAGGTATCGATCGCGCGCCTCCCGCATGACGTCGATCCCACTCATACTTCGAACATTAGTGCGACCCACCGACAAAAGGTGGTCCCGAAGGTCACGCTGGGGATCAACGCGGATCTGGGGATAACTACGTCAGGCCCATGAGCTTCTGCATCATCCGGTGCGCTCCCGCGACCACCTTCGTGCGGTCTGGATCATTGCGTCGCGCAACGTCTTCGGCGTTCCCGCCCGCGACGAACACCGGGCCGTTCGGTAACTGCTCCAACCCTTCTCGAGCGACGTCGGCCGGATCGGCCACCCGCATGCCGGGCACGTCGAAATTCAGACCGACCCGCTCCATCGCCGGTGTGCGGGTGACACCCAGCACCAGCTCCAGCACGTCGACGCCGTACTCACGCAACTCCAGCCACAGCCCCTCGGCGAAGATGCGGCCGTAGGCCTTCACCCCGCCATACACCGTGTGACGTACCGAGCCCAGATATCCCGACATCGAGCCGACCAGCAGGATGCCGCCGCGGCGCCGCTCCCGCATCAGCCGGCCGTAGTGCTGCGTCAGTGCCATCATCGTGCCGATGTTCAGGTCGATGACTTTTTGGAAGTCCGCCAGGTCGGCATCCAGAAACTCGGCGCTGCAGGTGTTCGCGCCCGCGTTGTAGATGAACAAGCCGACCTCGAGTCCGTCGGTGGCCGCGGTCAACGCGGAGAGCGCCGCGGGGGAGACGAGATCGGTTGCCACAGTGCGTACTTCGACGCCGAGCTCACGGCACTTGTCGGCCGTCACCTGGAGCGGATCCGGTTTGCGTGCCACCAGAACGAGATTCACGCCCGACTCGGCCAACAAGCGGGCGAATTCGGCGCCCACGCCTTCAGAACCGCCGGCGATCACCGCCCACGGACCGTATTTCGCATAGGACATCTACCGATCGTGACGTGCCGTGTGTGAACCCGTGACGAGGGTCTCGCTGATCGGTACCAGTGCGCGAGCGCGTAGCGGATGCCCGATACTGAGTGGCGTGCCGCGGATCGGAGAGCCCCGGGCGCCGGCCCGCCCGGCGACCGATGACCAGGAGAATCGGCGCGGCGCCATCCTCGCCGCCGCCGCCCGATTGGGTGCGACCAAAGAGATCGACCGCATCGGCGCCCAGGAGATCGCCGCCGACGCCGGAGTGGCGCTGCGCACCCTCTACCGCTACTACCCGTCCAAGCATCACGTGTTCGCCGCGGTGCTGTTCGCCCAGGTGTCCAAGTTCCGGCCGCCGCCTCCCAGTGGCGACCCGGCCGGAGACATTGCCGCGCTGATGGTGGCCGCCTGCCGAAATCTGTTGCGTCACAAGCACCTTGCGCATGCGATGATCACCTCCACGCAGATCGTCCGCGCACAGGAGGACGCTCCCGACGATCCCACGCTGCGTGAGCTCATCCTCGATATCGCCGGCGTCGACAACCCCACCGCCGAACAGCTGCGCCGCTCCCGGCTGGTGCAGCAGGCCGCCTTCGGGATCCTCACCTGGACGGTCGGCGGTGCCCTGCTTCCCGAGGACGCGCTGGCCGACGTCGACGTGGCCTGCCGGCTACTCGTCGGCGACGTTTTCTGACGTCGTGCGGCTTGCCAGCACCGAGCCCGTCAGGATCAGCATCAGCCCGGCGATGTGGAACCACGTCAAAGGTTCACTCAGCAGCAGCACCCCGGCGATCAGCGCCACCGCCGGATTGACGTAGGTGAACAGCAGTGCGCGGGTGGCTCCCACTTCTTTGATCAGCGCGAAGAACACCACGAACGCCAGTGCCGTGCAGATACCGGCCAGCGCCGCGATGGCGGCGTACGCGTGCGGAGTCAACGTGTGGCGGGGCCAGGTCAGCGCCGCCGGCGTCAGATACACCACGGCGGCCAGGCCCAGGCAGGCCGACGTCAGAGCTGGGCCCGGCACGTCAGCCAGATACCGCGCGGCGATCAGCGGCGCGATCGCATAACACGTCGCGGTCAGCAGCACCTCGATCACCGGCCAGGCGCCACCTGACGACAGACCCGGCCCGGCCAGCACCGCCACACCCGCCAGCCCCAGGCCGAGCCCGGCCAGGCGCAGCGGCCCCAGCCGCTCACCGCCGGTCAGCCGGTCCAGCACTGCCGCGATGATCGGGGCGGCGGCGATCAGCAGGCCGGTCAGTGAACTCGTCAGGTGCCGCTCGGCGTCCGACAGCAGCAGCCAGGCCGCGATCATCTCGAAGAACGCGAACGCCGCCACCGCTTTCCAGTGCCTGCGCAACAGCGTGCGAGAGCCGGCGGACACCGCCAGCGGCAACAGCAGCACCGCTCCGACCGCGCACCGGGTGAACACCAGCACCGGCACCGATACCTCGTCGACGGCCACCTTGATCAACAGATAGGGGATGCCCCAGATGACGCTCATCGCGGCGAACAGGGCCCAGCCGCGCGCAGTCACGACGACCAGATTACGAACGTGGTAAGTCTGGGGGCGTGTCCGACAGCCTGTTCGATGTGCCCGGCGACGCCGACGCCCGGGTCGGCTCGGCGGCGCCGACGTCGGCACCGCTGGCGGTCCGGATGCGCCCGGCCAGCCTGGACGAGGTCGTCGGGCAGGAGAACCTGCTGCGCCAGGGCTCGCCGCTGCGCCGCCTGGTCGAAGGCTCCGGCGCCGCATCGGTGATCCTGTATGGGCCGCCCGGCACCGGTAAGACCACGCTCGCGTCGCTGGTGTCGCAGGCCACCGGGCGACGGTTCGAGGCGCTGTCCGCGCTGAGCGCCGGCGTCAAGGAAGTGCGCGCCGTCATCGACAATGCGCGCCGCGCCGCGGCCTACGGCGAGCAGACCGTGCTGTTCATCGACGAGGTACACCGCTTCTCCAAGACCCAGCAGGATGCTCTGCTCGCGGCGGTGGAGAACCGGATCGTGCTGCTGGTGGCGGCAACCACCGAGAACCCGTCGTTCTCGGTGGTCGCGCCGCTGCTGTCGCGCTCGCTGATCCTGCAACTGCAGCCGCTGACCGCAGACAATGTGCGCACCGTGGTGCTGCGCGCCATCGAAGACCCGCGGGGGCTGGGCGGCGCGGTCACCGTCGACGACGACGCCGTCGACCTGGTGGTGCAGCTGTCGGCCGGGGATGCCCGACGGGCGCTGACCGCGCTGGAGGTCGCCGCCGAATCCGGGGAGCACGTCACCGTCGAGGTGATCGAGCAGTCGCTGGACAAGGCGGCGGTGCGCTACGACCGCGACGGCGATCAGCACTACGACGTCATCAGCGCGTTCATCAAGTCGATCCGCGGCTCGGACGTCGACGCCGCGCTGCACTATCTGGCGCGGATGCTGGTGGCAGGGGAGGACCCCCGGTTCCTGGCGCGCCGGCTGATGATCCTGGCCAGCGAGGACATCGGGATGGCCGACCCGACGGCGCTGCTGACCGCGGTCGCCGCCGCACAGACTGTCCAGCTGATCGGCATGCCCGAGGCGCAGCTGACGCTCGCGCACGCGACCGTGCACCTGGCCACCGCGCCGAAATCCAATGCCGTGACCACCGCGCTCGGTGCCGCGATGAACGACATCCGCGGCGGCAAGGCCGGTCTGGTGCCTGCGCATCTGCGGGACGGGCATTACGCGGGGGCGGCCAAGCTCGGCAACGCGGTCGGGTACAGGTATCCGCACGACGACCCCGATGGCGTTGTGCCGCAACAGTATCCGCCGGATGAGGTGGTGGGGGTCGACTACTACAAGCCGACGAACCACGGCGCCGAGCGTGAGATCGGCAGCCGGTTGGACAAACTGCGCGCGATCATCCGGCGCAAGCGCTGAGACGGTGCCGAATCCGCCGCGGTAGGTCAGTGCGGAAGCGACGCCGGTCGCGCCGGCCGCTGCGCCCGCTCCCGGATGCCGCGCAGCATCCCGCGTTCCATCAGGAAATGCACGATGTCGAAAGCTGATTGACCGACCGGAGCACCGCTGCCGCGAACCAGCAGCCGGGTCCCCGCGTTGTGCGGCCGCAGACAGAACGCCCACGACCCGAAGGCCTTCTCACCGCGCTGCACCCGGTCGTAGTCGGCCGCCGACATCAGCACGAGATGCGAGTTGGGCTCGATCTCCGCGACCAGCTGTCGGGCCCGCTCGCCGGAGCGTTGAGCCAGCCACACCGTGTCACCGACGCGGAGCTGCTGCCATTCGGGGTGTACGACGTCCGCGTTGTGAATACGGGTTCCCACCAGACGCTCGAGAACGTCGTAACTGTAGAAACCGCCGCGGTTCTCGCCCATCTGCACCAGCCACGGCCAGACGTCCGCGACGGGCGCGTCGATGGTGATCGCCCGGGTGGTGCGGGCGCTTCCCGGCTCGACCAAGCTGTCCCCGGGCAGCTCGGCGGCGACCTCCGCATCGGTGGCGCCCCACGCGTACATCGCGGGTCGCAGCACCCAGCGGTAGGCCGCGGCGATCCCGGCGGCCGCCATCCACGTGGCGAGTATCGGCCTCTGCTTGCTCATAGCCGACAACGTTGCCCCGTCCGACGGGCCGGGAGCAGGGCCTTAAGTCCCGGGGTTGTCCTCGTGCTCTAGGCCAGCTCCGGGACCCGCAGCCGGGCGATCGCCAGCTCGAACTCGCCGACGTCGAGCTGGTCGGCGCCCAGATCGCGCAGCAGTGCGGTCCGCAGCGACCGAGCCGCGTCGCGGCTGCGTTCCATCGCGTCCTGGCTGTCATACGTGGTCGACACCACGGCGCGCCCGGTGGATCGGTCGCACATCATGCTCGTGCTGCAGAACCCGTCGAGCTGCTCGATCTCCGGGAGCACCGTCGTCTTGTAGAACTCGACGGCCTGGTCGAACTGGTCGGGCCTGGCCTGCAGCCAGGTGGCCCGCACACAGGCACCCGCACCGGAGCGGTGGTCGCGATGCACCGCGGCGATCTCCCATTCATCCACCGCTGGGGTGGCGCCGAGCACCTGGGCCGCCCGGTCGCGAAACAGCCGGACCTCGTCGGCGCTGGAGTGCATGGCCGCGTCGTCATCCCAGGCGGTGGTGACGATGCAGCGGCCAGACTCGCGGTCGGTCAGAAGCGACATGCCGACGCATCCGGTCATGCCTTGAAGAGCCGGCATCACCTCGTCGCGGAAGACCGCGATTCCCGCATCGATGGATTCCGGGCGCGCGGCAAACGTGGTAGAGCGTGCGTGCACTTCTCCACCCCCTTCGACTCGGGGCGGCGCCCCGGCGGCGCCACCGGCACTGTTCACCTTCCTCCCCTCGATATGGGCTGGCAACGGTTTCGACGAGGTCGCCTAGGCTGGAAACCGTGGACACCGACGTGCTTGACATCGACAGCTCGCGGCGCCGGATCGTCGACCTGACGGACGAGGTGCGGTCGTTCTGTCGCGGCCGCGGTGACGGACTGTGCAACGTGTTCGTGCCGCACGCCACCGCCGGCGTCGCCGTCATCGAGACCGGGGCCGGGTCCGATCATGATCTGCTCGACACGTTGGATCGCCTGCTGCCGCGTGACGACCGTTACCGCCACTCGCACGGTTCGCCGGGGCACGGCGCCGATCATGTGCTGCCGGCCATCGTCGCGCCGTCGGTGACCGTTCCGGTGGGCGACGGGACGCCGCTGCTGGGCACCTGGCAGAGCATCGTGCTGGTCGACTTGAACCAGGACAATCCGCGCCGATCGGTCCGGCTGAGCTTCGTCGCGGGCTGAGGAGAAGGCGCCCGGTAATGTGGTGCGGTCGAAGCGTCCGTCGAGCCGCACCCCGAACGCAAGGAAACCCAGTGCAGACACACGAGATCAGGAAGCGATTCCTGGATCACTTCGTGCAAGCGGGCCACACCGAGGTACCGAGTGCCTCGGTGATCCTCGACGACCCGAACCTGTTGTTCGTCAACGCGGGCATGGTGCAGTTCGTGCCGTACTTCCTCGGGCAGCGCACGCCGCCGTATCCGACGGCCACCAGCATCCAGAAGTGCATCCGCACACCTGACATCGACGAGGTGGGCATCACCACCCGGCACAACACCTTCTTCCAGATGGCGGGCAACTTCTCGTTCGGCGACTACTTCAAACGCCGCGCGATCGAGCTGGCGTGGACGTTGCTGACCAAGCCGGTCGAGCAGGGCGGTTACGGGTTCGACCCGGAACGGCTGTGGGCGACGGTGTTCTACGACGACGACGAAGCCGTACAGCTGTGGCAGGAGGTCGCCGGTCTGCCGATCGAGCGGATCCAGCGCCGCGGCATGGCCGACAACTACTGGTCGATGGGCATCCCCGGGCCGTGCGGGCCGTGCTCGGAGATCTACTACGACCGCGGCCCGGCCTACGGCGTCGAAGGCGGCCCGGAAGCCGACGAGAACCGCTACATCGAGATCTGGAATCTCGTGTTCATGCAGAACGAACGCGGCGAGGGCACGTCCAAGGACGACTTCGAGATCCTCGGGCCGCTGCCGCGCAAGAACATCGACACCGGTATGGGTGTCGAGCGCATCGCCTGCCTGCTGCAGGACGTCGACAACGTCTACGAGACGGACCTGCTGCGGCCCGTCATCGACCAGGTGGCACAGTTCGCGCCCCGCGGGTACGGGCAGGGGTCGCACGACGACGACGTCCGCTACCGGGTGATCGCCGACCACAGCCGGACGTCGGCGATCATCATCGCCGACGGGGTCACCCCCGGCAACGAGGGCCGCGGGTACGTGCTGCGCCGGCTGCTGCGCCGCATCATCCGGGCGGCCAAGCTGCTCGGGGTGGAGCAGCCGATCATGGCCGACCTGATGGTGACCGTCCGCGACGCGATGGGCCCGTCCTACCCGGAACTGGTCACCGACTTCGACCGGATCCAGCGCATCGCCGTGGCCGAGGAGACCGCGTTCAACCGGACGCTGGCGTCGGGGTCGAAGCTGTTCGAGGAAGCCGCCGCCGCCACGAAGTCGGCAGGCAAGACCGTGCTCGGCGGCTCCGAGGCGTTCACCCTGCACGACACCTACGGCTTCCCGATCGAGCTCACGCTGGAAATGGCGGCCGAGGCGGACCTGAGCGTCGACGAGCTCGGCTTCCGCGAGCTGATGGCTGAGCAACGCCGCCGCGCCAAGGCCGATGCCGCGGCTCGCAAGCACGCACATGCCGACCTGTCGGCTTTCCGCGAGCTGGTCGACGCCGGGCCGACGGAGTTCACCGGTTTCGACGAATTGACTTCTGAGGCAAGAATTCTCGGGATCTTCGTCGACGGTAAGCGGGTGCCGGTGGTCGCGCACGGCGGTCGCGAGCAGGCTCCCGAGCGCGTCGAGATCGTGCTAGACCGCACCCCCCTGTACGCCGAGTCCGGCGGGCAGATCGCCGATGCCGGTTGGATCAGCGCCGGCGGCGCGGCCAAGGCCGCGGTCACCGATGTGCAGAAGATCGCCAAAACCCTGTGGGTGCACCGGGTCAACGTCGAGTCCGGCGAGTTCGTCGAGGGCGACACGGTCACCGCCGCCGTCGACCCGGAATGGCGCCGCGGCGCCACCCAGGGCCACTCGGGCACGCACATGGTGCACGCCGCATTGCGACAGGTGTTGGGCCCCAACGCAGTTCAGGCCGGCTCGCTGAACCGCCCGGGCTATCTGCGGTTCGACTTCAACTATCAGGGCGCGTTGAGCGACGAGCAGCGCGCTCAGGTCGAGGAAGTCACCAATGAGGCCGTGCAGGCCGACTTCGAGGTGCACACCTTCAACGAGAAGCTGGAGAAGGCCAAGGCGATGGGCGCCATGGCGATGTTCGGCGAGTCCTACCCCGACGAGGTCCGGGTGGTCGAGATCGGCGGGCCGTTCTCGCTGGAACTCTGTGGCGGCACCCACGTGCACAACTCGGCGCAGATCGGTCCGGTCACGATCCTCGGCGAGTCATCGGTGGGCTCCGGTGTGCGCCGCGTCGAGGCCTACGTCGGCCTGGATTCGTTCCGCCACCTCGCCAAGGAACGCGCGCTGATGGCCGGACTGGCGTCGTCGCTCAAGGTGCCCTCCGATGAGGTGCCGGCCCGGGTGGCCACCCTCGTCGAGAAGCTCAAAGCCGCGGAGAAGGAACTCGACCGGGTTCGGCTGGCCACTGCGCGCGCTGCGGCGGCGAACGCCGCCGCCGGTGCCGAGCAGGTGGGTAAGGTCCGTCTCGTGGCGCAGCGGATGTCGGCCGGGATGAACGCCGGTGATCTGCGTTCCCTGGTCGGTGACATCCGCGGCAAGATGGGCTCCGAACCCGGGGTCGTGGTGCTCATCAGCGAGGGTGACGACGGAACGGTGCCGTTCGTCGTGGCCACCAATGCGGCCGCACAGGACGCCGGGCTGCGCGCCAACGAACTCATCAAGCAGATTTCTTCGGCTGTCGACGGGCGGGGCGGCGGCAAGGCTGATCTGGCGCAGGGATCCGGCAAGAACCCGGCCGGAATCGATGCGGCACTGGGGGCGGTTCGCGCAGAGATCGCGCGGAGCTAGCGTCAGTGCTCTCCGCACAGAACCGTGTGCCTGACCGGCCCGGCGCAGACGATCCCGGGCGAGGCCGGCGGCTCGGCATCGACGTGGGCACGGTGCGCATCGGGGTGGCGGTGAGCGACCCCGACGGCATCCTGGCCACTCCGGTCGAAACGGTGCGCCGCGAGCGGACCGGCAAGCACCTTCGCCGGCTGAGCGCATTGGTTGCCGAACACGACATCGTCGAGGTGGTGGTCGGATTGCCGCGCACGCTGGCAGATCGGGCCGGGACGTCGGCGCAGGACGCGGTCGAGGTGGCCGATGCGCTGAGCGAGCGGATCGCGCCGGTGCCGGTCCGGCTGGCCGACGAACGATTGACGACGGTGGTCGCCCAGCGGTCGCTGCGGGAGGCCGGCGTGCGCGCCAAGGCTCAACGCGGCGTCATCGACCAGGCGGCCGCGGTGGGGATCCTGCAGGGCTGGCTCGACCAGCGCCGGAACGCCTCTGGGGGGCACAGCGAAGCGACCCGGGAAACGACGAGCGCCGGGAGCGACGATGTCTGACGGTTATGACGACCGGTCCGGTCCGGTGGCGGTCGGTCGGCCACGGCGCAAGCTGAGCCGCCTCGAGCGTGTCCGCGCCAAACGAAACCGCCACCGGCGCAGGATGATCGGGGCCGGGGCAGCCGCCCTGCTGGTGCTGGTTGTGGTGGCGGCGGTGTACTTGGGCGGCAAGCTCTTCAGCGGGGACAGCGGCTACTCCGGCGAGGGCAAGGACGACGTCGTCATCCAGGTGCACGACGGTGACTCCACCACCCAGATAGGTCAGACGCTGCGCGACAAGAACGTCATCTCCAACGTCAAGGGATTCGTCGACGCGGCCAAGAACAACGCCTCGATCGCCGCGATTCAGCCGGGCTTCTACACGGTGCGAACCGAGATGTCGGCGTCGGCGGCGGTGGATCGCCTGGCGGACCCGAAGAATCGGGTGGGCAAGCTGGTGATCCCCGAGGGCCGGCAACTCGACGACATCGCGGAGGTCGGCTCGGGCAAGGTCACCGACGGCATCTTCACCCTGATCTCGAAGTCCACCTGTATCCCGGTGAACGGTCAGCAGAAGTGTGTTGCCGCCGAGGATCTGCGTCGTGCCGCCGAGCAGGCGCCGGCGGCGGAGTTGAACGTGCCGGAGTGGGCGGCACAGCCGGTGATCGCGCTGGGCAAGAACCACCGCCGGCTGGAGGGGCTGATCGCCCCGGGCACCTGGAACGTCGATCCGTCGGCATCCCCGCAGGAGATTTTGGCCAAGCTGGTCGGACAGAGCGCCGACCACTACGTCGCCGTGGGGCTGCTGGACACCGCGGCCGCGATGCGCCTGTCGCCGTATCAGATCCTGATCGTCGGCTCGCTGGTGCAGCGCGAGGCCAAGCCCAATGATTTCGCGAAGGTCGCCCGGGTGATCTACAACCGGCTGGGTGTGCCGCAGAAGCTGGAATTCGATTCGACGGTGAACTATCCGCTGGACCGCCAGGAAGTCGCCACCACCGACGGCGACCGCGCGCAACTCACGCCGTGGAACACCTACGCGATGGAAGGCCTGCCGGCCACTCCGATCTGCTCGCCCGGCCAGGACGCGCTGGCCGCGGCTGAGCGCCCCGAGCCCGGGGATTGGCTCTACTTCGTCACCGTCGACACCGAGGGCACCACGCTGTTCACCCGGGATTACCAGCAGCACCTGGCGAATATCGATCTGGCGCGACACAACGGCGTGCTCGACTCCGCTCGGTGATGAGCCGGCGCAAGGCGGCGGTTCTCGGTTCGCCGGTCGCGCATTCCAAGTCGCCGCTGTTGCACCTGGCCGCCTACCGCGCGCTGGGCCTGACCGACTGGACCTACGAGCGCATCGAATGCACGGCCGCCGAATTGCCGCGCCTGGTGCGGGGTTTCGGTCCGGAGTGGGTCGGGCTGTCGGTGACGATGCCGGGTAAGTTCGCCGCCCTTGCGGTCGCCGAGGAGCGCACCGAACGCGCCGATCTGGTCGGCTCGGCCAACACCCTGGTGCACATCGGTCGCGGCTGGCGCGCCGACAACACCGACATCGACGGGGTCGCCGGTGCCCTGGGGCACATCAGGCATCTGCGGCGCGCCATCGTGCTGGGCTCGGGCGGCACCGCGCCCGCGGCGGTGGTGGCGCTGGCCGACCTCGGCGTCACCGAGGTCACCGTCGTCGCCCGCGATCGTGACAAGGCGGCCCGGCTGCTGGATCTGGGGCGGGCGGTCGGGGTCACCGCGGAGTTCTGCGACCTGACCGACGGCGGCCTTCCGGCCGTGGTGGCCACTGCTGATGTTCTGGTGAGCACGATCCCGGCCGACGCCGCGGCCGCCTTTGCCGGGGTGTTCGCCGGCGTGCCGGTGTTGCTGGATGCGATCTACGATCCGTGGCCCACCCCGCTGGCCGCCGCCGTGCAGGACAGCGGCGGCGAGGTCATCAGCGGTGTGCAGATGCTGCTGAACCAGGCGTTCAGTCAGGTCGAACAATTCACAGGCCGGCCGGCGCCGCGAGAGCAGATGGCGGCCGCACTGGGCTAACGTGCGCCCATGCGCGCTGTGGTGGTCGGCATGGTGCTGGTGTGGGCGGTGGCGTTGACGGTCTTCGACGTGCGCCAGCGGCGGCTGCCCAACTCCTTGACGCTGCCCGGAGCGGTCATGGTGTTCCTCGGCGCTCTGGCGTGTGAACGTGGATTGCCAGCGCTGACAGGAGCATTGGCGTTGGCCGCGTTCTATCTTGTTGTGCACCTGGTGGTTCCGGATGGGCTGGGCGCCGGTGACGTGAAGCTGGCGCTGGGTGTCGGGGGACTCACGGGCGCTTTCGGATTCGACGTATGGCTGCTGGCGGCGCTGGGCGCCCCGGTGCTGACGGCGGTCCTGGCAGTCGCGGTGGCCGTGCGGAACCGAACCGCGAGCGTGCCGCACGGTCCGTCGATGTGTCTGGCGAGCCTGGCTGCCGCGGCGCTGGTGGTGTTCTGACGCAGTTACGTAGTCGTCGTCACTGGCTTCGCCGCGCCGGACGCCACCGTGGGCAGTGAGATCGACATCGAGTCAATGGTGATGTCGCCATAGGAGTAGAAGTTGAGGTACTCGATGGCAGAGGTGACGAGTTGGACATGCACCGATTGCCCTGGCGCCAAAGTCTGTGCGATCTCGCTCATCGCGAAATTGGTGACGGTGCGCGTCTGCCCGTCGAGCGTGACCGGGATCGGCGTGGAGATGGTGCCGAGGACCTGGTTGGTGGTGTCGTCGACGATTTGGGCGTAGACGTGTCTGGCGTTTCCGGTGCCTGAGTAGGTGAAGCTGATCAAGGGTGCGCCCACGATCTGGGTGTCCTCGGTGACCGGTGCCACCTGGAGGTTGACCGCGTTGAGGGCCGGCCCGGATGCGCCAAGGCCGAGCAGGGCCTGCAGCGGGCCTTTGAGCAGGATGCGGGGGTCGGGCCCGGTACCTCCGAAAAACGGGATGTAGGGCAGCGTCTGCGGTGTGGTGCGTACCGCGGTCAGAGGAGTGTCGTCGGTGCGTATCGGATAGGCGTCGGACGCCCAGAAGTGACCGTTCTGGTCGACGTACTCGAATGTCGGTCCGGTGTCGGCGTTTTCGTCACCTTTGACGTAGTAGTCGAGCCAGCCGAGTGTGCGGGTGATGTTGACCTGACCGGTGTTGTTCGAACTCAAGCAGGCGCCGTGTCCGCCGCAGTACCAGATGACCTTCACCGACTCCGCCGACGTCAGTTCGTGGTAGTTCAACGTGGCTTGGGCCAGCGGGAACAACGTGTCCACGGTGCCCTGGATGAGCAGCGTGGGGGCGGTGATGTTCTTCAGGTTGTCGCGGAAGCCGAAGCTGTTGACCAGGTCGATGTCCTGCTGATGGGCGACGCCGAAAAGCACGCCCATGATCGCCACCGGATAGATCCGCGGGTACGACCGTGACAGGGTCAAGGCCAGCACCGACGGCAGCAGTGTTCCCCAGGTGGTGTTGACCGCGCCGTGCGGGAACAACACGTCCACGAGGTTGTTCCACGCGATCGTCGGGACGATGGCGTCGATACGGGGATCAATTCCGGCCGCCGACAACTGGATTCCGCCGCCATAGGAGGCGCCTACCATGCCGATGCGGGGATCGTTGTCGGTGTCGAGCTGCACCTCGGGCAGCGTCGAGAGGAAACTGATGATGGCGGAGACGTCGCGGCCTTCCAACTGCGGCGAGTCGATGTGCAGGACGCCACCGGAGCGCCATTCGCCGCGTGGGTCCCAGGTGACCACGTTGTAGCCGGCCTTGCGTAAGGCGCCGATACCGATGACGTCGTTGGGAAGTAACTCGTCGGTGGTGAGGTTCAGCGCCGTCGAGCCCGGCAGGCCCAGACCGGGGCCGTCGAGCACCGTCGGTGCGGTCTGGCCGGCTTGGAGGCCGACCGCGGGCATGACGTTGACGTAGATCGACGTCCCATCGAAGGACGTCACCCGGTACGTCGCCGGCTGCGGCGCACCCGGAGGCGCAGTGTGGTCGATCGGAAATCCGACGAAGGTGTGCACGAGGTCACCGACCAACGGGATGGCGTGTAGCGCGCTGACGACAGGAGTCACGATCAACCGGCCCACCACAGGCAGCTGCTGCAAGAACATCAGAGGGGGATGCACTTCGACGACTTTGACGTCGGCTCCGAGGGGGATCGGGAACGGTGGGTCGGCCGGGGCTGCGGCCGAGACCGCCGCTCCCGAGCTAGCCAAAGTTGTTGCGGCCGAGGGTTCGACGTCTCGACCCGCGCTGGCCAGCGACGTCACCAACGACACCAACGCGGCACCGGAGGGATGACCGAGGCCGTCCGCGGACCTCGTGATCGCAGGCACGGCGGCGACGCTATGGGCCCGCAGCGGCGCCGTCGCCGCCCTGGGCACGGGGGCGTTCTCTCTCGAAGCCAGCGCCTTTGTCGGGCGCATGCCCGGTTTCGTGACGGTGCTCGATCCCCGCGCGGAATGTGCAGTTGACGCCGACGATCCGGATGCCCCCGTGGAACGGCCGGACGAGCCCCCCTCATCGGCTGCTGCTACTGCAGCCCCGGCCAGTACGCCCACACCGATACCCAGGGCGACCGCTAGACCACCGACTCTGCCCACGTATGACCCCGGACCCATGAGCGCTTTTCTACCTCGTTTGCCGCAGATCACCAAGTAAAACGCCGAATTACTACTCGAAAGTCAGGTGAACCGAAAGTACTGTGCCCGTTCGGGTCTCACTTCCGTCGGCGATCGGCACATGTTGACGCAGCCGTTGATTCTGCTGGATCGGTGTCGACCGTGAATACTGCGGCGAGGCACAATCGGATGATGAAGGACATCGGCAACGAGGACTATTACAACATTCAGATGGCCCTGATCCGCAACTATGGCTACACCGCCCGGAAGGTGGCCACTGCTGATGACGGTGCTCTGGCCCTCGAGGTGATCGACAACGGCGACCGAGTGCTCATGACCATCACACCTTCCCTTGACGGGGGCGAATGGGTGATCAAGGTACCTCGCGGCGAACCCTTCGGAATACCCGTGGAGACTCCACTCGACGACTTGATTGACAAGATTGTCGCGGAATTGGAACGAACCCCCGAGAGCTGACCGGCCGCCCATCAGATCGCAGGGTGTTCAACCCGCATCGCTGCCCGACGACGCGGCGTCGGTGAGCAGCTGGCGCAGCCGGTCCAGCGGGTCGCCGCCACCGAGCTGGTGTGGCGCCGACGGTGGCGCCCCGGGACTGGGCAGCCGGTCAGGTGCGACGTCCGACAGTCCCTGGCCAGACGGCCCCAAAGCCGGTGGCGGCATATCGGATTCGGCGGGAGCGACACCGACCGGGGGCGGGGGAGGCGGTGGCGGCGGTGGTAGGGCTGCGTCGGCCTCCGGCGGTGGCGGAGCCGCCTGCAGATCAGCGATCTTCGAGTTCAACCGGGCCTCAGCATCCGCGCGGACCGTCCGCCGGTCGGGCTGCGGATCCTCGTTGCCGGCGAAACAGCCCGCGGGTGCCTCGGTGACCAGGCTCAGTGCGCTGCGATAGCGTTCCCCGGCCGCGGCGGTGCGGCCGGCGGCCGCCGCGACGTCGCCCTGCGTTTCGCGGACCAGCTCGGAGTTCACCAGCACCGGGCACGACGGATCGTCGGCCAGTGCGCGGGAGAACTCGGTGTCGGCGTCGGCGAGGCGGCCCTCCAGGACAGCCGAAGAACCGCGGGCGAACGGCGCTTTCGCGGGTTCGATCACATTCAGCACGCCGAGCGTGGCGGCATTGGCGTGCAGCGCAGCGCCGTCACCGCGCTGAAAATGCGACACCGCCGAGTCGCCCACCAGGACAACCGACATCATCTTGATTGCCGCCACCACCGCCAGCAGTACCACCGGCGCGGACCACAGCAGCAGCCGCCGGCGCAACCGCAACCGCCCGGCCGTCACCGCGCCCCCCGCCGCGATGTGCGGTTTCGCCAGAACTCCCGCACCGCCAGATAGATCTCGGGCAGCAGCAGGACGGCGGACAGAAGTGCGAACAACCAGTACAGCTCGACGCGATCGGGAACCGGGGTGGACGACAACGACGCGGCCTCGGCGCCGCCGTCCGGTCGCAGCGCGGGTAGGTCGCGCGTCACCGGCTGAGCCGGGTCCCGATGTACGTACTGCACGCCGAGTTCGTCTGCGACGCGGCGTAATCGGCTCTCGTCGAGAGTGGAGATCGCCGGGCCGCCGGAGCGGGCGTCAGACAGATACGTCACCGCACCGTCGACGTAGGCGCCCGGAATCGGTCCGCCCGCCGCGGTGCCGTAGCCGAACACCGCGCCGCCGGACACCCGGTCGCCGCCGTCGAAACTGCCCTGCGGTGCCGTCGACCCGCCGGCGCCCTCGCCGAGGTAGAACACCAGGTTCCGCGCGCCGGGGTATTGCTGGGCGGCCTGAATGAGTTGGTAGCGCAGCAGATTGGCCGCCGCCCCGGCGTTCACCTGAGCGGCGGCGTCCGGGGGCACGCTGACGTACGGGGAGAGCCCCGCGATCGCCGCCTTGAGACTCCAGACGTCTTCGGACAGCGGCCAGTCGATTTCCGGGTCCGACGCGAATCCGATCATCGCGAACCGCGCCTTCGGGTAGGTGTCGACGATCGCCGCCATATCGGTGCGGATGCCGGACATCCGTGTGGCCCCGCCGTAGTCGGAGACCCGGGAGTCCACCGAGCGGTCGACCACGAAGAACACGTTGGTGTTTGCGCCCTGGCTGACGGCAGCCGCATCCCGATCGGGTTGGGGCTGGGTGGGCGACTCGATGCCTGGCCGCGCCGCTGCGACGACCAGCAGCAGCATCGCCACTGTCGTTGCCCCCCAGTGCAACAGCACCGCGCGGCGATGCTCACCGGGGTGGGCCAGGACCGTCGACAGGGTGACGGCCCGGGCGCCGACGATGACGGCGGCGAGTACCAGCAGTACGGCGATCGGCAGCACGGGATGCACGGTCATCGGCGCGCCACCACCAGGGCCACGCCAAGCAGGGCGGCGGCCGCCAACCCGGTGATGAGCAGCGGGCCGGGCTGGTCGGGCAGTTGTCCGCTGATTCGGGCACCGCCGGGTAGCACCACCGGCGCGGGATGGGCGGCGATCGCCTGCAGATCATCGGGCAGGGTGGGATCCGATCCGCCCGGTCCCGCGGCGTGGTAGCGGAAGAACCGGCCGCCGGTGCGCCCGGCGAGTGCGTTGAGTTCGGTGTCACCGAGCTGGGCGGCATCGCTGACGTCCACCCGGGATATGGCGTTCACCTGGATGCCGGCCTTGTCAGCCATGTCGGCCACCTGTTGCTCGCTGAACAGGGTGCGTCCGTCACCGGTCCCGAATGTGCTGGGCCCCAGATAGATCAGTGATCGGCGATGAGTGGTGGGTTCGGTGCCGAAGCCCGCCATGCACAGTGCGAGGGTGTCCCGCAGGTTGGGCGCATAGTCGGTGTAGTTCACCGACTTGGCGAACTGCGCGGCCTGCTGCGGAGTCGGCGCGCCGTAGTCGCCGAGGCGCTGGGCGGCGTACTGGTAGTCACGGGTCAGCGGCAGCACCCGCACCGTCGGGGAGGTCAAGCCGATCCGCTGGACGTCGAAGGTCGTTGCCTGTCTGGCGAAGTGGTTGAGGAACTGCGCGGTGGTGCCGTCGGTGACCGGCGCTGCGACACACAGCATCACGTCCTCGGGGTGCAGCGCGTCGAATTCCCGCCCTGACCCCGACGGCCGCGCCGCGGTCAACGCGGCGGTCAGGAACAGGACCACCAGCAGCGCGATAGTCGTTGCTGCCAGCGCGGTTTCGCGCCGCCGGATCCGGGCGTACTCGGGTAGTGCGGTCAGCCGGTCGACGTGGGCCAGCGGACGCAGCGTCCGGTCGCCTTTCGCCGTCGGCAGAGTGAGGGCGAGCACCACGCAGACGGCCAGGCATGCCGTCGCGGCCAGCGCAACGGGCCACCATCTCAGGTCCACGACCGGATCAACTCCTCGGCCTGCGCGCCCAACCGGTCGGGGTCGGCGTCGGTACCGGCGTCGAATCGGGCGTCGCGCAACGCCGCGATCAGCGGGGCGGCCGGCGCCAGCGTGCCCGCCGCGATCTCGTCGACATGCAGATACTGCGCGCGCACACCGGTCGCCTGATGCAGGAAGCTGCGCACGGTGTGGCTCATCTGGTCGTAGGCCTGCGCATCGGACAACTCGCCGCGACCCCGCAGTTCGCGGGTGTGGCGGATGGCGCCGGCAAAGCGCCGTCGCGTCAGCCGGGCATGCAGGTCGCCGAGCCCGGGTAGCTCGCGAAGCCGGGTACCTGGCAGGGTCACCACGAAAACTGCTGCATACCAGACGATCACGACCACGAGAAGGATGATCGCGAGCCACAGCCACCAGGACGAGTACGGCGTGGGGCCGCCGACGAAGCGCAACAGGTCACCCGGCACGGGCGAACACCTCCGCCATAGCGGTGAGTCGCGACCGGATCTCGTCACGGCGTCCGATCGCGGTGAACGGGATCGCGTGGGTGGTCAGGAACGCCTCGAGCCGCGCCCGCCGCCGCTGCTCGGCGCGCCGGTAGGCGGCCTCGACCCGCTTGCCCAACCGGGCCCGGCTGGGCACCACCGCGCCGGTGGCGACGTCGTAGCCGTCGCTGTCACCGCTGACCGCGGGCATGTCGGAAACGAAAGCCCACAGCATGTCGTGGCGGGCCGCCAGTCGGGCGGTGACCTCGTCCAGGCCGGCGGTCACATCAGGTTCGTCAGACACTACGACCACCAACATTCGGCGGCGGTAATGCGTTGCCACATAGCGTAATTGGTATTCGATACTGCTCTGTCCCGGGCGGTTCGCGGTATGCCGGTAGAAGTGGTCGAGCATGCTCTCGATATGCGTCTCGCCGCGGCCGGCCCGGATGCTCACACACCCCCTGGAGTCCCCGTACACCATCCCGATCTCGTCCGAGCGGCCCAGCGTGATCAACCCGAACGCACCCAGGATCGCCTCGGCCACATCGCGTTTGGTTTCACCGCCGGCAGCCAACGCGGTCATGTTCCGGCCCGCGTCGGCAACCAGCAGGATCTTGTGATGCTTCTCCGACACGAAGCGCTTGATCAGCACCGTGCCCGAACGCGCGGTGGCCTTCCAGTCGATGTCGCGGACGTCGTCGCCCGGCACATACGGCCGCAGGTCGTCGAACTCCATGCTGCGGGTGTGCAGCAACGCGTAGCGGCCGCCTTCCAGGAGCCCGCGGCTGTCGGAGCCGAAGAATCGCTTGGCCCGGTTGAGATGTTGACCCATGCCTTAGGGCACTCGGACCGCGTGCAGGATCGCGTCGATCACCGTTTCGGAGGTGACGCCGGTGGCCGCCGCCTCGAAGCCGAGGATCAGCCGGTGCCGCAGGATGCGGTGGGCGAGCTTGGCGATGTCGTCGGGGATGACGTGGCTGCGCCCGGAGAGCACCGCCAGCGCACGGGCGGCCCGGCAGAACGCGATCGTGGCACGCGGACTGGCGCCGTACTCGACGAGTCTGGCCAGCTTGGGCTCCAGATACACCTGCGGATTGCGGCTGACAGCGACCAGTTCACTGGCATAGCGCATCAGCGCCGGATCCATCTGCACGCCGCGCACCACCCGCTGCAGTGCGCGGATGTCGTCGAGGCCGACCACCGCGCCGCGGCGCCGGTCCTTGTCGAACAGGCCGGCGTCCATCCGGTGGATCATCTCGACCTCTTCGGCCACCGATGGGTAGGCCACGACGTCCTTGAGCATGAACCGGTCGGTCTGGGCCTCCGACAGCGGATAGGTGCCCTCCTGATCGACGGGGTTCTGGGTGGCGACCACCAGGAACGGCTCGTCGATCGGGTAGATGGTGCCCGCAATGGTGGTCTGGCGTTCCTCCATCGCCTCCAGCATCGCGCTCTGGGTCTTGGCGCTGGACCGGTTGATCTCGTCGAGCAGCACGATGTTGGTGTGCACCGGGCCCAGCTGGGTGACGAACCGGTTGGTCGCGGCCTCGTACACCTGGGTGCCGATGATGTCGCTGGGCAGCAGGTCCGGGGTGCACTGAATGCGGTGGAATCCGCCGTGGATGGATTCGGCAATCACCCGGGCGGCGGTGGTCTTGGCCAGCCCGGGCACGCTCTCGATCAGGACGTGGCCGCCGGCGGCAAGCCCGATGAGCAGCGATTCCCGCAGGTTGTCCTGGCCGACCACGGTCGCGGAAAAGGCGGCTGATACCGCATCCACGGTGCGCCGGGCCTGGTCGAGGGAACGTGGGTCAGTCTGCAGTCGAGCGGTGGTCATCGAGTCCTTTCACCGACTAGGCGATTCGGGTGTCGTCATCCACCGGGGTCGGAAGGGGATCGCCGAACGGGAAGTCGTAGTCACCGTATTCATCCCCTTCTTGGTCGGGCTCCGTTACGTCGTCTGCATCGCCGTCGGTGATGTCGGGAGCGAAATTCTCCGGCACCAACACATGCACGACGCCGGTCGACTCCTCGCTGCTCTGCTCCCGGCGGACGTCCGCGGCGACCAGCCCCAGGCCGGCCAACGCCAACACGATCACCCCGGTTGCGGCCCAGACGCTGCCGCTGATCAATGCCACCAGGAACATCACGCAGCCTGCTGCGGCGACGATGACCGCGTTGCGCATGATGTCCTCCCGAAGGACGGGTTACCCGCTGTTCGCATGGCGAACACCCTGGCGGTGGGAAAGCAGATTGGGTCTGCCGTGACCGACGTGGGAAGATGGGACGCGTGTTGCGATGGACGACCGCCGGTGAATCTCACGGCCGCGCGCTGGTAGCCGTGGTCGAAGGCATGGTCGCCGGTGTCGGCGTGACCTCGACCGACATCGCCGATCAGTTGGCCCGCCGGCGCCTGGGCTACGGCCGCGGCGCCCGGATGAAGTTCGAACAGGACCAGGTCACCGTGCTGGCCGGAGTGCGCCACGGCGAGACGCTGGGCGGCCCGATCGCCATCGAGATCGGCAACACCGAGTGGCCGAAGTGGGAAACCGTGATGGCGTCCGACCCGGTCGCGGCCGACGAGCTGGATGTGGCACGCAATGCGCCACTGACCCGCCCCCGGCCCGGTCACGCCGACTTCGCCGGCATGCTCAAGTACGGCTTCGACGACGCCCGCCCGGTCCTGGAGCGGGCCAGCGCCCGCGAGACCGCCGCCCGCGTCGCCGCGGGCACCCTGGCCCGGTCCTTCCTGCGGCAGGCCCTCGGCGTCGAGGTGCTCTCCCACGTCATCTCGATCGGGGCGTCGGCTCCGTATGACGGACCGCCGCCGGCCGCCGGCGACCTGGACCGCATCGACGAGAGCCCGGTGCGCGCCTCCGACAAGGACGCCGAAGCCGACATGATCGCCCAGATCGAAGCCGCCAAACGGGACGGTGACACCCTGGGTGGCGTCGTCGAGGTCGTCGTCCACGGCCTGCCGATCGGGCTCGGCTCGTTCACCAGCGGTGAGAACCGGCTGGACAGCCAGCTTGCGGCCGCGGTGATGGGGATCCAGGCCATCAAGGGTGTCGAGATCGGTGACGGCTTCGAGACCGCGCGCCGCCGCGGCAGCCAGGCGCACGACGAGATGTTCCCCGGCCCCGACGGTGTGGTCCGCTCGACGAACCGGGCCGGCGGCCTGGAAGGCGGGATGACCAATGGTCTGCCGCTGCGGGTGCGCGCGGCGATGAAGCCGATTTCCACGGTGCCGCGGGCGCTGGCGACCGTCGACATGGCCACCGGCGACGAGGCCGTCGCGATCCACCAGCGGTCCGACGTGTGCGCGGTGCCCGCCGCCGCCGTGGTCGTCGAGACCATGGTCGCCCTGGTCCTGGCGCGTGCGGTGCTGGAGAAGTTCGGTGGTGACTCGCTTCAGGAGACCCGCCGCAACGTCGAGGGCTACCTCCGGGCGGTGGCTGAGCGGATGCCCGCGGAGACGCAAGATTCGCCTGTGCGGGCGTCGGGATAGCACGATGGCGCCGAAGGCCGTGCTGATCGGACTGCCCGGCTCCGGGAAGTCCACCATCGGGCGGCGGTTGGCCAAGGCGATGGGCGTGGCGATGCTGGACACCGACGCCGCCATCGAGGAGAAGACCGGTCGCACCGTCGCCGACATCTTCGCCAATGACGGGGAGCCGGAATTCCGCCGCATCGAAGAAGAGGTCATCCGCGACGCGCTGGCCACCCACGACGGCGTCCTGTCGCTGGGCGGCGGGGCGGTCACCACACCCGGGGTGCGCGACGCACTGGCCGGGCACACCGTGGTGTTCCTGGAGATCAGCGCCGCCGAAGGTGTGCGACGGACCAGCGGCAGTACGGTGCGCCCGCTGTTGGCCGGGCCCGACCACGCCGAGAAGTACCGCACCCTGATGAACGAGCGGGTGCCGATCTACCGTCGGGTCGCCACGATCCGGATCAACACCAATCGCCGTAATCCCGGTGCCGTTGTGCGCCATATCATTTCGCGTCTGGAGAATCCACAGCCGCCCCGTCGGCGCAGGCCGCCCTGGCGGCGTTCGTCGTCGACGTCTGAAAAAGGTTCCGCCCCAACGCCACCGGATGAGCCGGTGGAGTCCACCCCGGTCACGCCCGCCACCCCGGCGGCGCTGGCCGCTCGCCGCGCCGGAGTTCGCAAATGACTGAGTCCTCATCGCCGGTGACCATCGAGGTCGCCGTCGATCCGCCCTACCCGGTGATCGTGGGCACCGGCCTGCTCGGCGAGCTCGGTGAGCTGCTCGGCGGCCGGCACAAGGTGGCGATCCTGCACCAGCCGGTGCTCACCCAGACCGCCGAGGCGATCCGGGCGCACCTGGCGGAGCTGGGGGTCGACGCGCATCGCATCGAGATTCCCG
The DNA here is from genome assembly GCF_041287105.1 of Mycobacterium sp. SA01. Classification (NCBI taxonomy): domain Bacteria; kingdom Bacillati; phylum Actinomycetota; class Actinomycetes; order Mycobacteriales; family Mycobacteriaceae; genus Mycobacterium; species Mycobacterium sp. SA01. The sequence goes on along the minus strand of NZ_JBGGNO010000014.1, from coordinate 327,214 downwards.
ACGCCGAGGCAGGCAAAGACCTGCCGGTTGTCGGGTTCATCTGGGAAGTGCTGGGCCGCATCGGAATCGGACGCAAGGATGCGCTGGTGAGCCTCGGCGGCGGTGCGGCCACGGATGTGGCCGGCTTCGCCGCGGCCACCTGGCTGCGCGGTGTGGACATCGTGCACATCCCGACCACACTGCTGGCCATGGTCGACGCCGCGGTCGGCGGGAAGACCGGGATCAACACCGAGGCAGGCAAGAACCTGGTCGGCGCCTTCCATCAGCCGGCCGGTGTACTGGTCGACCTGGCGATGCTGGAGACGCTGCCGCGCAATGAACTCGTCGCCGGGATGGCGGAGATCGTCAAAGCCGGCTTCATCGCCGACCCGAAGATCCTCGACCTCATCGAGGCCGACCCGCAGGCCGCCGTCGACCCGGCAGGTGAGGTGCTGCCGGAGCTGATCCGGCGGGCGATCGCGGTCAAGGCCGAGGTGGTGGCCGCCGACGAAAAAGAGTCGGCGTTGCGCGAAATCCTCAACTACGGGCACACATTGGGCCACGCCATCGAACGCCGCGAGCGCTACAAGTGGCGCCACGGCGCGGCTGTCTCGGTGGGCTTGGTGTTCGCCGCGGAGCTGGGCCGGCTGGCCGGTCGGCTCGACGATGAGACCGCGGCGCGCCACCGCGCGGTGTTGACGGCGCTGGGCCTGCCGGTCAGCTACGACGCCGACGCCCTGCCCGATCTCGTCGAGAGTATGGCCGGCGACAAGAAGACCCGCTCGGGGGTGCTGCGGTTCGTGGTGCTCGACGGGCTGGCCAAGCCGGGGCGGCTGGAAGGTCCGGACCCGGCGCTGCTGGCAGCGGCCTACGCGGAGGTGGCGAAGTGACCACAGTGCTGGTGCTCAACGGCCCGAACCTCGACCGGCTCGGGCGCCGCGAACCCGAGATCTACGGCAGCACAACCTATGACGACCTCGTCACCCTGATCGAGACGCAGGCAACCGAACTGGGGCTCACCGCTGTGGTGCGCCAGAGCAACAGTGAAGGCCAGCTGCTGGACTGGTTGCACGCGGCCGCCGACGCCGGCGACCCGGTGGTCCTCAATGCCGGCGCGCTGACCCACACCTCGATCGCGCTGCGCGATGCGTGCGCCGAGCTGACGGCTCCGCTGATCGAGGTGCACATCTCCAATGTGCATGCGCGAGAAGAGTTTCGGCACCATTCGTACCTGAGCGGGGTGGCGACCGGTGTGATCGTCGGGCTGGGGGTACAGGGCTACCTGCTGGCGCTGCGCTACCTGGCAACCCTGGACGCCACGCCCGAGCAACCGTGAACAACCGGCTGGTGCTGGGCCAGGCCCGCGTCACACGCGTGGTCGAAACTCAGATCCAGATGCGGACATCGCTGTTCGCCGACACCCCGGCGCAGGCCTGGGACGAGAACGCCGATCTGTTGGAGCCGCACTTCTGGGATCGTGGCGCGCAGCAGTGGCGAATCGCGATGCAGTCCTGGGTGGTGGAGGTCGACGGTCTGATCGTCGTGGTCGACACCGGGGTCGGCAACGATCGCGACCGGCCGCACATGCCGCCCCTGGACCATCTCTCGACCGACTTCCTCGCCGCGTTCACCGCGGCCGGCTTCGACCCGGCCGACGTCGACATCGTGGTCAACACCCACCTGCACACCGATCATGTCGGCTGGAACACCCAGCTGGTCGACGGGCGCTGGGTACCGACATTCCCCAACGCCCGCTACGTGATGCCCGAAGCCGACTACCGCTTCTTCGGTCCCGGGGGAGACGGCGAGAACGACGGCATGCGAACAGTGTTGGCCGACAGCGTGATTCCGGTGACTGATCAGATCCAGCTGTGGTCGGACGACCTGAAGCTCAGCGACTCGCTGCGACTGCGCCCGGCCGGCGGACACACGCCTGGATCCTCGGTGCTGTGGCTCGACGCGGGCAACCCCGCCGTGTTCGTCGGCGACCTCACACACTGCCCGATCCAGATCCGCAGGCCCGACGACGCGTGCGCCTTCGACGTCGACCCGGCCGCGGCCAGCGGCACCCGACGTCGGGTGTTCGCCGAGGCCGCGCAGGCGCACGCGACCCTCTTCCCCGCGCACTATCCCGGGCACGGGGGACCGGTGCTGGTCGAACGCGGTGAGGGGTTCGACGTCGACGGATGGGCGCCGATCGACGCACTCACCGTGGCCTGACCGGTCATTCCTGGGCGCTGGCCACCGAATTGCAGATCGCCGTCGCGACCAGCGACGGAATCACGAACGTCAGCACCACCACCACGATCACGACCGCCATGTTCGGCGTCGTCAGCCAGTCTTTGGGAAACCGGTTGATGCTCATCGTCAGCCACGCCCCGATGATCGCCAGCAGTGTCATTCCTATCGTGGCGAACCGGATGGTCCGCAAGGTCAACACAGTCGGTTGCTCGACGTCGAGGAGCGACCTGCGGAGTGCTCGGGTCCGGACGTACACCAGCGCCACGTTGCCGATGATGATCAGTGCCGCCGATGTGGTGATGATCCCGACCACCCAGATCGGCGGTCGCTCGCCGTACATGAAGTGCAGATAGTCGATGGAGGTCTCACTCAGCACCAGCGTCATCGCCATCGCGGACGCGAACGTCAGCCAGCCGCCGAGATCGGCCAGGAAGCAGTAGGCGCTGATGTCCTCGGGATCCTCCGTTGCGGACTTGCTGACGGCGTGGCTGGCCAGCATCGAGCCCAGCCCGCCGAACACGGCGGTGGTGCCTGCCGCGAGCATGCCCGTCGCGACGGCGCCCTGCGTCCACGCGATGGCACAGATTCCCCGTCGATCGCCGTCATCGGGCGGCGCGGTTCCGCTGATGATGCTGAACAGGTAGCTGTCCAGCATCAGGATCAGCACCGCTGCGGAGAACAGGGCGATCGTATGGACGGATTCCCGGCCCTTGCGATCGAAGAGCAACGCGATCGCAGTGATGAGCAAGCCGCCCAGTACACCAGCGAGTTGAGAAATCGACGAGGCTGAGGTGACCGCGCTCCATTGGTCGGAGCTGCACGTCGCGTCGGGGTTCACCGTTCCCCGATTCCAGGTGTTGGACCCCGAAACGGACTACGACTTGTCGGACTTGCCCGTCATGTCGATCTGCTCGGTCGGCTCGTCGCGCTCGGCGGTGGCCACCGGCGAGGTGTGCGCCTCGGTGGCCGCGGACTCCTGGTTGAGACCGGCGATCGGCCCGGTCCGGTCCTCGGTCTCGACGGCGTCGAACACGTCGTGCGCCTCGCCGTAACGGCGGCGCGGTTCGTCGGGACGCTTGCGGTCGACCAGGAAACGCCCGATCGCGACGGCGGCGATCGCCGGCACGAACACCATCAGCGCGGTGAACGCCGCGAAGGTGGTGACCTCACTGATCAAGCCCTCGGCGTAGACGTTCTTGTAGAACAGCGAGACGATCCAGGTGACCAGGCCGCTCAGGATGCCGGCGACCAGTCCGGCCAGCAGCCAGGTCATCGCCAGATCGCGGCGACGGTCCGGGTCAGGGTTGTCGTTGGCGTCGCCGCGGCCGTCGATCAGACCCCACAGGAATGCCGCGATCCCGAACACCACGACCAGCACGATGCTGATCAGTCCCGCCTTGGTTTCGTAGATGTTGATCAGCGTGCCTTGCACGAGACGGACGATCACCATGCCGGCAGCGAACGCCAGGCCGCGCAACAACCACGTAGTCATGAGGGACCAGCGTAGCGAGTACCGTCAGCGACCGTGACACATTGCCAACGTCGGGACCGGCTGGCCGCCCGGCTGTCCGCCGACGGACTGGACGCAATCCTGGTCAGTGACCTGGTCAACGTGCGTTATCTCTCCGGTTTCAGCGGGTCGAACGCGGCGCTGTTGGTCTTCGCAGGCGACACGCCCGACGTGTTGGCGACCGATTCGCGGTACCGGACGCAGGCCGCACAGCAGGCGCCGGACCTGGAAACGGTGATCGAGCGGGCCTGTGGGCGTCACCTCGTGGGCCGCGCGGTGGCCGACGGGGCCCGCCGGATCGGGTTCGAGAGCCACGTCGTGACCGTCGACGGGTTCGACGCCCTGGCCCGTGAGGTCGACGAGCACTCGGCGGCCGAACTGGTGCGGGCCTCCGGCACGGTCGAGGCGCTGCGGGAGATCAAGGACGCCGGTGAGATCGCCCTGCTGCGGCTGGCCTGCGAAGCCGCCGACGCCGCCCTGGCGGTACTGGTGAGCAGCGACGGGCTGCGGCCGGGACGCACCGAGCGCGAGGTCGGCCGCCAGCTCGAAGCGCTGATGCTCGAGCACGGCGCGGACGGGCCGTCGTTCGAGACCATCGTGGCCACCGGGGCCAATTCGGCGATCCCACATCACCGGCCCACCGACGCGGTGCTGGGCAGCGGCGACTTCGTCAAGATCGACTTCGGCGCGCTGGTCGGCGGTTATCACTCCGACATGACCCGCACGTTCGTGCTCGGCGCCGCAGCCGAGTGGCAGCGGGAGATCTACGAGCTGGTGGCGGCGGCCCAGCGGGCCGGCCGCGACGCTCTCGAGGTGGGGGCGGATCTTCGTGACGTGGACGGTGCGGCCAGGCAGGTGATCGTCGACGCGGGCTACGGCGAGTTCTTCGGGCACGGCCTCGGGCACGGTGTCGGACTGCAGATCCACGAAGCGCCGGGAATCAACTCCGCCGCCGCCGGTACACTGCTTGCTGGCTCCGTGGTGACCGTGGAACCCGGTGTCTACCTGCCCGACCGTGGCGGCGTCCGCATCGAGGACACCCTGGTCGTCGGCGAGCGAAGCCCAGAACTACTGACCCGGTTCCCCAAGGAACTGACCGTCCTGACCTAGGAGAACGACCTACCGTGGCATCCACTGCCGATTTCAAGAACGGCCTTGTACTGAACATCGACGGCCAGCTCTGGCAGATCACCGAGTTCCAGCACGTCAAACCGGGCAAGGGCCCGGCGTTTGTGCGCACCAAGCTCAAGAACGTGCTGTCCGGCAAGGTGGTCGACAAGACCTACAACGCCGGGGTGAAGGTGGAAACCGCGACCGTCGACCGGCGCGACGCCACCTACCTCTACCGCGACGGCTCGGATTTCGTGTTCATGGACTCGGAGGACTTCGAGCAGCACCCGCTGCCCGAGGCGCTGGTCGGCCGGCTGGCAGATTTCCTGCTCGAGGGCATGCCGGTACAGATCGCGTTCAACGAGGGCGCGCCGCTGTACCTGGAGTTGCCGGTGACCGTCGAGCTCGAGGTCGCCAGCACCGAGCCCGGCCTGCAGGGCGACCGTTCGAGCGCGGGCACCAAGCCGGCGACGCTGGAGACCGGGGCCGAGATCCAGGTTCCGCTGTTCATCAACACCGGGGACAAACTGAAGGTCGATTCCCGCGACGGCAGTTATCTGGGGCGTGTGAACTCCTGATATGGCCGACCGCAAGGCCGACAAGGGTCGGCATCAGGCGCGCAAGCGTGCCGTCGACCTGCTGTTCGAGGCCGAGGCCCGGGGTCTGACCCCGGCCGAGGTGGCCGAGGGGCGCAGCGCGCTCGCCGAGTCGAACGCGGACGTGTCGGCACTGAACCCGTACACGGTGACCGTCGCGCAGGGCGTCACGGCGACCACGGCCCATATCGACGAGCTGATCACCTCGCACCTGCAGGGCTGGACGCTGGAGCGGCTGCCGGCCGTGGACCGCGCGATCCTGCGGGTGGCGGTGTGGGAGCTGCTGCACGCCGAGGACGTTCCGGAGCCGGTGGCCGTCGACGAGGCGGTCGAGCTGGCCAAGGAGCTGTCCACCGATGACTCACCGGGTTTCGTCAACGGGGTGCTCGGCCAGGTCATGCTGGTGACCCCGCAGATCCGTGCGGCCTCGCACGCGGTCACAGACGCGGTCCGGGGCCCCAGCCCGGAGGCGTAACCTCGCCGAGGCGGTCGCCGACGGGTTCGCCGCACGACTCGGTGAGCGAGTGCCGGCCTACTCCGGGGTGGCCCAGAAACGTCAGCCGGCCGCGCACCGATCTACTCGAATCCGACGTGAGCCGCGAGCTGGCCGGCGCGCTGGAGATCGGCGCGCCGGTCTCGCCGATCGCGATGGTCTAGCGGGCGCTCCTGGCATTGGCCATGAGCTCGGCCACCCGTTCACGCTGAGCCGGGTTCTCGAAGACGCCGTCCTTCTTGAAATACGTCCCGACGATGGCGCCGTCGGCCACGGCCAGCTGGTCGGCGACGTTCTCGGCCCTGACGCCGGTGTTGACGAACACCGGGACGGTGCCCGCGGATTTCTTGACGACGGACAGTGCCTCGAGATCCGTTGGGGCGCCGGCGGTCAGACCTGATACACAGATGGCGTCGGGAAGCGTCGCGAACACCGTGGTGCGGGTGATCGACGCGAGGTCGCGCTGGGCGAGGTAGGTGGCGGACTCGGGAACGATGTTGAAGAACAGCTTCACCCCGGCGCCCCCTATGCGGGTGCGGTGACGGGCAACCTCACCGATGTTGGTGTCCCACAACCCGAAATCGCTGGCGTACACACCGGTGAAGATCTCGCGGACGTACTGTGCGCCGGTGGCGACGGCGAGGTCGATCGACGCGCGACCGTCCCACAACACATTGACCCCGTACGGAATCGAGATGTCGCCGAGCAGCTGACCGATGATGCGGGCCATGGTGATCGCGGTGATCGGTTCGGTCTTCGTGAGGTAGGGCAGGCTGAACTCGTTCGAGATCATCACCCCGTCGACGCCGCCCTGCTGAAGTGCGTCGAGCTCCTCCTTGGCGCGGTCCACCACGGCCGTGAGCCCGGCTCGGGTGTCGAATCCGGGGTCGCCGGGCAGCGCGGAGAGATGAAGCATCGCGATCACGGGCTTCTGTACGGAGAAGACCTCGCGCACCCAGTCGGCCATGTGAACCCCTTTCGGTTGAGACTGTCTGTTTCTAACGCACCGCTGTCGAGTTCTGCAAGAAAATTACAGATTGTTCGGAATAGTCCGGTAATTGTTGCAGCCAAGTCGTGAAGACTTTACATTGAGTCCCACACTTCGTGAATCACTCACAACAAGGAGCGGGCGAACTGGTGTCAGCCAAGACGCGGCGTGCGCAGATAGAGCAGCGGGTCCTCGACGAAGGCGAGATCGAATACGCCTCGTTGGCACAGGAGTACGGCGTCTCCGAGATGACGATCCGCCGAGACGTCGACGCGTTGGAGGCATCCGGTCTGGTCCGTCGCATCACCGGTGGTGCGATCAAGGCCTACCAGAAGGCCGAAGAACCATCCTTCGAGAGCCGGGCGTCGAGATCGGCCACCGAGAAGATGCACATCGCCGAGGCTGCGGTCGAACTGCTCGAGCCGGGCGAGACCGTCATCCTCGACAGCGGCAGCACCGTGCTGGCGGTGGCTCGCGCCATCCGCGGGCGCCGGCTCGGGCTCACCATCGTGACGCCGAGCCTGCTGGCCGCCATCGAGCTCGCGGACGAACCCGACACCACGATCATCGTCACCGGCGGGAACCTTCGCCCCGGCGAGCTGAGCCTGATCGGCTTCGAAACCGAAGCGGTATACCGGATGTACAACTGCGACACCTACATCATGGGTGTCGCCGGCGTCGACCCCGTCCGTGGCCTGACCGATTATCACCGGGTCGAGGGCAGCGCCAAGCGTGCGGCCGCCGGCGCCGCCGACCGCATCATCGTCGTCGCCGATGAGTCCAAACTCGGCCGGGTCCAGCTGTTGACCGTTGCTCCGCTGAGCGCGGCGGGCCACATCGTGACCGACAGTCCTCCCGACCACCCCACCCTGGTGGCCGCCCGCAACCTCGGCGTCGAGGTGCTGTGCGTGGATCGAGACGGCAGGCCCGGCGACGCCGTTCTGGATGAAGCCCTGTGAGCGGCTACACCATCGGGGTGGACATCGGCACGACCGGCACCAAGACGGTGCTGCTGGACACCGACGGTGGCATCGTCGCGCACACCAGCCGTGAATCAACACTTTTCAGTGACCGACCCGGCTGGGCCGAGGCGGATCCGGACCAGTGGCTGGCCAATGTGGTCAGCTCGCTCACCGAGGTCGTCTCCGCCGCGGGTATCGCACCGGCGGATGTCAAAGCCATCGCCACCACGGGCATGGTGCCTGCCGTGATCGCCATCGATGCCGCCGGCCGGCCATTGCGGCGGGCAATCCTGCAGAACGACGCCCGGGCCGCCGACGAGATCCGCACCCTGGCAACGGCGCTGGCCGATATCGACCTCGTCGAATTGACGGGTGCCGCGCTGACCCAGCAGTCGGTCGCGCCCACCGTGCTCTGGCTGCAGCGCCACGAACCTGATATCGCCTCGCGGACAGCCTATTTCGTCGGCTCCTACGACTGGCTACTGGTCGCTCTCGGTGCCCCGGCTCATGTCGAGAAGAACTGGGCCCTGGAGTCCGGCCTGTTCACCATCGGCGGCGAGCCGGTCGGCGCGGTGATGTCCGCCGCCGGTATCGATCCCGCGCTCCTGCCGCCGGTCCGCTCGCCCGGAGACGTCGCCGGCGGGCTCAGCGACGAGATGGCCGAACACACCGGTCTGCGCGCGGGCACCCCGCTGGTGGTCGGTGGTGCCGACCACGTGCTGTCGGCGTTCGCGGCGGGCGTCGAAGAACACGGCGACTGGTTGGTGAAGCTGGGGGGAGCCGGCGACATCCTGGTGGCCAGCGACGATCCCGTCGTCGATCGACGCCTGTACCTGGATGCCCATCCGGTGCCCGGACGGTGGCTGCCCAACGGCTGCATGGCCACCAGCGGCAGCCTGATCCGCTGGTTCCAAAGCCTCGTCGGCGGTGCGGATCTGCTGAACTTGGACCGCGAAGCGCAGCAACGCCGGCCCGCCGAAGTCCTCTGCCTTCCGTACTTCCTGGGCGAAAAGAGCCCGCTGCACGACCCGGACCTGCGCGGTGTCTACGCCGGCCTGCACCTGGGTACCACCCGCGCCGACATGTACCGCGCGACCCTGGAGGCCATCGCCTTCGGCTTCCGCCACCACGTCGAAGTGTTCGGCGAGCTGGGTATCGAGCTCGGCCGTGCATCGATCACCAACGGCGGGAGCAAGTCCACGCTCTGGAAGCAGATCCACGCCGAGGTTCTCGGCGTGCCGGTGCATCCGATCGTCGACCATCCCGGCGCCTCACTGGGGGCCGCGCTGATCGCCGCGGTCGGTGTCGGAGCGCTGGCGGGATGGGACCAGTGCCGGCAGTTCGTCCGGCTCGGCGAACCCGTCGTGCCCGACCCCGCCAATGTCGCGGTCTACGACGCCGCATACCAGGAGTGGCGCGACCTGGCCACCGCCACCACCGCCATCTCGCACACGCTAGCTGAAAGGACTCGTCAATGAGCAAGACCGTGGTCGTCACCGGAGCCGGATCGGGAATCGGCAAGGCGATCGCTACCGTTGCCGCCCAACGCGATTGGCGGGTGGTGGTCACCGACATCGATCTCGACGCGGCCGCCGCCGTCGCCGCCGGCCTGGACGACCCGGCCGGCCTGGGCCACGAAGCCACCCAGCTCGACGTCACCGATCCGGCGCAGGCCGCCATGGTCGCCGACGACATCGCCGACCGGCTCGGGCTGGACGCGTGGATGAGCAACGCCGGCATCTCGTTCATGGTGCCGTTCCTCGACGTTTCGCTGGACAACTACGAGCTGACGATGGACATCAACCTCAAGGGGGTCTTCATCTGCGGTCAGGCGGCCGCCCGCGCCATGGTCCGCACCGGGCGCCGGGGGACGATCGTCAACACCGCGTCGATGGCGGGCAAGCAGGGCCGCGTGCCCTACCTGTCCGATTATGTCGCCTCCAAACACGGGGTCGTCGGCCTGACCCAGGCGATGGCATACGAACTCGCCGAGCACGGCATCACCGTCAACTGTGTGTGCCCCGGATTCGTGGCCACCCCCATGCAGTCGCGCGAATTGGACTGGGAAGCGCAACTTCGCGGAACCACACCCGAGAAGGTCAAGCAGATGTGGATCGACGACACACCGCTGGGCCGTTTACAGCAGCCGGAGGACGTCGCCTACACCGTCGCCTTCCTGCTCTCCGAGGACGCCCGGTTCATCACCGGCGAGGCGCTGGCCGTCAACGGCGGCGCCTACATGGATTAGCCCTGATGTTCACCACCGAAAAGGGGAAGCAATGAAGTTCACAACTCCAGGGTTGCGGCGCGCCGCAACATGTCTGGGCGCCATCGGCGCGTCGGCGCTCCTACTCTCGGGGTGCGCGGGCAGCGGCGGGCCGGAAACCCCGTCCGCGACCGGCTCTGGCCAGATCCCGACCGACATGTCGGGCACCGTCAACATCCTGATGGAAAACGTGCCCGACACCGACATCGTCAAGTCGATGATCCCCGAGTTCAACAAGAAGTACCCGAACATCAAGGTGAGCATCGAGCCGCAGACCTACGACCAGATCCGCGACAAGCTGGTCGCATCCTTCCAGGCGCCGAAGGCGACCTACGACCTCGTCGTCGTCGACAACGTCTGGATGAAGGACTTCGTCGCTGCGAACTGGTTGCAGCCGTTGGATTCTCGCATCGACTCGACGGCCGACTACGACTACGCGGACTTCTTCAAGCCGCTCACCGACATCGACACCGTCGACGGTAAGCGGTACGCGGTGCCGTTCTACAACTACGCGCTCGGTTACATCTACAGCGTGCCCGACTACCAAAAGGCGGGCCTGACCGAACCGAAGACCCTCGAGGACCTGGTGGCCAACTCGAAGAAGCTGGTCTCCGGTGATCGGGCCGGCATCGCCATGCAGCCGCAGCGCGGCTACAAGGTGTTCGAGGAATGGGCCAACTTCCTGTTCGCCGCGGGCGGTTCGATCTACGACGACTCGGGCAAGTACACCCTCGACACCCCCGAGGCCAAGAAGGCGCTGTCGGCCTACGTCGACCTGTACAACACCGCAGCCCCGAAGAACAGCCTCAACTGGGGCTTCGACGAGGCCGGCCGGTCGGTGTCCAGCGGGCAGTCGGCGTCACTGGTCAGTTACAACTGGAACCTGCCGTCGCTGAACGCCCCGGACGGAACGGCCGCCAAGTCCGGCGTCGGTCCGTTCAAGCTGACCGCCATGCCCGGTGGCGTCGACGTGCTGGGCTCGTGGAGCTGGGCGATCCCGCAGAACTCCGGGAACGCCGACGCCGCATGGGCATTCGCCTCGTGGCTGACGTCCAAGCCGGTCGACCTCGAGCGGGTCATCAAGGGCGGCGCAGTCATTCGCAGCAGCAGCACGCAGGATCCCAAGGTGCTCGCCGACGGATTCGGTGCCGACTATTACTCGGTGGTCAAGGACATCCTGTCCAAGGCCAAGCCGCTGAGCAACCAGACCAACGCCGAGGAGATGATCCAAGCCGTCGGAACGGAATTGAACGAGGCCGTGGCCGGCACCAAGAGCATCGACGACGCCCTGCGCGATGCGCAGGCCGCCGCCGAGAAGACCCGAGGCTGACCCCGATTCTGAGGCTGTGGGATCCGGCGACCGTGACGAGTAGGAAGGACCCGGCATGACCAGATTCAAATACGGGATGTTGAGTCCGCTGCTGGCGCTGTTCGTCGCGGTCGTCGGATTCCCACTGTTCTACGCGCTCTACCTCAGCGCCACCGACTACAAGCTCACCGATCGGCGCGCACCCCGGTTCGTCGGACTGACGAACTACGTCAACACCCTCACCAACGCCGATTTCTGGCAGGCATTCGGGACCACCGCCACCTACGTCCTGGTGGCGGTGGTACTCGAGCTGGTCATCGGCCTGGTGCTGGCGATGGCGCTGCAGCGTCAGAAGTGGGCTCGGGATGTCACCCGCGCAATGTTGCTGGCGCCCATGTTCATCACGCCGGTCGCCGTCGGTCTGACGTTCCGATTCCTGCTCAACGACCAGCTCGGCGCAATCCCGTTCGTGCTGAAGAAGTTCGGTGTGGACATCGATTTCCTGGGCTCGGGTCATGCGCTCTACACGTTGGCCCTCATCGACGTCTGGCAGTGGACACCGTTCATGGTGTTGCTGTTGCTGGCCGGCCTGGAATCGATCCCCAAACAGCCGCTGGAGGCGGCCCGCGTGGACGGCGCGCCGCCCTGGTATGTGTTCTGGCGGGTCATCCTTCCGCTGCTGCGGCCCGTGTTGGCGGTCGCGGTGCTGCTGCGGGCGCTGGACGCGATGAAGGTCTTCGAATACGTCTACGCCACCACCAAAGGCGGACCCGGCACCGAAACCCAGACCCTGCAGTACTACACGTATCAGACCGGCGTGCAGTTCTTCCGGCTCGGCAGCGCGGCCTCGATGGCGTTCGTGGTGCTCGCCGTGGTGCTGACCGCGGTCGTGATCACCTTCCGGCTGCTGGAGAGGAACCGCGACGCATGAGCGGTGTGAAGGGATACACGCTGGCCCGCATCGTGGTGCTGTGGGTCGGTGTCGTCGTGGTGGTCATGCCGATCGCATGGATCGTCCTGGCGAGCTTGAAATCTCCTGTACAGCTCAATGATCCGGCCCTCATCCTGTTCAGCCCCAATCTGGACAGCTGGCGGTCGGTGCTGTCCTCGGGCATCCTCGACGCGGCGGCACGCAGCTTCGCAGTCGCGTTCATCAGTGTGGCCATCAGCCTCGTGGTCGGCTGCATGGGTGCGTACGCGATCACCACGTACCGCGCCGGCGGCACCGCCACCCGATTCGGGCTCCTTGCCGCGCAGATGATTCCGCCCGCCGTGCTGGTCTTTCCGTTCCTGACCATGGCGTATGCGCTTCGCCTGCAGGACAGCCTGGTACCGGTGATCTTCGCGCACCTGAGCTTCGTCGCGCCGGTGGTGACGTGGTTTCTCATCGGCTTCTTCGAGGCGGTGCCGAAGTCCATCGAAGAGCAGGCCCGCGTCGACGGCTTCGGCCGGTTCCGGGCGTTCCTGCTGGTCGTCTTGCCTCAGGTGTTGCCGGGCATCGGGGCGTCGGCGATCTTCGGCTTCACGCTGTCGTGGAACGACATGTTCTACGGCCTGATCCTGGCGCCGGGCAACGCCAAGATCCTGCCGGTGGCGATCGCCGGGTTCAACACCTTTCGTGGAGTGCAGATCGGATCGATGTGCGCGGCGATTTTGATCGCCGTCGTCCCGGTTGTCATCGCGAGCTTCTTTGTTCAGCGCCGCCTGGTCCAGGGCATCAGCGGCGGCGCGGTCAAGACCTAGCACGGCAGGAGAACGAAAACAGAATGGCTACAGTCACTTTCAGTGGTGTGAACAAGGCCTACGGTGACGCTCGCATCGTCCACGACCTCGATCTCGAGATGGCGGACGGCTCGTTCACCGTGTTGGTGGGTCCGTCGGGATGCGGCAAGTCGACGTCGCTTCGGATGCTGGCCGGCCTGGAACCCGTCACCGCAGGCACCATCCGGATCGGCGACAAGGACGTCACCGCGCTCGAACCCAAGGACCGCGACATCGCGATGGTGTTCCAGAACTACGCGCTGTACCCGCACCTGACCGTCGAGCAGAACATCGCCTTTCCGCTGCGCGCCAAGAAGATAGCCAAGAAGGAAGCCCGCGATCGAGCCGCGGCCGTCGCCGAGACACTCGGCCTCACCGGTGCGCTGTCGCGAAAGCCCAAGGACCTCAGCGGCGGTCAACAGCAGCGCGTCGCGATCGGCCGGGCGATCATCCGGGAGCCCGCGGTGTTTTTGTTCGACGAGCCGTTGAGCAACCTGGATGCCAAGCTCCGAGTCGAAACCCGCACCGAGCTGTTGCGCATCCAGCGCAGGCTGGGCATCACCTCGCTGTACGTGACCCACGATCAGGAAGAGGCGATGACCCTGTCCGACCGCATGGTCGTGATGAACGAAGGCCGCATCGCGCAGCAGGGCGCCCCGTTGGAGGTCTACACCAAGCCGGCCAGCACCTTCGTCGCCGGCTTCGTCGGAAGCCCCAAGATGAACCTGGTGCCCGGCGTGATCGACGGCGGGACGTTCCGCTCGTCCGACGCCCTGGCACTGCCGGTCGGGGACGTGGCCCGGCACTCGGAGCCGGTGACCGTCGGCTTCCGTCCGGAGCATCTCGTGCTGCACCGGCCCGACGGCGACAACGACTCGCCGCTCGGCTCCACCGGCCGAGTGGCCCTGATCGAGCATCTCGGCCCGCGTGCGATCGTCGCCGTCGAGGCGTCCGGCTGCACGCTGGTCAGCGTTCTCGACATCGCGCAGCTCGGTGATCTCGCCGAAGGCGCCCGGGTGGCGATGTCGGTCCGCGACGGCGGACTGCACGTGTTCGACAAAGCCACCGGCGCCCGCATCGAGTCGTGATGAACACCGCAGAGTTACTCGACGTCGCGCTGGCGGCCGCCCGCAGCGGGGCGGACGTGCTCGCCGCAGGGGCCCGAGGCGAGCTGCAGATCACCACCAAGGGGGAGCAGGGCAACCTGGTCACGAACGTCGACGTCGCCGCCGAGCATGCGGTGCGCGGTGTGATCGACGCGCGGCGGCCGGCCGACGAGATCACCGGGGAGGAACTGCCTCCCGCCGGACGGCAAACGGCTCAGGTCAGGTGGTCGATCGATCCACTCGACGGAACCACCAACTTCACCAGGGGAATCCCTTACTACGCAACGTGTGTCGGCGCGGTGGATGCCGACGGCCGCTGGCTGGCCGGGGCGGTGGTGGCCCCGGCGCTGGGCAAGACCTACTTCGCGCATCGCGGCGGGGGCGCGTGGCTCGCCGACAGCGGCGGGGTGCGTCGGCTCACCGGCCCCGACGGTCACCGAGGCGCGCGACTGCTCGGCATGGGGTACTCGTACTCCGCCGATGTGCGCCGCGAGCAGTTCACGTTGACGGCGCAGCAGATGCGCGACTACACCGATGCCCGGATCTTCGGTTCGGCGGCGTTGGCGATCTGCGCCGTCGCCGAGGGTGCGATCGACGGGTTCGTCGAAACCGATCTCGCCGAGCATGATTGGGCCGCCGCGGCCGTCATCGCCGAAGAAGCCGGACTTGCGGTCAGCCGGCCGGTGGCGGGGTCGTCGGCAGTGGCCGTCGAGCTGCCGTGAGGTCGTTACCCGGGCCGGCCTGCTATCGGCTTTCGGTATGCGCCCGGCCGCGCGTCGATCTCGCAGACGCAATTCTCTGACAACCGACCAGTGCGTTAGCACAATTCGCGCCGTCTCGCAGCGTAATTTGCTGCATTGGTGAGCACCAAATAGTGGGGGCGAGGGTGCTAGCTGAAATCACGCTCCCCGCCTAAGTCTTTGGCTCGGCGCTTGATGGCGCACTTACTTAGATAAGTTCATCTTCGGTTGCCAAACTACTTACTGCTGTTTACAGTAACTCCGCGGGTTCGCCATCTGGTGCCGTCATTGTGCACCGCGGAGGCGTCGTCTCATCGCACATCGTTATCGGGGGGTTTGGGTCGTGGGAGCAACTTCTTCGCGCCAGTCGGCATTGCGCTACGCACGGATCGGTGGCTTGGCCGTCGCGACCGGACTCGGGGCCGCGCTGGCCACCGGGCACGGAATCGCCGCCGCAGCACCGTCATCCAATGACAATGGCTCGCACGGTACCGAGTCCAAGTCAGCGGGACCGCAGCGCCCGGCCGCCAAGTCGAAGCCAGCCACATCGAAGCCGGCGACATCGAAGTCGGATGCCTCGAAGTCGGACACGCCGAAGTCTGGTTCAGTGCGGGCCGGCGCGGCCACCCGGCCGGCATTGCAGACCTCGGCATCGGTCAAGGCCACCACCGTCCGATCGGCGACCAATCCGTTGACTTCATTGAAAGGTGGTGGCGCACCCGCGATTCCATCACCAGCGGATCTTCAAGCGATGCTGGGTGGCGTGCGCCGGGACCTGGAGCACATGCAATCGGCGCTCTCGCAGTCGGTGACGAACTTGTTCACCAACCCCGCCGGCTCCATGACCGCGGGTCTGGCCGCGCTGCGCACTGCTGCCGCCACCATCGACACCAGGTCGTCCGATACCCCGTCCAAGGGATTCCAGCTCTACACGATCTACAACATGGCGCCGACGTCGCTCACCTTGACCGACGTGAAGATCATCACGCCCGAAGGCGCCGGACGGTCCATCGTCAGGACGCCTCCGGTCGGCACTATCGTCGCTCCGGGCGAGAAGATCACGCTCGAGCTCGCCCAGAAGCGCACTTCGATCCTCGGACTGTTCACGACCACGGCGTTCCGGGACACCGATGTGATCCTGTCGTTCAAGGACAGCGACGGTGCCATCATTGATGTCCGTGCGGAATACACCTATTGGCAGGCTCGGCCGGTGACCGGCAATGGCGGCCTGGCGATTTGCGATACCAGCCGGTGCAAGGTGGAAGGTGACGAAGGGGACGCCCGCCGGACAGTATTCGTGCTCGCTGCTGGTAACTCTGCCCTCGACGCGACCAACCTGCCGGTGGATCGCCAACAGAAGCTCGTCGGTCTCTGCAGTGCATCTGGGGTGAGCTGCCGATGGGTGGACTCGAAAGTCGTAACCGGTGGCCGCGGCCAGGCGCAGGTGGTCGGTTCGGTCGTGCACAACAACACCGATAAGGACACGAGTTCACCAGTGGCCATTACGGTCTCGAAGGCGTACTCGTCCAGCCTCAAGGGCGGCGTCAAGGGTGGGTTCGACCTACTGGGCGTGATCAAGGCTGAAGTCAGCACTGAATACACCAGCACGTGGACCGACACCTTCACCACCACTCAGACGGTGCAAGTTCCGCTGCCTCCGCACACCACGGGGTGGGTCGAGGCCAAGGTTCCGGTTGACGTTGTGACCGGCACGTTGGTTGTGCAGACGCCGGTACAGACGATCTACCTGAGCAACGTCCGGGTGGAAGTTCCCATTGCGGGCGGCACTCCAGAACTCTTCATCGAGAATCGTGCGATTCCCAGAACGATCAAAGTCTAGCGTCGCGTTCATCGAATACGACTGCCGCACAACTGAACTCAGGGGGAGATAGTAATGGCGCAAACTCGTGGCGTCCGCGGGGTCGCCGGCCGGTGCATGGGGACGTTCGCCCCGCCCGTGATCACCGGCGTGGTGGTCGCCGGTTCGGTGGTCATGCCGGCCGTCACGCAGTCGGCCGCGCCTGCCGCCGAGCTGCCCGCTGCTTCCACTGCCACAGCCCAGATGGCCTACACGTCAGTTCCGGCCGCGCCTGCCCCCCTTGCTCCCAGCACGGGGGCGTCGGTCGTCGTACCGTCGCGGGTTAAGGAATACTCGCAGCTGCCGGCCGTCATCGCACGTGCGACCATGTCGACCGTCAGCGCTTCCGACGTGGCGACCCCGACGGCACTGGTTGTCGCCCAAGTCTTCGCCAGCCCCGCAGGCGCCCCGGTGCGCGGCGACCGGTCGACCCCGAAGGCTGCGGCCGTCGCTGCTGCCGTACCAGGCCCGCTCGCCGAGGTTGCCGACACGGTTCGCTACTTCATCGGCAACGGCGTCGACGCACCGGCGGACTGCACGGGTGCGGCGTGCAACGGTGGCAACGGCGGAATCCTGTTCGGCAACGGCGGCAATGGCGCCAACGGAGGCCGCGGCGGCAACGCCGGTCTGTTTATGGGGATCGGCGGTGACGGCGGTGACGGTGCCGATGCCGTGTACGACGAAGATGGCAACCAGCTGTCGGCGGCGGTAGACGGTGGCGCCGGTGGTGCGGGCGCGGCCTTGTTCGGGTACGGCGGCTCGGGCGGCGCCGGCGGTGCGGACATCCGAACGATCGGCGACGCGTTCGGCGCCGACGGCGGTGTGGGTGGCAGGGGCGGTGTGTTCGGCTCGGGTGGCCGTGGCGGTGCCGGCGGGAAGGCCATCACAGCGGGCGGCAACGCCGTTGCCGGCAACGGCGGCGCTGGTGGCGCCGGCACGATCGGTTCCGGCGGCAAGGGCGGCAAAGGCGGCGACGGGGAGGCGACCAGTGACGACGTTGCCGACGTCGCATTCGGCGGCGAAGGCGGTCGAGGTGGTGATGCGGCTTATGGGGCGTCGGGCAACGGCGGCGACGGCGGTTATGGAGACGCGTACAACGTCGCTCAGGGCGTCGGCGGGCCCGGCGGCGCGGGCGGAAAGGTCGGCATCGGTGCCGGTGGACACGGTGGTGACGGCGGCGGCGCTTACTCCGACGACGGGGGAGCTTTCGGCGGTGACGGTGGTGCCGGCGGCAGCGGCGTTGCCCTGTCGAGCGGTGGTAACGGCGGTGATGGCGGCGGATCGGCGACCTGGGGCTCGGGCGAAGCGAGCGGCGGCGCCGGCGGTGCCGGGGGCAAGGGCGGTCCATTGGGCAGCACCGGCAGACCGGGGATGAGCGGGTCGTCCGACAACGACGTCGACGGGAACATCACGGGAACGACCGCCAAAGCCTCGAAGCCGTCCGTCAAAGCCTCGAAATCGGCTGTCAACGGCCCGGATTCGGCCGCGAAGGCCCCGAAATCGGCTGCGAAGGCCAAGCGGGGCTGAGTGCGCGGGCCGCTGCGGGCGGGCTAGAGACCCAGCGCGCCGTAGGTGCGCCGGACGAACTTCGGCTGCACCGACTGCAGCTTGGCCAGCGAGGTGTTGCCGGCCACCGCCTCGGCCGGCGCGCTCATGTTCGGATAGTTCTGGATCAGATAGATCAGGATCAGGTCGTTGGCCGGGTCGGCCTGCCACCAGGTTCCGTACGCGCCCGGCCAGCTGAACGTGCCCAGCCCGCCGGGGCCGTACAACTGCCCCGATTTCGCCGGATCGGTCACCACGGACAGGTTCAAGCCGAAGCCACGCCCCACCCAGAACGGCAGACCAAGGAACGGGAACTGCTTCTGCTCCGCGGTGAGGCGGTCGGTACGCATCGACTGCACCGACTCCGGCGACAGGACCCGCACCCCGTCGACGTCACCGCCGCCGAGCAGCATGCGGGCAAAGCGCAGATAGTCGTCGACGGTGGTGACCAGACCGGCCCCGCCCTGAGCGAACCGCGGTTCGGTCACCGGGATGGGCCCCATGGCGTCGTGCTGCAGGCCGGATTCCGGGTCGAGGCGATACATCGTGGCGGCCCGGGCGCGCTTGTCGGGGGAGATGAAGAAGCCGGTGTCGGACATGCCGAGGGGCTCGAAGATCCGCTCGGCGAGGACCGTGTGCAGCGGTTTGCCCTCGATCCGGGAGATCGCGATGCCGAGCACGTCGGTGGCCTGGCTGTAGGTGAGCCGCTCCCCAGGCTGGTGCACCAGCGGCAGCTGGGCGATCTCGGCGAGCCAGTGATCCTGGTCCTGGCGCAGCGACACCCGGCCGTAGGCGCGGCTGATCGGGCCCGCAACCGAGAACACGTAGGCGAGCCCGCTGCGGTGGGTCATCAGGTCGTCGATCGTGATGGCCCGGCGCGCGGGCACCGTGCGGTCCAGCGGGCCGGCCGGGTCCACAAGGACCTGCATGTCGGCCAGCTCGGGCAGCCAGCGGGTGACCGGATCGGTCAGTGTGAGCTTGCCCTCGTCGACCAGCGCCATCGCGGCCGCCACCGTCACCGGCTTGGTCATCGAGGCCACCCGGAAGATCGTGTCGCGCTGCATCGGCAGACCGGCCTCGACATCGCGATACCCGATCTCGTTGACCTGCAGTATGTTTCCCCGCTGCCAGGCCAGGGTGACGGCCCCGGCCAGTAGTCCGGAATCGACTGCCTGCACGACGGAGGTGCGGTTGTCCCCGAGGTTCACCGTAAGAACTCTACTGACGGGCGTGTTTCGGGATCCGCCGGCAAGGGGTGTTAGGCTCCCCGACAGTTCGACATCCTTTAACGATCCGTCCAGAGAGGCGGAGAAGGAGGTCCGGAAAGCTCGTGGGCTCCACCGACCGCGAATTGATGTCCGATGCGGACGTCGGTAGAACCGTTTCCCGCATCGCCCACCAGATCATCGAGAAGACCGCTCTCGACGCCCCCGATGCGCCCCGCGTCATCCTCCTCGGCATCCCGACCCGGGGCGTCACCCTCGCCAACCGGCTGGCCGCCAAGATCCATGAATTCTCCGGCGTCACCGTCGAGCGCGGTGGCCTGGACATCACGCTCTACCGCGACGACCTGGACTTCAAGCCGCCCCGCGCCCTGGAGGAGACCTCCATCCCGGCCGGCGGGATCGACGGCGCCCTGGTGATCCTCGTCGACGACGTGCTCTACACCGGGCGGTCGGTCCGCTCGGCGCTGGACGCCCTGCGCGACATCGGCCGCCCCACCGTGGTGCAGCTGGCGGTCCTGGTCGACCGCGGGCACCGTGAGCTGCCGCTGCGGGCCGACTATGTCGGCAAGAACGTGCCCACGTCACGCGCCGAGAACGTCAAGGTGCGGCTGGTCGAGGACGACGGCGTGGAAGGTATCTGGATCGCACCGCAGGGAGGTCCCGCCAGATGACCATCCGGCATCTGCTCTCGGCGGGCGACCTGACCCGCGACGAGGCCACCGCCATCCTGGACAACGCCGACCGGTTCCGGCAGGCGCTGCTCGGACGCGAGGTCAAGAAGCTCCCGACCCTGCGCGGGCGCACGATCATCACGATGTTCTACGAGAACTCCACCCGCACCCGGGTGTCGTTCGAGGTGGCAGGCAAGTGGATGAGCGCCGACGTGATCAACGTCAGCGCCTCGGGGTCCTCGGTGGCCAAGGGCGAATCCTTGCGGGACACCGCGCTGACGCTGCGCGCCGCCGGCGCCGACGCGCTGATCATCCGTCACCCGGCGTCCGGCGCCGCCCAGCAGCTGGCGGAGTGGACGGCCGAGGAGCCGGCACCGGGCCTTGCCCAGGGGGCAGGAGCGGAGCGACTCGGGGGAGGACCGTCGGTGATCAACGCCGGCGACGGCACGCACGAACATCCCACCCAGGCGCTGCTCGACGCGCTGACGTTGCGCCAGCGCCTCGGCGACATCGAGGGCCGCCGGGTGGTGATCGTCGGCGACATCCTGCACAGCCGGGTGGCGCGGTCGAACGTATCGCTGCTGGCCACATTGGGCGCCGAGGTGGTGCTGGTCTCGCCACCCACGCTGCTGCCGGTCGGGGTCTCCGACTGGCCGGTGACGGTGTCGCACGACCTGGACGCCGAGCTGCCCGGCGCCGACGCGGTGATGATGCTGCGGGTGCAGGCCGAACGGATGAACGGCGGGTTCTTCCCCTCCGAGCGCGAGTACTCCATCCGCTACGGGCTGTCCGATCGCAGGCAGGCGGTGCTGCCCGGTCATGCCGTGGTGCTGCACCCCGGCCCGATGCTGCGCGGTATGGAGATTTCCTACGCGGTGGCGGATTCATCGCAATCGGCTGTGCTGCAACAGGTTTCCAACGGTGTGCACGTGCGGATGGCGGTGCTGTTCCATCTGCTGGTCGGCACGGACGAGGCGGTGAGCGTATGAGCGTGTTGATCCGCGGTGTGCGGCTCTACGGCGAAGGTGACCAGGTAGACGTCCTGGTGGCCGACGGCCAGATCGCCGAGATCGGCCCCACGCTCGCGGTCCCGGATGATGCCGACGTGATCGACGCCACCGGCCAGGTGCTGCTGCCCGGCTTTGTCGACCTGCACACCCACCTGCGTGAGCCGGGCCGCGAGTACGCCGAGGACATCGAAACCGGTTCGGCCGCCGCGGCTCTGGGCGGTTACACCGCGGTGTTCGCGATGGCCAACACCGACCCGGTGGCCGACAGCCCGGTGGTGACCGACCACGTGTGGCGGCGCGGTCAGCAGGTCGGCCTGGTCGACGTGCACCCGGTGGGAGCGGTCACCGTGGGGCTGCAGGGCAAGCAACTCACCGAGATGGGCCTGATGGCCGGCGGGGTCGCCCAGGTCAAGTTGTTCTCCGACGACGGTGTGTGCGTGGACGATCCGCTGGTGATGCGCCGGGCGTTGGAGTACGCCACCGGCCTGGGCGTGCTGATCGCCCAGCACGCCGAGGAGCCCCGCCTCACCGTCGGCGCCGTCGCGCACGAAGGTCCCAACGCCGCGCGACTCGGCCTGGCCGGCTGGCCGCGGGCCGCCGAGGAATCGATCGTCGCCCGTGACGCGCTGCTGGCCCGCGACGCCGGTGCTCGGGTCCACATCTGCCATGCGTCCACCGCCGGAACGGTCGAGATCATCAAATGGGCCAAGCAGCAGGGCATTTCGATCACAGCCGAAGTCACCCCCCATCACCTGCTGCTCGACGACAGCAGGCTGGCCAGCTACGACGGGGTGAACCGGGTGAACCCGCCGCTGCGCGAGGCCGCCGACGCCCAAGCCTTGCGCCAGGCGCTGGCCGACGGGGTGCTCGACTGTGTGGCCACCGACCACGCCCCGCACGCCGAACACGAGAAGTGCTGTGAATTCTCCCGGGCCCGGCCCGGCATGCTCGGTCTGCAGACCGCGCTGTCGGTGGTCGTCGAGACCATGGTGCAGACCGGCCTGCTGGACTGGCGCGGCGTCGCACGGGTGATGAGCGAGAACCCGGCCCGCATCGTCGGTCTCGATGACCAGGGCCGCCCGCTGGAGATCGGGGAGCCGGCCAACCTCGTCGTCGTCGACCCCGACACCACCTGGGTGGTCGAGGGCACCGAATTGGCCAGCCGCTCGGCCAACACCCCGTTCGCCGCGATGACGTTGCCTGCCACGGTCACCGCGACCCTGCTGCGCGGTGTGGTCACGGCGCGGGACGGGAAGAGCCCCGCATGAACACCGGTACGGCGATCGGATCGTTCGTCTTCGCGTTCGTGATCGTCGTGATCATCGGTGTGCTGATCGGCCGGATGCTGCGCGGCTGGAAGCGACGGGCCCGCCGGCAGATGGACCTGCTCGGCGAATTGCCAGCCCTGCCGGACCTACTGGGCTCGGCCACCGTCGCGCCGACCCGCGGCCTCTATGTCGGCAGTACGCTGGCACCGAATTGGCTGGAACGCATCGCAGCCGGTGACCTGGGCTACCGGTCCAAAGCGGTATTGACCCGCTACCCCGAGGGCATCCTGCTCGAGCGCTCCGGCGCGACGCCGATCTGGATCCCGCAAGACGCCATCACCGCCATCCGCACCGAGCGCGGACTGGCGGGCAAGGTCATCCCCGGTGGCCGCAACAAGACCGACTCGCCGGCAGGCATTCTGGCGATTCGGTGGCGGCTGCCATCAGGCACTGAGATCGATACGGGCTTTCGCGGCGACGACCGCCGCGACTACGCCCGGTGGACGACAACAGGAGAAGCAGCGTGACGGGTAAAGCCCATCTGGTACTGGAGGACGGGCGGGTCTACACCGGTACCGAATTCGGTGCTGTCGGACAGACTCTCGGTGAGGCGGTGTTCTCCACCGGAATGTCGGGCTATCAGGAGACCCTCACCGATCCCAGCTACCACCGCCAGATCGTGGTGGCCACCGCCCCGCAGATCGGCAACACCGGCTGGAACCACGAGGACGCCGAGAGTCGCGGCGACAAGATCTGGGTGGCCGGCTACGTCGTGCGTGACCCGTCGCCGCGCCCCTCGAACTGGCGCGCCACCGGGACACTCGACGACGAACTCACCCGGCAGGGCATCGTCGGGATCGCCGGCATCGACACCCGCGCGGTGGTGCGCCACCTGCGCACCCGCGGCTCGATGAAGGCAGGCGTGTTCTCCGGCCCGGCGCTCGCAGACACCGAGGAACTGCTGAGCCGGGTCCGCAACCAGCCCTCGATGCTGGGCGCCGACCTGGCCGGTCAAGTCTCGACCGACGCGGTGTACACGGTCGAACCTGAAGGGGCGCAACGGTTCACGGTCGCGGCCATCGACCTCGGCATCAAGACCAACACCCCGCGCAACTTCGCCAAGCGCGGGATCGCCACCCACGTGCTGCCCGCCGGGGCGACGTTCGAGCAGATCGCCGACCTACGGCCGGACGGGGTGTTCCTGTCCAACGGGCCCGGCGACCCGGCGACCGCCGACCACATCGTGGAGGTCACCCGTGCGGTGCTCGGTGCCGGAATCCCGCTGTTCGGCATCTGCTTCGGCAACCAGATCCTCGGCCGGGCACTGGGCCGGTCCACCTACAAGATGGTGTTCGGGCACCGCGGCATCAACGTGCCGGTGATCGACCACCAGACCGGCACCGTCGCGATCACGGCGCAGAACCACGGCTTCGCGCTGGAAGGTGAAGCCGGCGAACGATTCGACACGGACTTCGGGCCGGCCATGGTCAGTCACACCTGTGCCAACGACGGCGTCGTCGAGGGCATCAAACTCGTTGACGGACGGGCATTTTCGGTGCAGTACCACCCGGAGGCCGCGGCCGGACCACATGACGCGAACTACCTGTTCGACCAATTCATCGACCTGATGGCGGGGGAGAAGTAGATGCCACGTCGCGACGACCTGAAGCACATTCTGGTCATCGGCTCCGGCCCGATCCTGATCGGGCAGGCAGCCGAGTTCGACTACTCCGGCACCCAGGCCTGCCGCGTGCTGCGCGCCGAAGGTCTCGAGGTCACCCTGATCAACTCCAATCCGGCGACGATCATGACCGACCCGGAGTACGCCGACCACACCTACGTCGAACCGATCACCCCGGCGTTTGTCGAGAAGGTGATCGCCCAGCAGGCGGCGCGCGGCAACAAGATCGACGCCGTGCTGGCCACTCTGGGCGGCCAGACCGCGCTGAACACCGCGGTTGCGCTGTACGAGAACGGCGCGCTGGAGCGCTACAACGTCGAGATGATCGGCGCCGACTTCGACGCCATCCAGCGTGGCGAGGACCGGCAGAAGTTCAAGGACATCGTCGCGAAAGTCGGTGGCGAATCGGCGAAGTCGCGGGTCTGCTACACCATGGCCGAGGTCCGGGATACCGTCGCCGAGCTCGGACTGCCGGTGGTCGTGCGGCCCTCGTTCACCATGGGTGGGCTGGGTTCGGGCATGGCGTACTCGGTCGAGGACGTCGAGCGGATGGCTGGTGACGGGCTGGCCGCATCGCCCACCGCCAACGTGCTGATCGAGGAATCGATCTACGGCTGGAAGGAATTCGAGCTCGAGCTGATGCGCGACCACCACGACAACGTGGTGGTGGTGTGCTCGATCGAGAACTTCGACCCGATGGGCGTGCACACCGGCGACTCGGTGACCGTCGCGCCTGCGATGACGCTGACCGACCGCGAATACCAGGTCATGCGGGATCTGGGTATCGCGATCCTGCGTGAGGTCGGCGTCGACACCGGCGGCTGCAACATCCAGTTCGCGGTGGACCCGAAAGACGGCCGGCTCATCGTCATCGAGATGAACCCGCGGGTGTCGCGGTCCAGTGCGCTGGCGTCGAAGGCCACCGGATTCCCGATCGCCAAGATCGCCGCCAAGCTGGCGATCGGCTACACCCTCGACGAGATTGTCAACGACATCACCAAGGAGACCCCGGCCTGCTTCGAGCCGACGTTGGACTACGTGGTGGTCAAGGCGCCTCGGTTCGCGTTCGAGAAGTTCCCCGGCGCCGACCCGACGCTCACCACCACGATGAAGTCGGTCGGCGAAGCGATGTCGTTGGGCCGCAACTTCGTCGAGGCGCTCGGCAAGGTCATGCGCTCGCTGGAGACCACCCGCGCCGGGTTCTGGACCGGGCGCGACGACGACGGTGCGGTGGACGAGGTGCTGGGCCGGCTGCGCACCCCGACCGAGGGCCGGCTCTACGACATCGAGCTGGCGCTGCGCCTCGGCGCCAGTGTCGAAGACACCGCGGCAGCCTCCGGCGTCGACCCCTGGTTCGTCGACCAGATCGCCGGCCTGGTGGCATTGCGCCAGGAGCTGATCGACGCCCCGGTCCTCGACGAGGACCTGCTGCGCCGGGCCAAACACAGCGGACTGTCGGACCGCCAGATCTCCTCGCTGCGCACCGAATTGGCCGGGGAAGCCGGGGTCCGGGCGCTGCGCCGCCGCCTCGGCATTCATCCGGTGTTCAAGACCGTCGACACCTGTGCGGCCGAGTTCGAGGCCAAGACCCCGTACCACTACTCCAGCTATGAGCTGGATCCCGCGGCCGAGACCGAGGTGGCCCCGCAGACCGAGCGGCCGAAGGTGCTGATCCTCGGTTCCGGGCCCAACCGGATCGGGCAGGGTATCGAGTTCGACTACAGCTGCGTGCACGCCGCGACGACGCTGAGCGAGGCCGGCTTCGAGACCGTGATGGTCAACTGCAACCCGGAGACGGTGTCGACCGACTACGACACCGCCGACCGGCTGTACTTCGAACCGCTCACCTTCGAGGACGTCCTCGAGGTGTACCACGCCGAATCGCAGTCCGGGCTGGGCGGCCCGGGCGTGGTCGGGGTGATCGTGCAGCTCGGCGGGCAGACCCCGCTGGGGCTTGCGCAGCGGCTTGCCGACGCCGGGGTGCCGATCGTCGGGACCAGGCCCGAGGCCATCGACCTGGCCGAGGACCGCGGGCGCTTCGGGCAGGTGCTTCACGAAGCCGGCCTGCCCGCACCGAAATTCGGCACCGCCACCAGCTTCGAGCAGGCCCGCGACATCGCGGCCAGGATCGGCTATCCGGTGCTGGTGCGGCCGTCCTATGTGCTGGGCGGACGCGGCATGGAGATCGTGTACGACGAGAAGACGTTGCACGGCTACATCACCCGCGCCACCCAGCTCTCACCCGAACATCCGGTCCTGGTCGACCGATTCCTCGAAGACGCCATCGAGATCGACGTCGACGCGCTCTGTGACGGCACCGAGGTCTACATCGGCGGCGTGATGGAGCACATCGAAGAGGCAGGCATCCACTCCGGTGACTCGGCGTGCGCGCTGCCGCCGGTGACGTTGGGCCGCAGCGACATCGAGGCGGTGCGCCGCGCCACGGAGGCGATTGCCCACGGTGTGGGGGTGGTCGGCCTGCTCAACGTGCAGTACGCGCTCAAGGACGATGTCCTCTACGTCTTGGAGGCCAATCCGCGGGCCAGCCGCACCGTGCCGTTCGTCTCGAAGGCCACCGCGGTGCCGCTGGCCAAGGCGTGCGCACGAGTCATGCTGGGCGCCAGCATCTCCCAGCTCCGCGCGGAAGGGGTGCTGGCCGCGACCGGCGACGGCGCCACCCCGGCGCCGAACGCGCCGATCGCGGTCAAGGAAGCGGTGCTGCCGTTCCACCGGTTCCGCAAGGCCGACGGCACCGGCATCGACTCGCTGCTCGGACCGGAGATGAAGTCCACCGGCGAGGTGATGGGCATCGACCGCGACTTCGGAAGCGCGTTCGCCAAGAGCCAGACCGCCGCCTACGGATCGCTGCCCAGCACCGGCACGATCTTCGTGTCGGTGGCCAACCGGGACAAGCGTTCGCTGGTCTTCCCGGTCAAGCGCCTCGCCGACCTCGGCTTCCGCGTGCTGGCCACCGAAGGAACCGCGGAGATGTTGCGGCGCAACGGAATTCCGTGCGACGTCGTGCGCAAGCATTTCGAGGAACCCGGGGACGGCCGCCCGGCGATGTCGGCGGTGGACGCCATCCTCGCCGGCGACGTCAACATGGTGATCAACACCCCGTACGGCAACTCCGGGCCGCGCATCGACGGTTACGAGATCCGCTCGGCCGCGGTGTCGATGAACGTCCCGTGCATCACCACGGTGCAGGGCGCCTCGGCGGCGGTGCAGGGCATCGAGGCAGGTATCCGCGATGACATCGACGTGCGCTCGCTGCAGGAACTGCACGCCGCGCTGGGTCATGACTGAGATGGGCCGATGACCGAGACCTTCGGCGTCCGGCTGGCCGCGGCGATCGCCGAGCGCGGTCCGCTGTGCCTGGGCATCGACCCGCACCCGGAGCTGCTGCGCGCCTGGGATCTGCCGGTCAGCGCCGACGGCCTGGCCCGGTTCAGCGAGATCTGCGTGCAGGCCTATGCCGGATTCGCGATCGTCAAACCACAGGTGGCGTTCTTCGAGGCTTACGGCTCAGCGGGTTTCGCGGTCCTCGAGACCACGATCGCCGCGCTGCGGGACGCAGGTGTGCTGGTGCTCGCCGACGCCAAGCGCGGCGACATCGGGTCGACGATGGCGGCGTACGCGCAGGCCTGGGCCGGCGACGGTCCGCTGGCCGCCGACGCGGTCACCGCCTCGCCCTACCTCGGGTTCGGTTCGCTGCACCCGCTTTTGGAGCTGGCCGCGACCAACGGCCGCGGCGTGTTCGTGCTCGCCGCGACGTCCAACCCCGAAGGCGCTTCGGTGCAGCGCGCCATGACTGGGCAGCGCACCGTCGCGCAGGCGATCGTCGACGATGCGGCCGCCATCAACCGGGCCGACCAGCCGCAACTGGGCTCGGTCGGCGTCGTGGTCGGCGCCACGCTGGATGTGGTGCCCGACCTCAGTGGGCTCGGCGGGCCGGTGCTGGTGCCCGGCGTCGGCGCCCAGGGCGGACGCCCCGAGACCCTCGGCGGTCTCGGGGGCGCCCTACCCGGGCAGGTGCTGCCCGCGGTGAGCCGGGAGGTCCTGCGCGCCGGACCGGACGTCGCCGCGATTCGGGCGGCGGCCGACCAGCTGCGTGACCAGGTGGCGTATCTGGCCTAGAGCGGGATCCACACCCCGAACAGCCAGAATCCCCAGGCCTGGTAGCCCCGGTCGAACACCGGGCTGACCCAGTTGCCGTTGTAATTGAACGGCTGATGATCCCACCGGCCCTGGTCGATCCCGCGCCAGCCGAGGTCGCGCGGCGGCGGGCCGGGCCGCCAGCCGCGGTCGTCGTCGCCGCGCCATTGCGGGCCGCCAGGCCCGCTACCAGGGCCGCCACGCCAGTCCGCCGGGCCGGGGCCGCGGCGATCGCCTCCGGGGCCGTCAGGGCCGCGCTGGCCGGGTCCTTGGCAGCCCTGGAAACCGCACTGGCCTGGTCCTTGGCCTGGTCCGGGGCCCGGACCGGGATCGGCCAGCGCCGGCGCCGCTCCCACCGTGAGCCCCGCGATGGTGATCCCAACTGCCAGTGCGGCAGCCCGGGTGGAATGTGTGATGGACATGGCACGCCCCTTCGAGGGTCGAATTTCTTGCTGAACACCCCGACATCCACCACGTTAGGTAGCTGGGCTATGCAAAATCTTTCGCTCAGCTATGTGTGCGGTAAGCGCGCGGACGGGTGCGTCTCGACACGCCCGACACGCCGCGACCTGCCTGTGAGGTGAAATTCGGACCCGGCTCACCCCGTCGGACGGGTGTCCGGTCTACGGCGAACCACCGGTTAGTGGAGAACATGCAGGTCGCAGCGCATTTTCCGGCCTGATCGCGAAGATCGGCGCGCCGCCGCGCAGCGGGCGGACGGCTGTCCCGACAGCTGTCCGAACAAGGTGATCTTGTGCCATATCCTGCGGCTTTGCACCGGTAATCAGGGGGTGGGGTTAGATTTCGTCAGAGAGCGTGGGTACGGTCGGCGTCGCTGGCTGAAGTACCCGGCCCAGGCAAAACAATGATGGTGATGAGACGGAGGAACCCGTGGCCCTTCCCCAGTTGACCGACGAGCAGCGTGCAGCCGCGTTGGAGAAGGCTGCTGCCGCGCGTCGCGCACGAGCTGAGCTCAAGGATCGGCTCAAGCGTGGTGGCACCAACCTCAAGCAGGTGCTCAAGGACGCTGAGACCGACGAGGTCCTCGGCAAGATGAAGGTTTCCGCACTGCTGGAAGCCCTGCCCAAGGTGGGCAAGGTCAAGGCGCAGGAAATCATGACCGAGCTCGAGATCGCCCCGACCCGCCGCCTGCGCGGACTCGGCGATCGGCAGCGCAAGGCACTGCTGGAAAAGTTCGACTTCACCGCTGACTAGTCAGTCGGTGAATGCCGGCGGAGGGCCGGACAGCGCGGGCGCTACGCCCGACCACCGCGGCCGTGGCCGAGTGGTGGTGCTGTCCGGGCCATCCGGGGTGGGGAAGTCGACGATCGTCCGTTGCCTGCGTGAGCAGGTACCCGACCTGCACTTCAGCGTGTCGGCCACCACCCGCGCCCGGCGCCCGGGTGAGGTGGACGGGGTCGACTACCACTTCGTCACCCCCGCACGTTTTCAGCAGCTGATCGACGACGGTGAGCTGCTCGAATGGGCAGAGATCCACAATGGTCTGCAACGGTCCGGCACGCTGGCCGCTCCGGTGGCCGAGGCCGCCGCGACCGGTCACCCGGTTCTGATCGAGGTCGACCTGGCCGGTGCCGAGGCCGTCAAACGGGCGATGCCGGAGGCGCTGACCGTGTTCCTGGCGCCGCCCAGCTGGGAGGCCCTCGAACAGCGATTGGCCGGTCGGGGTACCGAAACCCAGGAGCACGTGGAGCGTCGGCTGGCCACCGCCCGGGCCGAGCTCGCAGCTCAGGGCCGGTTCGACGTGGTTGTGGTGAACAGCCAATTGGAGTCGGCCTGCGCTGAATTGGTATCCTTGCTGGTGGGCCGCGACGATTCGTGACAATCCCGCCCCCGCAGCCGGCGTGAGACACCGCCTCACCAGACCGAGTCAGACCCACAATCCGCCAGGAAGAAGTTCTACGTGACGCAAGCCAGCACGGATCACTACGATCCGGCCCCGGGTGCCGCAACCGCCTATGACACACCGTTGGGCATCACCAACCCGCCCATCGACGAGTTGCTGGACCGGGTGTCGAGCAAGTACGCGCTGGTGATCTATGCGGCCAAGCGTGCCCGGCAGATCAACGACTACTACAACCAGCTCGGCGACGGCATCCTCGAATACGTCGGCCCGCTGGTCGAGCCCGGCCTCCAGGAGAAGCCGCTGTCGATCTCGATGCGCGAGATCCACGGCGATCTGCTCGAGCACACCGAAGGCGAGTAGCCCAGCAGCCCGGGCCAGTTGATGAACCGCAAGCGGATCATCGTCGGCGTCGCCGGAGGCATCGCCGCATACAAGGCGTGTTCGGTCGTCCGCCAGCTCAGCGAGGCCGGTCACGACGTCCGCGTCATCCCGACCGAATCAGCCTTGCGGTTCGTCGGCGCCGCCACGTTCGAGGCCCTGTCCGGGCATCCGGTTCACACCGGCGTCTTCGAAGACGTCGACGAAGTTCCGCACGTCCGGCTTGGGCAGGAAGCCGACCTCGTCGTCGTCGCACCGGCCACCGCCGACCTGCTGGCCCGCGCCGTCGCCGGCCGCGCCGACGACCTGCTTACCGCGACGCTGCTCACGGCTCGCTGCCCGGTGCTGTTCGCGCCGGCCATGCACACCGAGATGTGGCTGCATCCGGCCACCGTCGCCAATGTGGAGACGCTGCGCCGCCGCGGGTCGGTGGTGCTGGAACCGGCATCCGGGCGACTCACCGGCGCCGACACCGGCCCCGGGCGGCTGCCCGAGCCGGAGGAGATCACCACGTTCGCCGAACTTCTGCTGGCCCGCGCCGATGCGATGCCCTTCGACCTCAGCGGTGTCAAACTCCTGGTGAGTGCGGGTGGCACCCGCGAAGCGATCGACCCGGTCCGCTTCATCGGCAACCGCAGCTCCGGCAAGCAGGGGTACGCCGTGGCCAGGGTCGCCGCCCAGCGCGGTGCCGACGTCACGCTGATCGCCGGCAACACCGCCGGGCTCGCCGACCCCGCCGGCGTACACGTCCTGCACATCACGTCCGCCGCGCAGCTGCACGAGGCCGTCACCAAGCACGCGCCGGACGCCCACGTTCTCGTGATGGCCGCCGCCGTCGCCGACTTCCGGCCCGCCCACGTGGAGGCCAGCAAGATCAAGAAGAAGCCCGATGTGGTGGATGCGCCCGCTATCGAGTTGGTGCGGACCGACGACGTGCTGGCCGGGGCGGTGCGTCAGCGCACCGACGGGCAGCTGCCCAACATGCGGGCCATCGTCGGCTTCGCCGCCGAAACCGGCGACAGAGAAGGTGATGTGCTGTTCCACGCCCGCGCCAAGCTGTCCCGCAAAGGCTGCGATCTGCTCGTCGTCAACGCGGTCGGTGAGGGGCGGGCATTCGAGGTGGACAACAACGATGGATGGTTGTTGAGCGCCGACGGCACCGAGTTTGCGTTGGAACACGGGTCGAAGACGCTGATGGCAAGCCGTATCGTGGACGCGATCGCGATGCTCCTGCGGCGCGAGGCCTAGCTTCGCAAGATAACGAAATGTGCGCATAAGCCTTGCGCGGGACGTACCGTGCCGGTTTGGTCTGTCAGGGGCGAATATATGATTCGCCGAACTAAGTTCTTGAAAGGAAAACACTGTGAGCACAGGTCGGCTGTTTACCAGCGAGTCGGTCACCGAAGGACACCCCGACAAGATCTGTGACGCCATCAGCGACTCGATTCTCGACTCGCTGCTTGCCGCGGACCCGAAGTCCCGCGTCGCGGTGGAGACCGCTGTCACCACCGGCCAGGTGCACGTCATCGGCGAGGTGACCACGTCGGCCAAGGAAGCGTTCGCCGACATCAACGACACCGTGCGCAAGCGCATTCTGGACATCGGCTACGACTCCTCGGAGAAGGGCTTCGACGGCGAGACCGCCGGCGTCAACATCGGCATCGGCCGGCAGTCACCCGACATCGCCCAGGGCGTGGACACCGCTCACGAGACCCGCGTCGAGGGGGCCGGCGACCCGCTGGATCTGCAGGGCGCGGGCGACCAGGGGCTGATGTTCGGCTACGCCATCAAGGACACCCCGGAGCTCATGCCGCTGCCGATCGCGCTGGCGCACCGGCTGGCCCGCCGGTTGACCGAGGTACGAAAGAGCGGCGTGCTGGACTACCTGCGCCCGGACGGCAAGACCCAGGTCACCGTGCAGTACGAGGGCACCACCCCGGTGCGACTGGACACCGTCGTGCTCTCCACGCAGCACGCCGCAGGCATCGACCTGGAGAACACCTTGGCCCCGGACATCCGGGAGAAGGTGGTCAACACCGTGCTGGCCGATCTCGGCCACGACACCATGGACACCTCGGACTTCCGGCTGCTGGTGAATCCGACCGGAAAGTTCGTGCTGGGCGGCCCGATGGGTGACGCCGGCCTGACCGGCCGCAAGATCATCGTCGACACCTACGGCGGCTGGGCCCGTCACGGCGGCGGTGCGTTCTCCGGCAAGGACCCGTCAAAGGTGGACCGCTCGGCCGCGTACGCGATGCGCTGGGTGGCCAAGAACGTCGTCGCCGCCGGCCTGGCCGAGCGGGTCGAGGTGCAGGTCGCCTACGCCATCGGCAAGGCCGCCCCGGTCGGTCTGTTCGTCGAGACCTTCGGCTCCGAGACCGTCGACCCGGCCCGCATCGAGAAGGCCATCACCGCGGTGTTCGACCTGCGCCCGGGCGCCATCGTGCGCGACCTGGACCTGCTGCGCCCGATCTACGCGCCGACCGCCGCCTACGGCCACTTCGGCCGCACCGACATCGACCTGCCGTGGGAGCGGCTGGACAAGGTCGACGACCTGAAGAACTCGGTCTAGCCGCCTGCGCGCTAGATGACGAACCCGCCGTCGACGTTCCACGTGGTGCCGGTGACGTAGCCGGCCTCCGGCGACGCCAGATAGGCGACCGCACTGGCGATATCGCGGGGCTGCCCGTAGCGCCCGACGGCGATGAAGGGCCGCACCTGGTCGGAGAATCCGCCGACCTCGGGATTCATGTCGGTGGCCACCGGTCCGGGCTGGATGGTGTTGATCGTGATACCGCGCGGCCCGAGCTCGCGTACCAATCCGCGGCTGAGGCCCGCGACGGCCGCCTTCGTCAGCGCGTACACCGCCAGTCCGTTCATCGGCACCCGGTCGGCGTTGACGCTGCCGATGGTGATGATCCGCCCGCCCTCGCCCAGATGCGGGACCGCCCGCTGGATCGCCGCGTAGACACCGCGCACGTTGACCGCGAGCAACCGGTCGAACTCCTCGAGCGGAAAGTCCTCGATCAGGCCGGCGGAGGCGATACCGGCGTTGTTGACCAGGATGTCCAGCCCGCCAAGGGCCGCGACGGTTTCGTCGACCGCGGCGGTGACGGCGGCCGGGTCGGCGCTGTCGGCCTGGATCGCGACGACCTTGCCCCCCTCGGCGACCAGTTCGTCAGCCAGGGCCTGAGCGGTCTGGGCCGACGATTGGTAGGTGAACGCCACCGCGGCGCCGTCGGCGACCAGGCGCCGCACGATCTCGGCGCCGATGCCGCGCGAGCCGCCGGTGACCAGTGCGCGCCGGCCGGCCAGGGATGTGGTCATGGGGTTCCTCCGTTACGTCGTCCAGCTGTTGGAATGCCAAACCAGAACAAGTAGCGCAGGCCCGAGATCATTCCGCAGGGGCAGCCAACCGGGTCGGCGACGATCGGCCGCGCAGCACCACCTCGTCGCCCAGAGTCCAGAAGCGTTGTTCGGCGGGGTCGGCGGCGTCCAGGGCAGCAGCCGACGCCAGCACGCCGGCGCCGGTCTTCTTGGCCATCTCGCACAGCCGGGAGGCCTCGTGCACGGGGTCGCCGATCACGGTGTACTCGAAACGGTGGTGGGACCCGATGTTGCCGGCCACCACGATGCCGGCGGCAACTCCGATGCCCACCGAGATGTCCGGCACGTCGCGGCGCAGGCGATCGGCGATCGCCCGGGCGGCGGCCAGCGCGTTGGTCTCGGGGTGGTCCTGCGCGACCGGTGCGCCGAACACCGCCAGTGCGCCGTCGCCTTCGAATTTGTTGATCAGCCCGCCGCAGCGCTCGACCTCGTCGACCACCACGCCGAAGAATTCGTTGAGCAACTCGACGACCTGGACCGGCGGCCGGCTGCCCACCACCTGAGTCGATCCGACGATGTCGACGAATAACACCGCGGCCGAACACTCTTCGCCGCCGAGGTTGATGTTGCGCTTTTCGGCGGCCAGTGCGACATCGCGCCCGACGTGGCGGCCGAACAGATCCCGGACCCGGTCGCGCTCGCGTAGTCCCTCGACCATCCGGTTGAAGCCGCGCTGCAGTTCACCGAGTTCGGTGCCGTCGAACACCACCACGTGGGTGTCGAGATCCCCGTCCTCGACCCGCTGCATCGCCGCGCGCACGACCTGAACCGGCGTGGCGATCAACCAGGAGGCGATCAGGATCAGGATGAAGCCGAAAATCGCTGCGGCACCGGCCAAGAGCAACACCGCCACCGACAGCTGGGTCACCGTCATGTTGCGCAGTGTCAGGGTGAAGCCCGCGGCAAGCGCAATCCCGATGACGGGCACGCAGGACCCCAGCACCCACGCCATGATCGTGCGGCCCAGCACTCCAGGGCCGCCACGGTGCTCGGGTGTGCCGGTCTCGAGCGCTTGAGCCGCGACCGGACGCAAGGCGAATTCGGTGAAGAAATAACAGCTCGCCGACACCACGATCCCGCTGAACGTGATCCCGAACAGCATCTTGGGGATGTATCCGGTGTCGACCATGCCGTACAGAGTGGTCAGCAGGGCCGCGCCAACACCCCAGAGCACCAACGGGATAACGGTCAGCTGCCAGGGGGCGCGGAAGGTGTTGCGCTGATCGCGCGCGGTGGGCGAGCGATCCTCGATCGACCACCGCAATGCGTCGAGGACGCGGCGGGTGGCCCACACCCAGCCGACGATCACCGCGACGACCACGTAGGCGGGAGCCACCACGGTCGTGATCACGTGGGCGCGGCCGGCGAAAATGTTGGGCACCGGGATGGCGACCGTGATCACCGACATCGCGACGGCGACGCCGATGAGGTTGGCCACCACCACGAAGACCGTGAGGATCACCTGGATCCGGATGCGCCGGCGGCGCTGGCTTTCCGAGACCCGTCCGAGCAGCCACGAGCCGTACTCCGGGGTGGCCTGGGCCTGGGTGCTCTGTTGGGTGAGCCACTCCAGGACGCGGTGAGTTCGTTGGACCGGCATCAAACAGTCAGCCCGGCCGTCGAGTGATAACGGCCGGGCTGTACTGGTGAGGCGGAGTTGATCAGCCGACGAACTGGTCGAACGCCCACTGATACTGCGGCGGGATGACCTGGACGCCGCACTGCTTCTGCAGCGTGCCCAGCGGAGCCAGCAGTGCGGTGAACTCCTGATACTCCTGCGGGTTCGACTGGGCGTAGGCCTGCAGGGTGGCGGAGGCCTGAGCGCGCGGTTGCAGGGCCGCGGTCATCAGCATCCGCTGCCCGTCCGGGTGCGTGTTGAGGTAGCCCTGGATCGCGCCCTGAGACTGGGCGACCTGGGCATCGACGGCGGGCTTGCTGCAGTCCGGCGCCGCGACGGCGGCCGGAGCGGCGATGACGGCGGATGCCAGACCGACCGCGACGGCGCCGAGACAGATGCCGAGCGTGCGCCGGGTGCCGGCGGCTTCAGCAATGTTCATGGGGTAGATCCTCCCGATTGTGGCGATTGGTGCCATTGTGGCCTGTCCGGACGGTCCCGACAAGGTTGCTGCTAGCCGTGCGTTTTCGTCCGCTCAGGCGTGCAACGCTGCGCGCAGAGCGGCTAATCCACGGTCGGCCGCCTCAGTGGCGGCCGGCACCACCCCGGCGTAACCGAGGTAGCCGTGCACCAATGTGTCGGCCAAATGCAGCTCGACCGTTACACCCGCGGCCGCCAACAACTCGGCGTAGCGGGCGCCGTCGTCGCGCAGCGGGTCGTGCCCGGCGACGGCGACGTAGGCCGGGGGTAGACCGGAGAGGTCGGCGGCGCGGCCCGGCGCCAGGGCGGCCGGCGGGTCGGTCAGGTCGACGTGGCCGGCATACCACCTGGTGAACGCCTCGATCGCGGCATTGTCGAGAACCGGTGCGCCGGCGTTCTCGGTGAACGACGGCAGCGAGTTGTCCCACATTGTCGACGGGTACCAGAGCAGCTGGAACGCGATCGGCGGGCCGCCGTTGTCCCGGGCCAGCTGCGCCACGACCGCCGACAGCGTGCCGCCCGCCGAGTCGCCGGCCACCGCGAGCCGCGAGCCGTCCGCGCCGAAGCGATCGGCGTTGTCGGCCACCCATCGGGTGGCGGCCCAAACGTCGTCGACCGCGGCCGGGTAGGGATGCTCCGGGGCCAGTCGATAGTCGACCGACACCACCAGGGTGCCCGCGGCGACGGCGTGTTCGCGGGCCGTGCCGTCGTGGGTGTCCAGGTCACCGACGGCGAAACCGCCGCCATGGAAGTACATGGTGACGGGAGGGCGCGCGACACCGTCGGGCCAGTAGACCCGGACCGGAATCGGGCCTGCCGGCCCATCGATCTGGTGATTCTCCACCCGCAGGTCCGGGTGCACCGGGCGGCGCGGGAGATCGCGCAGTCGGCGACGCGCCTCGTCGATGCCGCCGTCGACGGTCAACTGAAAGGGCACCGCGTCCAGTACCTTCTGCAGGATGGCATCGACCGGCGGTTTGTCCGAGCTGGGCATGAAATCACCGTACTTACGCACCCTGACAACCTGGTGGGCAGCCGGTGCCGCGGTCGCGATCGGCTACGGCGTCTTCCTGGCCGTCGAGGCGCTCCGACTGCCCGACAACGCCGAACTCACCGGCCGGTTCCCCGGCCAGCCCGCGGTCAAGGCGCTGATGGCCGTGCTGCTGGCGGTGGCCGCGCTGTGGCATCCGATCGTCCGGGAGCGGCGCTGGCTGCTGGCGGCCCTTCTGTTCTCGGCTGGCGGTGACTTCTTCCTGGCGATGCCGTGGTGGCAGCCGTCGTTCGTGCTGGGCCTCGGCTCGTTCCTGGTGGCCCACCTTTGTTTCCTGGGTGCGCTGCTGCCGCTGCGGGGTTCCAGCCGGCCGCGCACGGTCGTGTGCGCCGTCGTGGTCATCGCCTGCGTGAGTTTGCTGATCTGGTTCTGGCCGAGCCTGGTGGCCGATGGGCTGACCATGCCTGTCCTCGTCTATATGGCGGTGTTGGCCGCGATGGTGTGTTCGGCGTTGTTGGCCCGGCTCCCCACGGTGTGGACGGCGCTGGGGGCGGTGTGTTTCGCGGTGTCCGACGGGATGATCGGCATCGGCCGCTTCGTGCTGGACTCCAACGCACTGGAGGTCCCGATCTGGTGGGTGTACGCGACATCAATGGTGCTGATCACCGCGGGCTTGTTCTTCGGCCGGGCGGGGGCTGACCAAAACGGCGGCGCTGACTAAAAGTCTGTCGGGCCCGTCGTTAGTCTTCGACGATGCCGATCCGGCGGGCCGCCGAGCACGAACCCATCGCCCGGGTGCTGCCGATGTTGTCGGTTCCGCACCTGGACCGTGAGTTCGACTACCTGGTGTCGGCCGAACAATCCGACGATGCCCAGCCCGGGGTGCGGGTGCGGGTCCGCTTCCACGGCCGGCTGGTCGACGCCTTCGTGCTCGAGCGCCGGTCCGACACCGACCACGTCGGCCAATTGGGCTGGCTGGACCGGGTGATCTCGGCCGAGCCGGTGCTCACCCCGGAGGTGCGCAGGCTCGTCGACGCCGTCGCCGCCCGTTACGCCGGCACCCGCCCGGACGTACTGCGGCTGGCCATTCCGCCGCGCCACGCCCGCGCCGAGAAGATGCAGGCCGAGGCGCCGCTGCTGCCCGTCGTCGAGCCGGTCGACCCGGCCGGCTGGGCCCGCTACAGCCGCGGAGACCAGTTCCTGACCGCCCTGAGCGAAGGCCGGGCCGCCCGCGCGGTGTGGCAGGCGCTGCCCGGCGAGCAGTGGTGCGACCGGATCGCCGAGGCCGCCGCGGCGGCGGTCGGTGGGGGCTACGGCGTGCTGGCCGTGGTTCCCGACCAGCGCGACATCGACGCGCTGTGGCAGGCCGCCACCGCCCGGATCGACCCGGCGGCCGTCGTCGCGCTGTCGGCGGGCCTCGGGCCGTCGGCGCGCTACCGGCGCTGGCTGTCGGCGCTGCGGGGGCAGGCCCGCCTGGTCATCGGCACCCGCAGCGCGGTGTTCGCCCCCGTCGAACGCCTCGGTCTGGTGATCGTCTGGGACGACGGCGACGACACCCTGGCCGAACCGCGCGCCCCGTATCCGCACGCCCGCGAGGTGGCGATGCTGCGCGCGCATCAGCTGCGCTGCGCGGCGGTGATCGGCGGTTACGCCCGCACCGCCGAGGCGCATGCGCTGGTGCGCAGCGGCTGGGCGCACGACCTGGTGGCGGCCCGGCCGCTGGTCCGGGCGGCGGCGCCGCGGGTGGTGGCCCTCGACGACGAGGGTTACGCCGACGAACGCGACCCGGCCGCCCGCTCGGCGCGGCTGCCGTCGCTGGCATTGCGGGCCGCGCGCGGCGCACTGGAACGCGAGGCGCCGGTGCTGATCCAGGTGCCGCGGCGGGGTTACGTCCCGTCGGTGGCGTGCGCCCGGTGCCGGACGATCGCCCGCTGCCGGCACTGCATGGGGCCGCTGTCGCTGTCCGAACGGGATGCCGCCGGAGCGGTGTGCCGCTGGTGTGGGCGGATGGACACCGCGCTGCGCTGCCGGCGCTGCGGCTCGGACGCGATCCGCGCGGTCGTCGTCGGTGCGCGCCGGACCGCCGAGGAGATGGGCCGCGCCTTCCCGGGCACCACGGTGATCACCTCGGCGGGCGACGCCGTGCACACCGAGATCGAGCCGGGGCCCGCCCTCGTCGTCGCCACCCCCGGCGCCGAACCCCGGGTCGAGGGCGGCTACGGCGCCGCGCTGCTGCTGGACAGCTGGGCGCTGCTGGGCCGTCAGGACCTGCGGGCGGCCGAGGACACCCTGCGGCGCTGGATGGCCGCCGCCGCGCAGGTGCGGCCCCGCGGCGACGGCGGGGTGGTGGCGGTGGTCGCCGAATCAGCCATCCCGACCGTGCAGGCGCTGATCAAGTGGGACCCGGTCGGCCACGCTGAGGCCGAGGTGGAGGCCCGCGCCGAGGTCGGGCTGCCGCCGAGCGTGCACATGGCCGCCGTCGACGGTGGCGCGGCCGCCGTCGGTGCGCTGCTCGACCACGCCGAACTGCCCGAAGACGCCGACCAGCTCGGACCCGTCGACCTGCCGCCGGGAGTCCGCCGGCCACCCGCCACCGCGCCCGGTGAACCCGTCATCCGGATGCTCGTGCGGGTCGGCCGGGACGAGGGTCTGGCGTTGGCCGCGTCGCTGCGCAGCGCCATCGCGATCGCCAGCGCCCGGCACGACCACGAAGCAGTCCGGGTACAGATCGATCCCTTGCACATAGGGTGAGACCCGTCGACACGGGGGAGGCGCGATGAAGTGGACCGGTCGGGTCATCTGGGTCTCGATCGCCATGCTGCTCATCGTCATCGGCCTGCTGTGGCCGCTGGTGTTCACCGGCAGCGCGCAGGGTGGCCCGTCGTCGGATCCGGTGGTCATCACCGACTATCGCGCCGAGTTCGTCGTCGATCGCGACGGCCGGCTGGACGCCACCGAGATCATCACCGGTGAGTTCCCCAGCGGACGGCACGGAATCTTCCGGTACTGGGACGTCGCCAACCTCAACAGCCCCAACGTCCGCCAGGAACCGCGGATCACCGAGATCCTTCTCGACGACCAGCCGGTGCCCTTCACGTTGCAGTGGGAGAGCGGAAAACGCTTCCGGGTGGCCAAGATCGGCGATCCGAACAGCTACCTCGACTACGGCACCCACGTCTACCGGATCCGCTACAGCATCGACGGCGTCCTCGACCCGGGCGACACCGGTGCGGACCGCAAGTTCGCGTCGTCGACCGGCGATCCCTCGGCGCAGTCGGCGTTCTTCTGGAACGTCGTCGCCCCGGCGTGGAACAACACCATCGACCACGCCGACATCTCGATCACCCTGCCCGGTGGGGTCAGCGGCGCCCAGTGCTCGGTCGGCTTTCGCCTCGGCCGCGCCTGCGACGACCTGACCGTCAGCGGCGATCGCGTGCACCTGTCGGCGAGCAATCTGGCTCCTCGCACACCGGTCACGGTGCGGGCCGGAGTCGAGGTACCCACCCCGCCCCGTGCCGAGCTGCCCTGGACCTTCGGCTGGGACCCGGTCCTCGGCCGGTCGCTGCCCGCCGCCCTGTGGCTGGTCGGCGCGTCAGTGGCGGCCGGCCTCGGCGCCTTCCTGTGGTGGCGCACGACGGTCGAGCCGCCACCCGGGTTTCCGCTGCAGTACGCGCCGCCGCCCGGCCTGGGACCGGCGCAATGCGAGTACATCCGCACCGAGAAGGTGCCGGCCAACGGTCTGACCGCGACACTGTTCTACCTCGCCGAACGCAAGCTGATCACGCTGCACCAGGTCAGCGGGAAGAAGTGGACCATCACCGGCAGCGCACCGTCGGCTGCGTGGGCCGACGTCGACCCGGTCAGCATCGCCGTCGGCGGGGCGCTCAAGGTGATCGGGCCGGACGCCCGCTTCGACGCCAACGGCACCGTGACCGCGGGCAAGAAGCTGTCCAGCGCCAAGGAGGACATGACCGCGGCGGTCAGGAAATGGGCGTTCGACGGCTTGATGGTCAAGCGCTCCAAGGAGCTCTGGCTGCGGTTCTTCAATTTCCTCGCCCTGGTGCTGGCCGGCTGCGCCTTCATCTGGTCCCCGGCCACCCTGTGGGGGTTGCCGTTCGCGCTGTTCTTCCTGTTCTCGGTCAGGTCCTGGACCGACGGCGTGGGCAGCAGGCGCACCGCCGCGGGGCGCGAACTGTGGTCGCAGGTCGGCGGTTTCCATCGGATGCTGGCCACCGACTCGGCCGAGTCGCGCTTCGACTTCGCCGCCCGCAAGGACCTCTACACCGCCTACATCCCGTTCGCCGTGGCCGGCGGGGTGGCCGCGCTGTGGGCACGCAAGTACCAGACCGCGACCGGACAAGTCGATCCGCAGCCCGACTGGTATCACTCGTCGTCGGGCACCGGTTGGCATACCGCGACCAGCGGGGGTGCTAGTTTCGACAGCTTCGAGTCGGCGTTGTCGTCGTCGATCGGCGCCTACACCGCCTCGCAGTCCTCGTCGTCGTCCAGCAGTGGCGGCGGTGGGGGCGGTGGCGGCGGAGGCGGCGGCGGTGGTGGCGGGGGAGGAGGCGGATCGTGGTGAGCTTCGTGCTGATCGTGGTGCTGGTGCTCGCGGTCCTGGTGCTGATCGGATTTGTGCTGGGCTACAACAAAGTTCGCGCCGCCGACGTCCGGGTCGACGAAGCGCTGGGCGGCATCGACGTTCAGCTCACCCGGCGGGCGTCGCTGATCCCCAGCCTGGTGCAGACCGTCCAGAGCTTCGCAGCGCACGAGAAGGCCATCCTGGACCACGTCGCCGACGCGCAGACCGCGCTGGCTGCTGCAACCACGGGGAAGTCTGTGGCGCAACGGAGTTCGGCCGAAAAGGAATTCGACAGCGCGGTCGGTCAGGTGCTGGCGCTGGGCCAGACCTACCCGCAACTGAATTCCTCGAACAACTTCCTCAACCTGCAGCAGAACCTCGCCGACACCGAGGACAAGCTGGCGTTCGCCCGGCAGTACTACAACGACGCGGTGGCGACGGTGAACCGGCTGATCACCACGATTCCGACGATGTTCGTGGCGCCGATGGCCGGGGTCTCGCAGCGCGAGTTCTACCAGGTGCCAAAGTAGAGGCATGCGAATCGTTTTCGCCGGCACACCAGAACCGGCCCTGCCGTCGCTGCAGCGGCTGATCGACTCACCGCGCCACGACGTGATCGCGGTGCTCACCCGTCCGGACGCGGCCGCCGGACGCCGCGGCAAACCCGCGCCGTCACCGGTTGCCCGCCTCGCGGGCGAGGCGGGGATCCCGGTGCTGCGCCCGGCGCGGCCGAACTCGCCGGAGTTCGTCGCCGAGCTGGCCGAGCTGGCTCCGGAGTGCTGCGCGGTGGTGGCCTACGGCGCGCTGCTGTCCGAGGCGTTGCTCGCCGTACCCCCGCACGGCTGGATCAACCTGCACTTCTCGCTGCTGCCCGCCTGGCGCGGCGCGGCGCCCGTGCAGGCCGCGATTGCGGCCGGCGACTCCGTCACCGGCGCAACGACTTTCCTGATCGAACC
The DNA here is from genome assembly GCF_041287105.1 of Mycobacterium sp. SA01. Taxonomy (NCBI): domain Bacteria; kingdom Bacillati; phylum Actinomycetota; class Actinomycetes; order Mycobacteriales; family Mycobacteriaceae; genus Mycobacterium; species Mycobacterium sp. SA01. The sequence goes on along the minus strand of NZ_JBGGNO010000014.1, from coordinate 284,486 downwards.
GAGTCTGGACTCCGGACCGGTCTACGGCGTGGTCACCGAGACCGTGCGACCTGCCGACACCTCCGGTGATCTGCTGGACCGGCTGGCCGTCTCCGGTGCCGGCCTGCTGGAGGCGACGCTGGACGGCATCGGCGACGGAACCCTGACGCCGGTGCCGCAACCCGCCGACGGGGTCAGCGTCGCGCCGAAGATCACCGTCGAGCAGGCGCGGATCTCCTGGGACCTGCCCGCTCACGTCGTCGACCGCCGGATCCGCGCGGTCACCCCCAATCCCGGTGCGTGGACGATGATCGGCAACCTGCGGGTCAAGGTCGGCCCGGTCAGCGTCGACGAGGCGGCGCCGGCGTTGGCGCCGGGGGAGATGACCGTGGATAGGTCCGGGGTCCGGGTGGGTACCGGGTCGCAGCCGGTACTCCTCGGTCAGGTGCAGCCACCCGGCAAGAAGCTCATGAACGCGGCGGATTGGGCCCGCGGTGCCCGGCTCGACGAGACGGTGCGGGCATCATGACGGAGCGACCGCAGCGGCCAGGACGCGGCAAACCGCAGGGCGGCAAGCGTTTTCAAAATGGCTCCGGCCAGAAGCGGGACCGCACCGGGGCACCGCCCGGACGGGATCGCACCCAGCAACGCCCGCCGCGCAGGCCGCGGCGCACCCCGCTGGACCCGGCCCGTCAGGCGGCCTTCGACGTGCTGCGCGCGGTATCGGAGCGGGACGCCTACGCGAACCTGGTGTTGCCGTCGATGCTGGCCGAGCGCGGCATCCACGGCCGCGACGCGGCATTCGCCACCGAACTCGCCTACGGCACCTGCCGCACCATGGGTCTGCTGGACGCCGTGATCGCGGCCGCCGCCGGCCGCCCCATCGAGCAGATCGACCCGGTGCTGCTGGACCTGCTGCGCCTGGGCAGCTATCAGCTGCTGCGCACCAACGTCGCCGAACATGCCGCGGTATCCACCACCGTCGAGCAGGCCGGCATCGAATTCGACAGTGTCCGAGCAGGTTTCGTCAACGGCGTATTGCGCACGATCTCCGGGCGCGACGAGGCCGGCTGGGTGGCCGAACTGGCCCCGGCCAAGGACACCGACCCGGTCGGCCACCTGGCGTTCGTCAACGCCCATCCACGCTGGATCGCCCAGTCGTTCGCCGATGCGCTCGGCGCCCACGCGGGCGAGCTGGACGCCGCCCTGGCCGCCGACAACGCCCGCCCCGGCGTGCACCTGGCCGCACGCCCCGGTGTGCTGACCGCCGACGAGCTGGCCACCGCGGTCGACGGGACGGTGGGCCGCTACTCGCCGTACGCGGTGTACCTCGGCAGCGGTGACCCGGGCCGGCTGGCCGCGGTGCGCGAGGACAAGGCGCTGGTGCAGGACGAGGGCAGCCAGCTGGTGGCCCGGGCGCTGACGCTGGCACCGCTGGTCGGCGGCGACGGTGGCCGCTGGCTGGACCTGTGCTCCGGCCCGGGCGGTAAGACCGCGCTGATCGCCGCGATCGCCGCACAGCAGGGTGGCACCGTCACCGCGATCGAGCCGGCCTCGCGCCGGGCCGAGCTGGTCGAGCAGAACACCCGTGGCCTGCCGGTCGAGGTGCTGCGCGTCGACGGCCGCGAGTCGTCGCTGCAGCCCGGCAGTTTCGACCGGGTACTCGTCGACGCGCCCTGCACCGGACTGGGGGCGTTGCGGCGCCGCCCGGAGGCCCGCTGGCGCCGCACCCCGGCCGACGTCCCGGTGCTGGCCAAGCTGCAGCGCGAACTGCTGGCCGCCGCGATCGCCCTGGTCCGCCCCGGCGGCGTGGTGCTCTACGCCACCTGTTCCCCGCACCTGGCCGAGACCGTCGGAGTGGTCTCCGATGCGCTGCGCCGCCATCCCGTCACCGCGCTGGACACCCGCCCGTTGTTCGCCCCGGCCGATCAACTCGGTGACGGCCCGCACGTGCAGCTGTGGCCGCACCGGCACGGCACCGACGCCATGTTCGCGGCCGCTCTGCAGAAGACTGTTTAATGGCTGCCATGCGACCCCTGATCGCCCCGTCGATCCTGTCCGCCGACTTCGCCCGCCTGGCCGAGGAGGCCGCCGCGGTCGAGGGCGCCGACTGGCTGCACGTCGACGTGATGGACGGCCACTTCGTCCCCAACCTCACGTTGGGCCTGCCGGTGGTGGAGAGCCTGCTCAAGGCAACCGACATCCCGATGGACTGCCATCTGATGATCGACGACCCCGACCGCTGGGCGCCCGGCTACGCCGAGGCAGGCGCGTACAACGTGACGTTCCACGCCGAGGCGACCGACAACCCGGTCGCGGTGGCCCGCGACATCCGCGCCGCGGGCGCCAAGGCCGGACTGTCGGTCAAGCCGGGCACCCCGCTGGAGCCGTACCTGGACATCCTGCGCGACTTCGACACGCTGCTGGTGATGTCGGTCGAGCCGGGCTTCGGCGGCCAGAGCTTCATCGCCGAGGTGCTGTCCAAGGTCGCGACCGCCCGCCGGCTGGTCGACTCGGGCGATCTGACGATCCTGGTGGAGATCGATGGCGGCATCAACGCGGACACCATCGAGCAGGCCGCCGAGGCCGGCGTCGACTGCTTCGTCGCCGGCTCGGCGGTCTACGGGGCCGGTGACCCGGCCGCGGCGGTCGAGGCGCTGCGCAGGCAGGCCGCCTCCGCGTCGCAGCATCTGCGCATATGACGGCACCCACGCCGGCGGAGGTCGACGCCGCGATGCGGCTGGGCATCGACCGGGCGCAGCGGGTCAAAGGCTCGACATACCCGAATCCGCCTGTGGGAGCGGTCATTCTGAGTGCGGAGGGCGAAGTCGTCGGCGTCGGTGGCACTGCGCCCACCGGCGGCCCGCATGCCGAGGTGATGGCACTGAGGGAGGCGGGGGAGCGGGCGGCCGGCGGTATCGCCGTCGTCACGCTAGAACCGTGCAACCACCATGGGCGCACCCCGCCGTGCGTCGATGCCCTGATCCAGGCCCGGGTGGCGTCCGTGGTGTACGCCGTCGCCGATCCCAATCCGGTGGCGTCCGGGGGTGCTGATCGCCTGCGCGCCGCCGGAATCGACGTTGTCGCCGGAGTGTGCGCCGAGGAGGTGGCCGCCGGTCCGCTGCGCGAGTGGCTGCACAAGCAGCGGGCCGGACGCCCGCACGTCACCTGGAAATTCGCCACCAGTGTCGACGGCCGCAGCGCGGCCGCGGACGGATCCTCGCAGTGGATAACCAGTGCGGCCGCCCGCGCCGACCTGCACATCCGCCGCGCCGCATGCGATGCGATCGTCGTCGGCACCGGCACGGTGGACATCGACGACCCGACGCTGACGGCCCGGTTGCCCGGCGGCGGGCTTGCCGAGCGACAGCCACTGCGTGTGGTGGTCGGCATGCGGGAGATCTCGCCGGAAGCCAATGTGCTCAATGAGGATTCGCACACGATGGTGATCCGCACCCACGATCCGCACGAGGTGATCCAGGCGTTGTCCGATCGCACCGATGTGCTGCTCGAGGGCGGGCCGACCCTGGCCGGCGCGTTCCTGCGGGCCGGTGTCATCGACCGAATCCTGGCGTACGTCGGGCCGATCCTGCTCGGCGGTCCGGTCACCGCCGTCGACGACGTCGGCGTGCCCAGCATTGCGCGGGCGTTGCGCTGGCGCTACGACGGCGTCGACCGGATCGGGCCGGACCTGCTGCTGAGCCTGGTGCCCGGCTAGCCGGCGAACGTTTCGACCAGTTGTCCGCAGAACGCGGGCAGATCGTCGGGCTTGCGGCTGGAGATCAGGGTGTTCGGGCCGCCGGTGCACACCACGACCTCCTGGTCGACCCACTCGGCCCCGGCGTTGCGCAGATCGGTCTGCACGCTGGGCCACGAGGTGATCTGACGGCCCTCGACCACATCGGCCTCGATCAGGGTCCACGGCCCGTGGCAGATCACGCCGACCGGCTTGCCCGCGTCGAAGAAGCCCTTGATGAAGTCGACCGCCGACGAGTTGGTGCGCAGCAGATCGGGGTTGGCCACCCCGCCGGGCAGCACCAGACCGTCGTAGTCGGACGCCGAGACGGCGTCGGCCGCCTTGTCTGCCTCGAAGGTGTCGGCCGGGGTGAGGTGGTTGAACGCCTGGACCTTGCCGACCTCGGTCGATACCAGCTCCGGGGTGCCGCCGGCCTTCTCGACGGCTTCCCACGGCTTGGTCAACTCGACCTGCTCGGTGCCCTCGGGGGCGACCAGGAATGCGATCTTCTTGCCAGAGAGTTCGTTGCTCATGACCAGTCGGGTACCCGCCGACCGCTTGGTCAATACACCGGGTTGGTCAACGGTGCGACCGACCAGTTGGACAACTCCGAGGGCCCAAGGATGCGGTGGCGGGTCTGGCCCGCGGTGTAGAACGTGAATTTCGTGGCGCGGTAGCACTGTTCGAAGCAGTCGAAGGCCTGCCCGTCGGCGTCGAAGCTGACCCCGCGCACTCGGACGATCGGGTCGCCCGCCGGGATGTCCAGGTGTTCGGCCTCCCAGCTGTTGGGGGTGTCGACTTCGAACGCCTGCTCGGTGTACTCATCGGTGAGCTGGTAGCGCTCCGCGATGAAGCGATACAGCGAGCCGCCCTCGGCCAGGAGATCGTGGTCGATCGCGGGGACTCTGTCCAACGGCAACACGGCGCGCTCGAGGATCTTGTCGGAGCTGCCGATGCTGCGTTTACGCCAGATCTCCCACACCGGTTGGCCGGGATCGACCCCCAACGCGGTGGCAATCGTCGTACTCGGAAGTCCGACACCGATGGAGATCAACGCGGTGCTGACCGCGGGGAGTCCGCGCTCGTTGTCGAGCAGGGTGTGTAGCAGTTCGCCGGGGCGCGTCGGGTCGCTCGCGATACGCGGCTCGGCGACGAATGTCCCCAGGCCCTGCCGCCGGGTGATCTTGCCGGCCCGCTCGAGTTCGTCGAGGGCGCGCCGCACGCTGATGCCGCTGACTCCGGCGATCTCGGCGAGCTCTGTTGTCGAGGGCAGGCGATCGCCGGGCTGGAGGCCGCGCTCGGCCATGATCCCGAGCACGAGGTCGTAGACGTGCTGGTACCGCAGCTTGCGGTCAGCGGGCGCCGCCGTGGTCTCGGCGCGCTTGGCCGTCGGCATCGTGGTGTTCTCCCTCCCCGCACCAACAGGTTAGTGCACTCAGTATGCAGATACCCGGTATTGCGGTGATCATGCTTGTGAACTGAGAGTTTTCCCGAATAACCTGAAAACTTTCCGAAACAAACACGCAATCGGCCGGCAATCAACGACACTCATACTACTCTGTATACAGAGTGTGGCTCAGAAGGGATTGCCATGGCATCAGCGATAGATCGTCGGACGTTTCTGCGGACCTCGGCGGTGGTTGCCGCCGCCGTGGGCGGAGCGGCGGCGCTCGCGTCCTGCGCACCGCAGACGGCGAGCAGCACCGTGTTGCGAGTCGGCTCCACCACCGATATCGACTCGTTGAATCCGTTCACCGCGGACTCCACCCAGTCCGACGACGTTCTGCAACTGGTCTACGACCGGTTGATGGGCTATGACGCGCAACTCAACATCGGGCCCTCGCTGGCCACCGACGTGCAGGTCACCGACGGCGGCAAGACCTTCACCTACAGCCTGCGGTCCGGGGTGAAGTGGCACGACGGCAAGGACTTCAGCGCCGACGACGTCGTCTTCACCTTCCTGATGGTGCGCGACAACGACTACGGCACCTATGGGGCCTACGTGAAGGACCTCACCGATGCGGTCAAAGTCGGCGACAACCAGGTTCGGCTGACGTACTCGCAGCCGCAGACGCTGCAGCCCGGCGTCATCATGCCCATCGCCCCAAAGCACCTGTGGGAGAGCGTCGCAAAGGACGATCTGCCCAAGTATGCCAACGACAAGCCGGTCGGAACCGGACCGTTCAGCTTCGTCTCCTGGGACAAGGGCAGTGTTGCCACCGTCACCCGAAACGATGCGTGGTGGGGTGCCAAACCGGCAGCCCAGAAAGTCACCTGGACCAAATTCGGCTCCGACGACGTGGTCACCCAGGCGCTGCGGAGCGGCGACATCGACATCGTCCCGGAGGTGCCGCCCACGATCTACACCGGTCTGCAGAACGCCTCCAACGTCAAAACGACTGCGATGGAATCGTTCTCGTTCCACATGATCGGCTTCAACTGTTCGACCGCCCCCGGCTCAAAGGGCAACCCCATTCTGCGTGATCCGGTGGTGCGCCAGGCGCTGTCCTGCGCGGTCGACCGCAGGCAGCTGGTCGAGCTGGCGCTGGCCGGCTATGGAGAACCCGGTACCGATCTGCTGCCACCGGCCTTCGGCGACTTCCACTTCGTGCCCGCACCCGACGCGGTGTTGGACAACAATCCGGCCAAGGCCAAGGAGCTGCTCGACAAGGCCGGCTACACCGACCGCAACGGCGATGGCATCCGCGAATCCAAAGACGGTGCGCCACTGGAGTTCCGCCTGCTGGTCATCGCCGACACCACGGTGGATATGAAGGCCGCCGACCTGTTTGTCACCGCGGCCAAAGCCGTCGGGGTGAACCTCAAGCTGTCCAGCACCGACGCCGACAGCATGGGCGCGACGGTCTACAACGCCGACACCCCGGACTGGGACGTGATGATCTGGGGGTGGGATTCCTCGTTCTACGACCCGTCGTACCTCCTGGGCATCGCCACCACCGACCAAATCGGCGGCAACAACGACACGTTCTGGACCGACCCCCGCTATGACGAGCTCTATCAACAGCAATCGACCACAGTCGACCGCGCTGCCCGGGTCGCGCTGGTCCAGGAGATGCAGGCCATTCACTACGCCGCCTGCCCCTACATCGTGATGTGGTATCAGAAGAAGCTCACCGGTACCCGGACCAATACCTGGACCGGTTGGCAGCCGATGAACGGCGGCATGATCCTGAACTTCCCACGGGTGAACTACCTCGACGTGAAGCCGGCCTGAGACTCGATGCTGAGGTACCTCGGGCAAAAGGTTTCTTACCTGGTGCTCACTCTGCTGGCGGTGGTGGCGACGAATTTCGTTCTCTTCCATCTGATGCCGGGCGATCCGGTGACACACATCGCGCGCGGCCAGCACCTGGACGCCGAAGCGATCGCCCGGCTGCGCACCTATTATGGGCTCGACGAGCCGATGGCGTCCCAGTTCGTCACGTATCTGCACAACCTGATCACGGGCGACCTCGGGTTCTCCTACACCTATCAGGCCGCTGTGGGACCGATCGTGGTGAAAGCCCTTGGCAACACGTTGATCCTGGTGACCATCTCCACCCTGCTGGTGATCATCCTCGGCGTGCTGATCGGGGTGTTCGCCGCATCCCGGCGCGGTACGCGTACCGACTCCGGCCTGGTGATCGGATCGCTGGTGTTCTGGAGCCTGCCGACGTTCTGGGTGGGCATGCTGCTGATCTTCGTCTTCGCCGTCTCGCTCGGGTGGTTCCCGATCGCGGGCATGTACACGGCCGACGCACTGTACCCGACGGTGTTCACCCGAATCGCCGATCTGGCACGGCATCTCGTGTTGCCCACGATCGCGATGGTGCTGGTCGACATCGCCCAATTCGTCCTGATCACCCGCAGTTCGCTGCTGGCGACCCTGTCCGAGGATTACATGACCACTGCGCGGGCCAAGGGCCTGACTCCGCGACGGGTGCTCTGGCGCCACGGGGTGCGCAATGCGCTGCTACCGGTGGTGACGGCCACCACGCTGTACGCCAGTGCCACCGTCGGCGGCACCATCCAGGTGGAGACGGTGTTCTCCTGGCCCGGCATGGGCCAGTTGATCTACCTGTCGGTGATCCGGCGCGACTATCCGGTGATGGAAGCCTGCTTCCTGATCTTCGCGGTGGTGGTCGTGCTGGCCAACTTCGCCAGCGACGTCGTCTACCGGATGCTCGACCCGCGGGTGCGGCTGACGTGACCGGCCCGCTGCTCGACCCCAGCCTGGAACCCGAAGAGCCTGCCGCGGCACACGTGCCCGGCGGCTGGCGCGGTGTGCTGCGTCAACTTCTGGCCGACCCGATGGGCCGCATCGGCCTGCTGACCGTCGCCGCCGTCATGCTCGTGGCGATCCTCGGCCCGCTGCTGGCGCCATACGACCGCACCGATGTCGCCGAGTCGCGCACCGGAATCCTGTTGCCGCCCAGCGGCGCCCACTGGCTGGGCACCGATGAACTGGGCCGGGACATCCTGCGTCAGGTGCTGGCAGGCACGTCGGTGTCATTGGAGATCGGCCTGATCGCCACCCTGATCACGGTGCTGATCGGGACTCTGGTCGGCGTGCTGGCCGGCTGGTTCACCGGCTTCGTCGACGCCGTGCTGATGCGGATCACCGACTTCTTCCTGGTGCTGCCCAACCTGCCGCTGATGATCGCACTCGGCGCGATCATCGGGCAGAGCCTGCCGATGATCGTGCTCGTGATCGCGGTCACCAGCTGGCCAAGCACCGCGCGCATCGTCCGCTCCCAGGCGCTCGCGCTGCGCGAACGTGAAGTGGTGGCCCGCGCCAAAACAGTCGGACTGTCCTCGGTGGGCATCCTGTGGCGGCTGATCCTGCCCGGGGTCATGGCACTCGTGATCGCCAACGCGGTCTTGGTGATCGCCGGGTCGATCCTCGCCGAAGCCACGCTGTCGTTCCTCGGACTCGGCGACCCCACCCGCACCTCATGGGGGCAGATCCTGCACAACGCCTTCGCCGCCGGGGCGGTGGGCAACGGCTTCTGGTGGTATTTCCTGCCGCCCGGCGTCGGCATCGTGGCGGTGGTGCTCGCCTTCTCACTGGTCGGCCAGAGCCTGGAGCGGATCCTCAACCCCCGGCTGGCGGTGGCCGAATGACACTGCTCAGCATTCGCAATCTCACCGTCACCTACGGTGCCCGGGTACGGGCGGTCGACGGGGTCGACCTGGACGTCTCAGCCGGTGAGGTGGTCGGGCTGGCCGGGGAATCCGGTTGCGGCAAAAGCACGTTGGCGCTCGCGGTGGCACGACTGCTGCCGCGCGGCGCCGTCGCGACCGCCGACGAGCTGAGCTTCGCGGGAACCGATCTGCGCACCGTCGCCGATGCCGAACTGCGGGCTATCCGGTGGCGGCGGTTGTCACTGGTGTTCCAGGGCGCGATGAACGGATTCAACCCGGTGATGACGGTCGGCGATCAGATCCGCGAGGCGATCCGGGCGCACGAACCCGCCGCCGATCGAAAAGCTCTGCGGCACAGAGTCGCAGAGCTGCTGACCCAGGTCGGGATCCCGGCGGGACGCGCCGCCGACTATCCGCATCAACTCTCCGGCGGGATGAAGCAGCGTGCGATGATCGCGATGGCACTGGCGTGTCGGCCCGATCTGGTGATCGCCGACGAACCCACGACGGCACTCGATGTCATGACCCAGGCGCAGATCCTCGAGTTGATCCGCGGCCTGGCCGACGAACTCGGGCTGGCGATGCTGATCATCTCCCACGACCTGACCGTGCTCGCCGAACTGTGCGACCGGGTCGCGGTCATGTACGCCGGGCGGATCGCCGAGCGTGGGCCGGCCGAGGAGATCTTGACCTCCGGGACCAGGCCCGCGCATCCCTACACTCGCCGATTGCTGGACTGCTATCCGCGGCTGGACTCCGGACAGGCGTCGATCAGCGGGATCCCGGGCAGCCCGCCCGATCTGGCACACCCGCCCGCGGGGTGCCGGTTCCACGACCGCTGCGCCGAGCGATTGGCCCGCTGCGCGACCGACGATCCGGCGTTGCGGCCGGTGCCCGGTGGCGTCGACCATGTCGCGGCATGCCACCTGGTGGGGGTGCCCGCATGACCAAGCCGGTGGTCGCCGAGGTACGCGACCTACACGTGCACTTCCCGGTGCGACACGGCCGTCGACGGTTGATCGCCCGGGCGGTCGACGGTGTCGATTTGTGTGTCCGCGAGGGCGAAATCGTGGCTCTGGTCGGTGAATCGGGTTGCGGCAAAACCACCGTCGCGCGCACGATCATGCGACTCGTCGAGGCCAGCTCGGGATCGGTGTCGGTAGGCGGGGTCGACATCACCCACGCCCGGGGTGCCGCGCTGCGCAGGCAGCGCCGTGATTTCCAGATGATCTTCCAGGACCCGTTCGAGAGCCTGCCCAGCGACGCCACCGCGATCGGCGTCGTCAGCGAGGGCCTCGCCATCCACCGCGGCGACCTGGATGCGGCGGGCCGGCGCCGGGTTGCTCTGGCGGCGCTGGAGATGTGCGGGTTGACCCCGGCGGCGGCGATCGCGCAGCGCCGCATCTTCCAACTCTCCGGCGGCCAGCGCCAGCGGGTGGCCATCGCGGCCGCGCTCGCGCTGGAACCCCGGCTGCTGGTGGCCGACGAACCGGTGTCGATGCTCGACGTGTCGCTGCGCGCCGGGGTCGTCAGGGTCTTGCTGGACATGCGCGAACGCCTCGGGGTGGCCATCCTGTTCATCACCCACGACCTCGCGTTGGCCGGCGTGTTCGCCGACCGGGTGGCGGTCCTGTACCTGGGCCGGGTGGTCGAGCAAGGCCCCGCCGCCGACGTGATCGGCACGCCCCGGCACCCCTACACCCGTGCGCTGGTCGACGTCATGCCGAAGGCCGGTGAGGGCAGACGGGCGGCTCGCACGCTGCTGAGCGGTGAGCCGCCCAACGCCACCGCCACCCCGCCGGGCTGCAGTTTCGCGCCGCGCTGTCCGCTCTACCGGCAGCTCGGCCAGCCCGAACGCTGCCGCACTGACCAGCCCACACTGGCCGCTGCAACATCGGAACATGTTGTGGCATGCCATTTTTCGGACCTCGAAGAATCACCAACACCGAAGGAGAACACGACATGACCGTCACTCGTGACGAAGCGATCGAGCTGCTCGAGGCGATGGTTCGAATCGACTCCGTGACGCCCTGGCTGATCCCGGGCGGCGCCGGAGAGGGTGAGGTCGCCCGGTTCATGCGCGACTGGCTGGCCGATCTGGGCCTGGACGTGACGCTGGAGGAGGTGGAACCCGGCCGGCCCAACGTGCTGGCCTGGCTGCGGGGCAGCGCACCCGGCCCGACGATCTGCCTGTCCGCGCACAGCGACACCGTCGGCTATGCGAACTGGGCCGACACCGCCCTGCAGCCGGTGATCGACGGCGACCGGATGATCGGGCTCGGGGTGGCCGACGACAAGGGCGGCTGCGCCGCCGCGATGCTGGCGGTGCGCGAATTGGTTCGCTCGGGAACGGAATTGGCCGGCAATGTGCTGGTCGCGCTGGTGATCGACGAGGAGGGCATCAGCATCGGCACCGAGCATCTGGTGGCCCACCATGCCGACGAGATCGACCTGGCCATCAACCTCGAGCCCGACGGTTCGCACACCATCTACGGCGAGCACCAGGGATTCGGCTGGATCGACATCGTGGTGCACGGTGAGCCGGCCCACGGATCGGCACCCGACAAGGGCGTCGACGCGATCGTGCACATGGCCGAGGTGGTGACCCGCCTGCACCAACTCGACGAGACCCGCTGGAAGCCGAACCCCGACCCCAAGAACGGCCGCACGGTGTTCCACACCGGGACGATCCGCGGCGGCACCGACTACGCCACCTACCCCAATCAGGCCGTGCTGGGCATCGAGATCGGCACCCAGCCGGGTGAGACGCTGGCCGACCGGGTCGCCGAGATCGAGGCGATCTTTGCAGAGGTCACGAAGTCCGAGCCGCGCTTCCGCGGTGAGGTGATCGTCCGACTGGACCGCGATCCCTTCACCGGTGAGGGTAACGAGGCGCTGCTGAGCGCACTGGGCGACGCGACGGAAGCCGTCAACGGGGTGCGCTCACCGGTGACCGGCCTCAACGCCTGGACCGACGCCGCCCTGTTCCAGAGCGCAGGCATCCCCACGGTTTTGTTCGGGCCGGAGGGCGGCAACTATCACGCCGCCCAGGAGTGGGTCTCCATCCCGGACACGATCGCCACCACCGAAATCCTCCACCGCACGCTGGTGACCCTGCTGGGCACCTCCGTCTCTGCTTCCCAGTGATGACAACGACTGCAACGAAAGAGAATCCGATGTCGTTCGCCGACGCGTACGCCGCCCGCACCGCCACCACCTCGACCATGTACGAACGGGCCAAGCGCACGATCCCCGGCGGGGCGGGCTCGACGGCCCGGCTGCCGCGCAACGGGTGGAAGCCCTATCCCATCTTCATGGCGCAGGGCAGTGGGTCGCGGCTGACGGATGTGGACGGAAACACCTACATCGACTATCTGCTGGGGCTGGGTCCGATGATCCTGGGACATCGCCATCCGGTGGTGACCAACGCGGTCACCGAGGCGGTGCGTGATCTGGGCACGTGCTTCGGGCTGCCCTACGAGCTGGAGATCGAGGCCGCCGAGAAGGTGGTGGCGGCCGTGCCCGGGATCGAGCAGGTGCGCTTCACCAACTCCGGATCCGAAGCGGTGGGCACGGCGGTCCGGCTGGCCCGGGCGACCACCGGCCGTCGCATCGTGGTCCGGTTCGAAGGGCACTACCACGGCTGGCAGGACACCGTGTACTGGTCCAACCACGTCGACCCGGAGCTGGCCGGGCCGGCCGACCATCCCCGGCCGGTCGCGATGGGCCCGGGGGTGCCCGCCGAACTGGAGGACACCTTGGTCGTGCTGACCTGGAACGATCCGGACAGTTTCGTCGACCTGATGAACCGGCGCGGCGACGAGATCGCCGCCGTGCTCACCGAACCCGCGGTGTTCAACACCGGGTGCATCCTGCCCGAACCCGGCTATCTGGAACTGCTGCGCAGTGAAACCCGCAAGCACGGTGCCCTGCTGATCTTCGACGAGGTGATCACCGGTTTCCGCTTCGCCCGCGGCGGTGCCCAGGAATGGTTCGGGGTCACCCCGGATCTCACGACGCTGGCCAAGGGACTCGGCGGCGGGTTCCCGGTGGCCGCGGTCGGCGGCTCCACGGAGGCCATGCGCCTGGTGGCCGAGGGCGTCTACTCCCATTCGGGCACCTACAACGCCAATGTCGTGCAGTGCGCGGCGGTGTCGGCCACGATGGATTTGCTGGCCGAACCGGGGCTCTACGAGCGGCAGCGGGCGCTCGGTCACCGGCTGGCCGCGGGTCTCGGCGAGCTCGCCGCCGAGCGCGGTCTGGACGCCTACTGTGAGGGTCTGGGCACGGTGTTCCAGTTGTGGTTCGCCGACGGCCCGATCCACAATTGGCGCGATGCGGTGGCGCGGGCCGACGAGCCCCTGTTCACCCGGTGGTACGAGGAGATGGTCATTCGCGGGGTGCTGTTCCATCCGCTGCAGTTCGAGAACCTGTTCGTGTCGCTGGTTCATGACGACCGCGACATCGACGAGACACTGCAGGCGGCCGCCGACGCGCTGACCGTCGTCGCCCGCACGCGGACGCCTGCTTCCCGGTCGTGACCGGACCGGTAGTCATCGGCGTCGACCTCGGCACGTCGGCGGTCAAGATCGTCGCGGTCGATCACCACGGCAGGCCCGTTGCGTCGGCCCGGGTCGATTATCCGACTAGACGGCCGGAAGCCGAAGCGGCCGAACAGGATCCACGCGACTGGTGGCAGGCGCTCGGTGCCGCCGGAGACATTGTCTCGGGCCGGGTGGCGCCACAGCGCTGGCATGCGATCGGTCTGACCGCGATGTTGCCCACGCTGGTCGAGCTCGACGGGGCACTCGAACCGGTGGGCGCGGCGATCACGTGGGAGGACGGCAGGGCCGAGCGGAATGCCGACGAGCTGCGTGCGCGGGTCGGTGACGCGGTGCTGTACCGGATCACCGGACAACGGGTCGACGGCCGGTACCTGGCGCCGATGCACGCCAGGCTCCAGGGGCTCGGCCGCGCGGGCACGACGGTAGCCGGCGCCAAAGATGTCCTGTTCCACCAGCTGACCGGGGCGTTGCTCACCGACCCCAGCACCGCCGCGGGTAGCGCCGCCTTTGACATCGAATCCGGTTGCTGGAGTGCCGAACTGGTTGAGTCGACGGGTCTGCCGCAGTTACCAGAGGTCGCTTCCGCAGCCACGGCGCTGCCGCTGACCGCGCGGTGGCGGCAGCGCTGGGGGGTGCCCGGGGAGCTGCCCGTGGTACTGGGTGCGGCCGACTCCGCGCTCGGTGCGCGGGGGGTGGGCGCGTTGGCTCACGGTGATGTCGGGGTGATCGCCGGCACCAGCGCGGTCGTCCTGGGTATCTCCGATCAGCCGACCAGAGATCCGGCCATGCGCTACCTGGTGACTCCGCTCGCCGGTACCGGCTGGGGGCTCGAAATGGATTTGTTGGCAATGGGTTCGGCGTTCGACGGTGTCGCGGCGCTGTTCGGCCTGGCCGGGCCGGCGGATCTGCTCGAGGCGGCGGCCACGGTGGCCCATGCCGACGCGCCGTTGTTCCTGCCGTACCTGTCACCGGGTGAGCAGGGCGCGCTGTGGGACCCGAGCCTGACGGGCAGTCTGCAGGGTCTGCGGCTGGGCATGGGTGTCGGGCACATCGGCCGGGCGTTGCTCACCGGGATCGTCGTCGAACTGCGCCGTTGTATCGACGTGCTGGCGGCGACAACGGGCCGTTCGGGCCCGGTCCGGCTCGGCGGCGGCAGCGCGGTCAGCCCGTTGATGTGGCAGGACATCGCGGATGCGACCGGACGCGAGGTGTGGGTGGATCCGACGGTGACCGACCACTCGGCGATCGGTGCGGCGCTGTTCGCCGCAGATGTGACCGGCCGTCCGATCATCCGGAACGACGCGCCGCAGATCATCGCCCCGCGACCTGAATGGCATGCCTGGTGGACCGATTGCGTTGCCCGCCATGACCGAGCCCGGGTGGCAGCGGGCGGGAGGATGAACTGATGCGGGTGACCGTGGTCGACGACGAGATGTTCGCCAGCACCGCCGCAACGGCGGTGCTGGAAGCTCTGCCGTCGAGTGCGCCCACACTCGGCGTGGCCACCGGCGAGACCCCGATGCGGGTCTACGCCGAGTTGGGCTGCCGCAGCCGCCGAGGGGACGTCGACCTCTCCGGTGCCCGGGTGATCGCGTTGGACGAGTATGTCGGCCTCGACGCCGATGATCCCCGCAGCTATGCGGCGTATGTGCGCACACGCATCGCCGATCCGCTGGGCATCGCGGCCGCCAATGTTCATGTGCCACAAGGTGACAGTGATGATCCCGGCACGGCAGCGAAGGAATTCGAGCGGCAGCTCACCGAGGTGGGTGGAGTCGACGTTCAGATCGCCGGGATCGGCTCCAATGGGCACCTGGCGTTCAACGAGCCCGGCTCGGCGCTCGACTCCACGACGCGGGTGGTGGAGCTGTCCGCGCAGACCCGGCGCGACAACGCCCGGTTCTTCGGTGGCCGGGTCGACGACGTCCCACGGCGGGCGATCACTCAGGGGCTGGCGACGATCAGCCGGGCCCGTTCGATCCTGCTGCTCGCCGCGGGCCGGGCGAAGGCGGACGCGTTGGCGGCGGCACTGCGCGGACCGGTCGTCTCCGATGTGCCGGCGTCAGTGTTGCAGCGGCACGGCGACGTGACAGTGATCGCGGATCGGGCGGCATGGAGCAGGATGACATAGATGAGTGATCCGGACGTGCTCGACCTGTTCCCACCCGGCTCCCGGATGGCCGACGGCGTGCTGACCGTCGGGGGCTGCCGCCTCGATGACCTGGCTGCCGAATTCGGCACCCCGGTCATGGTGGTCGCCGAGGATGCGGTGCGGCAGCGGGCCAGGGACTATCTCACGGCGTTTCGCAGCCGGTGGGCCCGAGCGGATGTGGCGTTCGCGTCGAAAGCATTCCCCTGCACCGCGATTCAGCGACTGGCCCGCGAGGAAGGGCTGCTGCTCGACGTCGCCGGTGGGGGAGAGATCGCCACCGCCTTGGCTGCCGGAGCCGACCCGGCGCGGATGCTGTTGCACGGCAACGCCAAGACCGACGAAGAAATCGGTATGGCCGTCAGCAATGGCGTCGGCCTGATCGTTGTCGACAACTTCGACGACATCGACCGGCTGGAACGCATCGTCGAGCCGGGCACCAGGCAGGCCTGCCTGGTGCGCGTCGTGCCCGGTATCGAAGCCGACACCCATTCCGCGGTGGCGACGGGGCATGCCGGCTCGAAATTCGGTCTGCTGCCGGCGGACGCGCGAGTGGCGATCGAGAGGATCCGCCGCAGCCGGGTGTTGCGCTGCGACGGGGTGCACACTCACGTCGGCTCGCAGCTGCTCGACGCCGAACAGCTCGCCGCCGCCGTGGCCCCGGTCGCCGAGCTGGGCAGCTTCGACGTGTACGACTTCGGGGGCGGGCTCGGGGTGCGCTACACCTACGCCGATCACCCGCCGACGGTGGACGCCTACGCCGACACCATGATCGAGAAGGCCCGCAGCCTGGTTCCCGCCGAGGCCCGCATGATCGTCGAGCCGGGCCGGTCGATGACCGCGTCGGCGGCCTGCACGGTCTACCGGGTGACCACCGTCAAACACGGGGTGGTCACCCACGTCGCGGTCGATGGCGGGATGGGCGACAACCTCGAGGTCTCGCTGTACGGACAACGGTTCGAGGCGACCCTCGTCGACCGGATCGGTGGGGGAACCGACGTCACCGTCGTCGGCAGGCACTGCGAATCCGGCGACCAGCTGATCGATGGTGTCCCGCTTGATAATCCGGTGGTCGGGGATCTGTTGGCCGTCCCGGTCACCGGGGCGTACTGCTACACGATGTCCAACCAGTACAACGGGGCGCGCCGCATCCCGGTGGTGTTCGCCGCGAACGGCGACGCCAGGCTCGTGGTACGCCGCGACACCTGGGCCGATCTGTTGGCCCGCGACGTGTGAGCTAAGCGGCCACCGTCTGCTCGGCCTCGGTCTCGTCGGCGTGCGCCTGCCTGCCCCCGATGAACAGGGCCAGAACGGCGCCGACCAGGCAGACGATCACGGTGACGAAGAAGATCGAGCCGTACTGCATCGCGAAGGCGGTGCGGTAGCGCTCGGCCTCGCCGGCGATCTTGGCGGCCAGGCTGTTGCCGCCCGGGCTCGGCAGTGTGGCCAGGATCTGGTTGAACCGGTACAGGCCCCACGCGGAGAGCGCCGCGACGCCGATCAGCATGCCGGTCATGCGGGCCACCACGACGAGTGAGGAAGCGATGCCGTGCTGAGCAGGCGGCACCACCCGCAGTGCGGCTGAGGTGAGCGGGCCGATCACCAGACCCAGCCCGAAGCCGGCCAGCGCCAGGTCGGTGTCGATCACCGGCAGGGACACGAACCCGAAATCGTGGCGGGCGCCGGCCACATTGGTGCCCCAGTGTGACACCAGCAGGTATGCGCCCGAGGAGATCAGCATTCCGACGACGGCGACGATCCGGTCGCCGATCCGGGTGGCGACCCAGCCGCCGATGAGCGCTCCGACCGGCAGCGCGATCAGGAAGTGCAGCAGCAGGAACGCGGCCTGCGTCTGGTCCTTGCCGAGCACACCCTGGCCGAACAGTTCGACGTTGACCAACGTCACCATCAACGCCGCTCCTGCGCACAGTGAGGTGCCCAACGAAGCCAGGAACGGCACGAACCGCACGCCCGCCGGTTCGATCAACCGGGTGCGGGCGAACCGCTCCCAGACGAAGAATGCGATGGCTGCGATGACAGCGCCGATCACGAGGATCAGGCCGTGCGGCGGGAGCAGCGTCTTGCCGTCGGGGTTCGGGTTGTACAGCCCGATCACGGCCAAGCCCAATGCGATCGCGAGCAGGATGCCGCCGATCAGATCGACCTTTTCGGGGTTCTCGCTGCGGTCATGGGAGGGCAGGCTGACGTGGATCGCCACCATCGCGACCACGGTGAGCGGCACGTTGATCCAGAACACGTCCTGCCACTTGCCCAGCAGCAACACCACACCGATGCCATAGAGCGGGCCGAGCACGCTGCCCAGCTCCTGGGCGGCGCCGATGCCGCCGAGCACCGCGGCGCGGCTGCGGGCAGCCCACAGGTCGGCCGCGAGTGCGAGCGTCACGGGCAGCAGGGCGCCTGCGGCGATGCCCTGGACGAGACGCCCGATCACCAGCATCGTCAGGTCGGTGGACAGCGCGGTCACCACCGAGCCGGCCGCGAACGTGACCAGCGACAGCTGCAGCATCAGCTTGCGCCCGAAGCGGTCGGACAGCCGGCCCAGCAGCGGCATCGCCGCGATGTAGCCCAGCATGTACCAGGTGATGATCGGGGTGACTTGCTGGAGCTTGTTCACCGGGATGCCGACCGTCGACATGATGTCGACCATGATCGTGACCACGACATACGTGTCGAGCGCCCCGAGCAGAACGGCGAGGCTACCCGCGCTGATCACGATCCGGCGGCTGCGGCCGGAGGTTCCAGCCCGGTGGGCGGCGGTGTCCAGAGACTCAGCCATCACCCGGCCCGTCAGACGGCGGGCTTGGTGACGGTGACCGGCTTGTCCCACTCCGACAGCGTGATCTGGATGCTGCTGCCGTTACCGGTGTCGGCCTTGGCCTGGACCAGCTGATGCGGATCGGCCTTCTGGATCCAGACGGTGGCGGGCAGTGGGCTGGTTGCCTTGAGCGGGATCAGCTTGTTCATGGCGTCGGCGCTGACCTTGCCGGTGATGCGGATGGTGTCCACACCGTTGATGGTCTCGCTGGCCTCCGATTTGGCGTCGGTGATGGAGGCGAGCCAGTTGGCCAGCCCGTTGTCCGGGTTGAGGACCACCGAGGGGTCGTAGATGTCCTTGGCCGGGCCCATGTCGAGCCAGTTGTTGGGGGTCAGCGCGGCGTAGAGGGTGCCGTCGAGCACGACCAGCTGGATGTCGACGTCCGAGCCGCCCATCGAGATGGTCGAGTTCCCGGACACCGCGGTGGCGGGCACGTTGGTCAGGTCGCCGGACAGCTTCTTGACGGGCAGACCCTCGATCTTGCCGCCGACGGTGATGTCGAGGTGGGCGCTCTTGAGGGCTTTGGTGACCTGGATGGACTGCTGCAGCAGCCCGGCGGCCTCCGGTAGCGGCTCGGAGGGCTTCGACGAGGACGAGCAGCCCGCGACGAACAGGGCTGCTGTTGCGAGGAGGGCGGCGAGGACGGCGAACATTCGGCGGCGCGTCTGCATAGGAGCATCGTAGAGGGTCGGGGTGACCAGACCTGCGGCGCCGGGCTGAACCCGGTCCGCGTTATGCGCTGTGAACTGCAGATTTAGTGGACCTAAGCGAGTGTCGTCACGGCCGGGCTAGATTGGGCGCGTGTTCACCGGAATCGTCGAGGAACTGGGTGAGATCGTCGGCAAGGATGAGCTGGCCGACTCGGCGCGGTTCGTGATCCGCGGCCCGGTCGTGACTGCGGATGCCCGGCACGGCGACTCGATCGCCGTGAACGGTGTCTGCCTGACAGTCGTCGAGGTGCTGCCCGGCGGGCAGTTCAGTGCCGACGTGATGGCCGAGACGC
This sequence comes from Mycobacterium sp. SA01, assembly GCF_041287105.1. Lineage (NCBI taxonomy): Bacteria > Bacillati > Actinomycetota > Actinomycetes > Mycobacteriales > Mycobacteriaceae > Mycobacterium > Mycobacterium sp. SA01. Next base: position 265,073 of record NZ_JBGGNO010000014.1, on the reverse strand, counting down.
TCAACCGGTCCAGCCTGGCCGCCGTCGACGTCGGAAGTGCGGTGAACCTGGAACGCGCCGCTGCGGTCAACAGCCGGCTCGGCGGCCATATCGTCCAGGGCCACGTCGACGGGACCGGCCGCGTCGTCTCTCGCGCACCGTCCGAGCACTGGGAGATCGTGCGGATCGCGCTGCCGCCGGAGCTGTCGCGGTATGTGGTGGAAAAGGGCTCGATCACCGTCGACGGCATCTCCCTGACGGTGTCCGGCTTGGGTGACGACTGGTTCGAGGTATCCCTGATCCCCACCACGCTGGCGCTCACCACACTCGGTCGCGCGGCGGTCGACACGCCGGTGAACCTCGAAGTCGATGTCATCGCGAAATACGTGGAGCGTTTGCTCGCCGATCGCGAGCGCTGACACCGTGGTGTGACTAATCAATTGATCAGTACGGACATTTGCTGCGCAATTAGACACAACTGAGAAAAAACCACCCCTGATCTATCGAATTCGCTGATCAGCCCCTATTCAATCCCAGGGGCCAAATTGTCCTTGGCGAAAATGCCGGGCGATGTTAGGTTGCGGGAAGCGGGTATCGCTGCGTCTCTCCCAAGCAATGTGTGTGAGCCGCCTCACGCAAGTGTCGGCACGCCTGGATGGGTCGGAGGATCGGTGAGTTCTCACAAGCGCGTCGGTCGCCACCGAAAGCGGGCGGCCCGCCATCGCAAACAGGTCGCTCGCAATCGGCAGCGCGCGGCTCGCAATGGACTCCTCGCAGCAGCGGTGGGGGTCGGGCTGGCGGTCGCGACGGGTCAGGGAGTGGCATCGGCCGCCACCGATGGCGGCTCCCCGGATTCCGGATCCAAGGCCAGTTCAGCGAGCAATGCGGGACCTTCTTCGACATCGACGCGCGCCACCACAACCGCCCGATCTGCGCGCACGCGTCCCTCGGCCAAACAATCGTCAGCCACTCCCAAACCTTCGTCTGCCGCAACCGGCGCAACGACGACCACAACCCCGGCGACCACAACCCCGGCGACCACAGCCACGACGGCCACAGCCACGACGGTCACCCCCGCGACCGGCGACCAGTCGGCCGCAGATAGTTCGTCTATCCCGACCACCCCGACCGCGGCTGTGGTGAAAACCCCTGCGGCCGTCGAAACCGCTGCCGTCCCGGCGCGACTGGAGAAGTCCACGACGGCCGCCGTCAAACCGGCAGTCGCCGCCGCGTCACCGTCGGACGCTGTCACGTCTTTCATGGCTGTCCTGAGCAGGGCTGTCAATCGGCTCGCCGGCTGGCCTGGGTCGCCGCACAACTTCGTGACGGTGACCAACTATCTGACCGACCAGACCCTGGACGCCCTCGACAATCAACTCGACGCCTTGGTTGCCACCGCGGTCGCAGGCAGTCCGGCGCGGTGGGTTCCCGATCTGGGCAGCATCCTGGGCCTTTTCGTCAAGCCCGCGATCCCCAGCTATACGTTCTCGGACACGCTCAACGCGTGGGGCGACTTCCTCAATCGGATCGTGCCCCCGTTCAACATCTCGCCAGGGGCGGGCACCTTCGGCATCATCACGCAGTACAAGATCATGGGCGCAGCCGTGGTCGGCACAGCAACGGTCTTGACGGACATGCTCAACGGTGTCTACGACCCGGCCCAGTGGGAAATCGATGTCATCAAGTCGACCACCGGCGCCACCGTCACCAGGGCTGACCTCACGAACTCGACCAGTCTCGAAACCAAAATCGCTGCGGCGCAGGCCGCGGCCATCGCGACTTTCGGCCTCAGCGACGGCGGCGCGTACTACGACCCGACCCGGGCCTGGAACATCACGCTGCCCACGTGGACTGCGGCCCAGGTCAATCCGTTCACGGTCGTGGTCTACGTCGCGTTGGTCGCGATATACAAGCGGTTCCAGGAAATGGCGGTCCTGACACCGTTCACGACGAGCACGACCTACGACAGTTGGCTCTACACACTGAGTTTGGGCGGAGACAGCTCGCGCTCCGAATACGCGGCAGGCACGTTCCATGCGGTGGATCCCGACGGTAGATCGGTGGACTTCGGGACGTCGCTGCTCGGTACGTTCACCTCAGCAGGTGGCGGGCTGGTCACCATCAACACCAGCGACGGTGGATTCACCTACACGAACACGCTTCCCGGCAAGGCGTTCTTCCACCGCGCAACGTCGGACAACCCGGCCGACAGATACGACACCGTAAACATCCCGGTGACATCCGCGGACGGCGTCAAATACACGGTGAGCTTCAAGATCCAGATCATCGACGGATCGAACAGCCCGCCGACTTCGTCTCCGACAATGGGTGCCGCCGACGGCCTCGGCGTGGTGCGTGGCAGCGTCGGCGGTAGTGACTCTGACGGCGACACCCTGACGTACTCCCTGGTGGGCTCCTCGGTGAACGGGCTGAGCAACAATTCCGGCTACACCAAGAACGGCTCCGGGAACGGCGGCATCGTCACGCTGAACTCGACCACCGGCGCCTTCACCTATGTCTCGTCGGCGAATGCCGGTGCGACGCAGAGCTTCCAGGTGCAGATGACCGATGGCCACGGTGGCACCACCGTCTCGACGGTCACGGTGGCCAACACCACGACGATCACCCCGGGCAACCTCAATACCTCGACGCCGTACGTCGTGACGGGTTCGGTGCCTGTCCCGAGCGGTGATGCCGGCATCTTCACCAGCTACGCCCTTGGTGCCAGCCCGGCGAAGGGCACGGTGACGTCCTTCAATCCCGCCACCGGCGCCTTCACCTACACCTCCAGCGTGGGCCGTACCACGGCGAACAGCGATGTGGTCACCGTGATCGCCACCGACGCCAGCGGCCGTACCGTGACCCTGAGTATGGCTGTCAAGCCGACGGTGACCAACACGGCGCCGACGCCCGGTGCGACCACGGTCGGGACCTCTAACCTGCAGGACAACCGCATCCTCGGAATCGGCACACTGAGGCAAACCACCACTGGCACACTGCATGCCAGCGATGCCGAGGGCGACCCGCTCACCTACACCGCGGGCACGTATACGACCGTCAATGGCGGCACGGTGGTCATCAACGCCAACGGAACGTTCAGCTACAGCATCGACAAGGGGTATTCGTACTACCACGGTGCGGCCAAGGTCGGGGCCACCGGCAGCGCGGTCGGCGACAGCTTCACCGCGACGGTCAGCGACCCCTTCGGTGGTACCACGACATACACGGCGGTCGTGCCGATCTATGCGGCCAATTCCAACCCGGGAACCACCTCGGGCGGCACCCGGTGGGGCAATTACTGGACCGGGGTCGGCAACGCGAGCGATGGCGACAGTGACGACCTGACGTATGTCGTCACCTCCACGCAGGGCACCGCGACGTATGACTCGTTCTGGCTGACGCTGTCCACCAGCGGGGCCAGTAGTGGCACCGTCGTCACGATCACCGTCTATGACGGCTACTACGTGGTGACGGGTGGCGTCGTGACGGGCGTCCTGTCGAGTAACTCGAGGACGTACACGGTCGCCTGAGCGTCTTCTCGCGGACGTTCATCGCCCTGTGCACCGCCTAGTGCCAATACCAAATCAGCACTTGCGCGTGTGCAAATTTGCTGAAATTTCCCTGCTGTGCGAATGCTCAGCGCGACACGGCGACACAACCGGCGAAATTTCTGCCTAAAAGGCCAGCTAAGAGCTTTTCGTCCAAATTTGACTGAGACAACCTTTGGCAAAAACCTGTAAGCAATGTTACGTTGCGGACCAGTCAAAGTGGCGTACGTCTCCCACGCAGTGATGTGCGAGCACCGTCACGTAGGACACCCGTCGGGAGATTTCTTGAGTTCCAAGAAGCACGCGGCTCGCCACCGGAAGCTGGCGGGCCGTCATCGGAAGCGTGCCACCGGCAATGGCAAGCGTGCGGCCCGCAACGGAATTCTGGCCGCCGCGGTAGGCCTCGGCCTGGCGGTGAGCGTCGGAAACGGTATGGCCGCGGCGTCCACGGGCGGCGGCTCGGATTCCGGATCCGCATCGGCGAGCAACTCCGGCAGCAACTCCAGTCACTCCTCGAACTCGACCCGCGGACCCAAGAACGCCGGACCCGCGCGCACCCGCACGTCTGCCAAGCAGCCGACGTCGTCGGGCTCCAACGGCGGCTCCTCGGTGGCTATCCGGCCGTCGACGACCGGCCGGACCCCGTCCCCGGACAGTGCCGTCGAGGCGACCGTCACGACGACCGCGCAGCCCGAGTCGTCCACCACCACAGCATCGCCGCGCGACACAGTGACCACGCCGACGGCGCCCCCCACCGCCACCGTCGACTCCGCGACCGCCACCGTCGACCCCGCGACCGCGACCGGGACCGCCGCGCCGACCGAGGCGACCCCGCCGGCCGCGTCCTCAACGCCCGCACCCGTCACCGCGCGCAAGTCCACCACCGCCAGGGCCGCCGTCGCCCCGTCGGCGGCCGCCTATTCGATGACCGGCGACCTGACCGCCGTCCAGGACGGTGCGGGTCCGATCACCACGCCCGCGCACTATGACATCCAGACCACGCTCGACGCGTGGGCGGCGCAACTCGACGCGCTGATGGCGGCTCCGCTCACGCCCAGCAACGGCTGGCTCAAGTTCCCGGTCACGTTCTTGGACGCGTTCTTCAAGCCCTCGATCGTGGTCGACCGGCTGTCCTATGGGCTCAACGGCCTGGCCACTCTGATGGACCAATTCGTGCCGCCGTTCAAGATGGTCGACGGCGCACCATCCACCATCACGCAGGCATCGGTGACGGCTGCGGTCCTCGCGGGCGCCATCGTGCTGTTCAACACCTCGCAGACCGTCGACATCCCGCACTGGATCGACGAGGCGGTGAGCCTCGCCGGGGCGTTGCAGGATATCGCCGCGAACCCGGTCGTCAACGGGCTCATTGCGAACGACCTGGACGGTGTGGTCGCGGCGGCACGAGGGGCCTTCCTGTCGCCGAAGACCGTTCTCGACATGGACATCACGCTCGGTAAGGCTCCGAATCCGGTGTCGCTGGCGATGTATGTCGTCGTCGTCGCGATCTTCCGGCGCTTCGCGGACGTGGCGACTGATCACCAGCCCGTCGTGACCGACATGCAGCAGACCAGTCAGCATCTGCCGAACGCCAGCGGCACCACCGTCTCGGGATACGTGCAGTTCTACGACGCCGACGGTGACCCGATCACCTCATACGGTTTCACCGAGCCCAACGACAGTCGGTTCACCGTCACTGTGGTCGACGGAACCAACGGGCGGATGAACTGGACGGTGTGGGACTGGAATCCCTTGTCCAGCGACAAGTCTCCGAAGACCTTGACGTTCACGATGACCGTTCTCGCCCAGGGCGATGGTCAGATCAGCGTGTCCAAGCCGTACATGCCCAACGGCAATGAGACGCAGAAGACCGTCACTGTCACCGTCTACTACAACCAGGCCGTCGGATCGTTGACCAACACTGTCGGCAGCACCTCACCGATGGGCGTGGTTCGCGGCGTCGTCTCGGCGCCGCAGAATGCCGACAACCCGATGACGTACTCGCTCAACGGCGCGAGCGGGGGATCGGCGTACACCGCCAACGGCGGCATCATCAAGCTCAATTCGACCACCGGGGCCTACACCTACGTCCCGAACCGGTCGTCGGGTGCGACGTCGGACTCCTTCCAGATGACGAGCACCGACAGCTTCGGTTACAGCTACACGACGACCGTGACCGTGCCGGTGAGTTCGGCGTCGCCGGTGACGACCACGAACCCGACGACAGGTACGGTCACCGGCAGTCTGAACAATGGAGGCGACGCCGGGCTGCTGACCTACAGCATTGGCACCGCGCCAAATGCGTTGCGGGGCAACGTGGTGCTCAATGCCGACGGTACGTTCACCTACACCCGGACGGCGGCGGGTCACACCCAGCCGACGCAGGATTCGTTCACCATTCTCGGCACCGACAGCACCGGAAAGACGACGACCGTTGCAGTGGTCAACGTCAACCCGACGGTGACCAACAGCGCGCCGGTGGGTAACGGTGTGACAGTGGCCAGTTCGGCGCTGTCGCGCATCGTCGGTCCGTATGACCGGCAGGATACGTCCGGCACCCTGAAGGCGACCGATGCCGAGGGCGACGCGCTCACCTGGGCAGCCGGTACCTACAGCACCGCCCAGGGCGGGACCATCACGGTCAACGCCAACGGCACGTTCAGCTACACCAACCAGAAGTACGCGTGGTTCGGAGTGTCGGACAGCTACTGGCACGACCACGCTGTCACGGGTGACCCGGGCGATACGTTCACCATCAACGTCAGTGATGCCTTCGGCGGTACCACAGCGGTGACATATGGCATTCCGATCGAAAAGCAAAACGCCGCACCGACTTTGAGCGGTGGCGTAAGCAGTTCGAACACCAGCGGCCTTGGCGTCGTGCGGGGCACCATCTCGGGTGGCTCCGACGGCGACGGTGACGGTCTGACCTACAGCTTGGTCGGTGCGACAGGTGGTTCGGTCTACGGCTCCAACGGCGGCATCATCACGATGAGCGGCACCTCGTTCACGTACATCCCGAAGTCGGGGGTCACCACGGATTCGTTCCAGGTGCAGGTGAGCGACAACCACGGTGGTGTCACCACGGCGACGGTTACTCTCAACGGCCTGACGACCCCGTCGCCGCAGACGAACACCAACACGACTGCCGGTGTCACGACCGGTTCGCTGAACGTTCCGGCCGGCGATACCGGGCTGGGGCTGACCTACAGCCTGGGCAGCGGCCCGTCAAAGGGCAGCGTCACCGTCAACGCGAACGGCACGTACACCTACACCCGGACCGCGGGCCTGGGTCACAGCACTACAACCGACGATTCGTTCACCATCAAGGCCACCGATGCCACCGGCAAGTCGGTGATCATCGCCACGATCAACGTCGCCCCCTCGGTGAGCAACAATGCGCCCACGGCGACGGTCAACGGAAGCTCCGGGACGGTCACGGTGGCCGGTCCGGGATCCAAGACCAACCCCAACGCGGCCGGAGTCCAGACGATCACCGGCCTGACATTCGCCGCCAGCGACGCCGACTCCGACGCACTGCTGATCAACAACAAGTTCGATGGCACGGGCACGACCTTCGCCCTGGCCAGCGGCGGCACCATCACCACCGCCAACGGCGGCACTGTGACCGTCAACTCCAACGGCACCATGTCGTACTCGATCAGCCAGAGCGCGGCCTACTTCCACGCCGCGGCCAAGATGGGGGCTACCGCAGCGCAAAAGACGGACTGGTTCAACTTCACCGTCACCGACGGCTACGGCGGCACCAGCACCGTCACGGTGGTCGTCCCGATCTACGCCGAAAACAGGGACCCGGTTACGAGCGCGGTCAAGGTCGGCAATAGCTGGACGTCCATCAAAGCGACCGATCCCGATGGTGAAACGATCTCGACCACGAAACTCAGCGCCCCGCCCACTGACGCCAACCCCGGCTCGGGGTACATCATTTCCTCCGGGTATTCCTTCAGCAGCGGCAGCCTCAGCGCCGGTACCGCCACCATCACCAAGCTCAGCTCCTTCACCATCGTCGTCTACGACGGGTACTGGAGGACCTCCAACGGCGTGGTGACCAGCACGCCGGGCCAGAAGCAGGTCTGACAGGTCCGCGATCCGATCGGCTGGATCGGTCGCGGCGGTACGAGTGCTGCGCGGCGTCCTCGGCCTTGCGGTAGGCCCACCGCAGCAGCGCGTTGCAGAACGCCGCGTGATAGACCAGCTGATCGCCGCGGCGGCCGTCCTGTCGCCCATGTCACACCACGCCCTGGCCAGCACATATCGGGATCCGGAACCGCCCGCCCCGGAGTGAGCGGACCGCTGAACAGGACGGGCAATAATCACGCGCCACAGGTGGTTCATACTGTCTGGTAGCAGCAACATTGGACAGGGGTAGGCGGCAAGGATGACGAGGCTGGACACCGTCGAACGGGCGGTCGCCGATATCGCGGCCGGCAAGGCCGTCGTCGTCATCGATGACGAGGACCGCGAGAACGAGGGTGACCTGATCTTCGCCGCCGAGAAGGCGACGCCGGAGCTGGTCGCGTTCATGGTCCGCTACACCTCGGGCTACCTGTGTGTGCCGCTGTCCGGCGAGATCTGCGACAAGCTTGGGCTGCTGCCCATGTACGCGGTCAACCAGGACAAGCACGGCACCGCCTACACCGTCACCGTCGACGCCAAACATGGTGTGGGAACCGGTATTTCGGCCGCCGATCGGGCGACGACGATGCGGTTGCTTGCCGACCCGGGCAGTGTCTCGGAGGACTTCACCAAGCCTGGTCACGTGGTTCCGTTGCGCGCCAAGGATGGCGGCGTGCTGCGGCGTCCCGGTCACACCGAAGCCGCGGTCGACCTGGCCCGGTTGGCGGGTCTGCAGCCTGCCGGTGCGATCTGCGAGATCGTCAGCCAGAAGGACGACGGTTCGATGGCCCAGACCGACGAGTTGCGGGTGTTCGCCGACGAGCACGACCTGGCCCTGATCTCCATCGCCGATCTGATCGAGTGGCGGCGCAAGCACGAAAAGCACATCGAGCGCATCGCCGAGGCCCGGATCCCCACCCGCCATGGTGAGTTCCGCGCGGTCGGCTACTCCAGCATGTACGAAGAGGTGGAGCATGTCGCCCTGGTCAAGGGTGACATCAGCGGTCCGGAGAATGACGGCCACGACGTACTGGTGCGAGTCCACTCCGAGTGCCTGACCGGTGACGTGTTCGGTTCGCGGCGCTGTGACTGCGGCCCCCAGCTGGACGCCGCGCTGGCGATGGTCGCGCGCGAGGGTCGCGGCATCGTGCTCTACATGCGCGGCCACGAGGGCCGGGGCATCGGTCTGATGCACAAGCTGCAGGCCTACCAGCTGCAGGACGCCGGCGCCGACACCGTCGACGCCAACCTGGAGCTCGGCTTGCCCGCCGACGCCCGCGACTACGGGATCGGCGCGCAGATCTTGGTGGACCTCGGTGTGCGCTCGATGCGGCTGCTGACCAACAACCCGGCCAAGCGGGTCGGCTTGGACGGCTATGGGCTGCACATCATCGAGCGGGTGCCACTGCCGGTGCGGGCCAACGCCGAGAACATTCGCTACCTGATGACCAAGCGTGACCGGATGGGTCACGACCTGACCGGTCTCGACGACTACGACGAGGTCGTTCCCGGTGACTTGGGCGGAGCCCTGTGAGCGGAGGCGCCGGCGTCCCGGAGCTTCCGGAGATGGACGCCTCGGAGTTGTCACTGGCCATCGTGGCCAGCACCTGGCACTCGAAAATCTGCAACGCGCTGCTCGACGGTGCCCGCCGGGTGGCCGACGACTCCGGCGTGCCCAGCCCGACCGTCGTCCGCGTCCTGGGGGCCATCGAAATCCCGGTCGTAGCACAGGAACTCGCGCGCACCCATGACGCCGTCGTCGCGCTGGGCGTCGTGATCCGCGGGCAGACACCGCATTTCGATTATGTCTGCGATGCCGTCACCCAGGGCCTGACCCGGGTGTCGCTGGACGAGTCGACGCCGGTGGCCAACGGGGTGCTGACCGTCAACACCGAGGAGCAGGCGCTCGACCGCGCCGGTCTGCCCGATTCCGCCGAGGACAAGGGTGCGCAGGCCGCCGCCGCCGCGTTGTCGACCGCGTTGACGCTGCGTCACCTCCGCGGGGCATGACCGACACCACCAGCCGCTGGGATGTCGTGCTTCGGCCGCGCCTGACGCCGTATGTCGCGTATGCGGCCGCGTTCGTGGTCGCGACCTCCGGGATCGTCGTCGGTGTCCTGCTGAAGATCCGCTACACCGGGGCGATCCTGCAGACCGCCGATCAGGTGGCGATGGGCGTGCTGGGGCTGATCCTGGCGGCCGCGATCCTGCTGCTGGCCACGCCGCGACTGCGGATCGGGCCGGCCGGGCTCGGTGTTCGCAACATCCTGCTCGAGCGGGTGATCCCGTGGAGTGACGTGGTGGGGGTGTCGTTCCCGCAGGGCTCGCGGTGGGCCCGGGTCGATCTGGAGGACTACGAATACACCGCGGTGCTGGCCATCCAGGCGATAGACGGCGAACGCGCGGTGCACGCGATGGACACTCTCCGGACGCAGCTCGCCAAGTACCGGCCTGATCTCACGGGATCGTGAGTCTCATCACCACTTCGCCGGTGGCCCCGCAATTCGGCACCTCGGTGAACCCCAGGCTCTCGTAGACCGTTCGGGCGGCCGCGTTGTCGGGCGCCATCCGCAGAGTCGCGGTGCGTGCCCCGCGCCGTCGGGCCCAGTCCACCGCGGCCGCCACCAGCCTGCGGGCCAGCCCGTGCCCGCGTGCCGCGGGCTCGAGCCACAGGGAGTACACGTACGCCGCCTGAGCGCTCTCCTGATAGGCCGCCACCATGCCGACCGGCCTGCCATCCAGCATCGCCACGAACTGCGCATGGTCGCGCAGCCGCCGGCGCCAGTCGGGCGCGGTGAACCGGGCCTCGACGAGGTACTGCGTGTCGGTCGTCCCGAACGTTTCGGTGAGCGCGCGCAGCCTCAGCTCGGCGAACTGTTCCCAGTCCGACTCGGTGAGACGAGTGATGGGCGCTGCTGGCACGCCCACGACGGTAGTGCCTGTCGGCGCTCGGACTAACCTTGTGGACGTGCCCGACCCGTCGACGTACCGCCCGGCGCCCGGGTCCATTCCGGTGGAACCGGGTGTTTACCGATTCCGAGATCCGCATGGCCGGGTGATCTACGTCGGCAAGGCCAAAAGCCTGCGGCCTCGGCTGACGTCGTACTTCCAGGACATCTCCGCCCTGCATCCACGCACCCGCCAGATGGTGACCACCGCGGCCAAGGTCGAGTGGACGGTGGTCAACACCGAGGTCGAAGCTCTGCAGTTGGAATACAACTGGATCAAGGAGTTCGATCCGCGGTTCAACGTCCGGTACCGCGACGACAAGTCCTACCCGGTGCTGGCCGTCACCCTCAACGAGGAGTATCCGCGGCTGTCGGTCTACCGCGGTCCGCGCCGCAAGGGTGTGCGCTATTTCGGCCCGTATTCGCATGCCTGGGCCATCCGCGAAACGCTCGACCTGCTCACCCGGGTCTTTCCGGCCCGCACCTGTTCGGCTGGAGTGTTCAAGCGGCACAGCCAGATCGAGCGTCCGTGCCTACTGGGCTACATCGACAAATGCTCGGCGCCGTGCGTCGGAAGGGTCAGCGCTGAGGAACACCGCAAGATCGTTCTGGATTTCTGCGACTTCCTCTCCGGCAAGACCGACCGCTTCGCCCGCGAACTCGAACTGGAGATGAACGCGGCGTCCGCCGAATTGAACTTCGAGCGCGCCGCCCGGCTCCGCGATGACATCGCCGCGCTCAAGCGTGCGCTGGAGAAGCAGGCCGTGGTGCTCGGGGACGGTACCGACGCCGATGTGGTCGCGTTTGCCGACGACGATCTGGAAGCCGCCGTGCAGGTCTTCCACGTCCGGGGCGGGCGGGTGCGTGGCCAGCGCGGCTGGGTCGTCGAAAAACCTTCCGACCCCGGCGAATCAGCCGAAGGACGGCTGGTGGAGCAGTTCCTCACCCAGTTCTATGGCGCTGAAGCCGAATTGGGCGGCCCGCCCGGGGCCGAATTGGGTGGTGCCGCAGACGAATCCACCAATCCGGTGCCGCGCGAGGTGCTGGTGCCCTGCCTGCCGCCCAACGCCGATGAGCTGGCCGACTGGCTGTCCGGGTTGCGTGGGTCGCGGGTGGCGCTGCGGGTGCCGCGGCGCGGCGACAAGAAGGCGCTGGCCGAGACGGTGCACCGCAACGCCAAAGAGGCGCTGCAGCAGCACAAGCTCAAGCGGGCCGGCGATTTCACCGCGAGATCGGCTGCGCTGCAGAACATTCAGGAATCACTCGGACTGGCCGATGCGCCGCTGCGCATCGAGTGCGTCGACATCAGTCATGTGCAGGGCACCGATGTGGTGGCCTCCATGGTGGTGTTCGAGGACGGTCTGCCGCGCAAATCGGACTACCGGCACTTCGCCATCCGGGAGGCCGCGGGCGAGGGCCGCTCCGACGACGTCGCCTCGATCGCCGAGGTGACGCGACGCCGGTTCGCCCGCCATGTCCATGAGCAGCAGCAGCCCCTCGACGAGTTGGCGCCGGAGGGCAAGTCGCGCAAGTTCGCCTACCCGCCCAACCTCTACGTCGTCGACGGGGGCGCTCCCCAGGTCAACGCCGCCCAAGCGGTGCTCGACGACCTCGGCGTCACCGATGTCGCCGTGATCGGTCTGGCCAAGCGCCTCGAGGAGGTGTGGGTCCCCGCCGAAGCGGAACCGCTCATCCTCCCGCGGAACAGTGAAGGGCTCTACCTGCTGCAGCGGGTTCGCGACGAAGCCCACCGCTTCGCCATCGCGTATCACCGCAGTAAGCGCTCCAAGCGGATGACGGCGTCGGCGCTGGACTCGGTGCCGGGGCTCGGGGAGATCCGGCGCAAGGCGCTGGTGAGCCACTTCGGGTCGCTGGCCCGACTGCGTCAGGCCAGTGTCGAGGAGATCACCACGGTGCCGGGGATCGGCACCGCGACCGCCGCCGCGGTACTGGAAGCGCTAGGCGTGACGGTGGATTCGCCGGTATCGGCTGCAGCGGAAGATCCGGTCGGCAAAGATCAGTCTGCTGAACAGGCGACCCGATGACAGAGCACAGCACAGGCGAAGAGATGCACACCGGCCACACCGGCGAGGATTCAGGTATCGACGTGGTGTTGGTGACGGGGCTGTCCGGGGCAGGCCGGGGAACCGCGGCCAAGGTGCTCGAAGACCTGGGCTGGTACGTCGCCGACAATCTGCCGCCCGAACTCATCGCCAGGATGGTGGACTTCGGCCTGACCGCCGGCTCGCGGATCACCCAACTGGCGGTGGTGATGGACGTCCGGTCCCGCGGGTTCACCGGGGATCTGGACTGGGTACGCAACGAGCTGGTGACCCGCGGCATCCATCCGCGGGTGTTGTTCATGGAGGCTTCCGACGACATCCTGGTCCGCCGCTACGAAAGCAACCGGCGCAGTCATCCGCTGCAGGGCAATCAGACCCTGGCCGAAGGTATTGCCGCCGAGCGGGCCATGCTGGCCCCGGTGCGGGCGTCGGCGGATCTGGTCATCGACACCTCGACGCTGTCGGTGCACGGCCTGCGCGAGAGCATCGAACGGGCATTCGCGGGGCAGACCGTCGCGCAGATCAGCGTCACGGTCGAGTCGTTCGGGTTCAAGTACGGGCTGCCGATGGACTCCGACATGGTGATGGACGTCCGCTTCCTGCCGAACCCGCACTGGGTGGACGAATTGCGGGCGCACTCGGGCCAGCACCCGGCAGTCCGCGACTACGTCCTCGGCCAACCCGGTGCCGCGGAGTTCCTGCAGACCTACCATCAGCTGCTGAGGCTGGTCGTCGATGGCTACAGCCGGGAGGGGAAGCGCTACATGACCGTGGCCATCGGCTGCACCGGCGGTAAGCACCGCAGTGTGGCGATGGCCGAGGCGCTCGCCGGATTGCTGGGGAACCACGAGCACCTGACCGTTCGCGTTCTGCACCGCGATCTGGGTCGCGAATGACACGCATCGTCGCCCTCGGTGGTGGCCACGGTTTGTACGCGACCCTGTCCGCGGCACGCCGGCTCACGCCGCACGTCACCGCGGTGGTCACGGTCGCCGACGACGGGGGTTCCTCCGGGCGGCTGCGCAGCGAACTTGACATCATCCCGCCTGGCGATCTGCGAATGGCGTTGGCGGCGTTGGCATCTGACAGCCCGCATGGCCGGCTGTGGGCCACCATCATCCAGCACCGGTTCGGCGGCAGCGGCGCGCTGGCCGGGCATCCGATCGGCAACCTGATGCTGGCCGGCCTCAACGAGTTGCTGGCCGATCCGGTGGCCGCGCTCGACGAGTTGGGCCGGATCCTCGGCGTCAAGGGCAGGGTGCTGCCGATGTGCCCGATCGCGCTGCAGATCGAGGCCGACGTCGCCGGGCTGGAAGGCGATCCCCGGATGAGCCGGGTGATCCGCGGTCAGGTGGCCGTCGCGACAACACCGGGCAAGGTTCGTCGGGTGCGGCTGCTGCCGGGTGACCCGCCGGCCACCCGCCAGGCCGTCGACGCGATCATGCACGCCGATCTGGTGGTGCTCGGGCCGGGCTCCTGGTTCACCAGTGTGATCCCGCACGTGCTGGTGCCGGAGCTGGCCGCTGCGCTGAAGGAGACCACCGCCCGCCGCGCGCTGGTGCTGAACCTGGCCGCCGAGCCGGGGGAGACGGCCGGTTTCTCCGCCGAGCGGCATCTGCACGTCCTCGCGCAGCATGCGCCGGGCTTCTCGGTGCATGAGATCGTGGTCGACGCCACCCGCGTCCCATCTGACCGGGAGCGTGACCAACTGCGGCGTACCGCAAGCCTGCTGGAAGCTTCAGTTCAGTTTGCCGACGTGACCAGACCTGGTACACCTTTACATGACCCGGCCAAGCTGGCTGCAGCGCTTGACGGTGTGCGCACCCGAAATTCGGTGACCGCGCCGCCTTCCCCTCCACCTGCTGCATCCGTGCAGGCCGGCGGAGGGCGACAGGGGGACGGGGTGCAGGACCCGACTGGCAACGGACCGAGAGGTGACGACCTGTGGCGATGACTGCCGAGGTGAAGGACGAACTCAGCCGGCTGGCCGTCAATTCTGTGAGCGCACGCCGGGCCGAGGTGGCCTCGCTGTTGCGATTCGCCGGTGGCCTGCACATCGTGTCGGGCCGAGTCGTGGTCGAAGCCGAGGTGGACCTGGGCATCATCGCCCGGCGGCTGCGCAAGGACATCTACGACCTGTACGGCTATAACGCGGTGGTGCATGTGCTGTCGGCCAGCGGCATCCGCAAGAGCACCCGGTATCTGGTGCGGGTCGCCAAGGACGGTGAGGCGCTGGCCCGTCAGACGGGTCTGCTGGACATGCGCGGCCGGCCGGTGCGCGGACTGCCCGCTCAGGTGGTCGGCGGCAGTGTCGGCGACGCGGAGGCGGCATGGCGGGGTGCGTTCCTCGCGCACGGCTCGCTGACCGAGCCGGGGCGGTCCTCAGCGCTCGAAGTCAGTTGTCCCGGACCGGAAGCCGCGCTGGCGCTGGTGGGTGCCGCCCGGCGGCTCGGGGTCAGCGCGAAGGCACGGGAGGTGCGGGGCACCGACCGGGTGGTGGTGCGCGATGGCGAGGCCATCGGTGCACTGCTGACCCGGATGGGCGCCCAGGACACCCGGCTCACCTGGGAGGAGCGGCGGATGCGCCGGGAGGTGCGCGCCACCGCCAACCGGCTGGCCAACTTCGACGACGCGAACCTGCGCCGCTCGGCCCGGGCCGCGGTCGCCGCCGCGGCCCGGGTGGAGCGGGCGTTGGAGATCCTGGCCGACACGGTGCCCGACCATCTGGCCGCGGCGGGCAAGCTTCGGGTCGAACACCGGCAGGCGTCGCTGGAGGAACTGGGCCGCCTCGCCGACCCGCCGATGACCAAAGATGCTGTGGCCGGGCGTATTCGGCGGCTGTTGTCGATGGCGGATCGCAAAGCCAAGCAGGACGGCATCCCGGACACCGAGTCGGCCGTCACGCCCGACCTGCTGGAAGACGCCTAGATCGACTTGGCCACCCGGTCGGCGACAAAGGCCTTGAGTTCGTCGGACAGCGCGTCGGCGGCCCGCAGCCGGGGGAGCAGGCTGGGGTCTGTCATCCGCGCGCGGAACACCAGGGCGATCGTCACATCGTGATCGGGCTTGTCCTCGACGACGATCTCGTCTCCCGCGCGCACCGGGCCGGGGGAGATGACCCGTAGGTAGGCCCCGGGCTTGCCGGCGTCGGTGAACGTCTTGATCCAGCCGGCGATGTCGAGGAACGCCGCGAACGTGCGGCACGGGGTGCGGGGCGCCGAGACTTCGAGCAGCAGACCGCCGGTGCCCACCCGCCAGCGTTCGCCGATCAGCGCTCCTGTCACGTCGACGCCGGAGGTGGTGAGGTTCTCGCCGAACATCCCGTCGGTCAGCGGCCGTTCGAGGCGGGCGGCCCACTCGTCGAGGTCTTCGCGGGAGTAGACGTAGACGGCTTGGTCATCGCCCCCGTGCAGCTTCTGGTTGCCGATCGTGTCCCCGACCAGACCGCTGCCCAGACCGCCGCGCATCGGCCCCGGAGCGCGCACCATCACCGCGTCGGGCGTCGCCGCCTTGTCGATGCCGGTGCGTCTCGCCGGCTTGTCGGGATTCGCGCGGACGCGGGCCAGATTGACCGACAACACACTTGCCACCACCACAGGGTAATGGCGGTGCTTCGGCGGTGCTCGTCCAGTCCGATCGCACCCGAGGAAAGACTGCTCGCCAATGACGAGCCGGGCGATGCGAGCGTCGAAATGCTCTGTGCCGATGAGTTTTTCGCGATAGTGCCGGTCGATCGGGGCGGTGCTCCTGGGGCTGGGCGGCGTTCCTCGGCGGCGAGCACATATGGGCGCGCCGGACAGGGGGCTAGCGTTCATGCCATGGCCGAGGTGTTGCGAGTCGGGGCGGCCTTACCCGACCCACCGTTCAACGACGCCGGGCCAACAGGCTCCGGCCTCGACGTCGAGCTCATGGCCGCCATCGGCGAGCGGCTCGGCGCGTCGGTGGAGTTCGCGCGCTACCAGGGCCGCGACTTCAACGGCATCTTCGACGCACTGGACTCCGGCGAGTTCGACTGCGTCGCCTCCGGCACCACGATCACCGGATCCCGCGCGTTGAAGGCCGCGTTCTGCGATCCGTACCTGATCTCCGGCCAGGCGCTCGCCGTCGACGCCACCCGGCTGCCCGACGTCACATCGACAGACGATCTCGAGGGGCTGACCCTCGGCGTGCAGCAGGGCAACACCAGCCAGCCGATCGCCAACCGGCTGCTTGCCGACGGCAAGGTCGCGCGGGTGCGGGTGTACGACTACGGCAACATCCGGACCGCGCTGCGAGATCTGTCCAGCGGTCGCTGCGATGCGTTGATGAAACTCGACCCGGTGCTGACCCGGCTGGCCGCGGCGGCGCCGGGCGTGACCGTCGTTCAGCGCGGCATCACCACCGAGAAGATCGCGATCGCGGTACCGACCACCGATACCGCGTTGCTGGGCCGGATCAACGTCGCGCAGGCCGCTCTCGAGCAGGACGGGACGTTGCCGGCGATCCGGGAGCGGTGGACCGGCTCACCACGCGCCGACCAGAGCGGGCCCCGGATCTCCTGAGGTTCCAGGCGGTCGCGCATGCCGGTGAGCAGGCCACTAGGCTGGGCGGGTACTGAGAAGCTACTAGAGGAGACAACGTGACCATCCGGGTTGGCGTTAACGGCTTCGGCCGCATCGGACGCAACTTCTTCCGGGCTCTCGACGCGCAGAAGGCGCAGGGCAAGAACGCGGATATCGAGATCATCGCGGTCAACGATCTGACCGACAACGCGGCGCTCGCGCACCTGCTGAAATTCGACTCGATCCTTGGCCGGTTGCCGTACGACGTGAGCCTCGAGGGTGAGGACACCATCGTCGTCGGCGACACCAAGATCAAGGCGCTCGAGGTCAAGGCCGGCCCGGCTGAACTGCCGTGGGGCGACCTCGGCGTCGACATCGTCGTCGAATCCACCGGCATCTTCACCAAGCGCGACAAGGCGCAGGGTCACCTCGATGCCGGTGCCAAGAAGGTCATCATCTCCGCGCCGGCCACCGACGAGGACATCACGATCGTGCTGGGCGTCAACGACGACAAGTACGACGGTAGCCAGAACATCATCTCCAACGCGTCGTGCACCACGAACTGCCTCGGTCCGCTGGCCAAGGTCCTCAACGACGAGTTCGGCATCGTCAAGGGTCTGATGACGACGATCCACGCCTACACCCAGGATCAGAACCTGCAGGACGGCCCGCACAGCGATCTGCGCCGCGCCCGGGCGGCCGCGCTGAACATCGTGCCGACCTCGACCGGTGCCGCCAAGGCGATCGGCCTGGTGCTGCCGGAGCTCAAGGGCAAGCTGGACGGCTACGCGCTGCGGGTGCCGATCCCCACCGGGTCGGTGACCGACCTGACCGCCGAGCTGAGCAAGTCGGCGAGCGCTGCCGACATCAACGCCGCCATGAAGGCCGCCGCCGACGGCAAGCTCAAGGGCATCCTCAAGTACTACGACGCGCCGATCGTGTCCTCCGACATCGTCACCGACCCGCACAGCTCGATCTTCGACTCGGGTCTGACCAAGGTCATCGACAACCAGGCCAAGGTCGTGTCGTGGTACGACAACGAGTGGGGCTACTCGAACCGTCTGGTGGACCTGGTCGCGCTGGTCGGTAAGTCGCTGTAGCAGCAATGGCCGTCCAGACACTCGACGACCTGCTGGCCGAGGGTGTTTCGGGTCGGGGCGTTCTCGTACGCTCCGACCTGAACGTCCCGCTCGACGGTGGGAAGATCACTGATCCGGGCCGCATCATCGCGTCGGTCCCGACGCTGAAGGCGCTGGCCGACGCCGGGGCGAAGGTCATCGTGACCGCTCACCTCGGCCGCCCCAAAGGTGGTGTGGATCCGGCGTTCTCGCTGGCGCCGGTGGCCACTGCGCTGTCCGAGCGGCTGGGCAGGCACGTCCAGCTGGCCGGCGACGTGGTCGGCACTGACGCACTCGCCCGCGCCGAGGGGCTCACCGACGGCGACGTCCTGTTGCTGGAGAACATCCGGTTCGACCCGCGTGAGACCAGCAAGGACGACAGCGAACGGTTGGCGCTGGCCAAGGCGCTCGTCGAATTGGTCGGCGAGGACGGCGCTTTCGTCTCCGACGGATTCGGTGTGGTGCACCGCAAGCAGGCGTCGGTGTACGACGTGGCCACACTGCTGCCGCACTACGCGGGAACGCTGGTGGCCGCCGAGGTCAAGGTGCTCCAACAGCTGACCAGCTCCAGTGAGCGGCCGTATGCCGTGGTGCTCGGCGGGTCGAAGGTGTCGGACAAGCTCGCCGTCATCGAGAATCTGGCGACCAAGGCGGACAGCATCGTCATCGGCGGTGGTATGTGCTTCACCTTCCTTGCCGCGCAAGGTGTTTCGGTGGGTACCTCGCTTTTGCAGGAGGAGATGATCGAGACCTGCCGTCAGCTGCTGGAGACCTACGGCGATGTCATCCACCTGCCGGTGGACATCGTGGTCGCGGAGAAGTTCGCGGCCGACTCGCCGGCGGAAACCGTGTGGGCGGACAGCATCCCGGCCGACAAGATGGGCCTGGACATCGGCCCGGAGTCGGTGAAACGGTTCACCAAGCTGCTGTCCAACGCGCGCACCATCTTCTGGAACGGACCGATGGGTGTGTTCGAGTTCCCGGCGTTCGCCGCGGGGACCAAAGGGGTGGCCGAGGCGATCGTCGCCGCGACCGGCAAGGGCGCGTTCAGTGTCGTCGGTGGTGGCGATTCGGCGGCCGCGGTGCGCCAGCTGGGTCTGCCGGAGGACGGTTTCTCGCACATTTCGACCGGCGGCGGTGCATCGCTGGAATACCTTGAGGGCAAAACACTGCCCGGCATCGAAGTATTGAACTAGGAGTCCTGTGTCCCGTAAACCGCTGATCGCGGGCAACTGGAAGATGAACCTCAACCACTTCGAGGCCATCGCTCTGGTCCAGAAGATCGCGTTCTCGTTGCCCGACAAGTACTTCGACAAGGTCGACGTGACGGTGATCCCGCCGTTCACCGATCTGCGCAGTGTGCAGACCCTGGTCGATGGCGACAAGCTGCGGCTGACCTACGGCGCGCAGGACCTGTCGCAGCACGACTCGGGCGCCTACACCGGCGACATCAGCGGTGCGTTCCTGGCCAAGCTGGGGTGCACATTCGTGGTGGTCGGGCACTCCGAGCGGCGCACGTATCACCACGAGGACGACGCGGTGGTCGCCGAGAAGGCGGCTGCGGCGTTCCGGCATGGACTGACGCCGATCGTGTGCATCGGCGAGCAGCTCGAGATCCGCGAGGCCGGCGACCACGTCGAGTTCTGCGTGAACTCGTTGCGCGGGTCGCTGGCCGGGCTCACCAAGGAGCAGCTGACCGATGTGGTGATCGCCTACGAGCCGGTGTGGGCGATCGGCACCGGGCGGGTGGCCAGTGCGGCCGACGCGCAGGAGGTGTGCGCCGCGATCCGGGCCGAGCTCGGCAACATCGCGACGCGGGAGATCGCCGACGGTGTCCGGGTGCTCTACGGCGGCTCGGTGAACGCCAAGAACGTCGGGGAGATCGTCGCTCAGCAGGACGTCGACGGCGCGCTGGTCGGCGGGGCGTCGCTGGACGGGGAGCAGTTCGCCACTCTGTCGGCGATCGCCGCGGGTGGACCCCTGCCGTGACCCCTCCCGTGACCGATGCCGTGATGACGGCCCCGACCAGGTAGTCTGGTCGCCATGGTTTTGACTCTGCAGATCATCCTGGTCACCACCAGCGTTCTGGTGGTGCTCTTGGTGCTCCTGCACCGCGCCAAGGGTGGCGGCCTGTCGACGCTGTTCGGCGGCGGTGTGCAGTCCAGCCTGTCCGGGTCGACCGTGGTCGAGAAGAACCTCGACCGCCTCACGCTGTTCGTCACCGGTATCTGGGTGGTGTCCATCATCGGCATGGCCCTCCAGATCAAGTACAGCTAGTCCGTTTCAGGGCGTGAAGACGATCCGCTGACCGTTCTCGGGCTGCGGCCACGCCTGTTCGACCTCCGCCAGCGGGACCGCGCGCGGCTGCGTTCGCAGGGTGCCGTTGGAGATTTCGGCCGCCAATTCCGGCAGCTCCGCCACGATGTCGGCGACCGGCACCGACCCGATACCGCTGCCGACGATCTGCATCGGCATGGATCGCAGAGCCGCCGATGGGATGCCGGCGTCGGCGCCGGCCATCGAACCGATCTGAATCCATGTCAGCGGCTGTGCTGAGTCGTGGCGGCCGCGCGCCAGGCCGGCCATGATGTCGGCCGCGGGCGGTCCCCACAGGTAGTCGAGCACAATGTCGGCCGCGGTGATCCGGTCGATGCTCGTGGTGATCTCGTCGAGTGCGACCACGTCGTCGGCGCCGAGGTCGGGCAGCATTGCCAGCTGCCTGCGGTCTCGGCCGATGCCGATCACCGCCCCAGCGCCGAGATAGTTGGCGACCTGCACTGCCAGACGCCCCGCGGTTCCGGTCGCGCCCAGAATCACGACGGTCTGTCCTCGCTGCATCAGGGTGCGGCGGCGTAACGCCACCCACGACGACATGGCGGGGTTCATCGCCGCGGCTATCGCGACCGGATCGGCGTCGTCGGGGAGCACGACACTGCGGCGCACGTCGACGACGGTCTGTTGGGCCATCGCACCGAGGTCGGTGGACACGACGAAGTAGCGCAACGTGCCGTCGGAGGCGCGGCCGACACCGTCGATCCCGGGCACCAGGGGCAGGACGCCGGTGCTGGTGTAGTGCGTTCCGCTGGCGCGGGACCGCACCAGCGGATGCAGACCTGCCGCAAGGACGTCGACGACGATGTCGGTGTTCCCGGTCGCGATTGCCTGCGGAACTTCCTGATAGGCAGGCGGTTTCGTGAAGTCTGTGACGACTGCTGCGTACACGGCACCCTCCAAAATAGATGGTATTACGAACTAAAGTTTGATGGTAATACGAACTAATGCGGTACGCTAGTGCGATGCCGGGCGATATCTCAGAAGCGCTGCTGGAAGACCTGGTGCGCACCTCGTTCGCGGTGACCGCGGTGTTGAACCGGGTCGCCGCCGACAACGACCTGTCCCTGACGCAGCTGCGCGCGCTCGCCATCCTGCGCGACCGCGAACCCACCATGGCGCAGCTGGCCGAATACCTCGGCTTGGAGCGATCGTCGGTGAGCGGGTTGATGGACCGCGCGGTGCGCCGCGGTCTGGTCAAACGGGCCACCAGCCGCGAGGACGGCCGCTCGGTGCACGTCACCCTGACCGCCGCCGGGCAGCGGCTCGGCGCCGATCTCGCCGACACGGTCGCCGGCCTGCTGACACCGATGACCAGCCGGCTCAGCGCCGCCGAGCAGAAGCGACTGACCGCGCTGCTGTCGGGAATGCTCGACCCCGCGCCGCCCGTCACCCCGACTCCCCGTCGTCCTCGCGGAGCAACCGATCCGGGTGGTGCGCGTCGTTGACCCGTGGGGGACCGTTGCCGTCGCTCCACGCGATCCGGCCGTCCTCGGTGACAGTCGTCGTGTACGTGCCCTCGGTCGCCATCGCGTGGTCGCACGGGCAGCCGAAGTACAGGTTGTCGGCATCGGTCGGGCCGCCGGCGCTCCACTCCAGCGCATGATGCACTTCGGAGTGGTAGCCGGGCTCGAAACAGTCCGGCTTGGTGCACCCGCGGTCGCGGGCATGGCAGATGATCCGATGGTCGGCAGTCGCAAGCCGTTTCGCGCGGCCTAGGTACAGCGGGCGTGCCGAGTGATCCTCGAAGACCGCCAGGTAGTGCACCGCTTCGCCGGCCATCCGGATGACGTCGCGCATCGGGAGCCGGCCGGTTCCGCCGGTACGGGCCCAGCCCGCCGCCTGCTCCAGCTCGCCCAGCGTCGTCGTCACGATCACGGTCACCGGCAGTCCGCGATGCTGCCCCAACGCCCCCGATGACAGAGCCGCCTTGAGGCCGAGCGTGATTCCGTCGTGGCAGCGTTGTTCCGGGCTTCGGTTGTCGCGTCCCCCGGTGCCGTCGGGGAGATGGCGCCCCGGCCGGACTGCGGCCGTCACCGCTTCGATGTAGGCGCGGCTCTCTGGATCCACCCAGCCGGAAAGCCGGCTCATCCCGTCCGGACCCTGCTGGCCCAGCCGCAACCCGCGCCGTCGTGCCCGATCCTCGTCGGTGAACGTGCCCTCGGGATTCAGGCAGTTTGCGATCTCGAGACCGATCGCCGCGACGAACTTCGAATCCTGTTCGCGCGCCCGGCGAACCAGTGCGCGTTCCGCTGCCTCCCGGTTGGCCGGCGTGACGAACGACGGCAGCCGGTCGAGTGCAGTGCACACTGCCGCGATGTGGTCCTCGCCGACCTCCCCGGCCTCGACCGCGGCCGCCAACACCGGCAATTCCGGCGGTAGCGGCGGGCCGGTCAGAGATCGACGCGGCCGCAGTCGATTCGCCAGCGCGAACCGACGCTTGACCTCCCCGGCCGTCAGGCGTAACCGGCTGGCCAGGACGTCACGGACCTTCGCTCCGGCAGGCGATGACGAGCCGTCGACCGGTTCGGCGATCTCGCCGAACATCCGGTAGGACAGCCCGCGGTTCACTCGGGTCTGGTCCTCCAGGCGCTCGGCCGCCTCGATGCGAAACATGTTGCCGGCCAGATCAGTACAGATCGACCGGAGCCGGCTGTACGCGGCATCGACGGCATCGAGCTCGGCGCGAACCCGGTCATGCACCGCGTGGGCGGTCAGGGGTTCGGCGGACATGACACCACGGTATCGAACAATTGTTCGAGCACCGGGGACGAAACCGCAACCTGTGGACGAAGTCGGCTCTGTGGACAACGCCACGACCCCACGCCCTGCACGGCATAGCGGACACCGGAATACTTGGGGGATGGCTGAAGCTCCGGATGTGTCGCTGGAACCGATCGGCGCGGTACAGCGCACCCAGGTCGGGCGGGAGGCCACCGAGCCGATGCGGGAGGACATCCGGCTGCTGGGGGCGATCCTCGGTGACACCGTGCGCGAGCAGAACGGCGACGAGGTGTTCGACCTCGTCGAAAAAGCCCGCGTCGAATCGTTCCGGGTGCGCCGATCCGAGATCGACCGGTCCGAGCTGGCCCAGCTGTTCGACGGCATCGACGTCCACCAGGCCATCCCGGTGATCCGCGCGTTCAGCCACTTCGCCCTGCTGGCCAACGTCGCCGAGGACATCCACCGCGAACGGCGCCGCGCGATACACGTCGCCGCAGGCGAGCCGCCGCAGACCAGCACCCTCGCCGCCACCTACGACAAGCTCGATGCCGCGCAGCTGGACGCGGCAACGGTTCAGGAAGCGCTCACCGGGGCATTGGTGGCGCCGGTCATCACCGCCCACCCCACCGAGACCCGCAGGCGCACCGTCTTCGACACCCAGCACCGGATCACCCAGCTGATGCGGGTACGGCTGCACGGTCAGGACGAAACCGAGGACGGTCGGCCGGTCGAGACCGAACTGCGCAGGCAGATCCTGACGCTGTGGCAGACCGCACTGATCCGGTTGTCCCGCTTGAAGATCCAGGACGAGATCGAAGTCGGCCTGCGGTACTACCCGGCGGCGTTCTTCGAGGTGATCCCGAAGGTCAATGCCGAGGTTCGCGACGCGCTGCGAACGCGCTGGCCCGACGCCGACCTGCTGCCCGAGCCGATCCTGCGGCCGGGCTCCTGGATCGGTGGCGACCGCGACGGAAACCCGAACGTCACCGCCGACGTGGTCCGGTTGGCCACCGGCAGCGCCGCCTACACCGCCCTGGGACATTACTTCGCCGAGCTCAACAAGCTCGAACAGGAATTGTCGATGTCGGCCCGGCTGGTGAAGACCACCGACGCTCTCGTCGCCCTGGCTGACGCCTGCCACGAGCCGGCCCGGATGGACGAGCCCTACCGGCGGGCACTGCGGGTGGTGCACGCCCGGCTCACCGCGACCGGGCAGAAGATCCTCGATCGCGAACCGGCGCACACCCTCGATCTCGGCCTCGAACCGTACGACACACCCGACGAGCTGCTCGCCGACCTGAACACCATCGACGCGTCATTGCGCGCCAACGGCAGCACCCTGCTGGCCGACGACCGGCTTGCCCGGTTGCGGGAAGCCGTGGACGTCTTCGGTTTTCACCTGAGCAGCCTGGACATGCGGCAGAACTCCGAGGTACACGAACAGGTCATCGCCGAACTGCTGTCCTGGGCCGGGGTCCATCCGGACTATGCGTCGCTGTCCGAGCCGGAGCGGGTCGAGGTGCTGGCCGCCGAGCTGAAGACCCGCCGGCCGCTGGTGCGCGACGACTCCGAGCTCTCCGAGCTGGCTCGCAAAGAACTCGACATTGTGTTCGCCGCCGCCCGTGCGGTCACGGTGTTCGGCCCCGAAGCGGTGCCCAACTACATCATCTCGATGTGCCAGTCGGTCTCGGACATGCTGGAAGCCGCGATCCTGCTCAAAGAGGCTGGACTGCTTGGTGTTTCGAGTGACGACGTCTACGCGCCCGTCGGCATCGTGCCCCTGTTCGAAACGATCGACGACCTGCAGCACGGCGCCTCGATCCTCGAGTCTGCGCTGGACCTGCCGCTCTACCGCGCGATGGTGCATGCCCGCGGCGAGAGCCAGGAGGTGATGCTCGGCTATTCCGACTCCAACAAGGACGGCGGATATCTGGCCGCGAACTGGGCGCTCTACCGGGCTGAGCTGGATCTGGTGGAATCGGCCCGCAAGACCGGAATTCGGTTGCGGCTCTTCCACGGTCGGGGCGGCACCGTCGGCCGCGGTGGCGGCCCGAGCTACGATGCGATTTTGGCCCAGCCGCCAGGCGCGGTGAACGGTTCGCTCCGGCTGACCGAACAGGGCGAGGTGATCGCCGCCAAGTACGCCGAGCCGCGGATCGCGCACCGCAACCTGGAGACCTTGCTCGCCGCCACGCTGGAGTCGACGCTGCTCGACACCGAGGGCCTCGGCGACCTTGCCGAGCAGGCGTACGAGGTGCTCGACGACCTGGCCGCTCGCGCCCAGCGCGCCTACGCCGAATTGGTGCACGAGACACCGGGTTTCGTCGACTACTTCAAGGCCTCGACACCGGTCAGTGAGATCGGTTCGCTCAACATCGGCAGCAGGCCGACGTCGCGCAAACCCACCACGTCTATCTCCGATCTGCGGGCCATCCCGTGGGTGCTGGCCTGGAGCCAGTCGCGCGTGATGCTGCCCGGCTGGTACGGCACCGGCACCGCGGTCGAGGAGTGGATCGCCGCCGGTCCGGAATCGCCCGAGGCCCGGCTCGAAGTGCTGCAGGAGCTGTACAAGCACTGGCCGTTCTTCGCCACCGTCCTCTCCAACATGGCGCAGGTGCTGGCCAAGGCCGACATGGGCTTGGCTGCCCGGTATTCCGAGCTCGTCGAGGACGATGAACTGCGCGCCCGGGTGTTCGACAAGATCGTCGCCGAGTACGGCCGCACGCTGCGGATCCATCAGCTGATCACCGGCCAGGACGACCTGCTCGCCGACAACCCGGCGCTGGCCAGGTCGGTGTTCAACCGTTTTCCATACCTGGAGCCGCTCAACCACTTACAGGTCGAGCTGCTGCGCCGCTACCGGTCCGGAGACGACGACGAGCTGGTCCAGCGCGGCATCCTGCTCACCATGAGTGGGTTGGCGTCGGCACTGCGCAACAGCGGTTAGCCGATGGCTCGCGACCGCGACGAGTCCGGCCGGCCCCGCAATGCCAGGGCCCGCGACGCGCTCGGCCGGCCGCTGCCGCCGGGCGCGCAGGGGGAACCCCGCATTCCCGACGACCTGAGTCTCCCGCCGGCCGAAACCCTGGCCTACGCGCAAGATCTGCTCAGCCGGGGGCGAGCGTTTCACGCTCACGAAGTCTTCGAGGCGGCCTGGAAGAACGGACCCGATGACGAGCGACCGCTGTGGCAGGGGCTGGCCCAGTTCGCGGTCGGTGTCACGCACATCCAGCGCGGCAATCGCACGGGTGCTGCCGCACTGCTGCGCCGGGCATCAACGCTGCTTGCCGAGATCCCAGGAGCGCCCTACGGCATCGACATCGTCGGTCTGGCCGCCACCGGGGCCGCGCTGGCAGACGATCTCTCCGCAGGCGTCGAGATCGATGCGGAGCGGATGCGGCCGCACTTGACCCCGTGATGGAACCGACAGCCGGCCGATAGCGTCAAAACGGTTATGACACAACCCGACTGCTCTCTGGAGAACACCGCCGAACTGCTCGGACCGCTTCCGCAGACCGCGGCACAGGTGCTGGGCGAGTGGTCAGGCACCGATCCCGGCGACGACTGGTGGTGACGCGCTAGCGGCCGGCACCTGAGGAAGCGGCTCCCAGGCTGACAGGTAGGCGTTTTACTCCGCGCAGCAACGTGCTGTCGTTGAGCGTCGGTTCGCCGTCCAGCCCGAGTTCTGGAAAGCGCCGAAACAGAGCTTCCAGGCCGATGTTCAGTTCCAGGCGGGCGAGTGCTGCGCCGATACAGACGTGAATACCGGAACTGAAGCTGAGGTGGTCGCGGGCGTTGGCGCGTGTGGTGTCGAATTCGAGAGGGCGCTCGAAGATCGCCGGATCGCGGTTGGCTCCGGCGATGAGCACGAACACCGCCTGCCCTTCGTCGATGGCGCAGCCCTCGATCTGCACCGGCTTTGTCGCCACCCGCAGCCCGATCTGGGCCACCGAGTCGTAGCGGAGCGACTCTTCGACTGCATTGGGCCAGCCTTCGGGATGCGCCTGCAGATGCGCCAGCTGTTCCGGATGGCGCAGAAGCGCGACCACCGCGTTGCCGAATGCGTGTGTGGTGGTGATGAATCCGGCACCGAGGAGCAGGCCGGCGAACATCCTGACCTCGTCTTCGGTGAGGTGGTCGTCGTGGAGTACGGCTGACAGGATGCTGTTGTCCGCGTCGTTGAGCCGGAGTCGCTGGATATGTGCGGCGATGTAGCCTTCGAAATCGCGCAAGGCCACCGAGGCGGTGTAAAAGTCGTTCCAGGCAGGAACGGTTGTGGTCAGTAGCTTGGCGGCAGGGTCGGCGAAGGCGTGCAGCGCCGGTATCTCCTCGCGGGGGAGTCCCAGCATCTCGGCGATGACCTCGATGGGGATCCGGGCCGCGAAGGCGGGGATCAGATCGCAGTGCGACTGGCCCTCGAGATCGTCGAGCACCCTGTCGGTGATCTCGTGAATGCGATCGCGCAGCCCCTCGATCGCTCGAGGTGTGAAAGCACGCGATACCAGGCGACGCAACCGGGTGTGCACCGGCGGATCCACCACGAGGAGCGAGGGCGGCTCGACGGGATTCATCATGTCCGGGGCCGTCTTGGCGGCCAGCCACCGGACCGCACGAACAGGAAATCGATCCTGCGGTTTGACGGTCCGGAATCGGTCGTCGCGCAGAACGTTTCGGACGATCTGCGCGTCAGCGGTGACCCAACCGCCGCCGATCCCGGGAGACATTCGACCCCGCCGGCGGACCTCCTCGATGAGGCGATAGGTGTTCTCGGGTCTCCCGCTGTCGATGACCAGTCGGGCGAACGGGTCTCCGCGATGAGCGAGCAGCGTGAGCACCGAACGGGAAAGCCCGTAATCCAACAACCAGTGCACCCGGGTTTTGACGTGCAGGTCCATGGTGACGCGCTAGCGGCCCTGGCGACGGATCGCGTTGACCACCCCGCGGATGGCCGACTCCGTGGCGGCCAGCGGTGAGATCACCGCTTCGCCGACACCCACGATGCGTTCGACGCGCTCGACGATCCCTTCCATACGGGCGACCACCGCATCGAGCCGGGGCGCCAGCTCGTCGATGCGGCTCAGCGTGGAGTTGAACACGACCAGCGTCTCCTCGAAGTACTCGAGGGTGCCTTTCATGCCGCTCATGGTCTTGTTCAGATCGGTGAGCGCATCGCTCATCCCGGACAGGATGGTGTCGAGCTGGTCGACGGTGACGTCGGCGTTGAGTGCCGCCTGGGCCAGGGTCTTGATCCGGTCCCGGCCAGACCGTGGCGGGGGCGGCTTGTCAACCATGGGCTCAGTGTGGCAGCTTGCCGGCCGCCTCGGTGTCGAGAAGCCAAACCGTGGCGTCGCGGCCTTTCGCGCCGGCAGCCGGCCAGTCGGCGGCCTTGGCGCCGCCGACGGCCTCGGCGACCGCCTCGGCCTTGCCCTCACCGGATACCACCAGCCACACCTCGCGCGACCGATTGACGGCGGGCAGGGTCAGCGTGATCCGCCGGGGCGGCGGTTTGGGGGAGTCCTCGACGCCGACCACCAGCCGCTTGGTCTCCGCGACCGCCGGGGTGTGCGGGAACAGCGAGTTGATGTGGCCTTCCGGCCCCATCCCCAGCAGGTGCACGTCGAATACCGGTGTCGGTTCGCCTGGCCCGGCGTTGGCGGCGAGCACACTCTCGTAGGCCAGGGCCGCAGCGTCCAGGTCGTCGCCGAACTCGCCGTCACTGGCCGCCATCGGGTGCACGTTGCTGTCCGGGATGTCGATGTGGTCGAGCAGCGCCTCGCGGGCCTGCTTGTCGTTGCGCTCGTCGTCATCGGCGGGGACGTAGCGTTCGTCGCCCCAGAAGATGTGCACCTTCGACCAGTCGATCGCGCCGTCGTGGGCGCCGACATGCTTGAGCAGGTTGATTCCCGTTCCGCCGCCGGTCAGTACGACGAACGCCTGCCCGCGCGCGGTGATGGCGGCGGTGATCGCCCCGACCAGCCGGTCGCCGACGGCGGCCACCAGCGCTGAGGTATCCGGATAGGTCTCGACTATCTGGTTCACATCGCGACCTTTCGACTCGGTTCGACTAGACGTACTGCACCTTTTCAATACCCGCCAACGCCTCGTGGTAAATCTCGTCGGCGTCGAGCCGGCGAAGATCCTCGGCAAGGCATTCCCGGGTCTCCCGCCGCGGCAACGGCAACAGCGCCTCCGGACGGTCGGTGCGGGTCAGGGTGGCGGTCACGCCCTCCTGTGGGCGGGCCAGTGTCACGGTCTCGGAGGCGCGCACCAGCTCGACCTTCAACTCGCCGACGGAACGGGTCACGGTGCCGTCGATCCGGCTGGCCAGCCAGCCCGCCAGGATGTCGAGGGCCGGCTCGTCCTTCAGGCCGGACACCGACGCCGACGTCAGGGGCTCGTACGGCGCCTGGTCCACCGCCGACGCGAGGAGTGCGCGCCAGTAGGTGATCCGGCTCCACGCCAGATCGGTGTCGCCGTCGGTGTAACCCTTCAGCCGGCTCTTGATCGCCGCCAGCGGGTCTTCGGTTCCGGTGGCATCAGTGATCCGGCGAATCGCCAAGCGCCCCAACGGGTCCTCGGCGGGGTTGGCCGGCGCGACGCCCGGCCACCACGCCACCACCGGGGTGTCGGGCAGCAGGAAGGGCAACACCACACTGCTGGCGTGGTTGGACAGCGGACCGGAGATCCGCAGCACCACCACCTCGCCCGCACCTGCGTCGGCGCCCACGCGGAGCTGACCGTCCAGCCGCGCTTCGTTGGCCAGTCGGTCAGCCGGGACCACCACGATGATGCGGCAGGGATGTTCGCGGCTCGCCGCCACCGCCGCCTCGATCGAGTCCTCGACCCGGGCCTCGGTGTCGGGTGCGACGACCAGGGTCAGCACCCGACCCAGCGTGATCGCCCCGCCCTCTTCACGCAGCGCGGTGATCTTCTTGTTGAGCACGTTGGTCGTCGTATCGGGCAGGTCGACAATCACTAGGGACGCCTCCATTCACGACCGGATCGCTGCAGCACTTCGAATGCCGAGTCGGGTCCCCAGGTGCCCGACTCGTAGGGATCAGGCTTACCGTGGGAAGCCCAGTAATCCAGCACGGGATCGAGTATCTCCCAAGACAATTCGACTTCGGCGTTGCCGGGGAACAGCGACGGCTCGCCGAGCAGTACGTCGAGGATCAGCCGTTCGTAGGCTTCCGGTGAATCCTCGGCGAATGCCGACCCGTAGGAGAAGTCCATGTTGACGTCGCGGACCTCCATGGCACTGCCGGGCACCTTCGACCCGAAGCGCAGCGTGATGCCCTCATCCGGCTGGACGCGGATCACCAACGCGTTCTTGCCCAATTCCTCGGTCATCGTCGCGTCGAACGGCAGGTGAGGAGCTCGCCGGAACACCAGCGCCACCTCGGTCACCCTGCGGCCCAACCGCTTTCCGGTCCGCAGATAGAACGGCACACCGGCCCAGCGCCGGGTATCGACGTCGAGGGTGATCGCGGCGAACGTCTCGGTGGTGGACTCCTTCGAGAAGCCCTCCTCGTCGAGCAGCCCGACGACCTTCTCGCCACCCTGCCATCCCGCGGTGTACTGGCCCCGTGAGGAGGTGGCATCCAGCGGCTGCGCCAGCGAAGTCGCCGAAAGCACCTTGATCTTCTCGGCTTTCACCTCGTCCGGGTGAAAACTGACGGGCTCTTCCATCGCAGTGAGCGCCAGCAGCTGCAGCAGATGGTTCTGGATGACGTCGCGCGCCGCCCCGATCCCGTCGTAGTAGCCGCCGCGACCACCCAAGCCGATGTCCTCGGCCATCGTGATCTGCACACTGTCGACGTAATGGTTGTTCCAGATCGGCTCGAACAACTCGTTGGCGAAGCGCAGCGCCAGGATGTTCTGCACCGTCTCCTTGCCGAGATAGTGGTCGATGCGGAACACCGACTCCTCGGGGAACACACTGTTGACCACCTGGTTGAGCTCGATCGCGCTCTGCAGGTCATGGCCGAACGGCTTCTCGATGACCACCCGGCTCCAGCGGCCCTCCTGCTGGCGGGCCAGCCCGGACTTCTTCAGCTGCTCGCACACCACCGGGAAGGCTTTCGGTGGAATCGACAGGTAGAAGGCGTGATTGCCGCCGGTGCCGCGTTCCACATCGAGCTTTTCCAGCGTTTCGGCCAGCCGGCCGAACGAGGCCTCATCGTCGAAGGAGCCCTGGACGAACCGGAAGCCTTCGGCCAGCCGGTCCCACACCTCTTGGCGAAACGGGGTGCGGGCGTGCTGGCAGACCGCGTCGTGCACGATGGCGCCGAAATCCTCGTCGGCCCAGTCCCGCCGGGCGAAACCGACCAGCGAGAACGACGGCGGCAACAGGCCGCGGTTGGCCAGGTCGTAGATCGCCGGCATCAGCTTCTTGCGGGCCAGATCGCCGGTGACACCGAAGATCACCACCCCGCAGGGGCCGGCGATCATCGGCATCCGCTTGTCCCGCTTGTCGCGCAGCGGGTTGTGCCAGCTGGTCGGAGCGGGCGCTACCACCCCGGGTACGGGACGGTCCGTCATTTGGCCGCGGCGTTGAGCTGGTCCTGGGTCGCGTCGATCAGTTCCTGCCACGACTTCTCGAACTTCTCGACGCCCTCGTTCTCCAGGACCAGGAACACGTCACGCAGGTCGATGCCGATGGCGTCGAGCTTGTCGAACACCTCCTGCGCCGCGCCCGCAGTGCCGGTGATTGTGTCGCCGGTGACAACCCCGTGGTCGGCCACTGCGTCCATCGTCTTCTCCGGCATGGTGTTCACCGTGTTGGGGGCGACCAGCTCGGTGACGTAGAGAGTGTCGGAGTAGTCCGGATTCTTGACACCCGTGGACGCCCACAACGGACGCTGCACGCGGGCGCCGGCATCGGCCAGTGCGCTGAAGCGGTCGCCACCGAGGAACACCTCTTCGTAGGCCGCGTACGCCAAGCGCGCGTTGGCAACCCCGGCCTGGCCGCGCAGCGCCAACGCTGAGTCATTTACGGAGTCGGACGCTATCTGTTCCAGCCGCTTGTCGATCTCGGTGTCCACCCGGGACACGAAGAACGAAGCGACGGAATGGATCTTCGAGATGTCGTGGCCGGCTTCCTTGGCCTTCTCCAGGCCCTGCAGGTAGGCGTCCATCACCAGCCGGTAGCGCTCCACGGAGAAGATCAGGGTCACGTTGACCGAGATGCCCTCGGCCAGCACCGACGCGATGGCGGGCACGCCCGCCTCGGTGGCCGGGATCTTGATCAGCAGGTTGGGCCGGTCGACGATCTTCCACAGCTCGATGGCCTGCAGGATGGTCTTGTCGGTCTCGTGGGCCAGGCGCGGGTCGACCTCGATCGAGACCCGGCCGTCGACGCCGTCGGAGGCCTCCCACTGCGGTCGCAGTACGTCGCAGGCCTCCCGGACGTCGTCGGTGGTGACGGTGCGGATCGTCGCGTCGACGTCGGCGCCACGCTCGGCGAGCTCGGAAACCTGTGCGTCGTAGGCATTTCCGTTGGACAGGGCGGCCTGGAAGATCGACGGGTTGGTGGTGACCCCGACCACGCTGTGCGTGTCGATCAGCTCCTGCAGGTTGCCCGACCGCAACCGGTCCCGGGACAGGTCGTCGAGCCAGACGGACACACCGGCCGCCGACAGTGCGGCGAGGTTCGGATTCTGTGCCATGACGTTCCCTTCAGTTGGTCGTGCGGGTTAGTTGTCGATCACACGTTCCGCGGCGTCGGCGACAGCTTCGGCGGTGAACCCGAACTCGCGGAACAAGGTTTTGTCGTCGGCGGATTCGCCGTAGTGCTCGATGGAGATGATCTCGCCGGTGTCGCCGACGAACCGGTACCAGCTCTGCGCCACTCCGGCTTCCACCGCGACCCGGGCCGACACGTCGGGCGGCAGAACGCTGTCGCGGTATTCCTGCGGCTGCGAGTTGAACCACTCGACGCACGGCATAGACACCACGTAGGCGTTGATGTCCTTGGCCGCCAACAACTTCTGCGCGTCGACTGCCAGCTGCAGCTCGGATCCGGTGGCGATGATGATCACGTCGGCGTCATCGGCCGGGTTGCCACCACCGAGGACATAGCCACCGCGTTCGACGCCCTCGGCGCTGGTGCCCTCCAGCACCGGAATGCCCTGGCGGGTCAGGATGAAACCGACCGGCCCGGCACCGTTGCCGCGGGCGATGATGCTGCGCCAGGCGTAGGCGGTCTCGTTCGGATCGCCGGGACGCACCACCGACAGCTTCGGGATCGCCCGGAGCGCGGCCAGGTGCTCGATCGGCTGATGGGTGGGGCCGTCCTCGCCAAGACCGATCGAGTCGTGCGTCCAGATGTAGATGGTGTCGATGTCCATCAGCGACGCCAGCCGCACCGAGGCCCGCATGTAGTCGGAGAACTGCAGGAACGTACCGCCGAAGGCGCGGGTCGGCCCGTGCAGCACGATGCCGGACAGGATCGCACCCATCGCGTGCTCGCGGATCCCGAAGTGCAGCACCCGGCCGTACCAGTCGGCGGTGAAGTCCTCGGTGGAGATCGACGGCGGCCCGAACGACTTGACGCCCTTGATGGTGGTGTTGTTGCTACCGGCCAGATCGGCTGAGCCACCCCACAATTCGGGCAGCTTCGGTGCGACGTCGTTGAGCACCTGGCCGAAGGCGGCGCGGGTGGCGACCGCCTTGGAACCCGGTTCCCAGTAGGTGATGTCGGAGTCCCAGCCGTCGGGCAGTTCCTGCGCCAGCAGCCGGTCCAGCAGCGCCTTGCGCTCCGGTTCGCGCTGCGCCCAGGCGTCGAAGTCGCCCTGCCACTTCTCGTGCGCCTCGCGACCGCGGTCGACAAGCTTGCGGGTGTGCGCGATGACCTCGTCGTGCACCTCGAACTTCTTGTCCGGGTCGAAACCGAGGACCTTCTTGGTGGCGGCCACCTCGTCGTCGCCGAGCGCGGCGCCGTGCACCCCACCGGTGTTCATCTTGGTGGGCGCCGGATAACCGATGATCGTCCGGACCGCGATGAACGACGGCTTGTCGGTCACCTTCTTGGCCTCGGCGATGGCTTCTTCGATGCCGACGACGTTCTCGCCGCCCTCGACTTCCTGGACGTGCCAGCCGTACGCGCGGTAGCGGGCCGGGACATCCTCGGACAGCGCGATGTCGGTGTCGTGCTCGATCGAGATCTTGTTGTGGTCGTAGAACACGATGAGGTTGCCCAGCTGCTGGGTGCCCGCCAGGGACGACGCCTCGCTGGTGATGCCCTCTTCGATGTCGCCGTCCGAGGCGATCACGTAGATGTGGTGGTCGAACGGGCTGGTGCCGGCCGGGGCGTCGGGGTCGAACAGGCCGCGCTCGTAGCGTGCGGCCATCGCCATACCGACCGCGGATGCCAGGCCCTGACCCAGCGGGCCGGTGGTGATCTCCACGCCAAGGGTGTGCCGGAACTCCGGGTGGCCGGGGGTCTTGGAACCCCAGGTGCGCAGCGACTCGATGTCGGAGAGCTCCAGGCCGAACCCGCCCAAGTACAGCTGCAGATACAGCGTCAGGCTGCTGTGGCCGCAGGACAGGATGAACCGGTCGCGACCCAGCCAGTGGGTGTCGCTCGGATCGTGCCGCATCACCCGCTGGAACAGCGTGTAGGCCAGCGGCGCCAGGCTCATGGCGGTTCCCGGGTGGCCGTTGCCGACCTTCTGCACGGCGTCGGCGGCCAGCACCCGGACCGTGTCGACGGCCTTCGAATCGACTGGCGTCCAATCGTCCGGATGGTGGGGCTGGGTCAGCGTGGCGATCTCTTCGACAGTGGTCACAAACTCGCTCCTGGCTTAGTCAAAACGCGGCAAGCTGGGGTGGTCCTCTTCACCCTAGTGCTGCTCGGTGCTCGGCTGCATAGTGCTGCTACCAGCGTTACCCGCGGGTGAAGCTCTACAGGAGGAACTGTGTCATCACGGTGGAATCGCCGTGAATCGACCCGTCGGTGTCAGGGACGGTCCGCGGCCGACTACCATCCTCTGTAGTAGATCGTCGGGTCAGGAGTCAGTTGCGTGAGAGTTCGCGAAGTGCACCTCGTTGACGGGGCGCCCGTTCGGTTCCGCGACAGGCTGCTGGGATACCTCGCCCTGACCAAGCCGCGGGTCATCGAGCTGCTGCTCGTCACCACCATTCCGGCCATGCTGTTGGCCGGCCGCGGCACCGTCGATCTGCCGCTGATCCTCAACACCCTGTTCGGCGGTCTGCTGGCCGCGGCAGGCGCCAACACGCTCAACTGTGTGGCCGACGCCGACATCGACAAGGTGATGAAGCGCACCGAACGGCGGCCGCTGGCCCGGGCCACCGTGCCCCGCAGCCATGCCCTGGTGTTCGGGCTGACGCTCTCGGTCGGATCGTTCTTCTGGCTGTGGTGGACCACCAACCTGCTGTCGGCGCACCTGGCCGCGGCCACGATCGCGTTCTACGTGCTCGTCTACACCCTGCTGCTCAAGCGCCGCACCTCACAGAACGTGGTGTGGGGCGGTGCGGCCGGCTGCATGCCGGTGATGATCGGCTGGTCGGCCGTCACCGACACGATCGGCTGGCAGGCGCTGGTGATGTTCGCGATCATCTTCTTCTGGACGCCGCCGCACACCTGGGCGCTGGCCATGAAGTACAAGGACGACTACCGCGCCGCGGGCGTGCCCATGCTGCCGGTGGTGGCCACCGAATTGCAGGTCACCAAGCAGATCCTGATCTACACCTGGCTGACCGTGATCGCCACGCTGGCGCTCGCGCCGGCGGCCGGCTGGCTGTACGGCTCGGTGGCCGCACTGGCCGGGGCCTGGTTCCTGATCATGGCGCATCGCCTGCATGCCGGCGTACGTCGCGGCAACCCGGTGAAGCCGCTGCGACTGTTCCTGCAGTCGAACAACTACCTGGCGCTGGTGTTCGTCGCGCTCGCCGTCGACTCGGCGCTGGCGCTGCCGACACTGTTCAGCTAGTCGCCGGCAGCAGCACGATCGAGCCGGTGGTCTTGCGGCCCTGGAGATCCCGGTGCGCCTGCGCGGCTTCGGCCAAGGGGTAGTGGCCGCCGACCGTGATGGTGATCGCACCGGAGGCGATCGCATCGAGTAGTTCACCCGCGCGCCACGCGAATTCGTCCGGGGTACGGGTGAAGTGGGCGAGGTTGGGCCGGGTCAGGAACACCGACCCGGCGGCGTTGAGCCGCTGCGGGTCCACCGGCGGGACGGGTCCGCTGGACGCGCCGAACAGTGCCAGGGTGCCGCGGATCGCCAGGCTCGCGAGGCTGGCGTCGAACGTGGTCTTGCCGACGCCGTCGTAGACGGCGGCGACACCGTGACCGTTGGTGAGGTCGCGGATCGCGGCGGCGAAGTCGGCGGGGTCCTCGGGGTAGTCCAGTACCTCGATCGCGCCCGCCTGGCGGGACAGCTCTGCCTTCTGCGGGCTGGAGGCGGTGGTGATCACCCGGGCGCCCAGGCTGGTCGCCCACTGGGTCAGGATCAGTCCGACGCCGCCGGCCCCGGCGTGCACGAGCACGAAATCGCGGGCCTGCACCGCATACACCGACTTGATCAGGTAGTGCGCGGTCATCCCCTTGAGCAGCGCCGAGGCGATGGCGTCCGATGGCACCGAATCAGGCACGTAGGCGACGAAATCAGCTGGCGCGGTGCAGAACTCGGCATAGGCTCCGGATGCCACCGCGGTGACAACCCGATCGCCGGGCGCGATCGCCGCGACGTCGTCGCCGACCGCGACGATCGTTCCGCACACCTCGGTGCCCACCACGAAGGGCAGCTCCCGCGGATACAGACCGGACCGGAAGTAGGTGTCGATGTAGTTGACGCCGATCGCATCCGCCTGGATGAGCACCTCGGCCGGCCCGGGTGTGGGCTGCGGCTTCTCGACGTAGTTCAGGACCTCGGGACCGCCCGTCTCGGCGACTTCGATTGCGTGCATGTCACTATCATCCCTGCTGTGAGCGCCCGCCCGAATCTGGCACGTCCCGACGTCTTCCATCCGAGCATCGTGCTGGCCGGCTGCCCGCAGCTCGTTTCCGGTGACGGTGACGACGACGGCCTGATCGCCGCTCTGCGGACCCGCGGGCTGCACGCCCGCTGGCTGTCCTGGGACGACCCGCAGACCGAGACCGCCGACCTGGTGATCCTGCGCGCCGCCTGGGATTACGCCGAACGTCGCGAGGAGTTCCTGGCCTGGACCCGCCGGGTGCGCCACCTGCTCAACGCTCCGGACGTGGTGGCGTGGAACAGCGACAAGCACTATTTGCAGGATCTGGCCGACGCGGGCGTACCGACCGTCCCGTCGGATTTCTTCGCACCGGGGGACAGGGTGCACCTGCCCACGGGCGAGGTGGTGATCAAGCCCGCGATCGGCGCAGGCTCGATCGACACCGGCCGGTTCGTCGACCGGGCCGCCGCACGCGCACACGTCGCCGCGCTGCAGGACAGCGGGCGTACGGCGCTGGTGCAGCCCTACGACGCCCGCGTGGAGCAGGGGGAGACCGCGCTGGTGTTCCTCGGGGGCCGGCAGTCCCACGCGTTCACCAAAGGCCCGATGCTGCCGCCCGAAGGGGAGTCGCCGACGCTGCACGAGTCCGGCACCTACGTGGAGGAGTCGCTGGCCTCGGCCGATCCGGACTTCGAGATGTGGGATGTCGGCGTGGCCGCGCTGGCTGCCGCCAGTCGCCATCTGGGTATCGAGGCCAGTGAATTGCTCTATGCCCGAGTCGATCTCATCGGCGGCGCCGACGATCCGCTGGTGCTGGAGCTCGAGGTGATCGAGCCCGGGCTCGGCTGGCGCCAGCTCGACGAGCGGACCCGCGACCTGCAGCAGCGTGCGTTCGCACTCGAGGTGGAGTCAGCGTGTGAGCGTCTTGGGCTCGGCCCGCTGTCGCATCGACGCCCATAGCGCCGCGGTGGCCGCGGTGCAGGCCGCCGCGCCCGCGACGTGCACGGCCACCAGTGCGGCAGGCACGCCGGTGAAGAACTGCACCGCGCCGACTAGTCCTTGGGCCAGCACCAAACCCACCAGCACCGCCAACCGCTTCATGATGAACCGCGGTGCGAACACCGCCTGCAATCCGGCGGCCAGCCCGATCAGCAGCGCCAGGTAGGCGATCAGCAGCGTCGCGTGCATGTGCACCAGCGTGAGGATCTCGACCTCGAGCCGCGGCACCGGGCGCTGCGGACTCTTGTCGCCGGCGTGCGGGCCTGCGGCGGTCACGAGGGTTCCGGTGGTCAGCGTCGCGGCCAGGGTCAGTGCGCCCAGCACGGTCAGATGCCGAAGCGGTTTGGGCACCAGCGCCGTCGAGATACCGTCGTCGGGTTCGCCGATCTTGACGTAGAGCAGGGTGGCCAGCCACACCATCGCCATCGACGCCAGTAGGTGGATCGCGACCGTCCACCACGCCAGCCCGGCCAGCACGGTGATACCGCCGAGCACCGCCTGCACCACCGTCGACGCGGGCATCAGCCAGGCGTAGATCAGCACCTCCCGACGGCGGCGGGCGCGGGTGACGGCCAGGACGGCCAGGATCGCAGTGATCACGACGAGGAAGGTGATCATCCGGTTGCCGAACTCGACGGCCTGGTGGATGCCGGGGACCGCGGCGTGCGGGACCGGGACGAAGCTGCCGGGGAAGCATTGCGGCCAGGTGGGGCAGCCGAGGCCGGATGCGGTGACCCGCACGATCGCGCCGGTGACGGCGATACCGCCCTGGGTCAGGATGACCGCGGCGGCGATGATGCGCTGGACGCGCAGGCTCGGCAGTGGCAGCAGGTCCACCAGCCGCAGGAAAAACCGTCCGACGGGCACGGCCTGATCGTAGAGGACGTCTAACTACGCCCTGTAGTAGGGATCGGCGTAGTAGGGATCTGGCTCAGGTGAACCGGAACCAGCGCAGCGCCGCCAGCGCCGACACCACGCCCCACGCCCCGAGCACCGCGATGCCGAACCAGTCGACGGACAGCGACATCGCCCGGGTCAGTGCTTCGGTGAGCGCCCCGGACGGCGTCAGCCGCGCCACCCAGGCCACCCCACGCGGAATCGCGCCGGTCTCCAAGGTCAGCGCCCCCAGCCCGGCGAACACGAACCACAGCAGGTTGGCGACGGCCAGCACGATCTCGGCGCGCAGCGTTCCGCCCAGCAGCAGACCCATCGCCGCGAACCCCGCCGTGCCCAGCGCGATCACCAGCGCGCCGAGCAGCAGGCCCGCCGGGTGCGGGCGCCAACCCAGGGCCAAACCGATGCCGCCGAGCAGCAACGCCTGCAGGAACACCACGGTCACCACGGCCAGCGATTTGCCGGCGATGATGCCCCACACCGGAAGTGCGGTGGCGCCCAACCGTTTCAGTGCCCCGTAGCGGCGGTCGAACGCGACGGCGATGGCCTGGCCGGTGAACGCCGTGGAGATCACCGCCAGCGCCATGATCGCCGGGACGAACACCGCGACCCGGTGCGTGCCGAACGACCCGAGTGGCAACAGGGTGAGCCCGATCAACAGCGTGATGGGGATGAACATCGTCAGCAGCAGCTGTTCACCGTTGCGCAGCAACAGTTTCAGTTCGAGTCCGTACTGCGCGGCCAGCATCCGCGGCACGGTGCTGGGCCGTGGGTCGGGCGCGAAGGTGCCCGGGGGAAAGAGCTCGCTCGTCATGACCGCAACTCCCTACCGGTCAACTCCAGGAACACGTCTTCGAGGCTGCGCTGCTCGACCCGCACATCGGTGGCCAGCACGTCGAGCCGTGCGCACCAGGCTGTGACCGTTGCCAGCACCTGCGGGTCGATCTTGCCTTCCACCAGGTATTCGCCGGGCGAAACCTCTTTGGCCGCATAGCCTTCCGGTAGCGCCGCGATCAACAGCGACAGGTCGAGCTGGCGGGGCGCGGAGAATCGCAACTGTCCTTCGGCGCCGGAGTTCATCAGCTCCGCGGGTGTGCCCGATGCGACGGCCGAGCCATGATCGATGATCACGATCCGGTCGGCGAGCTCCTCGGCCTCCTTGAGCTGGTGGGTGGTCAACACCACCGTCACGCCGTCGCGGCGCAGCGCGTCGATGAGCTCCCACACCACCAGCCGCGCGTGCGCATCCATGCCTGCGGTGGGCTCGTCGAGGAAGACCAGCTCGGGCCTGCCGACCAGGGCGCACGCCAGCGCCAGCCGCTGCTGCTGGCCACCGGAGAGCCTGCGGTAGGTGGTGCGGGCGGCGTCGGTCAGCCCCAGGGTGTCCAGCAGCCAGGCCGGGTCGAGCGGATTGGCGGCGTAGGAGGCCACCAGATTCAGCATCTCGCCGGCCCGGGCCGCGGGGTAGCCGCCGCCGCCCTGCAGCATGACGCCGATCCGCTCGCGCACCCGCGCGTTGTCGGCGACCGGGTCCAGGCCCAGCACCTCGATGGTGCCGCCGTCGGGCCGGGTGAAGCCCTCGCACATCTCGACCGTCGTGGTCTTGCCTGCCCCGTTCGGGCCCAGCAGGGCCAGCACTTCGGCGGCGTGCACCTCGAGATCGAGATTCGCCACGGCCGTCGTCGACCCGTAATGCTTGGACACCCCGCGCAGTCGCACGGGGATTTCGCGGCCGGAACTCACGGTGACTCAGCGTATGCGCCGGGCGCCGGGCGCGGCGTCGGTGGTTCGGTGGCGGGCTCCGCGGACTCCGGTGTGGCCGGGGTGTCGGGCTCCTGACCGCTGAACGTTTCGTTGGTTCCGGGCACCTTGCGCCAGGGCAGCCGGTGGAACGTCACCGCGATCAGCATCAGCACGATCACCGTGCTGGCCAGGGTGGCGTCGACGATCTGGAACAGGGCGAAGCGGTCGCCGTTGGCGGTTGGCCCGAAGATCCCGACGACGAGCGACACCGCGATGGTCGCGATGCGGAAGCCCGGGCGGGTGGCCCAGGCTGCCAGCGGGATGATCGCCCACAGCAGGTACCACGGCTGCACGACGGGAAACAGCAGGACTGTCGCGCCCAGCGCCACACCCAGACCGCCGACCGGATGCAACTTGCCCCGCATCACGGCCAGGAGCAGCCAGGTGACGGTGATCATGATGATCAGCACGCCCATGGCGCGGGTCAGCGACAGCACGGCGGTGGTGTGGTCACCCAGCCCGAGCAGGATCCCGACCTGGCCGGTGCCCAGCGCCAGCAGCGTCGGAGGTGACATCCAGCTGCGCACCACGTTGGCGGTGCCGAGGGTGAACAGCCAGCCGAAGCCCAGGCCGCTGGCCCAGCCGATGATCGCCATGACCACCAGCGACAGCGATGTCATGAACGCGCTCGCCAGCACGAACGCCTTGACGGTCGACCCCCAGCGGTACGCCAGGGCCATGCCCACGAAGCCCAGCGCCAACAGCCCCGGGAGTTTCACCTGCGAGGACATCGTGATCAGCACGGAACCCAACACCAGCATCGCGGGCGGCATCCACTGGGCCCACTGGTCGCGCCCGTGCGGCCAGTGCATCGGACGCGGCCACAGCGGCTTGGCGGAGTCGATGCCGCGCAGCGCGAACTCCGTTCCGGTGAGCATCAGGCCCAGCATCAACGCCTCGTTGTGGATACCGGCGACCAGATGCATCAGGAGCAGGGGATTGGCCGCACCCAGCCACAGCGCGCTGACCTCGGCGACGCCGCACCGGCGGGCCAGCCGCGGTACCGCCCACACGATCATCCCGACGCCGAGCAGCACCACCACGCGATGACTGAGCACGGCGGCGACGATGTTCTCTCCGGTCAGCGCCGAGATTCCGCGTCCCACCCACAGGAACAGCGGGCCGTACGGCGCGGGCGTCTCGCGCCACAGGCTGGGCACCGAGAGGGTGAAGACGTGGTCCAAACCCAGCCCCGGGGCGGGCCCGACCTTGTAGGGATTGAGCCCGTTCGCCGAGATCTGGCTCTGCGCCAGATAGGAGTAGACGTCCTTGCTGTACATCGGCGGAGCGATCAGCAGCGGAACGATCCACAGCAGCAGAGTGTGATCAAGCTGACTGCGCGACATCCGCCGGTTGCCGAGGGCGAAGCGGCCCAGCATCAGCCAGGCCAGCGCCATCATCACCGCGCCCGTGGTGGTCATCGTCAGCGACACCGTCTGGATGCGCGACGGGAGGTTCAGCAGCCGCACGCCGAAGGTGGGGTCCTGGACCACGGGTCGGGCGCCGGCACCCAGCGCACCGATTGCCATCAGCACTGTTCCGGT
The DNA here is from genome assembly GCF_041287105.1 of Mycobacterium sp. SA01. Classification (NCBI taxonomy): domain Bacteria; kingdom Bacillati; phylum Actinomycetota; class Actinomycetes; order Mycobacteriales; family Mycobacteriaceae; genus Mycobacterium; species Mycobacterium sp. SA01. The sequence continues at coordinate 222,506 of NZ_JBGGNO010000014.1, read as the reverse complement.
GGCGCCGAACAACCGGGTGCGGCGCATGGCACGGAATTCGGCGTCGTTGAGAGGCGCGCCTACAGTGCGTTCATCGCCGTGCAGGCGGGCGATTGACGAACTCAGCGAAAGCTGGCGGGCTGCCACCACAGCACTCTAACCGGCGGCTTTTTCGCCCTCAGCTTGCTAAGGGTGCCCTTGCTAGACCTGTTCGGGCAATTGCGTAACACTGGTGTTGTGAAATTCCCGTCCGATGCTGACGCTGTGCCCGTGGTGGGCACCGTCGTGCACGACGGGCAGACCCGCCGGGCAATTGTGCAGCTCCTGCTTGAGTCGGGATCGATCACCGCCGCCGAGATCGGCCAGCGGCTGGGCATCTCCGCGGCGGGCGTGCGCCGGCACCTCGACGCGCTGATCGAGGCGGGCGACGCCCAGGCCAACGCCGCGGCGGCGTGGCAGCAAGCAGGCCGCGGCAGGCCCGCCAAGCGTTACCGGCTCACCGCGGCCGGACGGGCCAAGCTGGAGCACACCTACGACGACCTGGCTTCCGCCGCGATCCGCCAACTCCGCGAAATCGGCGGCGACCAGGCGGTGCAGACGTTCGCCCGGCGCCGTATCGACGCCATCCTCGCGGGAGTGGCGCAGGGCCCCGACGACGTCGAGTCCACGGCCGAGCGGGTCGCCGACGCGATGACCAAGGCCGGTTACGCGGCGACGACGACGCGGGTCGGCGGCCCGATGCAGGGCATTCAGATCTGCCAGCACCACTGCCCGGTCTCGCATGTCGCCGAAGAGTTTCCGGAATTGTGCGAAGCCGAGAAGGAGGCGATGTCCGAGATCCTCGGCACCCACGTCCAGCGACTGGCCACCATCGCCAACGGCGACTGCGCCTGCACCACCCACGTGCCGCTCACACCGGCACACCACTAGACCAGAAGGAGCGTCGCCATGACACTCACCCCGGAAGCCAAGCCGGCAGAGCCGATGACCCAGGAAGAGGCCATCGCCTCACTGGGCCGTTACGGCTACGGCTGGTCGGACTCCGACGCCGCGGGCGCCAGCGCGCAGCGCGGCCTGTCCGAAGCGGTGGTGCGCGACATCTCGGCCAAGAAGAGCGAGCCCGAGTGGATGCTCGACATCCGGCTCAAGGCGCTGCGCACGTTCGACAAGAAGCCGATGCCGAACTGGGGCTCCAACCTCGAGGGCATCGACTTCGACAACATCAAGTACTTCGTGCGCTCGAGCGAGAAGCAGGCCGCCACGTGGGATGACCTGCCCGCCGACATCAAGAACACCTACGACCGGCTCGGTATCCCGGAGGCCGAGAAGCAGCGCCTGGTGTCGGGTGTGGCCGCACAGTACGAGTCCGAGGTGGTCTACCACTCGATCCGTGAGGACCTCGAGGCCCAGGGCGTGATCTTCCTGGACACCGACTCGGGCCTGCGCGAGCACCCGGAGCTCTTCAAGCAGTACTTCGGCACCGTGATCCCGGCCGGGGACAACAAGTTCTCCGCGCTCAACACCGCGGTTTGGTCGGGTGGTTCGTTCATCTACGTCCCGAAGGGCGTGCACGTCGACATCCCGCTGCAGGCCTACTTCCGGATCAACACCGAGAACATGGGCCAGTTCGAGCGGACGCTGATCATCGTCGACGAAGACGCCTACGTGCACTACGTCGAGGGTTGTACCGCGCCGATCTACAAGAGCGACTCGCTGCACTCGGCAGTCGTCGAGATCATCGTGAAGCCCGGTGGCCGTTGCCGTTACACGACCATCCAGAACTGGTCGAACAACGTCTACAACCTGGTGACCAAGCGGGCCCGCGCCGAGGCCGGCGCCACCATGGAGTGGGTCGACGGCAACATCGGCTCGAAGGTCACGATGAAGTACCCGGCGGTGTGGATGACCGGTGAGCACGCCAAGGGTGAGGTGCTGTCGGTGGCGTTCGCCGGCGAAGGCCAGCACCAGGACACCGGCGCCAAGATGCTGCACCTGGCTCCGTACACGTCGAGCAACATCGTGTCCAAGTCGGTTGCCCGCGGTGGCGGCCGGGCGTCCTACCGGGGCCTGGTCCAGGTCAACAAGGGTGCGCACGGATCGCGGTCGAGCGTGAAATGCGATGCGCTGCTTGTCGATACGGTCAGCCGCAGTGACACCTACCCCTATGTCGACATCCGCGAGGACGACGTCACGATGGGCCACGAGGCCACCGTGTCGAAGGTCAGCGAAGATCAACTGTTCTACCTGATGAGCCGCGGCATGACCGAGGACGAGGCAATGGCGATGGTCGTGCGCGGCTTCGTCGAGCCGATCGCCAAGGAACTGCCCATGGAATACGCCCTGGAGCTGAACCGGCTGATCGAGCTGCAAATGGAAGGTGCTGTCGGTTAAGTGAGCAATCTCTCGAAGGCAGTGGAGGGTTCGCACCTCACTGCCATCAACAAGGGCGAGCAATTCAGCTCGTTCGACGTCGACGCCTTCGAGGTGCCCGGCGGCCGCGACGAGTTGTGGCGGTTCACCCCGCTCAAGCGGCTGCGCGGCCTGCACGACGGCTCGGCCGTCGCCAACGGCACCGCGGCGATCACGGTGACCGAGCGCCCCGGCGTCACGGTCGAGACCGTGCGGCGCGGTGACGAGCGACTCGGAAAGGGTGGGGTGCCCAGCGATCGGGTTGCCGCGCAGGCGTTCTCGTCGTTCAACTCGGCGACGGTGGTGACCGTCGCACGGGACACCGAGGTCGCCGAGCCCATCGAGATCACCGTCGACGGCCCCGGTGCGGGCGGGGTGGCCTACGGTCACCTGCAGATCCGGGTCGAAGAACTCGCCCGGGCGATCGTCGTCGTCGACCTGCGCGGCAGCGGTACCTATGCCGACAACGTCGAGATCATCGTCGGCGACTCGGCCGGTCTCGGCGTCATCTGGATCGCGGACTTCGCCGACGACATGGTGCACGTCAGTGCGCACCACGCCAAGCTCGGCAAGGACTCGGTTCTCGGGCACGTCAACGTCACCCTCGGCGGTGACGTGGTGCGTACCTCGACCACCGTGCGGTTCACCGGTCCGGGCGGGGACGCCAAGCTGCTCGGCACCTACTTCGCCGACGCCGGCCAGTTCTTCGAGTCCCGACTGCTGGTCGACCACGCGCAACCGAACTGCAAGTCGGACGTGCTGTACAAGGGTGCGCTGCAAGGGGATCCGGATTCGGCCAAGCCCGACGCGCACACCGTGTGGGTGGGCGATGTGCTGATCCGGGCCGAGGCCACCGGCACCGACACCTTCGAGGTCAACCGCAACCTGGTGCTCACCGACGGCGCCCGCGCCGACTCGGTGCCCAACCTGGAGATCGAGACCGGCGAGATCGTCGGCGCCGGGCACGCCAGTGCCACCGGCCGTTTCGACGACGAGCAGTTGTTCTATCTGCGTGCCCGCGGCATCCCGGAGGCGCAAGCCCGCCGGCTGGTGGTGCGCGGCTTCTTCAACGAGATCATCGCCAAAATCGCGGTCCCCGAGGTGCGCGAGCGCCTGACCGATGCCATCGAACGAGAACTTGCCATCACTGAGTCGAAAGCCACACAGCCATGAGCACTTTGGAAATAAAGGATCTGCACGTCAGCGTCGCCAACGAGGACGGTACCGAGAAGGAGATCCTCAAGGGCGTCAACCTGACGGTGAAGTCGGGGGAGACCCACGCGGTCATGGGCCCCAACGGTTCAGGTAAGTCCACGCTGTCGTATTCGATTGCGGGCCATCCCAAGTACCACGTCACCTCGGGGTCGATCACCCTCGACGGGCAGGACGTGCTGGCGATGAGCGTCGACGAACGCGCCCGCGCCGGCCTGTTCCTGGCCATGCAGTACCCGGTCGAGGTGCCCGGTGTGTCGATGTCGAACTTCCTGCGCACCGCGGCGACCGCGGTCCGTGGCGAGGCCCCGAAGCTGCGGCACTGGGTCAAGGAAGTCAAGGCGGCGATGACCGATCTGGAGATCGACCCGCAGTTCGCCGAACGCAGTGTGAACGAAGGCTTTTCCGGCGGCGAGAAGAAGCGCCACGAGATTCTGCAGCTGGGTCTGCTGAAGCCGAAGATCGCGATCCTCGACGAGACCGACTCCGGCCTGGACGTCGACGCCCTGCGGGTGGTCTCCGAAGGCGTCAACCGCTATGCCGAGGCCGAGAACGCCGGGGTCCTGCTGATCACGCACTACACCCGGATCCTGCGCTACATCCGTCCGCAGTTCGTGCACGTCTTCGTCGACGGCCGGATCGTCGAGTCGGGCGGCGCGGAACTGGCCGACGAACTCGAGGAGAACGGCTACGTGCGCTTCACCCAGGCGGCGGCAGGAGCCTGACATGACCGCGTCGGTGGATCTGGATGTCGTGGGTATCCGCGCGGATTTCCCGATCCTCACGCGGGTGATGCGGGGCGGACATCAGCTGGCCTACTTGGATTCCGGGGCGACGTCGCAGAAACCGCTGCAGGTTCTCGATGCCGAACGGGAGTTCCTGACCACGTCCAACGGTGCGGTGCATCGCGGGGCGCACCAGCTGATGGAGGAGTCCACCGACGCCTACGAGCAGGGTCGTGCCGATATCGCGTCCTTCGTCGGTGCCGACACCGACGAGCTGGTGTTCACCAAGAACGCCACCGAGTCGCTGAACTTGGTGTCGTATGTGTTGGGCGACAAGCGGTTCGAGAAGGCCCTCGGCCCCGGCGACGTCATCGTCACCACCGAGCTGGAGCACCACGCCAACCTGATTCCCTGGCAGGAGCTGGCCCGCCGCACCGGGGCGACCCTGCGCTGGTACGGCGTGACCGAGGACGGCCGCATCGACCTCGATTCGCTGCAGCTCGACGAACGAGTGAAAGTCGTCGCCTTCAGCCATCATTCGAATGTCACCGGCGCGATTGCACCAGTCGCGGAGATGGTCCGGCGGGCCAAGTCTGTCGGCGCGCTGACCGTGCTGGACGCCTGCCAGTCGGTGCCGCATCAGCCGGTGGACTTCCACGGCCTCGACGTCGACTACGCCGCGTTCTCCGGTCACAAGATGCTGGGCCCCACCGGTATCGGCGTGCTGTACGGGCGGCGCGAGCTGCTCGACGCGATGCCACCGTTCCTCACCGGCGGGTCGATGATCGAGACCGTCACCATGGAGGCCGCCACTTATGCCCCCGCACCGCAGCGGTTCGAGGCGGGCACGCCGATGACCTCGCAGGTGGTTGGATTGGGCGCGGCCGCGCGGTATTTGGACAGGATCGGGATGGCCGCGGTCGAGGCGCGCGAGAACGAACTGGTCGCCGCCGCGCTCGACGGCTTGGCCGCACTGCCGCAGGTACGCATCATCGGGCCGGCCACCCTGGAACACCGCGGTTCGCCGGTGAGCTTCGTCGTTGACGGTGTGCATGCCCACGACGTGGGTCAGGTGCTCGACGACGACGGTGTGGCCGTGCGGGTCGGGCACCACTGCGCGTGGCCGCTGCACCGCCGGTTCGGCATCGCCGCGACCGCCCGGGCGTCATTCGCCGTCTACAACACCCTCGACGAGGTGGATCGACTGGTGGCTGGCGTCACGCGCGCGGTGGAGTTCTTCTCGTGAAACTCGAGCAGATGTACCAGGAAGTGATCCTGGACCACTACAAGCACCCGCACCACCGCGGGCTGCGTGAGCCGTTCGGCGCCGAGGTGCATCACGTCAATCCGACGTGCGGCGACGAGGTGACGCTGCGGGTGGCGCTGTCCGCCGACGGCGAACAGGTCACCGACATCTCCTACGACGGCCAGGGCTGCTCGATCAGCCAGGCCGCCACCTCGGTGCTCACCGATCAGGTGATCGGGCTGACCGTCGGCGACGCGTTGAAGACCGTGGCGGCGTTCACCGAGATGGTGTCGTCGCGGGGCACCGTCGAGGGCGACGAGGACGTGCTCGGCGACGGGGTGGCCTTCGCCGGTGTGGCGAAGTATCCGGCTCGGGTGAAGTGCGCGCTGCTGGGCTGGCTGGCGTTCAAAGACGCCGTGGCCCAGGCATCACATCGAAAAGACTTGGAGGACAAGCGATGACGGAGCCAAATCTGCTCGACGACATCGAGGAGGCCATGCGCGACGTGGTGGATCCCGAACTGGGGATCAACGTCGTCGACCTCGGTCTGGTCTACGACCTCAACGTGGAGAAGGGCGACGCCGGAACGGTGGCGCTCATCGACATGACGCTGACCTCGGCGGCCTGCCCGTTGACCGACGTCATCGAAGACCAGACCCTCACCGCGCTGGTCGGTGCCGGGCTGGTCAACGAGGCCAAGATCAACTGGGTGTGGAACCCGCCGTGGGGCCCGGACAAGATCACCGAGGACGGCCGCGAACAGCTCCGCGCGCTGGGGTTCACTGTCTAATCTGAGCTGATGCTGACCGTCCCCGCCTTCGTGTGGCGCGGCGGCGCGCTCATGCGGGCCGTCACGGTCGGGGTGGGTGCGGGCGTCGTCATCGGCCTGCTGGCGTGGCTGGACTCCGGACTGTGGTTCGCCGCCCTGCTGGCCGCCGCCGTCATCACGGTGGTCTACGGGATCTGGCTGGGCGTGCGGATGGTCAAGTACTGGCCCGGCGCCACGGCACTGAGCGGTGAACAACGTGTGCGCGTCGCCGGGGTCACCCGATGGGGCGGCCGCATCGGCGACCCGGCCCTGGCGCAACCGGTGGTCGACTACGCCGACGGGTTGCACACATCCGCCGAGACCGGGCGCCCCTTCCGGTGGGTGCTGCCCCTGATCCTCGTCGTCGCGATCGGAACCGCGGGCTGGGATGCGGTATTCGGCTCCACCCGCGACGCCATCGCATCCTGCGTGTACCTGGTGCTGCTGGGCTTCGAGCTGTTCTGGTGGCCCGGCCGTCGAGAACAATTGCTGGTCAACGCCGATCGCGCCCGCGAGCGTGCGGTGGCGCTCATCGAGCGCACCCGGGGAGCGGCCGGGTGATGGCCCAATCCACGGTGGTGGCCACCCGCCGCCAACTGCACGGCGTCGCCGAGAGCTTCCTCGCCGGGCCGCAGTACCGGGCGACGGGGACGATTCGGCTGGCCGTCCGTCCGGACGGCTTCACCGCCACCACACTGGCGATCGCGGTGCACGGGACCACGCTGGCGTGGCCGGACGGCAGCATCTCGCTGGCCGGACCGGTGCGTGACCTGGCCGAGGCCACCGGGCTCGATGTGGGTCCGCCGCCTGCCACGGTGTATCACTCCGTCGCCGAATTACGGCCCGACACCGTTCTCGACATCGACACCGACGCCGCCGACGCCATCTACCGCAGCCTCTACGCCGGCGGCTTCGCGATCAAAGCCGTTCTGCCAGAAGCGCATCCGGTGCTCTGGCCAGAGCATCTCGACGTCGCGGCCACGGTCGAAGAGGTCAACTACGGGGTTTCTGCGGGCGACGACTTCCACGAACTGCCGTACGCCTACGTCGGCCCGTGGGACTTCACCACCGCGCCGCGCACCGGGCCACTGTGGAACGCGCCGTTCGGCGCCGTGCGCGCACTGGATCTCGACGCCGACGTCGACACCCTGGCCGCCGACATCACCGATTTCTTCCGGCGAGGAATCAACGCCGTCGACGGCGGTGTTGCAACACGTCATGGATGATGCACGCCTGGAGGAGCTGTTCACCCCGGTGACCGTCGGGTCGCTGACCGTCCCCAACCGGTTCGCGATGGCACCGATGACCCGCGCCGCCTCGCCGGACGGTATCCCGGGAGCCGACGTGGCCGCCTATTACGGTCGCCGGGCGGCCGGCGGCACCGGACTGATCATCACTGAGGGCGTTCGGATTCCGCACCCCGCCGCAGGCTGGCCGGACCGGATCCCCAACCTCGACGGCGACGCGGTGCTGGCCGGCTGGCGCGCAGTCACCCACTCCGTGCACGCCGAGGGCGCCACGATTGCCGCCCAGCTCTGGCACCAGGGCGTCGCGCGCGGTGTCCACGACGGTGACCGCCCCGACCAAACGCCGGTCAGCCCGTCGGGCATCGGGATCGACGGCAGCGCCACCGGTCGCGCACTGGACACCGAGGAGCTGCCGGAGCTCGCGCAGGCGTATGCCGTGGCCGCGGCCAACGCTCAGGCGGCCGGCTTCGACGCCGTCGAGATCCACGGCGCCCACGGCTACCTGTTGGACCAATTCCTCTGGGGGCACACCAATCACCGCACCGATCGCTACGGCGGGTCGCTCGCCGCGCGCACCCGGTTCCCGGCCGAGGTGGTCGCCGCGGTGCGTGCCGCTGTCGGTCCCGGCTTCCCGATCATCTACCGGTTTTCGCAGTGGAAGATGAACCGCTACGACGCGCAGGTCGCCGGCAGCGCAGCAGAACTCGAGCAACTCCTGGCCCCGCTGGTCGAAGCCGGTGTGGATGTACTGCACCCCTCGACGCGGCGGCACTACCTGCCCGGCTTCCCCGGCGAAGATCCCCAACTGAGTCTGGCCGGCTGGACCAAGAAGATGACCGGTCTGCCCGTCATCGCCGTCGGGTCGGTGGGCCTGGAGACCGAGTTCAATCCCGGCGCGGGAAGCGGACCGATCCCGCCGTCGCCCATCGACCGGGTGCTCGACCAGTTCGAGGCCGGCGAATTCGACATCGTCGCGGTCGGGCGTGCCCTGCTCGCCGACCCGGCGTGGGTCAACCACCTGCGCGACGGCAAGCTCGATGAGTTCGGCGGTTTCGATGCGGCCAGTGCGCTGGCCCGTTTGTATTGACAGCTACAGGGAACACACAGGGACAACAAGACGTTAGGACTGACGTGGCTACCCAAGACCTGACCGCACAGAACTTCAACGACACCATCACCGGCAACGACATCGTGCTGGTCGACTTCTGGGCGTCTTGGTGTGGGCCGTGCCGGGCCTTCGCCCCGACCTTCACCAAGTCATCCGAACAGCACCCGGACGTCGTCTACGGCAAGGTCGACACCGAAGCCGAGCAGGAACTGGCGGCCGCCGCCGAGATCCGCTCCATCCCGACGCTGATGGCCTTCAAGAAGGGCAAGCTGATCTTCAATCAGGCCGGCGCGCTGCCGCCCGCGGCGCTGGAGGATCTCATCCGCCAGGTCAAGGAGTTCGACGTCGACTCGGCGATCGCATCCCAGTCCGAGGACGCCTGACGCGCTAGGCGAGTTACCGTGCACGGGTGATTCGTGACACAGGTTTCGTTCTCGTCGAAAAACCGCAGCCCAATATCGCTCTGGTCACTCTGAACCGACCCGAGCGGATGAACTCCATGGCGTTCGACGTCATGTTGCCGTTGCGGGAAGTCCTCACCGAGCTCAAGCATGACAACGACGTGCGCGCGGTCGTGCTGACCGGAGCGGGCCGGGGCTTCTCCTCGGGCGCCGACCACAAGTCCGCCGGCTCGGTGCCGCACGTCGCCGGGCTGACGCGCCCGTCGTTCGGGCTGCGGTCGATGGACGTGCTCGACGATGTGATTCTCGCCATGCGCAAGCTGCACCAGCCGATCATCGCCGCGGTGAACGGCGCGGCCATCGGCGGCGGCCTGTGTCTTGCGCTGGCCGCCGACATCCGGGTGGCCGCCAGCGGCGCATACTTCCGCGCAGCCGGCATCAACAACGGGCTCACGGCCAGTGAACTGGGCCTGAGCTACCTGCTGCCACGGGCGATCGGCTCGTCGCGGGCCTTCGAGATCATGCTCACCGGGCGGGACGTCGACGCGCAGGAGGCGGAACGGATCGGCCTGGTGTCCCGCCAGGTGCCCGACGAGGACCTGCTGCCGGTCGCCTTCGAGATCGCTGCCCGTATCGCGGCGTTCTCCCGGCCCGGAACCGAGTTGACCAAGCGGACGCTGTGGAGTGGACTGGACGCCGGTAGCCTGGAAGGGCATATGCAGGCCGAGGGCCTCGGGCAGCTTTATGTGCGCCTGCTCACCGCCAACTTCGAAGAGGCGGTCGCTGCGCGCGCCGAGAATCGCGCCCCGGTCTTCACCGACGACAAGTAATGAAGGAGTAGTGCGCGCGTGATCACCGCAACGGACCTGGAGGTCCGCGCCGGCGCGCGCACTCTGCTCCTCGCCGAAGGCCCCGCGCTGCGTATCCAGCCCGGTGACCGCATCGGTCTGGTGGGCCGCAACGGCGCAGGCAAGACGACGACCATGCGGATCCTGGCGGGGGAGGGCGAGCCCTACGCGGGCACCGTCGTGCGCACCGGTGACGTCGGGTACCTGCCGCAGGATCCACGTGAAGGCGATCTCGACGTGCTGGCCCGTGACCGGGTGCTGTCGGCGCGCGGCTTGGACACGCTGCTGTCGGATCTGGAGAAGCAGCAGGTGTTGATGGCCGAGGTGGTCGACGAGGCCGCCCGCGACAAGGCGGTGCGCCGCTACGGCCAACTCGAGGAGCGCTTCGCCGCACTCGGCGGATACGCCGCTGAGAGCGAAGCGGGCCGTATCTGCGCGAGCCTCGGTCTGCCCGACCGGGTGCTCACCCAGCCGCTGCGCACGCTGTCCGGGGGGCAACGCAGGCGTGTCGAGCTGTCTCGGATCCTGTTCGCCGCCAGCGACACTGGATCGGGTTCGGCCACCACCCTGCTGCTCGACGAGCCCACCAACCACCTCGATGCCGACTCGATCGGCTGGCTGCGTGGCTTCCTGCAGAACCACACCGGTGGGCTCGTCGTGATCAGCCACGACGTCGACCTGCTCGCCGACGTGGTCAACCGGGTGTGGTTCCTCGACGCCGTGCGCGGCGAGGCCGATGTCTACAACATGGGCTGGCAGAAGTACCTCGACGCCCGCGCCACCGACGAGCAGCGCAGGCGCCGCGAACGCGCCAATGCCGAGAAGAAGGCCAGCGCGCTGCGGACCCAGGCCGCCAAGATGGGCGCCAAGGCCACCAAAGCCGTTGCCGCACAGAACATGTTGCGCCGTGCCGAGCGGATGATGGCCGAACTGGACGCCGAGCGGGTGGCCGACAAGGTGGCCAGGATCAAGTTCCCGACGCCGGCGCCGTGCGGCAAGACACCGCTGGTCGTCAAGGGCCTGACCAAGAACTACGGCTCACTCGAGGTGTTCACCGGTGTCGACCTGGCGATCGACCGTGGCTCACGCGTCGTGGTGCTGGGCCTCAACGGCGCGGGCAAGACCACGCTGCTCCGGTTGATCGCCGGCACCGAGACTCCGGACGCCGGCGGGCTGGAACCCGGCCACGGACTCAAGATCGGTTATTTCGCACAGGAACACGACACGCTCGACAACAACGCGACGGTGTGGGAGAACATCCGCCACGCCGCCCCGGACACCGGCGAACAGGATCTGCGCGGCCTGCTCGGCGCGTTCATGTTCACCGGCCCGCAGCTCGAGCAGCCGGCCGGCACCCTGTCCGGCGGCGAGAAGACCCGGCTGGCGTTGGCGGGTCTGGTGGCTTCGACGGCGAACGTGCTGCTGCTCGACGAGCCGACCAACAACCTCGATCCCGCGTCCCGCGAACAGGTTCTGGACGCGCTGCGCAGCTACCAGGGTGCAGTCGTGCTGGTGACCCACGATCCGGGTGCCGCCGAAGCGCTCGACCCGCAACGGGTGGTGCTACTTCCGGACGGCACCGAGGACTTCTGGTCCGATGAGTACCGGGACCTCATCGAGCTCGCCTGACAACTGGCATAAACGATTTCGGTCATTCCCCCCAACGCGCCGACCCACGCTTCTACTCTCATGGCTATCGGCGCGGATCCACCGGGGAGGGTGATCATGAGGAAGCCCAACGAAGCTCGAGACCAGTTGCTGGACACTCTGCGAAACGCTTACGAGGGCGGCGCGAGCATTCGCACCCTGGTGGCGTCGACGGGCCGTTCGTACGGCTCGATCCACGCGCTGCTGCGCGAGTCGGGGACCACCATGCGCAGCCGCGGTGGCCCCAACCACGTCACGCGTCGGTAGCCCGCACCGAATCCTCCACCAGATCCAGCACTGCCGAAAGTCGCTGGGGATCCTCGCCCGTCGCCAGCCGCGCGACCAGTCCGTCGAGCACCAGGTCCAGGTAGCACTGCAACACGTCGGGCGCCACGTCGTCGCGCAGCCGGCCTGCCTGTTTCTGCTGACGCAGCCGCTCCGAGGTCGCCGACGCCAATTCCGCTGAGCGCTCCAGCCAGCCCTGATGGAACACCGGGTCGTTGCGCAGCTTGCGGGCGATCTCCAATCGTGTGGCCAGCCAATCGAATTGATCGGGCGCGGCCAGCATGTCCCGCATCACCTGGATGAGGCCCTCGCGGGCCGCGACGTCGGCCATCCGCGCGGCGTCCTCGCGGGCGAGCGCGAAGAACAAGGTGTCCTTGTCGCGGTAGTGATGGAAGATCGCACCGCGCGACAGGCCGATGGTCTGCTCCAGCCGGCGCACGGTCGCCTGCTCATAGCCGTACTCGGCGAAGCAGCGCCGTGCGCCGTCGAGGATCTGGCGGCGGCGGGCCGCCAGATGGTCCTCGCTGACCCTGGGCACCTGCGGCTAGCCGGTCCGCAGCATGTTGCGCAACACGTACTGCAGGATGCCGCCGTTGCGGTAGTAGTCGGCCTCGCCGGGGGTGTCGATGCGCACCACGGCGTCGAACTCCACCGCGGACCCGTCGGACTTGGTGGCCTTGACGTGCACGGTCTTCGGCGTCTTACCGTTGTTCAGTTCCTCGATCCCGGTGATGTCGAAGACCTCGGTGCCGTCCAGCTTCAGCGACGCCGCCGACTCCCCGGCCGGGAACTGCAGCGGGATCACACCCATGCCGATCAGGTTCGACCGGTGGATGCGCTCGAAGGACTCGGTGATCACCGCGCGCACACCCAGCAGGCTGGTGCCCTTGGCCGCCCAGTCGCGCGACGAGCCGGAGCCGTACTCCTTGCCGCCCAGCACCACCAGCGGAATGTTCTGCGCCGCATAGTTTTGCGCGGCGTCGTAGATGAACGCCTGCGGCCCGTCCGGCTGGGTGAAGTCGCGGGTGTAACCGCCGGAGACATCGTCCAACAGCTGGTTGCGCAGCCGGATGTTGGCGAACGTCCCGCGGATCATCACCTCATGATTTCCGCGGCGGGACCCGTAGGAGTTGTAGTCCAGCTTGCCCACGCCGTTGCTGTCCAGGTACTGCGCCGCCGGGGTGCCCGCCTTGATGTTGCCGGCGGGGCTGATGTGGTCGGTGGTGACCGAATCGCCCAGCAGTGCAAGCACTCTGGCCCCGGTGATGTCACTGACCGGCTGCGGCTCGGCGGGCATGCCGTCGAAGTACGGAGGCTTACGCACGTAGGTGGAGTCGGGATCCCAGTCGAAGGTCTTGCCCGACGGCGTCGGCAGGTTCTGCCAGCGCTCGTCGCCCTTGAACACGTCGGCGTAATTTTTCTTGAACATGTCCTGGTTGATCGCCGAGGCGATGGTGTCGGAGATGTCCTTCGACGACGGCCAGATGTCCTTCAAATAGACATCATTGCCATCTTTATCTTGCCCAAGCGGGTCATGCTCGAAGTCGAAGTCCATGGTGCCTGCCAGTGCGTAGGCGATCACCAGCGGCGGAGACGCCAGGTAGTTCATCTTGACGTCGGGGGAGATGCGGCCCTCGAAGTTGCGGTTGCCGGACAGCACCGCGGTGACCGTCAGGTCGTTGTCGTTGATGGCCTTCGAGATCTCCTCGGGCAGCGGGCCGCTGTTCCCGATACACGTGGTGCAGCCGTAGCCGACAAGATAGAAGCCCAGCTTCTCCAGGTACGGCCACAGGCCGGCCTTGTCGTAGTAGTCGCTGACGACCTGCGATCCGGGGGCCATCGACGTCTTCACCCACGGCTTGGCGGTCAGGCCCTTGTCGACGGCGTTCTTCGCCAGAAGTGCTGCGCCGAGCATCACCGACGGGTTGGAGGTGTTGGTGCACGAGGTGATCGACGCGATCGCGACGGCGCCGTGATCGAGCACGAACTGCCCACGATCCTCGACGCTGACCTTGACCGGCTTGGTGGGCCGGCCTTCGGCGCCGGCGGCCGCGGAGTGCAGCGGCTCCGAGCCGTTGTCTGCGAAGGACAGCACCGCGGGGTCGCTGGCGGGGAACGACTCTTCGACGGCCTCGTCCAGCTTCGTCTGCGGGGCGGGGTTGCCGTTCTCGACGTAGTTGTGAATGTCCTTGCGGAACGCCGACTTCGCGTCGGACAGCTCGATGCGGTCCTGCGGGCGCTTGGGCCCGGCGATCGACGGCACGACGGTGGACAGGTCGAGCTCGAGGTACTCGGAGTAGGTGGCCTCGTGCTCCGGGTTGTGCCACATGCCCTGCGCCTTGGCGTATGCCTCGACCAGCGCCAGCTCCTCGTCGCTGCGCCCGGTCAGCCGCAGATAGTCGATGGTCACGTCGTCGATCGGGAAAATGGCTGCCGTCGAACCGAATTCGGGGCTCATGTTGCCCAGGGTGGCGCGGTTGGCCAGCGGCACCTCGGCAACACCGTTGCCATAGAACTCGACGAACTTGCCCACCACGCCGTGCTTGCGCAGCATCTCGGTGACGGTGAGGACGACGTCGGTCGCGGTCACGCCGGGCTGGATCTCGCCGCTGAGCTTGAAGCCGACGACGCGGGGGATCAGCATCGACACCGGCTGGCCCAGCATCGCGGCCTCGGCCTCGATGCCGCCGACGCCCCAGCCCAGGACGCCCAGACCGTTGACCATCGTGGTGTGGCTGTCGGTGCCGACGCAGGTGTCCGGGTAGGCGACCCCATCGCGAACCATCGTGACGCGAGCCAGGTATTCGATGTTGACCTGGTGGACGATGCCGGTGCCCGGGGGCACCACCTTGAAGTCGTCGAATGCGCCTTGGCCCCAGCGCAGGAACTGGTAACGCTCGCCGTTGCGCGAGTACTCGATCTCGACGTTGCGCTCGAAGGCGTCCGCACTGCCGAACACGTCGATGATCACCGAGTGGTCGATGACCAGTTCGGCGGGGGCCAGCGGGTTCACCTGATCGGGGTTGCCGCCCAGATCGCCGACGGCCTCACGCATGGTGGCGAGGTCGACGATGCAGGGGACACCGGTGAAGTCCTGCATGATCACGCGCGCGGGGGTGAACTGGATCTCGATGCTGGGATCGGCTGACGGATCCCAGTTCGCGATCGCGTTGATGTGGTCTTTGGTGATGTTGGCGCCGTCTTCGGTGCGCAGCAGGTTCTCGGCCAGCACCTTGAGGCTGTAGGGGAGTTTCTCGGTGCCGGCGACCGCGTCGAGGCGGTAGATCTCGTAGCTGTTGTCGCCGACCTTCAAGGTGTCGCGCGCTTCGAACGTGTTCAGGGACGAATTCGACGAATTTTCGCTGCTCACATCAACTCCCGGCGTTGTCCTCGATGCCGACGGGCTGTGTCGACACCGGCCTCCATACTAACAGTACGGTTGTCCTGCTAAGCGGGCGGATAGGTATCCGCGACTGTCAGCGGGCCAACCCCCAGTCTTGTCTTCTCCGGCGCGTGGTGCCACCCCGGGGTGGGGCCGCGCGGTACCGTTTCCGATCGTGACGATTCCGCACGCGCCGACGTTCATCCCGGTGGAGGTGTGCAGCAGTGCCGGGCTGGACCCGTCGACTCCGATCGACCAGTGTCTGGCCGCGGTCAAGGCCGACGTGGCCGCCGACGGTGTCGCAGCGCCGGCCGCCGATGTCGCCGCCCTGCAGAACGTGGTGGCCTCGGCCAAGGAGCACGGCATCGATCTCAAGGTCGTCGTGATGGACAAGAGCCCGGCGATCGACACTCCGCTACGCGATATCGCCACCGAGATCGGACAGAACAATCCCGGCTCGACGGTGCTCGTCCTCAGCCCCGGGTGGGCGGGGACCTACAGCACCACCTACGACCGGGTCATCCTCGAAGCGGGGCAGGACGTGGCCAAGACGGCACCCAATCCCGTGGTCGGTACGCAGGCATTTGTCGACCAATTACAAACCCCCGACTTTCCCTGGATGGGATTAACGATCACGCTTGTGATCGGGGTGGCTGTAGCGGCTGTTTTGACCCGAGTTCTGCAGCTTCGAGCTCGCCGTTCGCAACCAAGCGATATGGCATCTGAACAGGGAAAATAGCCATCCCTGGCAAATCAATAAGATTACTTTTCGGCAACATCCCGTAAATGACAAACATGTAATTCTTGCCGGAAGTTTCCTCTGCGACAAATGTGACGTACGGTGCAACTGTCGCCATTGTTAATGATGTGACTCATGTGACATCTGTGGCTGGCGTGACTGCACGTGTGAAGCAGAGGAGACCCGGGTCGAATGAGACGTTCCCTTCGCGGCTCTGTTGTCCGGCCGGCCATTCGGATCGCCCGGCCGATGGGCCCGCTGGCGCTCAGCGTCGCCATGACGTTCACGATGCCCGGACTGGCCCAGGCCGAGCCCGGTGCCGCACCCACCACCATCGCCGGGTTGATCGCCGATGTGGCCGACGCCAACCAGCGGCTGCAGGACATCGGCGCCAAGGTGCAAGCCGAGCAGGAAAGCGTCAACAAAGCGCTCGTCGACGTCCAGACCGCGCGTGACGCGGCGGCCGCGGCCCAGGAGAAGGTCGACGCCAGCGCGCAGGGCGTCAAGGACGCCAACGCCGCAATTGCCGACGCCCAGAAGCGATTCGACACGTTCGCCGCCGCGACCTACATCAACGGGCCGTCGGCGTCGCTGGTCATGGCGACCAACCCCGAGGACATTCTGTCCACCGCCTCGGCCGGTCAGACCCTGGCCGTCAGCTCGCAGCAGGTGATGACCGACTTGCAGCGGGCCCGCACCGAACAGATCAACCAGGAGTCCGCGGCCCGGCTGGCCAAGGACAACGCCGACAAGGCCCTCGCCGACGCCGAGGCCAGCCAGCAGTCCGCGGTCGACGCGCTGACCGCGGCCAAGCAGACGTTCACCGACCAGCAGGCCGAGATCAACCGGCTGGCGGCCGAACGCAAGACCGCCCAGGACAAGCTCGACGCCGCCCGGCAGTGGTCGGCGCCCGCGAGTTCGCCTGCGGCGGTTCCACAATCGGCGGCGACCGGCCCGGCGACCCCGGGGGATCGCTGGGACCCGGCCGCCCCCGGCTCGCCGAAGGCGCCGGGCGGCGGGACGATCCCGCCCTACGGCAGTGCCTCTGAGTGGGACACCACCCTGCCGATGGTGCCCAGCGCCTTCGTCTCCGGCGACCCGATCCAGATCATCAACGCGGTCCTGCAGATCTCGTCGTCGTCGCTGAACGCGACCAAACAGATGGGCAAGACCTTCCTGCAGAAGCTCGGCATCCTGAAGCCCGACGACACCGGAATCACCAACGGCGCGATTCCCTACGTGTACGGCGCCCAGGCGTCGGAGTACGTCATCAAGCGCGCGATGTCCCAGATGGGCGTGCCGTACTCCTGGGGTGGCGGCACCGCCACCGGGCCCAGCAACGGCATCGACAGCGGCGCGGGCACGGTCGGGTTCGACTGCTCCGGGCTGATCCTCTACGCGTTCGCGGGCGTCGGCATCAAGCTGCCGCACTACTCGGGTTCGCAATACAACATGGGCCGCAAGATCCCGTCGTCGCAGATGCGGCGCGGTGACGTGATCTTCTACGGCCCCGGCGGTAGCCAGCACGTGACGCTCTACCTAGGCCAAGGCCAGATGCTCGAGGCTCCCTACACCGGCTCGAGCGTCAAGATCTCACCGGTGCGCACCAGCGGCATGACACCGTTCGTCATCCGTTACATCGAATACTGACGGAGTTTTCCCCATGTCTCGCAACACTTCTCGACGGCTCTTCGTCGGGACGATCCTGACGGCACTCGCGTTGGGGTTGGGCATCGCCGGCCCGGCCAATGCCGATCCGGGCGAGTGGGATCCGACGCTGCCCAAGATCCTGAGTGCCGGAGCGCCCGGCGATCCGGTCGCGATGGCCAACGCCTCGCTGCAGGTCACTCAGCAGGCCGCCCAGGCGACCATGGACCTGGGGCGCAGGTTCCTGTCTGGTCTGGGCTTCGGCGGCGCGCCGTCGGCGCTGGCCGGCGGGCGGGTACGCGGACCGCAGGCAATCGAGTACGTCATCGCCCGGGGCGCGTCGCAGCAGGGCGTGCCGTACTCCTGGGGTGGCGGCGCGATCAACGGGCCCAGTGCCGGCGTGGAGGAAGACGCCGGCAAGGTGGGCTACGACTGCTCGGGCTTCACCCGCTACGCCTTCGCCGGCGTCGGGGTGCAGCTTCCCAAGTACTCCGGCGACCAGTACAACGCGGGCCGGCACATCCCGCCGTCGCAGGCAAAGCGCGGCGATCTGATCTTCTACGGCCCGAACGGCACCCAGCACGTCACCATCTACCTGGGCAACGGGCAGATGCTCGAGGCGTCGTCGGCGGCCGGTCACGTGACCGTCAGCCCCGTCCGCACCGCGGGTATGACGCCGTACCTGACGCGCATCATCGAGACTTGAGAGTCCGTGCGGGCCGTGCCGATCTGACGCGCCAGCGAATGGGGCACGTCGACGGATCTCAGAACGCCTGGAATAGTTGTGGCAGGGCACGGCGTGCCCGCCAAAACCAACAGCTCGTGGAGGAAGTCGATGACGTCACCAGGTGGGTCGCCCGCAGGCCCCGGATCGTTTGCCGGGCCGAGCGGAGCCCCGGCCGCCCCACCATCGGGCGGTAATGGTCTCGCCGGCGAGGTGAACACCCTGGAACGGGCGATCTTCGAGGTCAAGCGCATCATCGTCGGCCAGGACCAACTGGTCGAGCGGATCCTGGTCGGCCTGCTTGCCAAGGGACACGTGCTGCTCGAAGGTGTGCCGGGCGTCGCCAAGACGCTGGCGGTCGAGACCTTCGCCAAGGTGGTCGGCGGCACCTTCGCCCGCATCCAGTTCACCCCCGACCTGGTACCCACCGACATCATCGGTACCCGCATCTACCGCCAGGGCCGGGAAGAGTTCGACATCGAACTCGGCCCCGTCGTGGTGAACTTCCTGCTGGCCGACGAGATCAACCGCGCCCCGGCAAAGGTGCAGTCGGCGCTGCTGGAGGTCATGGCCGAGCGCAAGATCTCCATCGGCGGCAAGACCTACGAGCTGCCCAAGCCGTTCCTGGTGATGGCGACCCAGAACCCGATCGAGAACGAGGGTGTCTACCCGCTGCCGGAAGCCCAGCGCGACCGCTTCCTGTTCAAGATCAACGTGGACTACCCGTCGCCGGAAGAAGAGCGCGAGATCATCTACCGGATGGGTGTCACCCCGCCGGAGCCCAAGCAGATCCTCGAGACCGGCGACCTGCTGCGCCTGCAGAACGTCGCGGCCAACAACTTCGTCCACCACGCGCTGGTCGACTACGTGGTTCGGGTCGTCACGGCGACGCGGCGGCCCGAGCAGTTCGGTCTGGCCGACGTCAAGGCCTGGGTGGCGTTCGGCGCCTCGCCGCGTGCGTCGCTGGGCATCATCGCCGCCGCCCGCGCGCTGGCGCTGGTCCGCGGCCGGGACTACGTCATCCCGCAGGACGTCATCGACGTCATCCCCGACGTGCTGCGCCACCGGTTGGTGCTCACCTACGACGCGTTGGCCGACGACATCAAGGCCGAGACGGTGATCAACCGCATCCTGCAGACCGTCGCGCTGCCTCAGGTGAATGCCGTTCCGCAGCAAGGGCATTCGGCGCCGCCGGTGGTTCCCGCCGGGGCGGGTGCCAACGGTCGGTGAGCGACTCCGAAACCGTCCACCCGCCCTCCTTTCAGCGCGGTGAGATCGGTGACGCCAAGCTCTCGGCGGCGCTGCGCACCCTCGAGCTCACGGTCAAACGCAAGCTCGACGGCGTGCTGCACGGTGACCATCTCGGCTTGATCCCCGGCCCGGGCTCCGAGCCCGGCGAGTCGCGGATGTACCAGCCCGGCGACGATGTGCGCCGGATGGACTGGTCGGTCACCGCCCGCACCACCCACCCACACGTTCGGCAGATGATCGCCGATCGGGAGCTCGAGACCTGGCTGGTGGTCGATATGTCGGCCAGCCTGGATTTCGGCACCACCGGCTGCGAGAAGCGCGACCTGGCGGTGGCCGCCGCGGCGGCGATCACCTACCTCAACAGCGGTGGCGGCAACCGGATCGGTGCGATCATCGCCAACGGCGACAAGATCACCCGTGTGCCCGCGCTGTCCGGCCGGATGCACGAGCAGACTCTGTTGCGCACGATCGCCACGATGCCGCAGGCCCCGGCCGGGGTGCGCGGCGATCTGGCCGCGGCCATCGATGCGCTGCGCAGGCCCGAACGCCGACGCGGGATGGCCGTGGTGGTCAGCGACTTCCTCGGCCCGATCACCTGGATGCGGCCGCTACGCGCGATCGCCGCGCGCCACGAGGTACTCGGCATCGAGGTGCTCGACCCGCGTGACGTCGAACTGCCCCCGGTCGGCGATGTGATCCTGCAGGACACCGAATCCGGGGTCACCCGCGAATTCACCATCGACGAGCAACTGCGCGCCGACTTCGCCCGCGCCGCCGCGGTGCACCGCGAGGAAGTGGCGCGCACCCTGCGCCGCTGCGGCGCACCGCTGATGACTCTGCGCACCGACCGCGACTGGATCGCCGACATCGTGCGGTTCGTCGCCTCCCGTCGCCGCGGTGCACTGGCGGGCAGCCAATGACCCTGCCGTTGCTCGGGCCGATGACGCTTGGCGGCTTCGAACACCCGTGGTTCTTCCTGTTCCTGCTCGTCATCGCCGGACTGGTCGGGCTCTACGTCGTCGTGCAGTTCGCCCGCCAGAAGCGGTTCCTGCGCTTCGCCAACATGGAACTGCTGGAAAGTGTTGCGCCCAAACGGCCCAACAAGTGGCGGCATCTGTCGGCGATCCTGCTGATCGCCTCGCTGGTGCTGCTGACGATCGCGATGGCCGGACCGACACACGACGTGCGGATCCCGCGCAACCGCGCGGTGGTGATGTTGACCATCGACGTCTCGCAGTCGATGCGCGCCACCGACGTCGAGCCCAGCCGGCTGGCCGCCGCGCAGGAGGCCGCCAAGCAGTTCGCCGACCAGCTGACCCCGGGCATCAACCTGGGCCTGATCGCCTATGCCGGCACCGCGACCGTGCTGGTGTCGCCGACCACCAACCGGGAAGCCACCAAGAACGCGATCGACAAGTTGCAGTTGGCCGACCGCACCGCCACCGGCGAGGCGATCTTCACCTCGCTGCAGGCGATCGCCACCGTCGGCGCCGTCATCGGCGGCGGTGACACCCCGCCGCCGGCGCGCATCGTGCTGATGTCCGACGGCAAGGAAACCGTGCCGTCCAACCCGGACAACCCCAAGGGCGCGTTCACCGCCGCCCGCACGGCCAAGGATCAGGGCGTGCCGATCTCCACGGTGTCGTTCGGCACCCCGTACGGCTACGTGGAGATCAACGATCAGCGCCAGCCGGTCCCGGTCGACGACGACATGCTCAAGAAGATCGCCGAGCTCTCCGGTGGCAACGCCTACACCGCATCGAGCCTGCAGCAGCTCAAGGAGGTCTTCACCTCACTGCAGGATCAGATCGGCTACGAGACCACCAAGGGTGACGCCAGCACGGGCTGGTTGCGGCTGGGTGCGTTGGTCCTGGCCCTCGCGGCGCTGGCCGCACTGCTGGTCAACCGGCGCCTGCCGGGTTGATGTCGGTGAAATCGCCGGTGGCGGATTTCGGTCCGGCCGACGGCAGGCATTAAGTTGACTCCCATGTCCGAAACCGCCGCCGCAGAATCGGCCGACGCCGCACCGGCCGTCAAACCGCCGTTTGTCTCCCGTTCCGTCCTGGTCACCGGTGGAAACCGGGGTATCGGCCTGGCGATCGCGAAGCGACTGGCCGCCGACGGACACAAGGTCGCCGTCACCCACCGCGGCTCCGGGGCGCCCGAGGGGTTGTTCGGCGTCGAGTGTGACGTCACCGACACCGCGGCCATCGACCGGGCGTTCACCGAAGTCGAGGAGCACCAGGGACCGGTCGAGGTGCTGGTGTCCAACGCGGGCATCTCCAAAGACGCGTTCCTGATGCGGATGACCGAAGAACGCTTCCACGAGGTCATCAACGCCAACCTCACCGGCGCGTTCCGGGTGACGCAGCGGGCGTCGCGCAGCATGCAGCGCAAGCGTTTTGGGCGGATCATCTACATCGGCTCGGTATCGGGCATGTGGGGGATCGGCAACCAGGCCAACTATGCGGCCGCCAAGGCCGGCCTGATCGGTATGGCGCGGTCGATCTCCCGCGAACTGTCCAAGGCCGGCGTGACCGCCAATGTGGTGGCGCCGGGCTATATCGACACCGAGATGACCCGCGCGCTCGATGAGCGTATCCAGGCCGGCGCGCTGGACTTCATCCCCGCCAAGCGGGTCGGCACCGCCGAGGATGTGGCCGGCGCGGTCAGCTTCCTGGCATCGGAGGACGCCGGCTACATCGCCGGCGCGGTGATCCCGGTCGACGGCGGCATGGGCATGGGCCACTAGTAAGTCATAAGGAAGGGCTTCACATGACACTTCTGCAAGGCAAGCGGATCCTCGTCACGGGGATCATCACCGACTCGTCCATCGCATTCCACATCGCCAAGGTGGCGCAGGAAGCCGGCGCCGAACTGGTGCTCACCGGCTTCGACCGGATGAAGCTGATCCAGCGGATCGCCGACCGGCTGCCGAACCCGGCGCCGCTGCTCGAACTCGACGTGCAGAACCAGGAGCACCTGGATTCGCTGGCCGGCCGGATCACCGAGGTGATCGGCGACGGCAACAAGATCGACGGCGTGGTGCACTCCATCGGGTTCATGCCGCAGACCGGCATGGGTGTCAACCCGTTCTTCGACGCCCCGTACGAGGACGTCGCCAAGGGCATTCACATCTCGGCGTATTCGTACGCCTCGCTGGCCAAAGCTGTTCTGCCGGTGATGAATCCGGGCGGTGGGATCGTCGGCATGGACTTCGACCCCACCCGCGCGATGCCGGCCTACAACTGGATGACGGTGGCCAAGAGCGCGCTGGAGTCGGTCAACCGGTTCGTCGCCCGCGAGGCGGGCAAGGTCGGTGTGCGCTCCAATCTCGTTGCGGCAGGCCCGATCCGCACCCTGGCGATGAGTGCCATCGTCGGTGGCGCGCTCGGCGAGGAGGCCGGCGCGCAGATGCAGCTGCTGGAGGAGGGCTGGGATCAGCGTGCCCCGCTCGGCTGGAACATGAAGGACCCGACGCCGGTCGCCAAGACGGTGTGCGCGCTGCTGTCCGACTGGCTGCCCGCGACCACCGGAACCATCATCTTCGCCGACGGCGGCGCCAGCACCCAGCTGCTCTAACTCCGCCACCGTGCCCACCACATTCGATGCACTGCTGATCCTGTCGTTCGGTGGCCCGGAAGGGCCGGAACAGGTGATGCCGTTCCTGGAGAACGTCACCCGCGGCCGGGGGATACCGCCGGAGCGGCTGACCGCAGTGGCCGAGCACTACCTGCATTTCGGCGGGGTCTCACCGATCAACGGGATCAACCGCGCGCTGATCGAGGAGATCCGCGCCGAACTCGCCGAGCGCGGTGAACAGCTGCCGGTGTACTTCGGCAACCGCAACTGGCATCCCATGGTCGAAGACACCGTTGCCGCAATGGCTTCCGACGGTGTGCGGCGAGCCGCGGTGTTCTCCACCTCGGCGTGGGGCGGGTACTCCGGGTGCACGCAGTACCAGGAGGACATCGCCCGGGCCCGTGCGGCGGTCGGTGACGGCGCCCCGGAACTGGTCAAGATGCGCCAGTTCTTCGACCATCCACTACTGGTGGCGATGTTCGCCGACGCCGTCGCGGCAGCGGCCGCGACGCTGCCCGACCCGGTGCGGGACGGTGCCCGGCTGGTGTTCACCGCGCATTCGATACCGGTGCGGGCCGCCGATCGGTGCGGTCCCGACCTGTATGCCCGCCAGGTCCGCTATGCCGCCTCCCTGGTGGCGGCCGCGGCCGGGTACGACGACTACGACGTGGTCTGGCAGTCCCGATCCGGGCCGCCGCAAGTGCCGTGGCTGGAACCCGATGTGGGAGATCACCTCTCAGTGCTGGCCGAAGCGGGTACCAAGGCCGTGGTGGTCTGCCCGGTGGGCTTCGTCGCCGACCACATCGAGGTGGTGTGGGACCTGGACAGCGAACTGCGCGAGCAGGCCGAGGGCCTCGGCGTCGCGTTGGCGCGGGCCTCGACACCCAATGCCCAGCGCCGGTTCGCGAAGCTGGTCCTCGACCTCGTCGACGAAGTACGGGACGGCGGCGAACCCGCGAGAGTGGTTGGAGATCAACCTGTTCCGGGGTACGGCTGCAGCGTCAACGGCGCGTTCTGCACGCCCGCGTGTGAGCTCAGTGCCAGGCCGAGTGCAGGATCGCGGTGACCGCGGCGATCCGCGCCGAGCGCACGACCGCCGCCAGCGGTCGCAGTGCGTCGCTGGCGATCTGAGCCTCCGACGCGCTCTGCGTGCCGATCGGCATGAGTCCCGAACTGACCGTGATGATCGCGTCGACGTGCGCGGCGTTCTCGAGCACCCGCAGCGCCCGCGTCGGAGCGTGATCAGGCGCGCGGTGGTGGCGACCGGTCTCCAGCACCTGCTCGACCAGCCCGCGCGGATCGTCGATACCGTCCGCGGCCTCTAGCTGCAGCGCGCCCAGCGCCTCGGCGGCCGAACGCACCGCCGAACGCAGACCGTATTCCGCCTCGCCGAGGTCGAGGTGATCGACGACGGGGCGCGACGGTAGTGAGTACACCGTCCAGGACAGCGCGCACAATTCGGGATGCCGATCACAGTCCGGCAGTTCGTCGTCGGTGTCGTCGTACTCGAAATCGGGGACCAGGCCGACGGTGTCGCCGACCGGGCTTGTGACGATGATCGCCTCACCGGCCGACAGGGCATCGCTCTGGAACTGGGTGCCGGCCGCCAGGCCGCGGACATCGCCGGGCACCGGCAGCGCCACGCTGATCGCGGGCGGCCCGGCTTCGAGCGCACGACCGGCGACGGTACGCAGCGTCTGCAGTAGCGACACCGCACCCGCATCGTCGACATCGGGCCACGGCAGGCCGGTATGACCGGCCGCCACCGAATCGTAGGCGATCACCGAATGCGTTGGCGCCCAGGCTGATAGAGCGTCAAGGACGTCGTCGGGTGCGGCCTTGCCGGCGAGCCAGGCATTGGCCCAGACGGAGAGCGAAACACTTGGGCACCACATGATGCTCGCAGTGTAGTGGTTCGGCACCGAACCGGCTTTCCGCAACTGCGGGATCACCCGCCGCGTACCCTGGCAGTATGCCCGCGGCGCTGATCTGGCTCGTGTTCGCGCTGGGCCTTGCCGGTGCCGAAGCGCTGACCGGTGACATGTTCCTGCTGATGCTGTCCGGCGGGGCATTGGCCGCCGCCGGGTCCAGCTGGCTGCTCGACTGGCCGGTGTGGGCCGACGGCGCGGTGTTCCTGGTGGTCTCGGTGGTACTTCTGGCACTCGTCCGCCCGGCGCTACGCCGAAAGTTCACCGCCGGAAAAGGGCTGCCCGAACCGGTCAAGGCGCTGGAAGGCAAGAGCGCGCTTGTGCTCGACCGGGTCGCGCGCCATGAAGGCCAGGTGAAACTCGACGGCGAAATCTGGACGGCGCGGCCCTTCAACGACAACGATGTCTACGAGCCGGGCGACCACGTCACTGTCATGCACATCGACGGTGCCACCGCGGTCGTCTGGAAGAACGAGTAAGGAGAACTCGTCATGGACGGTGCCATAGCCGGTTTGGTTCTGCTGGCGGTGTTGGTGGTGTTCGCCATCATCGTCGTCGCCAAGTCTGTCGCCCTGATCCCGCAGGCGGAGGCGGCCGTGATCGAGCGGCTGGGGCGCTACAGCAAGACAGTCTCGGGGCAGCTCACACTTCTGATCCCGTTCATCGACAAGGTCCGCGCCCGCGTCGACCTGCGCGAGCGGGTGGTCTCCTTCCCGCCGCAGCCGGTGATCACCGAGGACAACCTGACCGTCAACATCGACACCGTCGTCTACTTCCAGGTCACCAACCCGCAGGCGGCGGTGTACCAGATCAGCAACTACATCGTCGGCGTCGAGCAGCTGACCACCACCACGCTGCGCAACGTCGTCGGCGGCATGACCCTCGAGCAGACGCTGACCAGCCGCGACCAGATCAACGGGCAGCTGCGCGGTGTGCTCGACGAGGCCACCGGACGCTGGGGTCTTCGGGTGGCCCGGGTCGAGCTGCGCAGCATCGACCCGCCGCCGTCCATCCAGGATTCGATGGAGAAGCAGATGCGTGCCGACCGGGAGAAGCGCGCGATGATCCTCACCGCGGAAGGCAGCCGGGAGGCGTCGATCAAGCAGGCCGAGGGTCAGAAGCAGGCCCAGATCCTGGCGGCCGAAGGTGCCAAGCAAGCCGCGATCCTGGCCGCTGAGGCCGAGCGGCAGTCCCGCATCCTGCGGGCTCAGGGTGAGCGAGCAGCGTCCTACCTGCAGGCGCAGGGCCAGGCCAAGGCAATCGAGAAGACATTCGCCGCGATCAAGGCCGGCCGGCCCACGCCGGAGATGCTGGCCTACCAATACCTGCAGACGCTGCCGCAGATGGCCAAGGGCGAGGCCAACAAGGTGTGGCTGGTGCCCAGCGACTTCGGCTCGGCGCTGCAGGGCTTCACCAAGATGCTCGGCGCACCCGGAGAGGACGGGGTGTTCCGGTACACGCCGTCCCCGGTTGACGACCATCCGGTCAAATCCGACGAGGAGGACGCAGCCGAGGTCGCCGACTGGTTCGACACGCAGACCGATCCGGCGATCGCCCAGGCGGTGGCGAAGGCCGAGGCCGAAGCTCGCGCGACCGTGCCCCCGGTGGGTGCCGCCCCGATTCCGCCGCCGCCGCAGATCACCGCACCGGCGGTGTCGTATCCGCCGCTGTCCGAGCAGCAGGCACCACCGGCCGATCCGCAGTACGCCCCGCGGCACGGTTCCGAACCGCAGTAGACCCGGAGCTGGCGGCCGCACCGCTGTCAGTTTGCTGTGAGTCTGGCCGGGCCACCCCCGGGTGGCTGGCCCCCTAGCGTCGTTTGCTGATATCCAGAAGCGTCCACGTCTGATGGGGGATGTGATGTCGCTTCAGGTGAATATCGGTGATGTTGCGGCCTCGGCTGCCGCGGTGGTCGGACACGGCGAGGATGTTGCGACCGCGCATGAGGCCGCGGCGAGCCGAATCGATGCGGCGTTGATTGGCTGGCACGGCGCTTCGGCGCTGGCGATGAGTGCCCTCTCCGACCAATGGCTGACCACCACGGCCGCGTTGTTGAACAAGATCAGCGATCACGCTCAGGGGCTGCATGCCAGTGCTGAGGGTTTTGCCGAGATGGAACAGCGACACAGCGAGGCGTTGGCGGCGCCGGCTCAGGCTGCAAACGTGCTTATCGGCCGGACCGACGGGTGAGCTACCGGTGGCGCTGACGGTTGCCGACATCGAGCGCTGGAATGCGGACGACGTATGGGAGGTATTCCACGCTGCGAGCAGTCGCGCCCAGGCCAGTTTCGATGCAGCGGCTGGGCTGGCGAGCTTGCCCGCTTTCCAGAGTTGGGGCGGACAGGCGGCGGATGCGGCCAAGGCGGCGATCGGCCAGACCCGCAAAGATCTCGACGCGCATGGCAACGAGGCGTCGGGGGTGGCCGATGCGGCGGCTAGCGCGGCGGACAACATCGAGCGCATCAAGTGCGAGCTGGCGAGCCTGAAAGCCGATGCTGAGTCGTTGGACATGGAGATCGACCCGATCTCCGACATCGTGCTGCCCGGCCCGAAGGTTCGCGACCCGATGGAGGCCGAATTGAAGCAGGCGCAACTGCAACCCCGGCTCGACAAGATCGTGGCCGAAGCCAACCTGGTCGACATGGCGCTGGCCAATGCCATCAACATGGCAGCAGGGAAGACGCCGATTCCGTCCGGTGTACCGACCAGTACCGCGGGTAGTCCGCCGCGCTCGCTCAGCGACATGTTGCTACCGACCTCCTCGGAGGGCGTCGAGTCGGCTGGGGAAAACGGCAACCATTGGGTCCCGTCGAAGACCGATCTGTTGATCGGCGGTGCCGGCGCAATCGCAGGCGGAACGGCGGACGGGGTACGTCAGGCGGCGCTGAACTTGATCAACGAGTCGCCCGGTACCGGTCCGGGCAAGGCCGACCCGGGCTTGCTGAAGTGGTTGGAGGACATGAAGATCGGCGGCGTCGAGCTGCGGGGAATCTCGCGCGTCGGCGGAGTGGTGGGCGCGGCCAGCGCCATACCGGCGGTGATGTCCGACATCCACGACGGCAACTCCGTCCCCGAGGCGGTCACCCGCGAGGCGGCAGGTACTGGGGCTGCACTAGTTGCTGGCGGCGCAGCTGGCGGCTTTCTCGCCGATGTCGTCGCGGGTGGGGCGATTGGATCGGTCATCCCGGGCGCCGGGACGGCGGTGGGCCTGGTCGTCGGCGCCGGCGTAGGGGCGTTCGCCGCGCTTGGAGCCTCGAAGGCGGTTGAGTGGTTGTGGGAGTGACGATTAGGACGCTTGCTGCTTCGCGGGGCTCTGTTTCTGGTGGCGGCGATGCGGTTCGATGAGTTTGTTATCCAGCAAGCTATCGAGGTGATCCCCGTCGATCAGTATCCCGATTGCGCGGTTCAAGTGGCATTGCCTCCAGGCTGGGAACCGTACGAATCTGCTGCCGGGTTAGCCGTCTGGGTATGTCGCAGTGATCCACGTGCGGACGAGTTCTGCCCCAATGCGGTACTGACAATGCATCGCGTCGAGGCCGTGCTGGACTGCGGGGAGGTGTTCATGATGTTGGCTGAGCAGCAGTTGCAGTCGGTACCGGGATGTCACGAACGAAGCCGAGAGCTCACGGCGGCGGTAGAGGGGTCAGGTATCGCGGGGACACTGGCAATGGAATTCGCTCACGAATTCGGCCCCCTCGACAGTATCTGCCGGTCCCGAATCGTCGCGTCGGAAGATAAGACGTTGATAGTGCAACTGACTACAAGCGCGCTACGGGATTCGCCGGTGGTCCGTGAGCCGATTCGACTGACCGTTCGTACCAGTCTGACGGAAATGGAACCGGAGGCAGACGATGGCAGTCGGTAGCGGGACTAATCGGCGGTGGCCGGGGGTGCTTCGGGTCGGCTTCAGCGTCGCGCTCGGACTCCTGACCGTGTTGGCATTTCTGAAAGGGATGGCGTGGTACTGGGCTGTACTTGGTCTCTGCGCCGCGAGTTTCGGTGTCGTGGGCAAACGCCGCATAATGCGCGCGGGTGTCACTCGAACGTCCGACGACATTGTCTGCCGGTACCTTCCTTGGTATGAGGCAAGCGCCTATCTGTTGAACTTCGCGCTTCCGTTGATGGGGATCGCCGGCATTTATGCGGGGTATGTGCCTGGCAATCCAGTGTGGCTTCGATTCGTCGGCATACTCCTTCTCCTCTCGACGCTCCTCGCGACCTATGCCACTTTCCGCATGTGGAACAGATGCTCATTGCGCTTCACACCGTCGACGTTGACCATCAGGGTCGCCGACCCCAAGATCCGGCCCGGCGAGCTCACCCGGGATCAGGTCGAGGCGATCACGCCTAAATGGATCGCGAACTCGGTCAACGGAGCCAAGGCTTTGCAGGTCGAGATCGCCTACCGCCACGGCGATTCGACCACCGACGCTCCCCAGACAGTGCTGCTCGGTTTACAACTGACCGTGGAGCCGATCAACCTGTACGGCGCCCTCGTGACGTGGCACGACGGCGCCGGTGCCGATCCGACCCAGTTGTTGGATCGGATCGAGCAGCTGCTTCGCGGGCACCCGGCCGCCGTGCCCCGCTAGTTGGCATGGCTTCGCCGATGCGTCCGGACCTCGTACACCAGGCCCGCGATACCGACGGCCGCCGTGCACACCGACACCAACACCAGCAGCGGGCTGACGTTGCCGGTGAGGGCATCGCCGAGGAACACCACCGCGGTGGTGCCCGGGATCAGGCCGGCCAACGTCGCCCAGAGGTACGGCATCACCCGCACGGCCGATGCGCCGGCGGCATAGTTCAGCACCGAGAACGGTACGGCGGGGATCATCCGCAGCGAGAAAATCGCCTGCCAGCCGCGCGCGCGCAGCCGGGCATCCACCGACTCGAGGGCCGGGTGGCTGACCAGCTTGCTGAACTGCCAGCCCAAGGCGCGCACCAGCAGTAGTGCGAGCAGCGCGCTGAGCGCACTGGCCACCACCGCGATCCCCACGCCCAACGCGGGACCGAACAACAGGCCGGCGGCCAGGGTGAACGCGGTGCGCGGGAACGGGAACACCGTGACGACGATGTGGGCGGCGAAAAAGGCCAGCGGGAACCAGACGCCGAGCGACGTTGCCCAGTCCCGCAGCTGCACCGCGGTCGGCAGCGGCACCAGCACCACCACTGCGACGAGGATCACAGCGGCGACCGCGGTGACGACGAGGCGCGTCCGGGATACCTGGCGCGCCGTGGAGATCACCGCTGAGCGCACACTGCGCCACGTGCTGCGGGTCTTCGACGTCACGTTCACCAAGGTTACGGCCCCCGGGTGAGAACGCGCCGGGTGCGACGCCGGTTACCGACGGGTAGCCGTAGTCGGCCACGTCACGGCTGGAGTGATCATTTAGCCTGATGGTCTGATGGCTGGTCCCGCGACGGGCTGCCCCATGCTGCGACAACAGGAGTTGCCGGTGTCAGTAGAGGTTGAGGAAGGCCGCGCCCGCTGGCGGACCGCGGTGGCCGGCGTGCTGGCCAAGAGCAGCCGGAAGGACCCGGCGGATCTGCCCGCCGAGCCCGAAAGTCTGCTGGACTCACCCACTTACGAGGGCTTTGCGATCCGGCCCCTCTACACCGCACTCGATGCGCTGCCCGAATCCCCGTTGCCCGGCACTTGGCCCTTCGTCCGCGGCGGCGACGCCCACCGCGATGTGGTCTCAGGCTGGAAGGTCGCCGAAGTGTTCGGCGGACCAGGCGTTTCCGGCACGGTCGCCGACGGCAACGCCGCGGTGCTCGGTGCCCTCGGCGACGGTGTCAGCGCGCTGGTGCTGCGCGTCGGTGACACCGGCGTCGCCCCCGCCGATTTGGACCGCCTGCTGGAGGGGGTCTTCCTGGAGCTCGCTCCGGTGATCCTGGACGCCGGGGCGCAGTTCGCCGCCGCCGCCGAGGCGGTGCTGACCCTGATCGCCGGCGCCGACGACGCCCAACGCGCCACGATGTCGATCGACCTGGGTGCCGACCCACTGACCGCGCCGCTCAGCGGCGCCGAGGCCCCGGCCCTCGATGAGGTCACCCGCGTCGCCGCGAACGTGGCCGGCAGCCCCGGCGTGCGCGCGATCACCGTCGACGGGCCGGCGTTCCACAACCGCGGCGCCAACGCTGCGTGGGAACTCGCCGGTGCGCTGGGGGCCGCGGTCGAGTACGTGCGGGCCCTGGCCGACGCGGGCGTCGAGGTTTCCGACGCGCTGCGCCAGATCAGCTTTCGGCTGGTGGCCGACGACGACCAGTTCCTGACGATCGCGAAATTCCGTGCGGCCCGCCAACTCTGGGCCCGGATCGCCGACGTCCTCGGCCACCCGGACAGCGGAGCCGCCACCGTGCATGCGGTCACCTCGCTGCCGATGATGACCCAGCGCGACCCGTGGGTGAACATGCTCCGCACCACGCTGGCGGCCTTCGGCGCCGGGGTCGGGGGCGCGGACACCGTCACGGTGCTGCCGTTCGACGTCGCGATCCCCAGCGGTTTCCCCGGGATCAGCGCCGGCTTCGCCCGCCGTATCGCCCGCAACACCCAGCTGTTGCTGCTGGAGGAGTCCCATGTCGGGCGGGTCCTCGATCCGGCCGGCGGTTCCTGGTATGTCGAGGACCTCACCGGAAATCTTGCCGCACAAGCCTGGTCGCACTTCCAGGACATCGAGTCCCGGGGCGGATTCACCGCGGCGGTCGACCATGTCGCCGAGCAGATCGAGCAGGTACGGGCGCGCCGGGCCGACGACATCGCCCACCGACGGACACCGGTGACTGGAATCAATGAGTTCCCGAATCTCGCCGAACCGCCGCTGCCGCACTACAACTCGTCGGACACCGTCCGGCGCTACGCGGCCGGGTTCGAGGAGCTGCGGGACCGCTCCGACGCCTTCCTCGACCGCACGGGCGCTCGCCCCCAGGTGCTGTTGCTGCCGCTGGGCCCGCTGGCCGAGAACAACATCCGTGCGACGTTCGCGGCCAATCTGCTGGCCTCCGGCGGGATCGAAACCGTCAACCCAGGCACCGTCGATGCCGTGACTGTCGGCGCCGCCGTCACCGACAGCGGCGCCTCGGTCGGGGTGCTCTGTGGCACCGACGCCCGCTACGGCACCGACGTCTCCGATGTGGTGGCGGCCGCGCGGGCCGCGGGTCTGACCCAGATCTACCTGGCCGGCCCGGAGAAGGCGGTCTCCGACGTGCCTGCCGCCGCTCGTCCCGACGGCTACCTGACCGCGAAAATCGATGCGATCGAAGCGCTTTCGTCCCTGCTCACCCGATTGGGGGCCTGATCCATGACCGCGTCAACCACGGGCACCGTACCGAGTTTCGCCGACGTACCGCTGCACGGCGACCGGCCCGCACCGGCGCCCTCCGAGGCCGCCGTCGCCGACCACGTCGCCGCTGCCGCATCGGCGCACGGCTACACCGCTGAGCAGCTGGAGTGGCAGACCCCGGAAGGCATCGCCGTCAAACCGGTCTACGTCGGCGCCGACCGCGACGCCGTCGTCGCCGCGGGATATCCGCTGGACAGCTTCCCCGGCGAACCGCCGTTCATCCGCGGGCCGTACCCGACCATGTACGTCAACCAGCCGTGGACCATCCGGCAGTACGCCGGGTTCTCCACCGCCGCGGAATCGAATGCCTTCTACCGGCGCAATCTGGCCGCCGGTCAGAAAGGTCTGTCGGTGGCCTTCGACCTGGCCACCCACCGCGGCTACGACTCCGACCATCCGCGCGTCGCCGGTGACGTCGGGATGGCCGGCGTCGCCATCGACTCGATCCTCGACATGCGCCAATTGTTCGACGGCATCGACCTTTCCGCGGTGAGCGTGTCGATGACCATGAACGGCGCGGTACTGCCGATCCTCGCGCTCTACGTGGTGGCCGCCGAGGAACAGGGGGTGTCGCCGGACAAGCTGGCCGGGACCATCCAGAACGACATCCTCAAAGAGTTCATGGTCCGCAACACCTACATCTATCCGCCGAAGCCTTCGATGCGGATCATCTCCGACATCTTCGCCTACACCAGCGCCAAGATGCCGAAGTTCAACTCCATCTCGATCTCGGGATATCACATCCAGGAAGCCGGGGCCACAGCCGATCTCGAGCTGGCCTACACGCTGGCCGACGGTGTGGAATACCTCAAGGCCGGCCGCGACGCCGGGCTGGACGTCGACAAGTTCGCGCCGCGGCTGTCGTTCTTCTGGGGTATCGGGATGAACTTCTTCATGGAGGTCGCCAAGCTCCGGGCGGGTCGGCTGCTGTGGAGTGAGCTCGTTGCCGAGTTCGGCGCCACGAATCCCAAATCGCTCTCGCTGCGCACGCATTCGCAGACCTCCGGGTGGTCGCTGACCGCCCAGGACGCGTTCAACAATGTCGCGCGGACCTGCGTCGAGGCGATGGCCGCGACTCAGGGACACACCCAGTCGCTGCACACCAACGCCCTCGACGAGGCGCTGGCGCTGCCCACCGACTTCTCTGCGCGTATCGCGCGCAACACCCAGTTGCTGCTGCAGCAGGAGTCGGGCACCACGCGGCCGATCGATCCGTGGGCCGGCTCCTATTACGTGGAGTGGTTGACCTACCAGCTGGCGGAGAAGGCCCGGGCGCACATCGCGGAGGTCGCCGAGCACGGCGGTATGGCGCAGGCGATCAACGAGGGCATCCCGAAGTTGCGCATCGAGGAGGCCGCCGCGCGCACGCAGGCGCGCATCGATTCGGGTGCTCAGCCGCTGATCGGCGTCAACAAGTACCAGGTCGACGAGGACCAGGACATCGAGGTCCTCAAGGTCGAGAACAGCCGGGTGCGCGCCGAGCAGATCGCCAAGCTGGCGCAGTTGCGCAGTGAGCGCGATGAGCACGCGACGCAGGCCGCGCTGGATGACCTGTCCCGTGCCGCGGCTGCCTCGGGTCCGGCCGGGGAGGACGGCTTGGGCAACAACCTGCTGGCCCTGGCGATCAATGCCGCCCGCGCCAAGGCCACCCTCGGCGAGATCTCCGACGCCCTGGAGAAGGTGTACGGCCGGCATCAGGCCGAGATCCGCACCATCGCCGGGGTGTACCGCGACGAGGTCGGGAAGGCCCAGAACGTGAGCACCGCAACCGAATTGGTGGAGAAGTTCGCCGAGGCCGACGGTCGCCGGCCACGGATCCTGGTCGCCAAGATGGGCCAGGACGGCCACGACCGCGGCCAGAAGGTCATTGCCACCGCGTTCGCCGACATCGGCTTCGACGTCGACGTCGGCTCGCTGTTCTCCACCCCGGAGGAAGTCGCGCGCCAGGCCGCCGACAACGACGTGCACGTGGTCGGGGTGTCGTCGCTGGCCGCCGGTCATCTGACGCTGGTGCCTGCGCTGCGCGACGCACTGGCCGAGGTGGGCCGACCCGACATCATGGTGGTCGTCGGCGGTGTCATCCCGCCCGGCGATTTCGACGAGCTCTATGCCGCCGGCGCGACGGCGATCTTCCCGCCCGGCACGGTGATCGCCGACGCCGCGGTCGATCTGCTGCACAAGCTCGCCGAGCGGCTCGGCTACAGCCTGTCCTGATGCCCGACATCCCCGGACTGGCCGAGGCGATCCGCGGCGGCGATCGTGCAGCGCTGTCGCGGGCCATCACGCTGGTCGAGTCGACCCGCGCCGATCACCGCGATCAGGCCCAGCAGCTGCTCCTGGAGCTGATGCCCGATGCGGGGAAGGCGCTTCACGTAGGGATCACCGGCGTCCCCGGGGTGGGCAAGTCGACCACCATCGAGGCGCTGGGGATGTACCTCATCGAGCAGGGGCACCGGGTCGCGGTGCTGGCCGTCGACCCCTCGTCCACGCGCACCGGCGGCTCGATTCTGGGCGACAAGACCCGGATGGCGAAGCTCGCCGTGCACCCGGACGCCTACATCCGGCCGTCGCCCACCTCGGGGACGCTGGGCGGGGTGGCCAAGGCGACCCGGGAGACGGTGGTGCTCGTCGAGGCCGCCGGATTCGACGTGATCCTGGTCGAAACCGTCGGCGTCGGGCAGTCCGAGGTGGCCGTCGCCAACATGGTGGACACCTTCGTCTTCCTGACCCTGGCCCGCACCGGCGACCAGCTTCAGGGCATCAAGAAGGGTGTGCTGGAACTCGCCGACATCGTCGTGGTCAACAAGGCCGACGGGAAGCACGCGACCGAGGCCAAGGCGGCCGCTCGTGAGCTGACCGCCGCGATACGGTTGATCTATCCCCGTGAAACACTCTGGCGCCCACCAGTTTTGACGATGAGCGCGGTGGAGGGTACCGGGCTGCGGGAGATGTGGGACACGGTGTGCCAACACCGCGACGTGTTGACCAAGGCGGGCGAGTTCGACGCCCGCCGGCGCGCGCAGCAGGTGGACTGGACGTGGTCGATGGTGCGCGACGCGGTCCTCGACCGGGTGCTGAACCATCCGGCCGTGCGGGCGCAGCGCGCCGAGATCGAGCGTCAGGTGCGCGACGGTGAGTTGACCCCCGCGCTGGCCGCGCAGCGAATCCTCAGCGCGGCCGACCAGTCAAACTGACGCCCCGCGCGCCAAGCTAACAAAATGGCAACAATTTGTTACAGGTGTGCTTAGACCGATTAAATTCTCAGCTGTGACTCAGGCGATTCTCGGACACGACGCACTGCCCCACGGGCTGCAGGGCGCCGCGGATCCGCACTTCGCCTGGGCGTTGCGCAATTTCTCCGCGATGTTCCCGCATCCCCGGTTCGGGGGCGGCGCGCTGGCGGTCTACCTCGATGGGCAGCCGGTGGTCGACGTCTGGACCGGTTGGTCGGACCGGCGGGGACGGCAGCGCTGGTCGGCCGACACCGGCGCGATGGTGTTCTCGGCGACCAAGGGTGTGGCCTCGACCGTCATCCACCGACTCGTCGACCGCGGCCTCATCGACTACGACGCACCCGTGGCCGAGTACTGGCCGGAGTTCGGCGCCAACGGCAAGTCCGCGATCACCGTGCGCGACATGATGCAGCACCGCGCCGGTCTGGCACATCTGCGAGGAGTGCGCAGGCGCGACCTGCTCGACCATGTGGTCATGGAGGAGCGCATCGCGGCGGCGCCGGTCGGCCGGAATTTCGGCAAGCCCGCGTACCACGCGCTCACCTACGGCTGGCTGCTGTCCGGGCTGGCGCGTGCGGTCACCGGGATCGGGATGCGTGAGCTGATCCGCACCGAGGTGGCCGCACCGCTCGACACCGACGGGATCCACCTGGGCCGCCCGCCGGCGGGCGCACCGACGAAAGCGGCGTCGATCATCGGGCCGCAGATGAACATCCCGAACCCGTTCTTCAACAGCGTCGCGCCCAGGATCGCGGCCTTCGAGCTGTCTGCCATCTTCGGCTCCATGTACTTCCCCGGCATGCGGTCGACGGTCCAGGGCGCCATGCCGTTGCTGGACAGCGAGCTGCCGGCGGCCAACGGGGTCGCGACGGCACGCAGCCTGGCCCGTATGTACGGCGCCATCGCCAACGGCGGCGAGATCGACGGCAAGCGCTTCCTGTCCGCGGAATTGGTGGCCGGCCTGACGGGCCGGCGCAATCTCACCCCGGATCGCAATTTGATCCTGCCGCTGGCATTCCACCTCGGCTATCACGCACTGCCCATTCCGGGCGTGCTGCCCGGCTTCGGTCATGTCGGACTCGGCGGGTCGCTCGGCTGGGCAATTCCGGAGGCGGGGTTGTCATTCAGTTTCGTACACAACCGGCTGCTGACCCCCTTCGTGCTGGCTGACCAGGCTGGCTTCGTGACAACGGCCGCACTGATCCGGCGCGGCGCCGCGTCGGCTCGCAAGCACGGCTTCGTGCCGGTCGCCGAGTTCGGTGCTCGCTTCCCGCGGCCGATGTCGGGGGTCGTCGCGGGTTAGCTCCGCGTCACATCACCGTTCTGAGCCCTTGCTGTGAAACCCCGATGTTCGGGAAGTTGCCTGGTCGGAGGGTTCCACGGCACCGACGCCGGCCTCGCCAAACGTCCCCGGTCGGGGCTCCAGCTAACTTTCACAGGGAGTTCACAAGACGCCCTTAAACGGGTGATAAATGTCACCGGGTAGCGGCTGAACCGCGCTAAAGATTCTGTTCTGGGAAAAGTTCGCCAATTATCTGCGAATAGCCGGTCATTTATCCAGAACCGTTTGCTGCCTCGCGCTGTGAAATATCAGGGAAGGTGGAATTGACACCTACGCTGACGAGTAAATGTGGCCTGAATCACGTTTTCCCGGTTTCTGATATCGAAATCTCAGCCTACTCTCAGGTTAGTAGCCATCTCCTGTGTAACGGAACGGTAACTGCAGGCTAGAGGGTTTTCTGATGCTGAGGCGCGGTAGCGGAAACTCTCAGGGACGCTACGCTATCACGCAGCTGCAGGGCACGGCTGAGTGCGACGTACGGCATTATTGAATGGTGGTTGGCAGGCAATTCGGATTCGGCGTGGAGGCTTTTCCGGTGACCCCATATCCTAAATTTGCTATAACGCCTCCGATGCCAAATTGTGACTGTATTGCGATAGTAAACACCCTGCAACTTCGCGCTTGGCCCTCAGAACGGGGTTGTCGGCGGTGCGTGAGGGTTTGCCCAGATGGCAAAGAGTTTGCAAAGTTGCAGGTAGAGCCGATTTTTAGAATCTCTCGATAAAGCGCTGCAGCTGTCTCGTCGGGTGCCGCGAGGGAATGGACAGCAATCAGATATGCGCCGGACCAGCCAACCCCTTAGGGCCAAAGGTCACTTTGCCCAAACCCTAATCAAAAACTCGAAACATTTGTCGCGCACTTAACGAAAAACAGCTAGGCTACCGAGGACATTGGCAACTTTGACGTGGCGCGCGGAGCTACAAGGTCGGGTTGGGTTGCCTTGGCAAGTGCCAAGAGAGGTGTGAGCGGACGTGCGTCAGACATCTGTCACCCCCATTGCCGTAGTCGGCATGGCGTGCCGGTTGCCCGGTGGTATCGACTCTCCTCACAAGCTGTGGGAAGCGTTGCTCGACGGCGCCGATCTGGTCACTGAAGTTCCGGCCGACCGGTGGGATGCTGACGACCTCTACGACCCGGAGCCCGGCGTGCCCGGCCGGTCGGTGTCGAAGTGGGGTGCCTTCATCGACGACGTCACCGGTTTCGATCCCGACTTCTTCGGCATCAACGAGCGCGAGGCCACCGCGATGGATCCGCAGCACCGCGTGCTGCTGGAGACCAGCTGGGAGGCCGTCGAGCAGGCGGGCTTCACCCCGTCCTCGCTGTCCGGCACGTCCACCGGTGTCTTCATCGGAATGTCCCACGACGACTACGCCATGGTGACCAGCGACGCCGGCGCCTTCGATCAGGCCTATGCCTTCACCGGCAACCCGTTCAGCATGGCCTCGGGCCGCATCTCGCACGCGCTCGGGCTGCACGGCCCGGCGCTGACCACCGACACCGCCTGCTCCTCGAGTCTGGTCGCGGTGCATCAGGCCTGCCGCAGCCTGCACGAGGGCGAAAGCGACATGGCCTTGGCCGGCGGCGTGATGCTGATGCTGGATCAGCGCCTCTACGCCTCGTCGTCGGGGCAGGGCATGCTGTCGCCCACCGGACGCTGCCACTCCTTCGACGTCGCCGCCGACGGATTCGTCCGCTCCGAGGGCTGCGGGATCGTCGTCCTCAAGCGCCTCGACGACGCCCAGCGTGACGGCGATCGGGTGCTGGCTGTCATCAAGAGCACCGCCTCCAATCAGGACGGCCGCACCGAGAACATCCTGACCCCATCCCGCGACGCGCAGGTCTCCGTATTCCAGGCCGCACTGGACGCAGCCGGCGTCGACCCCACCACCGTCGGCATGGTCGAGGCGCACGGCACCGGCACACCGGTCGGGGACACCATCGAGTTCAACAGCGTCTCCACCGTCTACGGCACCGACGGTCCCTGTGCGCTGACGTCGGTCAAGAGCAACTTCGGCCACGCCGAGTCCGCGGCGGGCGTCCTGGGTCTGATGAAGGCTGTGCTGGCCGTCCATCACGGCGTCGTGCCGCAAAACGTGCACTTCACCCAGCTGTCGGAGAAGAACGCCAAGGTCAAGACGGGCATGTTCGTCCCGACCGAGAACATCCCCTGGCCCAAGGACGGTGGACCGCGCCGCGCAGGCGTCTCGTCCTACGGCATGTCGGGCACCAACGTGCACGTGATTCTCGAGCAGGCCCCCGAGGCCCCCGTGGTCGTCGAGTCGGCCAAGCCCGACGCCGCGAAGGAGCTGCTGGTCTTCCCGGTGTGCTCGAGCTCGGTGGAGGAGCTGCGCAACACCGCGGCGCGCCTTGCCGATTGGGTCGAGAGCGCAGGCGAGGACCTATCGCTGCGGGACCTGGGCTACACGCTGGCCCGACGTCGCGGACACCGCCCGCTGCGCACCTCGGTCATCGCCGACGATCGCGCCGAGCTGATCGCCGGCCTGCGCCACGTCGCCGAGGGCGACGACCCGTTCCAGCCCGCCGTCGGTCAGGACGACCGCGGCCCGGTGTGGATCTTCTCCGGGCAGGGCTCGCAGTGGGCGTCGATGGGCACCGGTCTGCTGGCCACCGAACCGGTCTTCGCCGCGAAGATCGCCGAGATCGAGCCACTGATCGCCGCCGAATCCGACTTCTCGGTCACCGAGGCGATGACCGCTCCCGAGACCGTCGAGGGCATCCATCGAGTCCAGCCCACGATCTTCGCGGTCCAGGTTGCGATGGCCGCCACGATGCGCTCCTACGGGTTCCAGCCCGGAGCGGTGATCGGCCACTCACTGGGTGAGGTCGCCGCCGCCGTCGTCTCCGGCGCGCTGTCCCTGGAGGACGGCGTCAAGGTCATCTGCCGTCGATCGCTGCTGTGCCTGCGACTGGCCGGCGGGGGAGCGATGGCGTCGGTCGAGATGCCCGCGCAGCAGGTCCGTGAAGAACTCGAACAGCAGGGCATCGAGGACGTGGTGGTCGCCGTCGTCGCGTCGCCCAAGTCGACGGTGATCGGTGGCGACACCGAGACCGTCCGCCGGATCGTGGCGGGCTGGGAAGCCCGCGAGATCATGGCCCGCGAGGTCAACGTCGACGTGGCGTCGCATTCGCCGCAGGTCGACCCCATCCTCGACGAGCTGTCCGAGATGCTCGACGACATCAGCCCGATGGCCCCCGAGGTGCCCTATTACTCGGCGACCTCGTTCGACCCGCGCGAGCAGCCGTACTGCGACGCCGACTACTGGGTGGACAACCTGCGCCACACGGTCCGGTTCTCGGCCGCCGTGCAGACCGCGCTGGAAGACGGGTTCCGGGTGTTCGGAGAGCTGTCCCCGCACCCGCTGCTGATCCGCGCGATCGACCAGACCGCTGCCACGCTGGACATCTCCGTCGCCGCGCTGGCAGGCATGCGACGCGGCCAGGACGTGCCGCACGGCATGGGCGAGTTCCTCGGTGACCTGTACTCCGCCGGAGCGCGGGTCGACTTCTCGGTGCTCTACCCTGTCGGCCGCCTCGTCGATGCCCCGCTGCCCACCTGGGCCCACCGCAACCTGGTGCTGATTCCGGACGGCGGGGAGAACCAGACCCGCGGAGCCCACCTGGTCGCGGCCCACCCGCTGCTGGGGTCGCATGTCCGCCTGCTGGAGGAGCCCGAGCGCCACGCCTGGGCGGCCGAGGTCGGCACCGGCGCGCACCCGTGGCTGGTCGATCACCAGATCAACAACGTCGCTGCGCTGCCAGGCGCGGCCTACTGCGAGATGGCACTGGCCGCCGCGCGCACCGTTTTCGGTGACGACGCCGAGGTCCGCGACGTGACGTTCGACGCGATGCTGCTGCTCAAGGACCTGACCCCGGTCAGCGCCACCGCCTCGGCGGAAAGCCCCGGCGTCCTGCAGTTCACCGTGGAGACCGACATCGACGGCGAGCGTGAGCAACGCGCCAGCGCGGTACTGACCGCGCGCGAGGCCGACGTGCAGCCGCAGCCCTACGACATGGATGCGCTGCAGAGCGCCCATCCCACCCGCGCCGACGGCGATGGGGTTCGCCAGTGGTTCGACGGCCGCGGCGTCCAGTTCGGCCCGGCGTTCACCGCGCTACAGGCTGTCAACGCCGCCGACGAGAACGCGGACACGGTGCTGGCCGAGATCGGCTTGCCGACCTCGATCCGCAACCAGCAGACCTCGTACGGCGTCCACCCGGCACTGCTGGACGCCTGCTTCCAGTCGGTTGCGGCCCACCCGGGTGTACAGGCCTCCGGCACGGGCGCGCTGCTGCTGCCGCTCGGCGTGGACCGGTTGCGCGTGCACGGCGCGGTGCGCAACGCCCGCTACTGCCTGACCCGCGTGACCTCACTCGACGGCTCCACTGTCCAGGCCGACATCGACCTGCTCGACGACTACGGCACGGTGCTGTTCACCGTCGAGGGTCTGCGCATGGGCAGCGGCATGTCGGAGAGCAACGAGGGCGATCGGGTGCTCAACGAGCGCCTGCTCGGCATCGAGTGGCGCCGGCATCAGCTCGCCGAGGTCACCCAGAACAACTCGGCGACCTGGCTGCTGGTCAGCACCTCCGACACCGTTGACCTGTTGGCCTCGGCCCTCACCGATGCGCTCAAGCTCAACGACGCCGACGTCACCACCATGTCCTGGCCGCAGCAGGCCGACCACGTCGGCAACGCCGAGCGGCTCGCGTCGTACTTCGCGGAGGGCGGGTTCGACAACGTCGTCGTGGTGTCCCCGGCGCGCATCGCAGGCTGCCCGGAAGAGCAGATGCCGCTACGCGGCGGGGAGCAGGTGCGCCACCTGGTCCGGATCGCCCGCGAGCTCGCCGACACCGCAGGCGAGCCGCCGCGGTTGCATGTCGTCACCCGTAACGCCCAGACGGTGCTGGCCGACGACCGGCCCAACCTCGAGCAAGCCGGCCTGCGGGGTCTGCTGCGCGTGATCGGCGCCGAATACCCGCAGCTGCGGCCCAGCCAGATCGACGTCGACGACGACGTCGACGCCAAGCTGGTCGCCCGCGCACTGCTCACCGGTTCGGAGGAGGACGAGACCGCCTTCCGCGCCGGCGAGTGGTACTCCGCGCACCTGTTCCCGAGCCCCCTGCAGCCGGACGAGCGCTACACCACCGTCGTCGACCACTCCCGCGACGGCATGCGTCTGGAGATCCGCGTCCCGGGTGACATGCAGACCCTGGAGCTGGCAGCGTTCGACCGGATCCCGCCGGGACCGGGCCAGATCGAGGTCGCGGTCACCGCGTCCAGCCTCAACTTCGCCGACGTGCTGCTGGCCTTCGGCCGTTACCCGAGTTTCGAGGGTCTGCACCCGCAGCTGGGTATCGACTTCGCCGGTGTGGTCACCGCGGTCGGTCCCGACGTCACCTCGCACCGGGTCGGCGATCACGTGGGCGGTATGTCGCCCAACGGCTGCTGGGGCACATTCGTGACCTGCGACGCCGACGTGGCCGTCACGCTGCCGTCCGGACTGCGCGACGATCAGGCCGCGGCGGTGTCCACCGCCTCGGCCACCGCCTGGTACAGCCTGGTCGACCTGGCCAAGATCAAGGCCGGCGACAAGGTGCTGATCCACT
The DNA here is from genome assembly GCF_041287105.1 of Mycobacterium sp. SA01. NCBI lineage: Bacteria > Bacillati > Actinomycetota > Actinomycetes > Mycobacteriales > Mycobacteriaceae > Mycobacterium > Mycobacterium sp. SA01. Next base: position 179,789 of record NZ_JBGGNO010000014.1, on the reverse strand, counting down.
CCGCGACCGGCGGTGTGGGTCAGGCCGCGATCGCGATCGCCCGCCACTTCGGCGCGGACATCTTCGCCACCGCCGGCACCGAGGAGCGCCGCGACATCCTGCGCGGCATGGGCATCACCAATGTCTACGACTCACGCAGCGCCGCCTTCGGTGAGGAGATCCGCCGGGACACCGACGGCTACGGCGTGGACATCGTGCTGAACTCGCTGACCGGTGCCTCCCAGCGGGCCGGCGTCGACCTGCTGGCCTTCGGCGGACGGTTCGTAGAGATCGGCAAGAAGGACATCTACGGTGACACCCGCCTCGGGCTGTTCCCGTTCCGCAAGAACCTGTCCTTCTACGGCGTCGACCTGGCGCTGATGGCCACCACGCATCCCGCGCAGATCCGCGAGCTGCTGAACACCGTCTACCGGATGACCGCCGAAGGTGTGCTGCCGCAGCCCGAGACCACGCACTACCCGCTGGCCGACGCCGCCACCGCCATCCGCGTGATGGGTGCGGCCGAGCACACCGGCAAGCTGCTGCTGTCGGTGCCGAAGGTGGGCCACAGCAGTGTGGTGGTGCCGCCGGAGCAGGCCAAGGTGTTCCGCCGCGACGGCTCGTACATCATCACCGGCGGCCTCGGCGGGCTTGGTTTGTTCCTCGCCTCGAAGATGGCCGACGCCGGCTGCGGCCGGATTGTGCTGAACTCGCGGTCGGAGCCGAAGCCGGAGGCGCTCGTCGAGATCGAGCGCATGCGGGCCGCCGGAACGCAGGTCGAGGTCGTCAGCGGCGACATCGCGCTGTCGGAGACGGTCGACCGCCTGGTGACGGTGGCCACCGCGACCGGTATGGCGGTGCGTGGTGTGCTGCACGCGGCCGCCGTCGTCGAGGACGCCATCCTGCCCAACATCACCGACGAGCTGATCGACCGGGACTGGGCTCCGAAGGTCTACGGTGCCTGGCACCTGCATCGGGCCACCACGGCACAGCCGCTGGACTGGTTCTGCTCGTTCTCCTCGGCGGCTGCCCTGATGGGCTCGCCGGGACAGGGCGCGTACGCCGCGGCCAACAGCTGGCTCGACGGGTTCACCCACTGGCGTCGTTCGCAGGGGCTGCCTGCCACGGCGATCGCGTGGGCGGCGTGGGACCAGATCGGTGCGGGCAAGCACCTGGCTGCCTCCGGCGACACCACGATGATCAGCCCCGACGAGGGTGCTCGCGCTTTCGAGGCGCTGCTGCGCCACGACCGCGCCTACAGCGGGTACGCGCCGATGATCGGGACGCCGTGGCTGACCGATCTGGCCGCCCGCAGCCCGTTCGCCGAGGCTTTCAAGGCCAGCGGCGACCGTCCTGCGGACACCAGCACGTTCCGCGCGGAGTTGCACGAGCTGCCGGTCGAGGAATGGCCGACTCGGGTGCGTCGTCTGGTATCCGAGCAGCTCAGCCTGATTTTGCGTCGCTCGATTGATCCTGACCGGCCGATTTCCGAATACGGTCTGGACTCACTGGGCAACCTGGAACTGAGAACGCGTATTGAAACTGAAACGGGAATACGTGTCCGATCGATGGACATAACGACTGTCCGGTCGTTGGCCGAGAGCCTGTGCGAAACACTGGCCGGCGTCATCACGTCAGCTGCATCCCGCTAACTGGGTCGAAGGGGTATTTAGGGTGGTTGCACTTACCGCAATCCATGACTGGGTGGACGCGCCAGGCAAGGTCGTGTCGTGGAGCCCGTCACCGGCGTGCCTGAAGAAGGTTCAGGACGCGCCGGTCAGCGATGTGCCTGCGAGCTACCAGCAGGGTCAGCACATTCGGAGCTACCGCAATCACACGGCCAACGGCCTGGAGATGGCGCGGCTGCTGATCCCGGCGTGGAACATGCCGGGGAAGTGTGACGTGCGCGCGATGACCTTCGTCATCAACGCCTACCTGCGTCGGCATGACACGTTCCACAGCTGGTTCGAGTTCGTCGCCGATGACAGCGGCACCGACCGGCTGGTCCGGCACACCGTCGAGAACCCGAACGACATCCAGTTCGTGGCCACCAAGCACGGCGAGATGAATTCCGCGCAGTGGAAGAAGCACGTGCTCGACACCCCGAGCCCGCTGGAGTGGGACTGCTTCCGGTTCGGCGTGATCCAGCGGGACGATCACTTCACGTTCTACGTCAGCGTCGACCACCTGCACGCCGACGCGATGCTGATGATGGCGCTGTTCGTGGAAATGCACATGAACTACGAGGCCCTGGCCGGCGGCGGAGCACCGCTGCGCCTGCCCGATGCCGGCAGCTACCAGGACTACTGCGCGCGTCAGCACGAGTACACCGAGCAGCTGACCATGGATTCGCCCGATGTCCGCGGCTGGCTGGACTTCCTGGAGAGCAACGGCGGCACCATGCCGACGTTCCCGCTGCCGCTGGGCGATCCGTCGGTGCACTGCAGCGGTGACCTGCTCACCGTGCAGCTCATGGACGAGCACGAGTCGGACCGCTTCGAGTCGGCCTGCACCGCGGCCGGCGCCCGGTTCATCGGCGGTGTGTTCGCCGCCGCGGCGCTCGCCCACCGGCAGCTGACCGGCGACGACGACTACTACGTCATCACCCCGACCACCACCCGCAGCACCCCAGCGGAGTTCATGACCACGGGCTGGTTCACCGGCGTGGTTCCGCTGTCGGTGCCGGTCGCCGCGCGCAATTTCGCCGAGGTCGCCCGGGCCGCCCAGGAGTCCTTCGACTCGGGGATGCCGCTGGCCAACGTGCCGATCGAGCGGGTCTATGAGCTCGCTGACACCGAGGACACACCGCGCATCCGGCCTGCTGGTCCCGGCGTCCCGATGCTGTCCTACCTCGATGTGGGTCTGCCGCCGCTGAACCCGGTCATCATGTCGCAGTGGTACGCCCAGAACGGGCACATCTACACCGATCTGGGCGCTGCCAATCAGGTCGGCATGTGGGTGAACCGTCGTACCGAGGGCACGATCATCACCGTCGCCTACCCGGACAACCCGATCGCCCGCGAATCGGTCGCCGAGTTCGTCGAGCTGATGAAGTGCATTTATCTCCGGGTGGCCGACGGCCGTTCCGAGCTGGTCTCGTCGTCTCGCGTGTCCATCGCGACGGTCTGACCCGGTGGGGAAGCCCAAACCTGACAACGTAGTGCCGTACGCCGATCAGGCGTTGTTGTTGGCGCTGCGTGGCGCCGGCCAAGAGGCCGTCATGCAGCTCATCTGGATCTACGAGCATCCCGTCGACCTGGACGGTGTTCGGCGATTTCACCAGAACTTCGGCCGCGGGCTCGTCGGCCGGTTGGTCGAGACCTCACCGCTGCCGTTCGGCCGGCACCGGTGGGTGTCGGTGGCCGGGCCGCAGGCGCCGCTGGAGATCGCCGAGCAGCCGCGTCCCCGTGAGGAGTTGTGGGACTGGGCGCATGAGCAGGTGGAGCTGCCGCTCGACCCCGAATATTCGCCGGCCTGGCGGATTGGCGTCCAGTCGTTCACCGACGGGAACACCGCGGTGAGCCTGGTCGTGTCGCACACCGTCGTCGACGGCGGCGGCGTGGTGGCGTCGGTCATCGCCGCGGTCCACGGCGCCGGCACGGATCTCGGTTATCCGCCGCGGAATTCCCGCACCCGCTCACGCGCGGTGTTGGAGGATCTTCGTCAGCTCGGATCCGACCTGCCGGAGATCGGGCGGACCCTGGTCAAGGCGGCCAAAGTCGCAACCCGTCGCAAGGCCGAGCTGGTGCGCCCGAGCGAGCCGGTGTCGGCGCCCGCTCATGGTGCTGGGCAGCCCGTCATGATTGCGTTCACGACCGCCGTCATCGACAAAGAACTGTGGGATCAGCGCGCGAGCGACCTTGGTGGGAACCATTTTTCACTGGTAGCCGGATTTGCCGGCAAGCTGGCGCAGAACCTGGGCCGCACCCGAGCCAGTGACGGTGCGGCGACGCTGATGATTCCGGTCAGCGAGCGCGACAGCCCCGGTGACACCGGCGGCAATGTCGTGACGATCGCCAACGTGACATTCGACCCGGGCCCGGTCGCCAAGGATCTGTCCGGCGCACGTTCGGCGATCAAGAAGGGTTTGATCACCGCGCGCGAGAAGCCCGACGAGATGGTCGAGCTGCTCCCGCTGATCCCGTTCCTGCCCAAGCGGGCGATGGGCCGGATGGCCGACATGGCCTTCAACTTCTCCGCCGACGTGCCGGTGTCCTGTTCGAACATGGGGGACGTCCCCGACGATCTGCTGCAACTCGACGGGACACCGTGCGAGCGCTTCTACTTCGGCGGCGTCGACCGCAACCTCACCCTCGACGTCCTCGAACGGCGGCGCGGCCTGATGACGGTGGCGTCGGCGCGCGTCGGCGGTATGGTCATCGTTCCCGTGATGAGTTACCAGCCGGGCGCCGACAACTCACGTCACCGCCTGCGTGAGGTGATCGCCCAGACCCTGGCAGAGTTCGAACTGTCCGGCATCGTCGAGTGAGGTTGCGCAGTGAGTGCTGAGTCGCAAGAACATCGGCTCGAGTTCTTCGATCAGACGGCCTTCGAGCTGATGCGTGCCACCGGGCGCGGGCAGCTCATGCAAGCCGTGTGGGTGTACGAACATCCCATCGACGTCGAGGGGCTGCGACGATTCCACCGCAACATCGCCGACTCGCTGGGCGGCAGGCGGATCGAGCGTTCGCCGCTGCCGTTCGGCAGGCCGCGGTGGGTCCAACCCCGCGAGGCGCCGTCGGAGATCCAGTTCAACGAGACGCCGCGTCCGCGTGACGAACTCATGGACTGGGCCGACGAGCTCGCGACGCTCCCGATCGACCCCGAACACGGACCCACCTGGTACCTGGTGGTCCAGCCGCTGACCGACGGCGCCACCGCTGTCAGCATCGTGGCGTCGCATGTGATCGGCGACGGCACCGCCGCCGGGCTGGCGATCTTCGAGGCCGTCACCGGCAATGTCCGCGACGGTGGGTATGGCCGCCCCGGCTCGCGGCCCCGGCGCCAGGCGCTGACCGCCGACGCACGGCAGGCGCTGCGGGACCTGCCCGAGACGCGTCGGGCGCTGGCCATCGGAGCGAAGCTGCTGTGGAGCAAGCGGCGCGACGTGATCCAGTCCCGCCGCAGGCGCGTCGATCAATCCGGCCTGGACGAGATCGTCCACGTGCCCTCGGTGGCCGCGTTCGTCGACCTCCCCGAGTGGGATGCCCGTGCGGAAAGCCTTGGCGGCAACGGTTATTCGCTGCTCGTCGGCGTCACCGCGAAGGTCGCCGAGCGGATGGGCCGGCGCCGTAAGTCCGACGGCGCGGTGTCGCTGGTGATCGCGATCAACCTGCGCGAGAGCCTTGAGGACGACCGCGCGCTGGCAATGGCTTTCGCCAACGCCACCGTCGACCCGGAGAAGGTGACCGTCGACCTCACCGAGTCGCGTGCCGTCGTGCGTGAGTCACGGCAGCTGGCCAAGGAACAGACCGACCCGGCGATGCAACTCTTCCCGTTGATGCCATGGCTTCCTCAGGTCGCCGTCAAGGGAGTGGCCGAGCTGTTGTTCTCCTACTCCGAGGACCTCCCGGTGTCCTGCTCGAACCTCGGGGATCTGCCTCCGCAGATCGCCCAGGTCGACGGCACCACCGCGGAGAAGGTCGTCCTGAGGGCCCTCGACCAGAACGTGACGCGGCGGGAGATCGAACGTTCACACGGTCAGCTTGTCGTGGTGTCCGCGCGGATCAACGGCAAGGTCGTGATCTCGATCGAGGCCTACGAGATCGGCGCCGAGAACACCAAGCAGCGGCTGCGGGGCCTGGTGGATCAGACACTGACCGAATTCGGGCTCAACGCCGTCATCGAGTGACTCGCGGGGTCACAGGCCGTGCAGGCCGACCCCGACCAGGATCACTCCGACCACCGTGACGAACATGCCCGCATGCCTGCGGGTGCGGGTGCGGATCCAGTCGTTGAAGCGCTGCACCCACACTCGGGTCTTGGCCGGTGCGACCATGAAGCTGAGCAGCGGGATGACGGCCGCCCAACTGGCCAGCAGCAGGAAGGTGACCAGGGCCGCGGCCTGCTCGGCCGGCGGGGTCTTCGACGCGATGATCAGCGCCAGCAGGGCCATGTAGTCGACGCTCGGCATCGCCAGGGCGGCGCCGATGGACCCGGAGAACCAGGACGATTCGCCCTGCACGAACGCGCGCACCCTGGTGGTCAGTCGCTTGAACCGGCCCGGTGCCAGTTCTTGCTCGACTTCCAGGACGGTTTCGTTGGCGCCGCCGGCCGGCACCTCGGCCATCTCCTTGCGGGAGAACTGGCGCAGCGGAATCTTCGACATCAAGAGGGCGCCGAGAAGCACGGCGACGACGCCGATGCCGATCTGGATGAGGGCCGGATTGAGATCGCCCTTGCTCAGGAAGCTGTGATGGAAGATGAACAGCACCGTGAAGCCGACGCTGAGGCTCATCGCCAGGCCGGTGCAGAGGAAGACCGCCAAGTGACGCGCGGGCCGGGGCCGGGTCAGCAGCAGTGCGATCAGTGCGATGCGTGCGGGCTCGATGCTCACCGCGAGGCCGAGTAGCACCACGGTTGTCCACACAACGCCGAACTCTACCTTGCCGGGATGCGGCGGGCAGAGTGGACGTCACCCCGCGTGGCGGTTGCGGGCGGCCTTCTCCAGAAGGTCGGCCGCCGTTGCGACACTCTCTGACGGCGTACTCATCCGCGCGGCGAGCAAACCAGCCCGGTGTGCCATTTCCGGAGCCAGCACGGCTTGCAGGTCGGTTAGTAGCGAACCGCGCGTGGTCGCGGCGAACCGCCGGGTCGCGCCGATGCCGAGCCGTGCGACCTGTTTGCCCCAGAGCGGCTGTTCGGCCGCTACCCACAGCACCAGGGTGGGAACCCCGGCACGAATGCCGGCCGCGGTGGTCCCGGCGCCGCCGTGATGCACCACCGCGCGGCAGGCCGGGAACACCGCGGCGTGGTTCACCGACGGCACGATTTTGACGTGCGGCGCCGTGCCGGTGGTGTCGAAGTCGGAGAACCCCGCGCCGATCAGCGCGCGCTCGCCGAGTTCGTCGCACACGTCGCTGATCAGCCGGACCGCGTCGGCGGGGGAGTCCAGCGGCATGCTGCCGAAGCCGAAGTAGATGGGCGGCGTGCCCGCGGCGATCCAGGAGCTCACCTCGTCGTCGACCTCGGTGGGCATTTGCAGTGTCAGGGACCCGATGAGCGGTCGCCGGTCACCCCATTCGCCGGCCAGCCCCGGAAAGAACACCTGGTCATACGCCTGGATCTCCAGGCTGCCCGCGCTGACGATGCGGCCGACCGGTCGGGTCCTGGTCGCCGGCAGGCCCAGGGCGCGGCGCTGCCGGGTCTCCGCGGGTTTCAGCAGCTGCCAGTGCATCCATTCGCCTGCCGCATAGGCGGCCCTGACCATCGGCGCAGGCAGCCGCAGCGGCAGGACCTGGGTGTTGGCCCGGACGGGGAAGTAGTGCACTTCGGCCAGCGGGATACCGCGGCACTCCGCGACGTTGGCGGCGATCTCCTGATAGGCCGTCCCGCTGATGATCAGATCAGCGCCCTCGGTCATGCCCAGCAGCGTGTCGGCCATCTCGTCCCAGCCGCGGATGGCTGCGGCCCTGGCCCTGCGCACCGCTGTCAGCGGGTTGCCCAGCCGCACCCAGTCGGCCGGGCCCGCGGCGGTCAGGGCATCCGGCCGCTCGAAGACGTCGCCCTGCAGCTGTTGTTGCGAGTCGGGTCCGTAGGGGGTGGCCGACAGGCCGGCGGAACGGGTGAACGCGACGAGATTCGGGGGCACCGCCAGGTGGACGTCGTGGCCGCGGCGCTGTAACTCGAGTCCTACGGCCGCACAGGGTTCGACGTCACCACGGGTCCCGTGGATTGTCACCGCGAATTTCATCGATCACCATTATCGGGCCCGCGGGTTGCGGGCGTGCCATCAGCTGGGCGTGTGGGTGAACCATCGAGTCTTGATGCGCCACGAATGTGCCGACGTCAACGCGAAGCCGGCCCCGCAGAAGCAGGCGAAGAACCAGACCAGCGTGCCGCCTTCGATCTCCTGCAGGGCGGGGACGTAGGCGGTGACGATGCGGATCGTGCAGGCCAGGATGCCGCTGGCCGACGACACCAGATAGATGTTGGCGATGCGGCGCGACCGTGGGTCCTGGCGCAGGACGAACAGCGCCCGCGCGCCGTAGCCGAGCAGATAGATCAGCGTTCCGCACAGCACCAGCCAGTATGCCGAGAGCCAGAAGTCGGTCGGCACCGTGAAGAAGTCGGAGCGATAAATTCTCGCGCCGTTGCCCATCGAAAAGGTTGCCAAAAGCAAGGGAATGCACAGCGTCGCCGGACGCTCGACATATTGCTTGAAAGCTGCCTGTGTCGCATTGTCGTCCTGCAGTCGGCCCAGGGCGTTGTAGACGATCGCGGAGGCGGCCACCACGTAGCAGTCGTGGCCGATGTAGTCCTCGAGGTTCCACACTCCGGTCAGTGAGTGCAACAGCTGACCGATGGTTTCAGACGCGAACGGAGACATCAGGAACACCGCCGCACCCTGCAGTGCGATGTTCAAGGTGGCCGCCACTTCCCAGCGGCAGGACCACGTGAGTCGCCTGATCCACAGGCTCCACGCCAGGCACGCAAGCGTGATCGCGATCAGTGCCCCAAGACCCATGCCTTCGTCGCCTTACGCCCCCGAATAACTTCAGCAAATACTACAGCGGAGGAGCGTCGAGTCGAGGCTTCAATTCTGAGAATTTCACGGGATTACGCGTCACAGTAGCGGTAACAATTGTCGCAAACGTAAATGGAGAAGAATCGACATATTGTTGGACTTCTTCGCGACTCATAAGTCCAAATCGCACTTGCAAATCGGGATAACTGAGCCCGAATCGAGAGGCGACCAGGCGCAGTTCCTCGGCGTTCGGGTAGTCGTGCTCCTTCACCCGCCGGTAATAAGTGCTGCTGGAGGTGCCTAGCGCGTCGTAGATGTCGCGGGCCTCGATGTCCCCGTCGAGGAGGTAGTCGAGCAGGGTTTTGAGCTGGCGTCCGTTCTCATCGGTCCTGGGCACGCCTCACAATAACCCGAACTCCCGGTATTGGGTACCGCTGCCTACATACGACAAATTGATAACTTAATTGACACCGCCGTCACACTTCTGGGATAGGACTCCCATTTATGGGACACGCCCGCTACGGTGATCCCATGGTTGCTCCTGTGACCTACCCGTCTAGCAATGTGCGGGTAGTCGATGATGAGATCCCCGGCCGGCCTCGACCAGAAGATTTGGTTCGATTGTCGGCGCCCCTGTCCCACGAATTGACCGCCGAACTGGACGGAGCCGTTGAGGCTGTGCAGGTCGGGATCGAGGTAGTGCTGCTGGCCGCTCTGGGCCGGGCGATCGCCCGAACCATCGGGGTCGGCTTCGTGACGGTCAGTGGCTTGACCGCCGTGCAGCCCGTTCGGCTGTGCTGCGCCGATGAACGCGGCATGGACGCCAACGACCTGCTGGCCGAGGTTCGCGAAGCGCTGACGCCAGCCCGGCTCAGCACATCGCCGGCCGACGTCGCGTTCTCCTTCCTCGGCCTGCCGCCGGAGCCGTCGCTCGGGCCGCTGCAGATGGCCGACGGCCCCGCGCTGGGCGTGCTCGCCTACCGCGGCGACGGCGAGGTGCAGATGGACTGGTGGTACGACTCGCGCCGGCTGGACCACTGCACGGTCGAAGAACTGGCCAACCAGTTCCGGCTGGGCCTGATCAGCGTGACGTCCGAGGCCACCCCGGTATACGGCACCGTCTAACGGCTAGAATTCCTCCAACGGCACCGATCCGGCCATCACCGGGGAGCCTTCGGAAGAAAGGCCCGCGCCGCGGCGCGGCGACGACCGAGTAGAACCGAACGGGTGGGCCCGTCACAGCCTGTCAAGAGCGACGCACGTCGACGTGCGTAAGCGGGGTGGTACCGCGGCGCTCGCGCACTCCGCGCGTCGTCGTCCCCGTGTCCAGACACCTGGCACAGGAGACGAACGCACCCGTGACCGAGAATGGCTACCCGAAGCCGGCTGGTGGTTCACCCAGCTTCCCGGCCCTCGAACTCGATGTCCTCGACTACTGGGCGTCCGACGACACCTTCCGGGCCAGCATCGCCCAGCGCGACGGCGCCGAGGAATACGTCTTCTACGACGGTCCGCCGTTCGCCAACGGCCTGCCACACTACGGCCACCTACTGACCGGCTACGTCAAAGACATCGTGCCGCGCTATCGCACGATGCGCGGCTACAAAGTGGAGCGCCGGTTCGGCTGGGACACCCACGGGCTGCCCGCCGAACTCGAGGTGCAGCGTCAGCTCGGCATCACCGACAAAGCCCAGATCGAAGAGATGGGCATCGGGAAGTTCAACGACGCCTGCCGCGCCTCGGTGCTCAAGTACACCAGTGAGTGGCGCGACTACGTCACTCGTCAGGCGCGCTGGGTCGACTTCGACAACGACTACAAGACCCTGGACCTGTCGTTCATGGAGTCGGTCATCTGGGCGTTCAAGCAGTTGTGGGACAAGGGGCTGGCCTATGAGGGCGTGCGGGTGCTGCCGTACTGCTGGAACGACGAGACCCCGCTGTCGTCGCACGAGCTGCGCATGGACGACGACGTCTACCAGAGCAGGCAGGACCCGGCGATCACCGTCGGGTTCCGGATCAACCAGGCCGACTCCGATCTGGACGGCGCCTACCTGCTGATCTGGACCACCACGCCCTGGACGCTGCCGTCGAACCAGGCCGTCGCGGTCAATCCCGACGTCACCTACGTGGTGGTGCAGGTCGACGGCCGGCGTCTGGTGCTCGCTCAGGCCCGGCTCGCCGCCTATGCCCGCGAGCTGGGGGAGGAGCCCGAGGTGCTCGCCACCGTCACCGGTGAACAACTCCTCGGGCTGCACTACCTGCCGCCGTTCCCGTATTTCCTGAACTCCGCCAACGCTTTTCAGGTGCTTCGCGGTGACTTCGTCACCACCGAGGACGGCACCGGTGTGGTGCACATGGCGCCCGCGTACGGCGAGGACGACAAGGCCACCACCGACACCGTCGGCATCGTGCCGGTGACGCCGGTGGACTCCAAGGGCCGCTTCGACGCCAGCGTGCCCGACTATCAGGGCCAGCACGTGTTCGACGCCAACCCGCAGATCATCCGGGACCTGAAGAACGGCACCGGATCCGCCGCGGTCAACGCCCCGGTGCTGGTCCGCCAGGAAACCTACGACCACTCGTATCCACACTGCTGGCGGTGCCGCAACCCGCTGATCTACCGGGCAGTGTCGTCGTGGTTCGTCAAGGTCACCGAATTCCGGGACCGGATGGTCGAACTCAACCAGCAGATCACCTGGTATCCCGATCACGTCAAGGACGGCCAGTTCGGCAAGTGGCTGTCCGGGGCCAGGGACTGGTCGATCTCGCGAAACCGCTACTGGGGCACACCGATTCCGGTGTGGGTCTCCGATGACCCGGCGTACCCGCGGATCGACGTCTACGGCAGTCTGGACGAACTCGAACGCGACTTCGGGGTGCGCCCGGACAATCTGCACCGGCCGTACATCGATGAGTTGACGCGGCCCAATCCCGATGACCCGTCCGGCACCGCGACGATGCGCCGCATCGAGGACGTCTTCGACGTGTGGTTCGACTCCGGGTCGATGCCGTACGCGCAGGTGCACTATCCGTTCGAGAACGAGGACTGGTTCGGCACGCATAATCCCGGTGACTTCATCGTGGAGTACATCGGGCAGACCCGCGGCTGGTTCTACACCCTGCATGTGCTGGCCACCGCACTCTTCGACCGGCCGGCCTTCAAAACGTGTGTGTCACATGGGATCGTGCTCGGCAACGACGGTGCGAAGATGAGCAAGTCGCTGCGCAACTATCCCGATGTCAACGAGGTGTTCGACCGGGATGGCTCCGACGCGATGCGCTGGTTCCTGATGGCGTCGCCGATTCTGCGGGGCGGCAACCTGATCGTCACCGAGCAGGGTATCCGCGAAGGTGTCCGCCAGGTGTTGCTCCCGCTGTGGAACGCCTACAGCTTCCTCACCCTGTACGCGCCGAAAGTCGGTACCTGGCGCACGAATTCGACCCACGTGCTGGACCGCTACATCCTGGCCAAGCTCGCCGAGTTGCGCGACCAGCTGACCGAGGCGATGGACGTCTGCGACATCTCGGGTGCCTGCGAGCAGCTGCGCCAGTTCACCGAAGCATTGACGAACTGGTATGTGCGCCGGTCGCGTTCGCGCTTCTGGGAGGAGGATGCCGACGCTATCGACACTTTGCACACCGTGCTGGAGGTGACCACCCGGCTGGCGGCCCCGCTGCTGCCGATGGCCACCGAGGTGATCTGGCGCGGTCTGACCGGCGAGCGCTCGGTGCATCTGACCGACTGGCCGCAGGCGGGCGTGGTCCCGGCTGACCCGGCGCTGGTGGCCGCCATGGACCAGGTGCGCGACGTCTGCTCGACGGCGTCCTCGTTGCGCAAGGCCAAGAAGCTTCGAGTACGGCTTCCGCTGCCGAAACTGACTGTGGCGGTGGATAATCCGCAGAGTCTCGAACCGTTCGCGGATCTGATCGCCGACGAGCTCAACGTCAAGGCCGTCGAGCTCACCGACGATGTGCCCGCCTACGGCCGGTTCGAGCTGGCGGTGAACGCCCGCGCCGCAGGCCCGCGTATCGGCAAGGACGTCCAGGCGGCGATCAAGGCCGTCAAGGCTGGCGAATATGTGCTCAACGCCGACGGGACGCTCACCGCGGGCCCGGCCGTGCTGCTTCCGGAGGAGTTCACCGCCAAGCTGGTGGCCGCCGATCCGGAGTGGACGGCCGCGCTGCCCGACGGTGCCGGCCTGGTGGTGCTGGACGGCGCCGTCACCCCGGAGTTGGAGGCCGAGGGCTGGGCCAAGGACCGGATCCGTGAACTGCAGGATCTGCGCAAGTCCAGCGGCCTGGACGTCAGTGACCGCATTCGGGTGGTCATGTCGGTGCCGGCCGAACGTGCGGATTGGGCTGCGGCGCATACCGATCTGATCGCCGGTGAGATCTTGGCGACGAGCTTCGACTTCGGTGAGCCCGATGGTGCCGTGGAGATCGGTGACGGGGTGCGGGTAGCGATCACCAAGGCCTGAGACTCACCCGGCGACGGTGGCATTCCCGGACGGGGCGGCGGGCTGGGCGCTCGGCGTCTGGGACAGAATCCCGCCCAACACGAAGAAGCCCAGGAGAACGAACTGCACCATCACCAGATAGGCGGTGTTCACCGCCAGTTGGATCGCCGTCACCATTCGCCCGAGCGGTGTGAGTGCGAACGCCTCGAGGTCCAAGCCCCACGGAGCCCCGGCGATATGTGTGGTCGCCGCGCCGGTCGACGTGTCGAGGTTCGCGCTGACCCCCGCGAATGTCCGGAACCCGACGTGGTGCCCGTCGGCGCTCACTTGCGGTAGGGCGGCGGGGGTTCCGGTGAGCCGGGTGGTGACGCCCACCTGGTTGCCGGTGGCGGTGTCGATCACCGCGATGCGGGTGCTGCTGCCGTGGGCGTGCGTGGCGGGGACCCTGGTGTAGATCGTGGTGTGGTGTCCGTCGTCGCTCACGATCGGCATCCCCGGCTCGCCCGGCAGCACGAGGCCGGTGCCGGTCTGGGTACCTGTGGCGATGTCGATCAGCACCAGATGCGTCTCATCGGCGTCGTCGAGGATGAACAGGGCATGGGTGCCGTCGGCGGCCGTCGATGGGTATGGCCAGCCGGTCAGTGCACCGGAGAAGCTCAGCGGGGCCCCCACTCGTTGCCCGTTCGCGGAGTCGAACGACGTGAACCGCGTGGAGCCGCCGACGCTCGTGACAACCAGAACGTGGGTCTGGTCGGCGTCGACGAGCGCATAGCTCATCGTCCCCTCGACGTCGACGGCCGCACCGGTCTGTTCGCCGGTTCTGCTGTCCAGCACCATCACTTCGGTGGAGTTACCGGTGCTCGACGCGAACAGAGCGTGGATACCGTCGCTGTTGACCAGCGGACCCCGCACCTGGCCGACGAGGACGACAGGGGTCCCGGTGCGTTCGCCGGTCACGGTGTCGAGCACCGCCACCTCGGTCGAGTCCGCGGTGCTCGCGGTCACGAGTGCATGCACGCCGTCGGCGCTCAGCAGGGGGCGCTCCAGTCGGCCGGTCATGGCGAGGGGAACGCCGGCCTGGTCGCCGGTCGTCGTGTCGACCACCGCGATGCGGGTGGTGTAGCCGTCGTCCGCCGTGATCAGAACGTGGATGCCGTCGGCGGCGGTGACGACGTAACCGGCAGTGCCCTGGAGGTCGACAGTAGTTCCGGACTGTTCACCGGCCGCGGTGTCGATGACCGCGGCATGGGTTGCCCCGCCGATGCTCGCGGTCAGAAGGACGTGGACACCGTCTTCGCTCAGAGTGGGGTCACCCCATGGCGCGCCGTCCAGGCTCACCGGATGGCCGACCTGGCTGCCGGTGGCGGTGTCCAACACCGCTGCGCTGACCGTCGCCGTCCCCGCCCAATAGTTCTGATTGACGGACATGACCAGCAGGCGAGCGTTCCCCACCCGGACGGCCGGTGTGTTCCACAGGCCGCCGTCCAACGTGAGTCCTTCACCGACCGTGGTGCCGGAGGCGGTGTCGAGGACCGTGAAATCAGTGGCACCGCCGGTGGTCGCGTCATAGCGGACGGTGCGGATCAGGGCGAGGCCGTCGTCGACCAGTGACACGGCGGGAGAGCCGGTGAAGTCGAGTGTGGTGCCGGTCTGGGTTCCCGCCTGAGTGTCGAACACCGCGACCTGGCTCACGTACTCGTTGGAGGCTTCCCAGCTCGTCGCGATCACGGCTCGGCCGCGAGCGACGTCTAGCAGCGGGGGCTGTGCGACGCGGCCGGTGAGTACGAGAGTGGTTCCGGTCTGGGTGCCGGTGGCGTTGTCCCGCAACGAGATCCGAGTGATGACACCGTCGCTGTCGATGACGAGGTTGTTGCTGTCGTCGATGGCGACCGCGTCGGCAGGCGGCGTGGTGGATGTCGCCTTCCGCCTCGACTCTGCCGCACCGGACGCCGCCATCAGAAGAGTCACCGACGATGCAGGCGCGTCGGCGGTGCGTTTCGGCGCGGACTTCTTCGAGGCGACGGCGGTCGCGCGCTGCGGCGCCCTCGCCGACTTCGCGGTGCCCGGGGAAGCGCCGTGCGACGACGACCCCGCCGCGGTATCGGCGGACGCCGTCGGCGCACTCACCATCACTGCCGCCCCGACGCCCAGCGCCATCGCCAGCCCACCGACGTAACCGACGAGATACCCAGTACCCATGGCAGTGATCGTGCGCTGCTCTCGACTGCGCGGATTCAGTAGCCGCCTACTGCTTTCGGCCCAGCCAATAGCATCGGGAGTCGTGGAGCGCTGGGTCTTGCATTTCGACATGGATGCGTTCTTCGCGTCGGTCGAACAGCTGACCCGCCCGACGCTGCGTGGCCGCCCCGTCCTGGTCGGCGGGCTCGGCGGCCGCGGTGTGGTGGCCGGCGCCAGCTATGAGGCGCGGGTGTTCGGCGCCCGGTCGGCGATGCCGATGCACCAGGCGCGGCGGATGGTCGGCGCCGCAGCGGTGGTGCTGCCGCCCCGAGGCGTGGTCTACGGGGTGGCCAGTCGACGGGTGCTGGACACGGTGCGCGCGATGGTTCCCGTCCTCGAGCAGCTGTCGTTCGACGAGGCGTTCGGTGAGCCGATCGAACTGGCCGGGGCCAGCGCCGCGGACGTCGAGGAGTTCGCCGTGTTGCTGCGCCGCCGGGTCCGCGAAGAGACCGGCCTGGTGGCCTCGGTCGGGGCCGGGTCGGGGAAGCAGATCGCCAAGATCGCCTCGGACCTGGCCAAGCCCGACGGGTTTCGCGTGGTCCGCCGCGATGAGGAACGCACGCTGCTCGACGGCTTGCCGGTACGCCGGTTGTGGGGGATTGGCCCGGTCGCCGAGGACAAGCTGCATCGGCTGGGCATCGACACGATCGGCCAGCTGGCCGCGCTGACCGACGCCGAGGCCGCCAGCATCCTCGGAGCCACCGTCGGTCCCGCGCTGCACCGCCTGGCCCGCGGCATCGACGACCGCCCGGTGGCCGAACGCGCCGAGGCCAAGCAGATCAGCGCCGAGTCGACCTTCCCGGCCGACCTCACCACCATCGAGCAGCTGCGCGACGCCATCGCCCCGATCGCCGAGCACGCCCACCAGCGGCTGCAGCGCGACGGTCGCGGCGCCCGCACGGTCACGGTCAAGCTCAAGCGGTCCGACATGAGCACTCTCACCCGATCGGCAACACTGCCGTACGCCACCGGCAACCTCGGCACGCTGACCGCCACCGCGTACCGGCTACTCCTCGATCCCCGGGAGGTCGGTCCCATTCGTCTTCTGGGCGTGGGCTTTTCGGGCCTGTCCGACGTCCACCAGGAGTCGCTGTTCCCCGATCTCGAGCAGGTGGAGGCCGAGGTCGCCGAGGCACCGGACACCCACGCGCCAATGGCGGTGCCGGTGCCGGAAGCCGGGGGCTGGCGCATCGGTGACGACGTCGGTCATCCCGAGCTCGGGCACGGCTGGGTACAGGGCGCCGGCCACGGCGTGGTCAGCGTTCGCTTCGAAACGCGCGGCAGCGGGCCCGGGGTGATGCGGACGTTCGCCATCGACGAACCGGACCTGGTCAAAGCCAACCCGGTCGACAGCCTGGACTGGGCGGAGTACGTCGGCGGTCTGGAGAGCCGGGCTTCAGCCCCAGCGGGCGATGACGTCGGCCACGGGTAGCCCCGCGCTCAACGCGGCCATCATCAGCACCCGGGCCTGGCTGCTGCGCAACTGCGGAACCAGCACAGCTCCGGCGCCCACCAGGTCGTGGCCCGGCCCGTAGGCCGCCGCTGTCGGCGCCCCGGGCACGCGGGTGGTGACCGCCACGGCCACGCCGCGGGCACAGGCCCGGCGCACCGCCTCGATGATCGGGGTTCCGGCGTTGCCAGCCCCCATCGCCTCGATCACTAGACCCGCGGCGCCCGCGTCGATGAACGCGTCGATCGCGGTGCTGTCGGCGCCGGGATAGGCAGCCACGATGTCGACTCGGGCCGCCCCGGCGGCCTCGCCGAGGTAGGCCCGCCGCGCATCGCCGGTCCATTCGACTGTCCCGTCGCGGACCCGGCCCGCCGGCGCGGCGCCGCCGAACAGATCGGGGCCGCCCACCTTGGTGGTGCCCAGCGCCGGGCGCACCCATCCGGCGAAGCAGATCAGCACGCCCCGCCCGCGGGCGCGCGGGCTGGCCGCCACCGCGAGGGCGTCGCGCAGGTTGGCCGGTCCGTCGGCGTCCGGGGCGTCGGCCGACCGGGCGGCCCCGGTGACGACCACCGGCGCGTCACCGGCGTAGGTCAGCTCCAGCCACAGGGCGGTCTCTTCCATCGAATCGGTGCCATGCGTGACGACGACGCCGTCGGCCCCGGCGGCGGCCGCGGTGACGGCGTCTGAAATCCGCCGCCACTCGGCCGGCGCCAGCTGCGAACTGTCCAGCGTGAACAGGTCGATCACCCGCGCATCGTGCCCGGCGACCAGCTCGGCGCCGCCATGCACCGGCCGCAGGACGCCCTCATCGTCTGCGCTGGTGGCGATCGTCCCGCCGGTGGTAACGACGACGAGTCGGGGCATGCCCAACAGACTAGGGAATGATGGGGGTGTGACCGACGAATCCAAGGACAGTGCCAAGGCGCCACGTCGGCTGCGGCTGCTGCTGTCGGTGGCGGGTGTGGTGCTGGCGCTCGACGTGATCACCAAGGTGCTGGCCGTCCGGTGGCTGACGCCGGGCCAGCCGGTGTCGATCATCGGCGACACCGTCACCTGGACACTGGTGCGCAACTCGGGCGCGGCCTTCTCGATGGCCACCGGCTACACCTGGGTGTTGACGCTGGTCGCCACCGGTGTGGTGATCGGGATCTTCTGGATGGGCCGGCGGCTGGTGTCGCCGTGGTGGGCGGTTGGCCTCGGCATGATCCTGGGCGGCGCGCTGGGGAACCTGGTCGACCGGTTCTTCCGCTCGCCCGGCCCGCTGCGCGGGCACGTCGTCGACTTCCTCTCCATCGGCTGGTGGCCGGTGTTCAACGTGGCCGATCCGGCGGTGGTCGGCGGGGCCATCCTGCTGGTCGGTCTGTCGCTGTTCGGCTATGACTTCGACACCGCGGGTCGCCGCACGTCCGAGCCGGCCGCCAGCGACGACAAGGCCGAGACGGCCTGATGGCCGAACGATCCATGCCGGTTCCCGAGGGGCTGGCCGGCATGCGCGTCGACGCGGGCCTGGCCCGGCTGCTGGGGCTGTCCCGGACCGCCGCGGCGGCGATCGCCGAGGACGGCGGCGTCGAGCTCGACGGCGCGCGGGCAGGGAAGTCCGACCGTCTCGAGGCCGGCGCGTGGCTGCACGTGCAGATCCCCGAGGAAGCGCCGCCGCCGGAGAACACGCCCGAAGAGATCGAGGGCATGACGATCCTGTACTCCGACGCCGACATCGTCGCCGTCGACAAACCGCCGGGGGTGGCCGCCCACGCCACCGTCGGCTGGCACGGACCGACCGTGCTGGGCGGTCTCGCCGCGGCCGGATTCCGGATCAGCACGTCGGGCATCCACGAGCGGCAGGGCATCGTGCACCGGCTCGACGTCGGCACCTCGGGTGTCATGGTGGTCGCGCTGTCCGAGCGGGCCTACACGCTGCTCAAGCGGGCGTTCAAGCAGCGCACCGTTGACAAGCGTTATCACGCTGTGGTGCAGGGACATCCGGATCCGTCGAGCGGAACAATCGACGCACCGATCGGCAGGCACCGCGGTCACGACTGGAAGTTCGCCGTCACCGAGACCGGCCGGCACAGCATCACCCACTACGACACCGTCGAAATGTTCCGGGCCGCAAGTCTTCTCGACATTCACCTGGAAACCGGTCGTACGCACCAGATCCGGGTGCACTTCGCCGCGCTGCACCACCCGTGCGCCGGTGATCTGACCTACGGCGCCGACCCGGTGCTGGCCAAACGGCTCGGCCTGGAACGGCAATGGCTGCACGCGCGTTCGCTGGCGTTCGCCCATCCCGCCGACGGCAGGCACTTCGAGGTCACCGCCCCGTACCCGGCCGACCTGCAGCACGCATTGGATGTGCTGCGCGGCGAGTCGTGACGAGCCCCAAACAGGACACCAAGACCGGCGGTCTGCTCTACGGCATCGGTGCCTACGGGTCCTGGGGCTTGTTCCCGGCGTTCTTCCCGCTGCTGAAACCGGCTGGGGCACTGGAGGTTCTGGCGCACAGGGTGGTCTGGACGCTGGTTCTGATGGCCGGTGTGGTGGTCGCCATGCGCAAGCTGTCCGACCTGCGGTCTATCACCGGACGTACCTGGCTGCTGCTGCTCTGCGCCTCGGCACTGGTGTCGGCCAACTGGGTGATCTTCATCTTCGCGGTCAGCAACGGCCATGTGGTCGATGCCGCGCTCGGTTACTTCATAAATCCACTGATCAGCGTGCTGCTCGGGGTGCTGATCTTCCGCGAACGGCTCAACCGAGCTCAGCTGGTGGCGGTGCTGATCGCGCTGGCCGCGGTGATCCTGCTCGGCATCGAGGTCGGTGGGCCGCCGATCATCGCGCTCGGGCTGGCCTCGACGTTCGGCCTCTACGGTGTGGTCAAGAAGGTGGTTCCCACAGACCCGCGGGTCAGCGTGGGCGTGGAGGCCGCGATCGCGGCGCCGTTCGCCATCGCGTACATCGTAGTGCTGCAGGTCAGTGGGCACGGCCAGTTCGCCAGCAACGGGCCCGGCCACCTGGCGCTGATGATGCTCTCGGGGCCGATCACCGCGATCCCGCTGCTGCTGTTCGCCGCCGCCGCCCAGCGCCTGCCCCTGGTCACCCTCGGGTTGCTGATGTATCTGAATCCGGCCATGCAGATGACGTGGGGTGTGCTGGTGGCGCACGAGCCGATGCCGCCGGCCCGCTGGGCGGGTTTCGCGCTGATCTGGCTGGCGCTGCTGGTGTTCAGCGGTGACGCACTGCGGCGGGCCCGTCAGGCGCCCGCGACGCCGAGCTGATGGCGCAGCGCGTTGTACTCGGCGTCCAGCTGCTTGCGAAGCCGGTCCACGGCGGCTCGCTTACCAGCCCGAATGGCCCGCGAATCGGCCAGTGACTCCAGGACCCGGTCGACGACGGCGGCGCCGGTCACCTCGTCGGTGCGGATCAGGGATGCTGCATCGTCGATGGACAACGCGAAATCGCGGCATTTCGGTTGGTATTCAAGGGAAACCACCGGGGTGTCGGATAGCGCGGCCAAGATGCCGGCGTGTAGCCGGCAGACGATGGCCGCCGAGCACCGGGCGAACTCCCGCGCTGCGGCCTCGGCGTCGGGTGGTAGCAGGATGTCGGCGGACACGTCCCGCAACGCCACCTCCAGCCACTTGCGGTCGCCGGGATTCATCAGAATGCCGACGAACCGATGGCCTCGGCCGGCCAGTTCTCGCACCGCGATCGCGACCTGCTCAGCGACTCCGGCCGGGTCATGTCCCCACAGGTCGTCGCCGTAGCCGAGGTTGACCCCGATCAGCCCGTCCTCGACCGGCACCTCGGGCCGCGGCAGGATCAGTGCCGGGTCGCCGGTCATTTGCGCCGTCACGCCGATCTCGGCCAGCAGCTCCACGCTGCGGGGCCCGCGCACGGATATGGAGTCGAAATCGGCCAGGATCGGTTTCCACTTGGTGAGCTCGTCGTTGCCCGAACCGCTGCCGCGGCCGGTATAGCCGGGGTCCTGAACACCGACACCGATCGCGTACTTACCGGTGTTCTTGGTCACCGCCAGGCCGAGCTTGGCCAGCATTCGGAAATACCGCACACCCACCAGCGTCCCGCCGCCCATCACCAGCGTGCTGGGACGGCGCGCCCTTTGCAGGGCGGGAACGGGGGGGAAGGCGAACTCGTGCGGCAGGCGTGGGATGTCGTCGAAGACGACCCCGGGGAGCTGGGATCTGACGGCATCATAAATCGCGTCGTCGCCGAGATTGTCCTTCTCGTGGAAGCCCAGATAGGCCACCGTCGCGGCTTTGCTCACTAAACCAACCCTATACGTATCCGATGTCCAGCGCCGTGCTCGACACCGGACGCAAGCGTGGCTACTTCGTCACATACACGGTGCTTCCGGCGCTTGCGTTCACAGGACTTCCCCAGTCGGCGCCGATCTATTCCTCAGGCTCGACGGTGTACCCGTTCGCAGTTCGACCATTTCGGCATTTGCTGGCGTCTGTCGGGCACTTCCGGTTGCAACGATATTGACGTTTGCGAGAACGGCGCATTGCGCAGCTGCCTGCGGCCCTCGGCGCATCGCTACGGGGCTTCTTGCTGGATATCCGGCCGGGTTACCGCCGCGCCGACGGCATGGTATTTGCAACACGGAAATTTGCTGGTTTGATGGAGGCGATCGACTGCGCCGAACCGCTAACTGCTTTTCGGCTGACGTACAGGGGGAATCGTGATCTACACGGAGCGACTCGGATTCGCGAGGCACATCGGTCGGGTGGGGGCGCTCGCGGTTGCGCTCGGTATCGGGGGAGCCGTAGCTGCGGTGCCCCCGATCGCCTGGGCCGACGAGTCGGGCTCGACATCGGTGGGTGGCGGCGGCAAGAACACGACCCGGTCGGCGCCAGCCGCGTCAGGCACCGCTGCGGCCGGTAGCGGCGCGCAGAACACCGGTAGATCTCGCATCAGGGCGGCGGGCACGCCGGTGAAACGTCCGTCCGCGACGCTGGGCCGGCCGGCCCAGCCCCGGTCGGCCGCACCGCGGCCACGGTCCGGGGCGGGCGGCCCGAGCACACCCGAGTCGGCCACCGCGGCGCCGGCATCTCCGGCGAAACCGGTCAGCGCGGCCGCGGTGCCCACGATGGCACCTGTGGGGGTCACCCCGGTGGCCGTCGAGTCCGCCATCAGTACCGCCATCACCCGGATCAGCGGTGCCCTCGCATCCGCGCTCGGGTCCGGGCCGGCGGCACCGGTCGATTCGCCGGCGTTATGGGCTCTGTTCGCCTGGGCCCGCCGCGAGTTCGGCGGCCCGGCCCAGATGACCGCCGCCGCGGCGACCGGAGCCACGACCGCACGGTCGACTGTGGCGCGCTCAGCACTCGCGCGCTCGACCGCGGCGCCGTCGGCCGACGCTGATCACGAAGATGAATCAGGCCTGCCATCCGACCTCGAGCGCACCACCTTGGTGAGCGGACTCGACGAGCCGACCGACTTCCGTTTCCTGCCTGACGGCACGATTCTCATCGCCGAGAAGAGCGGGGCCATCAAGGTCTATCAAAACGGCCAGCTCAAGGACACCCCGCTGATCACGCTCAGTGCGCAGAGCGATGTCGAGCGAGGGGTTGCCGGCATCGGGATCGATCCCGACTTCGACACCAACCACTACATCTACATCTCCTACACCGGAGCCGACAACCATGAGAGGCTGTCGCGGCTCACCGTGAGCGGTTATTCCGGTGATCCGACCACCGAAACCCTTTCCGCCGGTGCGGAAAACGTGCTGTATCGAGTGACCGATGAAGCAGCGAACTATCACCAGGGCGGCGGTATTCAGTTCGGTCCGGATGGCAAGCTGTACTGGTCGCTCGGTGACAACTTCGACTTCTCCAACTCCCAGAGTCTGGACAACCCGCACGGCAAGATCCTGCGGCTCGACGTACGCAATCTCAATCCCGACGGCACGGCGACGGCGCCGGCCGACAATCCATTCGTCAACACCCCGGGGGCCCTTCCGGAGATCTACGCCTATGGGTTGCGCAATCCGTTCCGTTTCGTGTTCACCCCGACGGGCCAGATTCTGGAGGCCGATGTGGGCGGCGCGGCCTGGGAAGAGATCAACGTCATCACCGCGGGCGCCAATTATGGCTGGCCGCTGGCCGAAGGCAATTGCAGCGGTTGCGCTTTCGTCAACCCGCTGTACACCTACGCGCACACCGGACCGCCGTTGTACGCGGGGGCGATCTCCTCGATCCTGGTCTATACCGGCGACGCCCTCGGGCCCGAATACACCAATAAGGTCTTCATCGCCGATTATGCGCAGCAATGGATGAAGGACCTCAGCTTCGACTCGCAGTACTCGAGCTTCATCGGCGAGAACATGTTCGACGACCTCGCCGGCACCACCGTGCAGCTGTTGCAGGGACCGGACGGCAAGATCTACCAACTGTCCATCTATCCGGGCGTGTTGTCGGTCATCGGACCCGCAGGTGGCAACCGGGCGCCGACGGCCACGTTGACTGCGACCCCACCGTACGGCTATTCGCCACTGACAGTTGGTTTTTCGTCAAGTGGCTCGTTCGATCCGGACGGCACACCACTGACCTACTCGTGGGACTTCGGTGACCCGAACAGTTCCACCGACGTTTCCACGGATGCCAATCCGACGTGGAACTACACCGCCAACGGCAGTTACACGGTCACGTTGACCGTCAGTGACGGCGAGAAGACCAATCAAGTCACTCAGAAGATCGTCGTCGGCAGCACCGCGCCCACCGTGACCATCACCTCACCGGTCAACGAGTCCAAGTACGACGCCGGCGACAAGATCTCGTTCAGCGGAACAGCCACCGATGCCGAGGACGGCACACTGCCGGACAGCGCCTACAAGTGGACCGTCGAGTTCCACCACGCCGACCACATCCATCCGTTCGCCGACAACATCATCGGCCGCAGCGGGTCGATCACGATTCCCACCGACGAGAGCAACGTCAACACCACCTGGTACCGCGTCATCTTGACCGTCACCGACAGCAGCGGCTTGTCCAGTTCGACGTTTGTCGACGTCAAACCGAATCTGGTGAATCTGACCTTCAACTCGACGGACCCGGAGGCCGTCTACACGGTCGACGGAATCCCCCACAAGGGCACCTATACCGAGCAGGCTGTGGTCGGCGTCAAGCGGATTCTCAATGTGCTTTCTCCGCAGACCACAAGCGACGGACCCATCGTCTTCGGCGATTGGTCCGACGGCGGTGCGCAAAGCCATACGATCACCACGCCGGGGACCGACAGCACGTACACCGTTGTGTTCGACGACGCGAGTCCGCATCCGGTACCCGACCCCTTCTCCGTCGTGCGGCGGCTGGTCAACAACGAGCTGGACAGTCTGGTGCGGCTGGCACATGCGATGAACAAGGCGTCCTCTCCGCTGGTCGACACCGTGGCCGGACTGCCGACCGCAGTGCTGGGTGCCATCAGTGAGGCGGTTGCGAATCCGCAGGACGCCGAGGCCATCCTGAACGGGCTGACCCACGACGTGGTGGCGGGTCTGGCGCAGGCGGCGGCGCCTGTCGTCAACGCGCTCACCGACGTCGTGGCGACGACGGTTCTGCGCGCCGCCGGTGTCGGTGCCGCGATCACCGCAAACCTCATTCCGGTCACCATGGCGGTGGTGAACGCTCCGGTGGGGATGGCGACCGCGGCGCTCGACAGTGCGGCGCTGGTCTTCAAGTACCTGCTGACGGTGGACAAGTTGGGCGTCGAGTCGGCGCTGAAGTACGTCCCGGTGGCGCTGGGCGCCGCTGCTGCGTCCCAGGCCGCCGAGTTGGAGACCGCGGTGAACGACGCGCGGTACGGCTTGCTCACCGCGTTGTCGATCACCCTTCCCGACGAGGCGCCGGATTCTCCGGTATCGGACGCCGACCCCCTGTCACCGCTGACGGCCGCGTTGGCCAGAACCGCCGAGATCGCCGGAATGGTGGGCACCTCGGCCGGTACCATCGGGAACGCCACAGCCGGCGGACTCCAGTCGACGTTCAATGCGGCGGCATCGGGTCTGCAGAACTTCGTCCTCGCATCGTTGTCGGGTCGGGACATCCGTTCGGCGGGCATCGTGGCGTGGCGCGGGGTTGAGCGGAAGGCTGGTGTCGGGCGGCGTGGGGTGCAAGACGCGATCGAGGCCGTCCAAGACGCGCTCTAGAGTTCCGGCCACATCCGGGTTCGGCGATGAGTGAGACGAGCAGGCGCGGCTTCTTCATCACGTTCACGGCGCTGCTGGTGTTCTGGGCGGCAGTGCTTCTGACGCTTGCGATCACAGTGGTCCCCGACGGCTATTGGTATTCCTACTTCGCCATCGACTACTCGGTGGGTTTCATCCGGCGCGGACTTGCCGGCGAGATGCTGGGCCTGTTCGGCGCCGCGCACTACTTCGGTGGGCTGGCGGTGCTGCGCTGGATTCCGACGGTGGCCTTCGTTCTCGGTCTCGCCGCGGTGGCCTGGTCGATTGCGGTCAGGTCGGGTCGGTCGCAGCGACGGCGGCTGATCGCTCTGCTGATCCCGGTGTTGCCGTTCGGGTTCGCGTTCGCGTTGTTCTCGGCACGCACCGATCTGCTGGGTGGCGCCGGGCTGGCCCTGTTCGCCGTTGTGCTGACCAGGTTCGCCACCACTCGTGCGACCGTAATCGCCAGTGCTGTCTTTGGTTTGACGCTTGGCGTGTTGACGTTGATCCATGAGGCGACGCCGTTCCTGTTCGGGCTCGGCGTGCTGTCGGCGCTGACGGTGCTGGCGCGGCATCTGGACGCCAAGGCGTTCTGGACCAGTGTGGTGGCCGCGCTCGGGCCGCCGGTGTTGGTCGCCCTGGCGTTGGCCGCATTCGGCAGGCAGAAGGTGTCCCCGCAGCTGTGTCAGCTGGTGCAGCACGGGCCGATGAACCATCCACTTGCCGGCAAACCGACCATCGGCCAGCTGCTGAGCGGCTTCCACTATTACGTCGACTACCACGATTGGTTCTGCCGGGCTTTCCTGCCGTTGTTCGACATGACCTTCAGTGAAGGCATGCGCTTCGTCGGCAGCATCGGTGTGGTGGCGCTGACCGGCTCGACGGTCTATGGGCTGGCCACGCTGGCCGTCGCCATGCTGGCGATCAGCCACGTCGCCGGTGTTCCGATGCGCCGGTTCACCTCGATCCTGCGCGGCAGGCCGCTGGCCATGCTCATCGGGATCGTGCTGATTGTGCCGGTGTTCGCGACCGGGGTGGACTGGGTCCGGTGGTGGGTGATCATCGCCTTCGACCTCGGGGTGGTCTTTCTGCTGTTCACCCGCAACCAGCCCGAACTCGATGAACCGCCGACCCGCCGCACCCTGATCGTGTTCGCTGTGGGGGCGATCCTGCTTGCAGTGATCCCGATTGGGATCATCCCCGGCTTCGGTGCCCCGGTTCCGATGTAAGCCAATGACATTCAGATCGAGGAGCGCATGACGGACAAGTCCCCCCGCAACCGGCGGATCATGATCGCCGTGGTGGCGGCGCTGGCCGCGGCGGCGATCGTGGTGCCCGTTCTCGGGGTGCTGCTCACCCCGGGTGTCCTGACCAAGCAGCAGGACGCCGTCGGCATGACGACCACCACCACCACGCCACCGCCGCTGACCATCAAGCCGCTGTCGCTGCGGCCGGTGACCGGGGGGCCGTTCGTGATCCGGCCCGGGGACTGCGACCCGCCGCCGCCGACGCCGCCCGAGGCGCCGCTGCGCATCTGCGACATCGTCAAGTCCGCGGTGTACGAGCTGGGACCGCAGGCGTTGACGGTTCAGCTCACCGACGTCGACTCGTTCCTGAACCCGCTGACCGCCAAGCAGATGGTGCAGGTCACGATGACTCCGGAATCGGCGCGGGCGTTCGGCGATTTCACCGCGTCCCATATCGATCAGCAGGTCGCGTTCGTGCGGTCGAACCTGGTCGTGTGGGCGCCGAAGATCACCGAGCGGATCGACGGCGAGGTGTTGCAGCTCTCCGGTGACGTGACCGAGGAACAGGCCCGCGAGATAGCCCGCATGCTCAAAGACGAGGCTTAGAGGCGGCTGTACTCGACCAGCATCGCCGCGCCCACCCCGGCGACGAGCACCAGCATGACCGCGGTGGCGCCGGGGATGAGGTAGCGCGAGAGCGGGGTCTGCCCGGCCAGCACCGCGGCGCGGACCCGTTGGTAGCGCTGCCGGACCAGGACCAGACTGACGAGCGCGGCTGCCGTGGTGAGCACGATGCCCGGCCACAGCGCGAACCGTTCGACCACGCTCCAGCGCACCAGCAGGGCACCGATCGCCAGCACGCCGATGGAGGTGCGCTGCCACGCCAGCGCCGTGCGCTCGGCCACCGCCGTGACGTCCGAATTCTCGGTCACCGGCCGAACTCGGCGAGGTAGACCAGCACCGCGGCGGCCACGATGATGATCGCCGCGCCGGAGACGATGATCCGGGGCAGCGGATCGGTCGGTAGCGGCCGTTTCTCCCGCATGGCCCGCTCGGCGCGATCCCACCGGACGTAGGCGCCCGCGGTGACCACCAGCGACAGCACGAGCAGCAGCCCCGTGATGACGATCCGGAACGGACGCGGCCCGAAATCGTGGACCAGGCTGGCCAGCGCCACCGCTCCGGCCAGCAGTGCCAGACCGGTCCGCAACCAGGCCAGGAAGGTCCGCTCGTTGGCCAGTGTGAAGCGGTAGTCGGGGTCGCTGCCCACACTGCGCAGCGGGGGCTTGGACGCGAACATAGGGTTCTGCCTATCAGGAGTGACGGGCCCGCGCGAAGCGAATCGACACGAGCCGCCAGACACGTACGCGACACGCCGAAGGCTGTCGGTCCGCGGCCCTAGACTGACGGGCCTATGGGTACTGGAACGTCAGCCGGCTCTTTTGTGCACCTGCACAACCACACCGAGTACTCGATGCTCGACGGTGCGGCGAAGATCACCCCCATGCTCGCCGAGGCGCAGCGCCTCGAGATGCCGGCCATCGGCATGACCGACCACGGAAACATGTTCGGGGCCAGCGAGTTCTACAACGCGGCCACCAAGGTCGGCATCAAGCCGATCATCGGTGTCGAGGCCTACATTGCGCCCGCTTCCCGATTTGATACCCGCCGCATCCTGTGGGGAGATCCCGGCCAGAAGAGTGACGACGTGTCGGGCAGCGGCTCCTACACGCACATGACGATGGTCGCCGAGAACGCCACCGGTCTGCGCAATCTGTTCAAGCTGTCGACGCTCGCCTCGTTCGAGGGTCAGCTCGGCAAGTGGTCCCGGATGGATGCCGAGATCATCGCCGAGCACGCTGCGGGGATCATCGCCACCACCGGTTGCCCGTCGGGTGAGGTGCAGACCCGGCTGCGGCTGGGCCACGAGAAGGAG
This sequence comes from Mycobacterium sp. SA01, assembly GCF_041287105.1. Lineage (NCBI taxonomy): Bacteria > Bacillati > Actinomycetota > Actinomycetes > Mycobacteriales > Mycobacteriaceae > Mycobacterium > Mycobacterium sp. SA01. The sequence goes on along the minus strand of NZ_JBGGNO010000014.1, from coordinate 151,614 downwards.
GCCCTGGAGGCCGCCGCCAAGTGGCGGGAGATCTTCGGGCCGGAGAACTACTTCCTGGAGCTGATGGACCACGGGCTCTCGATCGAGCGCCGGGTCCGCGAGGGCCTGCTGGACGTCGGCCGCAAGCTCGGGATTCCGGCCTTGGCGACCAACGACTGCCACTACGTCACCCGCGACGCGTCACACAACCACGAGGCGCTGCTGTGCATCCAGACCGGCAAGACGCTGTCGGACCCCAACCGGTTCAAGTTCGACGGCGACGGTTACTTCCTCAAGTCGGCGGCGGAGATGCGCGCGCTGTGGGACGCGGAGGTTCCCGAGGCCTGCGATTCGACGCTGCTGATCGCCGAGCGGGTGCAGTCCTACGCCGACGTGTGGGCGCCCACCGACCGGATGCCGATCTTCCCGGTGCCGGACGGCCATGACCAGGGCAGCTGGTTGCGTCACGAGGTCGCGGCCGGTCTGCGGCGGCGTTTTCCGGACGCGGTGCCGCCGGAGTACACCGAGCGGGCCAGCTACGAGATCGACGTCATCTGTGGCAAGGGTTTCCCGTCGTACTTCCTGATCGTGGCCGACCTGATCAACTACGCGAAGTCGATCGACATCCGGGTCGGGCCGGGCCGTGGTTCGGCGGCCGGTTCGCTGGTGGCCTACGCGCTGGGCATCACCAATATCGACCCGATCCCGCACGGGCTGCTGTTCGAGCGATTCCTCAACCCGGAGCGCCCGTCGGCACCTGATATCGATATCGACTTCGACGATCGTCGCCGCGGTGAGATGGTGCGCTATGCCGCCGAGAAGTGGGGTAGTGACCGGGTCGCCCAGGTCATCACGTTCGGCACCATCAAAACCAAGGCGGCGCTGAAGGATTCGGCCCGGGTCCACTACGGCCAGCCGGGCTTCGCGATCGCCGACCGGATCACCAAGGCGCTGCCGCCGCCGATCATGGCCAAGGACATCTCGGTGGCGGGGATCACCGACCCGAACCACGAGCGGTACAAGGAGGCCGCCGAGGTCCGGGCCTTGATCGACACCGATCCCGACGTGCGCACCATCTACGAGACGGCGCGTGGCCTGGAGGGTCTGGTCCGCAACGCCGGGGTGCACGCGTGCGCGGTGATCATGAGCTCGCAGCCGCTGATCGAGGCGATCCCGCTGTGGAAGCGGCCGCAGGACGGCGCGATCATCACCGGCTGGGACTACCCGTCGTGTGAGGCCATCGGCCTGCTGAAGATGGACTTCCTCGGCCTGCGGAACCTGACGATCATCGGCGACTGCATCGAGAACATCAAAGCCAACCGCGGTATCGACGTGGACCTGGAATCGCTTCCGCTGGACGATCCCAAGGCCTACGAACTGTTGGGCAAGGGCGACACCCTGGGGGTGTTCCAGCTCGACGGTGGGCCGATGCGGGACCTGCTGCGGCGTATGCAGCCCACCGAGTTCAACGACATCGTCGCCGTGCTGGCGCTGTATCGCCCCGGCCCGATGGGCATGAACGCCCACAACGACTACGCCGACCGCAAGAACAACCGGCAGGCGATCAAGCCGATCCACCCGGAGCTCGAAGAGCCGCTCAAGGAGATCCTGTCCGAGACGTACGGTCTGATCGTCTACCAAGAGCAGATCATGTTCATCGCGCAGAAGGTCGCCTCCTACTCGATGGGTAAGGCCGATGCGCTGCGAAAGGCCATGGGCAAGAAGAAGCTCGAGGTGCTCGAGGCGGAGTATCAGGGCTTCAAGGAGGGGATGACCGCCAACGGGTTCTCCGAGAAGGCGGTGAAAGCGCTGTGGGACACCATCCTTCCGTTCGCCGGGTACGCGTTCAACAAATCGCATGCCGCCGGCTATGGATTGGTGTCCTACTGGACCGCCTACCTCAAGGCCAATTTCCCGGCCGAGTACATGGCCGGGCTGCTCACCTCCGTCGGTGACGACAAGGACAAGGCGGCGGTCTACCTCGCCGACTGCCGCCGGCTGGGCATCACGGTCCTGCCGCCCGACGTCAACGAGTCGGTGCAGAACTTCGCCTCGGTGGAGGACGACATCCGGTTCGGGCTCGGCGCGATCCGCAACGTCGGCGCCAATGTTGTCAGCTCGCTCATCGCGACCAGGACCGCCAAGGGTAAGTTCACCGACTTCTCCGACTACCTGAACAAGATCGACATCGCGGCCTGCAACAAGAAGGTCACCGAATCCCTGATCAAGGCCGGGGCTTTCGATTCGCTGAAGCATCCGCGCAAGGGCTTGTTCCTGGTGCACACCGATGCCGTCGACTCGGTGCTGGGCACCAAGAAAGCGGAAGCGATCGGACAGTTCGATCTGTTCGGTGGGGGAGACGGTGACGGCGCCGACAGCGGCGACTCGGCGTTCACCATCCGCGTGCCCGACGAGGAGTGGGACGACAAGCACAAACTGGCCCTCGAGCGGGAGATGCTCGGGCTGTACGTTTCCGGGCATCCGCTCAACGGGGTGGCGCACCTGCTGAACGCCCAGGTCGATACTCAGATCCCGGCCATCCTCGGCGGCGACGTCGCCAACGACACGCAGGTTCGGGTCGGCGGCATTCTGGCCGGTGTCAACCGGCGGGTCAACAAAAACGGAATGCCCTGGGCCTCAGCGCAGTTGGAGGATCTCACCGGTGGCATCGAGGTGATGTTCTTCCCGCAGACCTACTCGCTGTTCGGTGCCGAGATCGCCGACGACGCGGTGGTGCTCGTCGGCGGCAAGGTGCGCATCCAGGATGACCGGATCTCGTTGATCGCCAACGAGCTTGTGGTACCGGACTTCTCGGGCGCACAGGCGAATCGGCCCCTTGCGGTGAGCCTGCCCACCAGGCAGTGCACGATGGACAAGGTCAGCGCACTCAAGCAGGTACTGGCTCGCCACCCGGGTACCGCACAGGTGCACCTGCGGTTGATCAGTGGCGACCGGATCACCACGCTGGAACTCGACCAGTCGCTGCGGGTGACGCCGTCGTCGGCGCTGATGGGCGATCTCAAGGCCCTGCTGGGGCCGGGCTGCCTCGGCGGCTAGGCCCACCGATCAGTTCAAGGCCACCAGGTCGTGCACCGAGTCGAGCGGCAACATGCCGTCGACGACCGCGGTGACCTCCATGCTGTTGAGCGTGATCGCGCCGTTGTGGTTGTCCAGAAACGCGGTGTCCGCGGCATCGCGGCCGGTGGAGATCCGCACCATCGATTGACGTGGCGCCAGGCAGGTTGCGTCGACGACCTGCCAGGCGCCGTCGACGAACGCCTCGGCGACGGCGTGAAAGTCCATCGGGTCACAGCCCGGCGCATAGACCGCGACCAGTCGCGCCGGGACGTTCACCGCGCGCAGCAGCGCGATCACCAGATGTGCGTAATCGCGGCAGACACCGGCGCCCGCGAGCAGGGTGTCCGCGGCGCCGTCGGTCGGATCACTGGATCCAGGAACGTAATCCAGCCGTGTCCCCACCCACGAGGACACCTTCTCCAGCACCGTGACGGAGTTCGCGTACTGGCCGAATTCGGTGGCGGCGTAGCCGAAGAACTTGTCGGCTTCGGCGTAGCGACTCGGCCGCAGGTAGGTCGAGAGATCGATATCGCGCACGGGTGGCGGATCGGTCCGCCCCTCGATGGTGGCCCGATAGGAGGCGGTCACCGAACCCTCCCCGGCATCGAAGCGGTGAATGCGGGTGCCGTGGTCGCCGATGATCTCGTCAGGACTGATGAGTTTTCCGTTGACGCGGTATTCCAGCGATTCGGTGAGGCGTGCCCCGGGAACCGGGGCGACCGCGATCTGGAACTCCAAAGTCGTTGGCGCAGTGATTGTCACGTCGATCTCGGCACCCACGTCGCGTTTGAGCACTTGCGCGCACCACCTTCGCTTGCGACCGTGTGCCGCTGACTTTCCACCCTAACGGCCCGCGATGGTTGTCGCTCAGCGGAGGCGGCCGGCCAGCTCGACCCGCACGATCGCGCTGCCCGGCCAGACGGTTCGGGTGCGGACCCGCTGCCACTTCTCCCGCCACGGCAGACCGGCGTCGACGTTGTTGACGCCGGGCAGCGGTAACAGCGGGACGAGGTTGTATTGCCAGCCGTAGCGCGCGTGCAGCTGCCGGTTGGCCCGGTCTGCCTCGGCGCCCGACAGCAGGCTCGCGCGCCCGTCGTACGCGGGAGCGGAGTCGGGCACGCGGCCCTTGTAGTCGCACACGCGCAGCTGCACCCGCGGGTCGTTGACGATCCGCGTGGTCTTGGGTCCCACCTTGGTGCGGAACACCAGGGTGGAGCCGTCGAGGTGGAACCAGATGGGGGTGTCGACTCCGCTGCCGTCCCGGCGGTAGGTCCGCAGCCGGGCGTAGCGGCTGGCGCGCAAGGTATCCATGGCAGCCAGTAAAGGACTTAGAGTTGGCTCCAAGTCAAGCAGTCGGGGAAGGTGCCCATGACCACTGCGCTCACGATCGGCGACGTCGCTCGCCGCACCGACGTCGCGGCGACCACGCTGCGCTACTACGAGAGGATCGGGCTGCTGCCCGTGCCGTCGCGTGCCGGCGGGCAGCGCCGCTACGACGGCACGGTGCTGACCAGGCTCGAGGTCATCGGGCTGTGCAAGGCCGCAGGGTTCAGCCTCGACGAGATCGCGGTGTTGCTGCAGGACGAGGCGCCCGGGCGCCCGGCCAGCCGCGCACTGGCCGAGGCGAAGCTGGCCGATATCGACGCGCAGCTGGCGACGCTGGCACGGGCTCGCGGCATCATCGAGTGGGCGATGGCCTGCACCTGTCCGTCGATCGACACCTGCACGTGCGGGATTCACTGCAACGGGGAAAACCATGACCGATGACACCGCGAACGAGTCCCGGCACATCAGCGCCTGGATCAACAGGTCGGCGCTCGACGTCTACCGCTACGCGTCCGATCCGGCTCACCTGCCGCAGTGGGCAGCCGGCCTCGCGACGAGCGAGCTGACCCGGGTCGGCGACACCTGGGTTGCGCAGTCACCGATGGGGGAGATCACGATCGAGTTCACCCCGGCCAACGATCTCGGCGTGCTCGACCATGTGGTGAATCTGCCGTCGGGTGAGCCGGTGTTCAATCCGTTGCGCGTGGTGCCCGCCGGCGACCAGTGGTGCGAGGTGGTGTTCACGTTGCGGCGCAGGCCGGAGATGTCGGACGACGACTACGCCGCCGATGCGGCTGCGGTGTCGGCCGACCTGGCGACCCTGAAACGGGTCCTGGAGCGTTAGCGCCTGCGGCGCAGCCCGAACACCAGCCACACCGCGGTCGAGGTGCCGGCGGCCAGCAGCACAGCGGGGGCAGCGCTCATCGTGACGACCCCGACGACGGCAAAGACGATCAGGCCGAGCACCAGCGCGACGAGCTTGTAGCGCGGCCACGGAACGCCCGCGATCTGCACCAGATCCATGCTCGTCATGGCTCGACTATACCGCGTTTTCGGTCACCCGAAACCTAAGATTCGGCAACCGTCGTTTTCGGGTGTGCCGGCAGCACTGCCAGCACGAATACCGCTCCGGCCAGGCAGACCCCGGCGGCGGTGAGACACCCGGCCTGCAGGCCGGCGAGGAACGCAGTGTCAACTGCGCCCCGTACCGCGCCGGCGAACGGCGCCGGCGCCTGGCCCGCGACCGCGAGCCCCTGGGCCAACCCTTCACGCGCGGTCGACTGCGCGGCCGGCGGCAGTGCGCTCACCGTCGGGCTGTCGGCCAGGTGCCGGATGTAGAGGGTGGAGAAGATGCTGCCGATGACTGCGACCCCGAGGGTGCCGCCGATCTGGCGGGTGGCGTCGTTGACCGCCGACCCCGCGCCGGCCTGTTCGGGCCGCACCACCCCCATGATCGAGTCGGTGGCCGGTGCGGTGGTCAACCCCAGCCCGCCGCCCAGGAGCACCATCTGAACGGCCATCGTCGGGTAGGTGATTGCGAGGTCACTCGCGGCAATCCACCCGAATGCGGCCGCCAGCAGTAGAAGGCCCACGAAGACAACGAGTTTGGTGCCGATCCGCGTCACCGCCAACCGGGTGCCGAGGATCGAGCCGACGGCGATGGACAGGGCGACGGGAAGGATGCGGACGCCGGTTTCCAGCGGGCTGTTGCCCTGCACCAGCTGCATGAACTGGGTGATCAGGAAGATGAAACCGAACAGGGCGAAGAACGCGACGGTCACCGCGCCGCTGGCGGCACTGAATCGCAGATTGGCGAACAGGCTGATGTCGATCAGGGGATCGGATTGGCGGCGTTCCCACCAGGCGAAGCCCACCGCGGTGATCAGCGCGACGGCGAATCCTGCCAGCGTGGGCGCGCTGGTCCACCCGCGGTCGGGCGCCTCGATGATCGTGTAGACCACAGCGCCGAGCATGACGACCGACAGCACGAGCCCGCCGCGATCCAGCCGATGCTGCCTGCCGGGCGCGGAGGCCGGGATGACGATCGGGGCGGCCAGTGCGGCGGCCACCGCGATCGGTGCCAGCGCGAGAAACAAGCTGCCCCACCAGAACACCTCGAGCAGGGCGCCGCCCAGGATCGGCCCGATGGCAACGCCCAGTCCCGTCACCGCACCCCAGATTCCGATCGCCGCCGCTCGGTGCCGGGGATCGCGGAAGGTGTCGGTGATGATGGCCAGCGTCGTCGGGTAGATCAGCGCCGAGGCCACGCCCATGACCAGCCGCATGCCGATCAGCGGTCCGGTCGACGTGCACAGGGCGGCGCCGATGCTGCCCGCGGCGAACAGGGTCAGGCCGGCGATCAGGGTGCCCCGCCTGCCGAACCGGTCACCGATGGTTCCGCCGGCCAGAACCAGCGCCGCGAAGGCCAGGTTGTAGGCGTCGACGATCCATTGCAGCGCCCGGGTGGAGGCGCCGAGGGCCGAATTCAGCGTTGGCAGAGCAACATTGACGATGGTTGTCTCGACGTTGATGGCCAAGGCGGCGACCAGCACGACGGCGAGGATCGCCACCGGCCGGGCTCGACGCGGGGCGCCGGTCAGGGCCGCGGAGGTCGAAGTGTCGATGGCCATGGGCGCGCCCCTTTATGTTGACGGCGATAACATCTCGGAGCATGCCAGGCGAAGTTAACGCTGTCAACATTGGCTAGCGCAGGCTGTCGCCGATCGCGTCGAGCAAGCGTTCGGTGATCAGGTGTTGGCGCTCGGTTCCCGCCATGCCGAGCGGGCCGTCCAGGAACAACGTCGCAGCACCGTGGACCGCCGCCCACGCTGCCTCGTCGAATCCGTCCCGTCGGGTCGACGCGAGCATGCCCGCGGCCACCAGGTCGTCGACGCAGCCGCGCAGGATCTGGAACGGATGTAGCCCGGCCGGCACCGTCTCTTCGCTGGGTTCGGTGCCGTCCGGGGCGAACGCGGTGCGAAACAGCCCCGGTTCGGTCACGGCGAAGTCGATGTACGCCTCGCCGGTGGCACGGAACCGGGCCAACGCGCGGTCGGTGGCCGGACCGTCGTCGGCGACGTGGTCGATCGCCTCGACCATCGCTGCACCGAGCCGAGCCATCACGGTCGCTTTCACTGCCGCCAGCAGCGCCCGTCGATCGGCATAGTGCCGATAGGCGGCCGAGTTGCTCACCCCGGCCAGGCGCTGGACGTCGCGCAGTACCACGGCGTCCGGCCCACCCGCCCGGGCCAGTTCGACGCCGTGGTCGAGCAGAGCCTGTCGCAGGTTGCCGTGGTGGTAAGAGGCGGTTGCCATGTTGACAAGTGTTACATCGCCCGGCGAGTTCTCACACTAGCGTCGCCGACGATGTGAGCGCGGTTTATCGTCGCGATAACGCGCCTCGGCGCCGCCCGTAATGTCCGCCCGGCACTGTTGCGCCGTGGATTCCGGGAGAGGCTGCGCCGACCACATCCGTACTGCCTGCTCATATTGCGGCGTCGGATGTGGCATCGAGGTACGCACCACACCCGGTCCAGGAGGTCCGGTCATCGCCAGTGTTGTCGGTGACCGGCTTCACCCCACCAACTCGGGTCGCCTGTGCACGAAAGGCGCCACGCACGCCGAATTGATGGGAAGCACGGACGGCCGCGCGATGAGTGCCCTGATCCGGCCCGCCCGTGGTGAGGAATTCGAAGCCGCCTCCGTCGATGATGCCGTCGCAACCGTCGGCGCCCGACTGGCGGACATCGTGGCGCGCCACGGCCCGGACTCGATCGCCCTCTATGTTTCCGGTCAGATGTCGCTCGAGGCGCAGTATCTCGCCACCAAACTGGCCAAGGGCTTCATCCGCACAGTCAACATCGAGTCCAATTCGCGCTTGTGCATGGCCAGTGCCGCGACAGGCTACAAGCAGTCACTCGGAGCCGACGGGCCGCCCGGCTCCTACACCGACATCGACTGTGCCGATCTGTTTTTCGTCATCGGCGCCAATATGGCCGACTGCCATCCGATTCTGTTCCTCCGGATGGCCGATCGGCTGCGGGCCGGGGCCAAGCTGATCGTGGTCGACCCGCGGCGCACCGCCACCGCGGACAAGGCCGACCTGTTCCTTCAGATCCAGCCCGGCACCGACCTCGCCTTGCTCAACGGGTTGCTACACCTGCTGGTGGAATCCGGCGCCATCGACCGGCATTTCATCGCCGCACACACCGAGGGCTGGGCGGCGATGCCCGAATTCCTGGCCGACTATCCACCGAACAGGGTTGCCGAGCTCACCGGCCTGTCCGAAGCCGACATCCACTGTGCGGCAACGATGATCGCTCAAGCCGGCGCGTGGATGTCACTGTGGACCATGGGGCTCAACCAGAGCACCCACGGAACAGCGAACACGAACGCGATCTGCAACCTGCATCTGGCCACCGGCGCGATCTGCCGCCCCGGCAGCGGTCCGCTGTCACTGACCGGTCAGCCCAACGCGATGGGCGGCCGCGAAATGGGCTATATGGGGCCGGGATTGCCCGGTCAGCGCTCGGTGGCCTCCGCCGAGGACAGGTCATTCGTCGAGGCGATGTGGGGTCTCGAACCCGCGACGATCCGCGCCGAGGTGAACCGGGGGACCATCGACATGTTCGAGCGGATGGCCGCCGGTGACATCAAGGCCTGCTGGATCATCTGCACCAACCCGGTGGCCAGCGTCCCCAACCGCGCCGCCGTGATCGACGGTCTGCGGGCCGCCGAACTCGTCGTCACCCAGGATGCCTACGCCGACACCGCGACCAACCGCTACGCCGACGTGGTGCTGCCCGCAGCGCTGTGGGCCGAGTCCGACGCCGTGATGGTCAACTCCGAACGCAACCTCACCCTTGTCCGGCAATGTGTTTCGCCGGTAGGCCAGGCCAGGCCCGACTGGCAGCTGATCTGCCAGGTCGCCGCCGCGATGGGATTCGGTGCGCACTTCGCCTACCAGTCCAGTGAACAGATCTTCGACGAGATCCGCGGCTTCGCCAATCACCAGACCGGCTATGACATCCGGGGCGTCAGCTATGAGCGACTGCGGGCAACGCCGGTGCAATGGCCGAGCCCGCCCGGCGACACCGACGACCGGCACCCGATCCGCTACCTCGCCGACGGAGTGCTGACCTTCCCCACCCCGACCGGCCGCGCCGTCTTCCACACCCGGCCGCACCTGGAACCGCACGAATGCCCCGACGATGCATTTCCGTTGCTGCTCAACACCGGCCGCCTGCCGCACCAGTGGCACACCATGACCAAGACCGGCCGGGTGGCCACGCTCAGCCGTCTCGACAACGGGCCCTTCGTCGAGGTCCATCCCGCCGACGCCGCCGCTCTCGACATTCTCGACGGCCAGCCCGTGGAGGTGTCGTCGAGGCGCGGCCGTGCGGTACTTCCCGCCGTCGTCACCGACCGGGTACGGCCGGGGAACTGCTTCGCGCCGTTCCACTGGAACGACGAACACGGCGACGATGTCACGGTCAACGCGGTGACCACCGATGCAGTCGATCCGCAGTCGTTGCAGCCGGAACTGAAGGTGTGCGCGGTACGCCTGCAGCCGGTTGGTGCGCCCCCGGTTCAGGCGCAGCCCGACCGAACGCGACTGGCGGGCACCGGACCGGTGGTGCTGTGGGCCTCGCAGACCGGCAACGCCGAGGACCTCGCCACCCGGCTGGTGGATGAGTGTGCGGCACAGGGCATTGAGGCCGAACTGGCGGCCATGGCCGACGTCGACCCGGGACGGCTGGCCGGCGTCCGGAAGGTATTCGTCGTGACGAGCACGTTCGGTGACGGCGGCCCACCGGACAACGGTGCAGATTTCTGGGACCGACTCGGCGCGCCGGATGTGCCCGATTTGGACGGGCTGGAATTCGCCGTCCTGGGCATCGGTGACCGCTCCTACGCCCAGTTCTGCGGACACGCTCGTGCGCTGGACGCCCGGCTGGCCGAACTCGGTGGCCGCCGACTTCTGGCCCGCTGCGATACCGAGATCCACGACGACGACACCGTCGGCGCCTGGATTCGGCGCATTGTCACGCTCATCAATCCTGCTGCGGTGCAGTCCATCCCGACAGTCTCCGCGCCGAAGCGGTTCACCCGGCCCAATCCCATCCATGCGAAGCTCAGCCGCAACCTCCGGCTCACGCCCCGTTCGGCGGCCAAAGAGGTTCGGGAATTCGGCTTCGACATCTCCGAGCACGACGTCGGCTACTCGGTCGGCGACTCACTGGGAGTGCTGCCCATCAACGATGACGACGACGTGGCGGAATGGCTGTCCGTCACCGGCTTGTCCGGTGACGACGTCGTCGAGGTCGACGGGGCGCAGTGCTCACTGCGCGAGGCGCTGACCACCAGCTACGACATCTGCCGGCTGACGCCGAACCTGGTGACATTCCTCGCCGACACCGCCACCGACAAGGCGGTGGCCAAGCACCTGCGGTCCGCGCTCGCCGATCTGGAGTCATGGCGCTTGGGACGCAACGGAATCGACGCCATCCGCGCGTTCGGACCACGGGCTGACGCGCGGCAGTGGCAGGACGCGCTGGTGCGGTTGACACCGCGGTTCTACTCGATCTCGTCGAGCCCGCTCATCAGCCCGCACGAGGTGCAGCTGACGGTGTCGGTGGTGCGCTACGCCGGACCGGACGGCGCTCGGCGCGGGGGAGTGTGTTCGACCTACCTTGCCGACCGGGCGGCTGACACGGCCACTCCGATCTTCCTGCAGCGCTCACCGCATTTCCGCCCGCCGCAGGACCGTTGCGCCCCGATCGTGATGATCGGTGCCGGCACCGGCATCGCGCCGTTCCGCGGGTTCCTGCAGGAGCGCCGGGCGCTCGGCCACACCGGGCGCAACTGGTTGTTCTTCGGCGATCAGCACCGGGCCGAGAACTTCTATTACCGTGACGATCTCACCGAGATGGTCTCCGACGGTTTTCTCAGCAGGCTCGACCTCGCGTTCTCGCGTGACCAGGCCAAGCGAATCTACGTGCAGAACAGGATGATTGACAACGGGGCGCTGCTGTGGGGTTGGCTACAGGACGGGGCGCACCTGTACGTGTGCGGTGACGCCAACGGCATGGCCACCGGCGTGGACGCGGCGCTGAGCACGATCATCGCCACCCACGGCCGCCTGGATGCCGAAGCGGCCCACGATTACAAGCGTGAACTCGTAGCCACCAAGCGCTATCTGCGCGACGTGTACTGACCTCACCGCGGCGCCGCCGGGAAAGTGAGCGAGTTGTGACATCCGGATCACCGCGCAGGTGCGAAGGCGCAACAAAGAATTCCTACCGTGAGGGCATGCAGAATTCCTCCACTCGCAGTGGCTACGACATCGACGACTGGGACGCCGAAGACGTCGAGGCCTGGAATGACGGCGGCTCGAAAATCGCACGCCGCAACCTGATTTGGTCGATCTTCGCCGAACATGTCGGATTCTCGGTGTGGTCGATCTGGTCGGTGATGGTGTTGTTCATGCCGCAGAACGTCTACCACATCGATGCGGCAGGCAAGTTTTTCCTGGTGGCGGTGCCCACACTGGTGGGTGCGGTCCTGCGGATCCCCTATACGTTCGCCACCGCCCACTTCGGGGGTCGTAACTGGACGATCTTCTCGGCCCTGGCGCTGCTGATCCCGACGGCGCTGACGCTGTATTTCATGGCGCACCCGGGCACGTCGTACACCACGTTCCTGGTGGTGGCCGCCTTCGCCGGGCTGGGTGGCGGCAACTTCGCCTCCTCGATGACGAACATCAACGCCTTCTACCCACAGCGATACAAGGGCTGGGCGCTCGGCCTCAACGCCGGCGGTGGCAACATCGGTGTTGCCGTCATCCAGCTCGTCGGGCTGCTGGTCATCGCGACCGTCGGCAATCGATCGCCACATCTGGTCTGCGCCACCTACCTGGTGTTGATCGCAGCGGCGGCGGTCGGCGCATCGTTTTTCATGAACAACCTGACCAACCAACGCAGCGACGCCCGATCGCTGATAGATGTTCTGGCGCATCGTGATTCGTGGCTGATCTCACTGCTCTACATCGGCACATTCGGATCGTTCATCGGATTCGGCTTCGCGTTCGGCCAGGTGCTGCAGATCAACTTCCTGGCCGGACTGGCGCACGGCGGCCCCGTCACCCCGGCGATGACCGCGCAGGCCTCCCTGCACGCTGCCCAGATTGCTTTCATCGGACCGGTTCTCGGCTCCCTGTCGCGCCCACTGGGCGGCTGGTTGTCGGATCGCTTCGGCGGTGGCAAGGTCACGCTGTACACGTTCTACGCCATGATCGCGGCCGCCGGCTGGTTGGTCGCCGCCGGTGAGATCGACGACGCGGCCCCGGGACCCGCAACCGGTGCCACGATGGCCGCGTTCATCGCGGGATTCATCGCGCTGTTCATCCTGTCCGGCATGGGAAACGGCTCGGTCTACAAGATGATCCCGTCGATCTTCGAGGCCAAGTCCCGTGGCATGCACCAGCTCGGTGCACCGGAACGCAGTGCGTGGTCACTGCGGATGTCGGGTGCGCTGATCGGGATCGCCGGCGCGATCGGAGGTCTCGGAGGGGTCGGAGTCAACATCGCTCTGCGGGCGTCCTACCTGTCCCCGGCGAAATCCGCCACCATGGCCTTCTGGGTGTTCCTCGGCTTCTACATCCTGTGCGCCGTGATCACCTGGGTGGCCTACGTGCGGAGGCCAAAGACGGCCGGCGTCCTCGGAACCGACACCCCCGCGGTCAGCAGCGCCGCCGCCGCCGCATGACCGCCCCCGGCCGGACCGTCGTGGTCATCGGGCACGGTATGGTCGGCCACCGGTTCGTCGAGGCACTGCGCGATCGCGACCGCGACGGAAGCTGGCAGGTGGTGGTGCTCTGTGAGGAGCCGACCGCGGCCTACGACCGGGTCGGGTTGTCCTCCTACATCGACGGCTGGGACCGCGCCAGCTTGGCGCTGTCCGGAAATGACTACGCCGGAGACACATTGGTCGATCTGCGGGTCGGGGAACCTGCCGCCGCGATCGACCGGGACGCCCGCGAGGTCGTCACCTCGACGGGGGAGCGGATCGGCTACGACGCGGTGGTGTTGGCCACCGGCTCGTATCCCTTCGTGCCGCCCATTCCCGGCAGCGATTTGGACCGGTGCTTCGTCTACCGGACGCTCGAAGACCTCGATGCGATCCGCACGGCCGCATCGGCGACCCTGCCCGGGGCGACCGGCATCGTCGTCGGCGGCGGCCTGCTGGGGCTGGAAGCGGCCAACGCGCTGCGCATGTTGGGGCTGACTCCGCATGTGCTGGAACGGTCCCCGCGGCTGATGCCCATCCAGGTCGACGACGGTGGCGGGGCACTCCTGAACCGGCTGATCACCGACCTCGGCATCGTCGTGCACACCGACGTGGCGTCCACCGACATCGTCGACACCGGTGACGGCATCACGGTGTCACTGTCCAACGGCGAACAGCTCGACGCCGCGGTGCTGGTCTTCTCTGCCGGCGTGCGCCCACGTGACGAGTTGGCCCGGGATTGTGGTCTGCCGATCGCCGAGCGTGGCGGAGTGCTGACCGACATCAGTTGCGCCACCGGCGATCCCCGGGTGTACGCCATCGGTGAGGTGGCCGCGGTCGACGGCCGCTGTTACGGCCTGGTCGCGCCCGGCTACACGATGGCCGAGGTGGTGGCCGACCGGCTGGTCGGCGGTACCGCCGAGTTCCCGGGTGCCGATCTGTCCACCAAGCTCAAGCTGCTCGGCGTCGACGTCGCGAGCTTCGGTGACGCGCATGCCAGCACACCGGGCGCGCTGGAGGTCGTCCTCAACGATGCCGTCAACCAGACCTACGCCAAACTCGTTGTCTCCGATGATGTGTCGACCCTGCTGGGTGGCATCCTGGTCGGCGACGCGAGCGCCTACTCAACGCTGCGCCCGTTGGTGGGCCGTCCGCTTCCGGCCGACCCGGCGACGTTGATCTCGCCGGCCGGAGCCGAGGTCGGGGTCGGCGCGCTGCCCGACGACGCGCAGATCTGCTCGTGCAACGCGGTGTCCAAACACAGCATCTGCGGCGCCATCGCGGACGGCGCCCATGACGTGCCGGCGATCAAATGCGCGACCGCCGCCGGAACGTCCTGCGGCAGTTGTATTCCGATGCTCAAGCGGCTCCTCGAATCGCAGGGCGTGGCGATGTCGAAGGCGCTGTGCGAACACTTCGCGCAGTCCCGCGCGGAGCTGTTCCAAATCGTCGCATCGACCGGTATCCGAACCTTCTCGGCGCTGATCGCCGGGTATGGGACCGGTACCGGCTGTGACATCTGCAAGCCGGTGGTCGCGTCGATCCTGGCATCCACGTCGTCGGATCACATCCTCGACGACGAGACGGCCGCATTGCAGGACACCAACGACCATTTCCTGGCCAACATTCAGCGCAACGGCACGTACTCGGTGGTGCCGCGGCTGCCCGGCGGTGAGGTCACACCCGAGCAGCTGATGGTGATCGCCCAGGTGGCACAGGATTTCGGCCTGTACACCAAGATCACCGGCGGGCAGCGTATCGACCTGTTCGGTGCCCGCGTCGAGCAGCTGCCGCAGATCTGGAAGCGGTTGGTCGACGCGGGGATGGAATCCGGGCACGCGTACGGCAAATCGCTGCGCACGGTGAAGAGCTGCGTCGGGTCGTCCTGGTGCCGCTACGGCGTTCAGGACTCGGTCGCGATGGCCGTCGCGCTCGAATTGCGGTATCGGGGGCTGCGTTCGCCGCACAAGATCAAGATGGGCGTGTCGGGCTGCCAACGCGAATGCGCTGAGGCCCGCGGCAAGGACGTCGGGGTGATCGCCACCGAGAAGGGGTGGAACCTCTATGTCGGTGGCAATGGCGGCGCCAACCCCAAGCACGCGCAGCTACTGGCCGGTGACCTCGATTCCGATTCCCTGGTCCGCTACATCGACCGATACCTGATGTTCTACATCCGTACCGCAGACCGCTTGCAGCGCACCGCGGTGTGGCAGGAGACCATCGACGGTGGGCTCGATCACATCCGGGACGTGGTGTGTGCGGATTCGTTGGGGATCGCCGCGGACCTCGACGACGCGATGGGGCGCCACGTTGATGGCTACTCCGATGAATGGGCGGGCGTGTTGAACGACCAGGACAAACTGGCTCGCTTCGTGTCGTTCGTCAACGCCCCCGACGAGGCGGACCCGACGGTCGCGTTCGACGAGAGCGGCCCGCGCAAAGTGCCGTTGCTGCTCGGTATGCCCGGCAGCGTCAACGCGGCGGAAAGCCGCGCGTAACAGCGGCGAAACACGACCCCTCTATCAAGGTCTTGGAGGCTTGACACGATGACAGTTCTTGCAGATACCCGCCTGGGGCTCGACCTCGATGTGTGGACGCCCGCCTGCCCGCGCAGCGCGCTGCTGGCCGGGCGCGGCGTCGCGGTGTTGCTGCCCGGCGGTGAGCAGGCGGCATTGTTCTTGCTGGCCGACGGCACGCTGGCCGCGGTCGGCAACATCGACCCGTTCGGCCGTGCCGCGGTCATGTCGCGTGGCCTGGTCGGGGACCGGCGCGGTGAGCCGACGGTGGCCTCACCGCTGCTCAAGCAGGTGTTCTCCCTGGTCGACGGTCGCTGCCTCGACGACGAGTCATACGCACTGCCGGTCTACGACGTCAGGGTGGTCGATGGATTCGTCGAGATCAGAAGTCGCTGACCCGCTGGCCGGTTTCACCGTCGGGGTGACCGCCGCGCGCCGGGCCGAAGAGTTCATCACGCTGCTGGAGCGGCGCGGTGCCGCGGTGGTGCACGCCCCGACGATCCGGATCGTGCCGCTGGTCGACGACGTCGAATTGCACCGGGTGACCGAGCATCTCATCGCCGAGCCGCCCGATCTGGTCGTCGTGACCACCGGGATCGGCTTCCGGGGCTGGGTCGAGGCCGCCCACGGCTGGGACGTTCACGACGGTCTGCTCGCCGCACTGGGATCGACGCGCATCCTGGCCCGCGGGCCCAAGGCGCGTGGCGCCGTGCGGCAGGCCGGACTGTGTGAAGAGTGGAGCCCGGAGTCGGAGTCGTCGGTCGAGGTGCTGGAGCGGCTGCTCTCCGAAGGGGTGGACCAGCTGCGGATCGCGGTGCAGTTGCACGGCGCGGCAAGCGAATGGGAGCCCGACACCGACATCTGCGATGCGCTGACCCGGGCCGGCGCCCAGGTGGTGAAGGTGCCGGTGTATCGCTGGGAACAGCCCGAGGACACCCGGCGCATCGACCAGCTGATCGGAATGATCGTCAATTCCGACGTCGACGCGGTGAGTTTCACCAGCGCGCCCGCCGTCGCATCTCTGCTGGAGCGCGCGAAAGCCATTGGCGCACTGGACTGTCTGATCACCGCGTTGCGCAACAACGTCGCGGTGTTCTGTGTCGGTCCGGTGACCGCGACCCCACTGGCCCGGCTGGGTATCGAGCCGCGCTCCCCGCAGCGCTATCGCCTCGGCGCGCTGGCGCGGCTCATCACCGACGAATTGCCATGCCTGGCACAGCAATACAGTGCAGGAGGGCACCGAATCAGCGTGCGTAGCGCCAGCGTCGAGGTGGACGGCCAGCTCAAGGTGCTGCCGCCGGCCGGGATGGCGCTGTTACGGCGGCTGCTGGTGGCACCCGGTCTGGTGGTGTCCCGCGAGGAGTTGCTCGCCGAACTGCCCGGCGGTGGCGGCGACACCCACGCGGTGGAGACCGCGATGGCGCGGTTGCGTTCGGCGCTGGCCGCCCCGCGGGTGGTCCAGACCGTAGTGAAACGCGGCTACCGGCTCGCCGTGGACGTGGAGGCGAGGTGACACCCGAGCTGATCCTGGTCGCCCACGGCACCCGAAGTCCGCAGGGGCTGGCCACCGTCACCGAGATCGCGTCGGCCGTCGCCGAGCACGTGGGCCCGGTGCGTACCGCGTTCGTCGATGTCCTCGGCCCCAATCCCCGCGAGCTGCTGGCCGAGTCGACCAGGCCTGCGATCGTGGTGCCCGCGTTCCTGGCGTCGGGCTACCACGTCAACACCGACCTGCCGGCGCGGATCGCGGAGAGCGGACACGTCACCGTCACCGTCACCGCGGCGCTGGGACCCGACCCGGTGCTGGCCGCGATCATGCGCAGCAGGCTGCTCGACGTGGGCTGGGCACCCGGTGACGCAGTTGTGATGGCGGCCGCGGGGTCCTCCGATCCGGCGGCCCGGCGCGAACTGGTGCGGGCCGCGGCCCTGCTGGGCGACCTGGTGGGTGAGGTGCACCTCGGATTCGTTGCCACCGGCGCCCCGACGGTCGCCGACTTGGTGGGCCGGATCCGAGCGGCCGGGCGGCGAGTGTTCATCGCCTCCTACCTGCTGGCACCGGGGGTGTTCCACACCCGGCTGGCCGGTTGCGGTGCGCACGGAGTGACCGATCCGCTGGGCGCCCACCCGGAACTCGTGGCGCTGTTGGCCCGCCGGTTCGCGCTCACCCCGATTCCCGCATTCGGCCCTGGTGGTGGCACCATTGATCGGTGTCCGCTGAACTGACTCAGGATTCTCGAAGGACGCCGCTGACCCCCCCTATCTCAGCGGCAGACATCGATGAGGCCGGTCAGCGAATTTCCGACGTGGTCAGCCAGAGCCCGCTGCAGTACAGCGACCGGCTCTCGCAGGCCACCGGCGCCGAGGTCTACCTCAAACGCGAGGATCTGCAGAGCGTGCGGTCCTACAAGGTCCGCGGTGCCTACAACCTGCTCAAACAGCTTTCCGACGCCGAAATCGCCGCCGGGGTGGTGTGCTCGTCGGCCGGTAATCACGCGCAGGGCTTCGCGTTGGCCTGCCGGTCGATGGGCGTACACGGGCGGGTCTACGTGCCTGCCAAGACCCCGAAGCAGAAGCGCGACCGCATCCGTTATCACGGTGGGGAGTTCATCGACCTGATCGTCGGCGGGGCGACCTACGACATGGCGGCGCAGGCGGCTCTCGACGATGTCGCCCGCACCGGCGCCACCCTGGTCCCGCCGTTCGACGATCTGCGCACGATGGCCGGCCAGGGCACGATCGCCGTGGAGATCCTCGCCCAGCTCGACACCGAACCGGACCTGGTGGTCGTCCCGATCGGCGGCGGCGGCTGCATCGCGGGAATCACCACCTACCTGGCCGAGCGGACATCCAACACCGCGGTACTCGGCGTCGAACCCGCGGGCGCGGCCTCGATGATCGCGGCCCTGGCCGCCGGCGGCCCGGTCGAACTGGACCACGTCGACCAGTTCGTCGACGGCGCGGCGGTCAAGCAGATCGGTGCGCTGCCGTATCAGGCGCTGGCCGCGGCGGGCGACATGGTGTCGGTGACGACGGTCGACGAGGGTGCGGTCTGCACGGCGATGCTCGACCTGTACCAGAACGAGGGCATCATCGCCGAGCCCGCCGGGGCGCTGTCGGTGGCCGGGCTGCTGGAGGCCGGTGTGCAGCCGGGGTCGACGGTGGTGTGCCTGATCTCCGGCGGCAACAACGACGTATCCCGCTACGGCGAGGTGCTCGAACGGTCGCTGGTGCACCTGGGGCTCAAGCACTACTTCCTGGTCGACTTCCCTCAGGAGCCGGGCGCGTTGCGCCGGTTCCTCGACGAGATCCTCGGACCGAACGACGACATCACCCTGTTCGAGTACGTCAAGCGCAACAACCGCGAAACCGGTGAGGCGCTGGTGGGTATCGAACTCGGCTCGGCCGCCGGGCTGGACGGGCTGCGGGCCCGGATGGATGCCTCCGGCCTGCACGTCGAGGCGCTGGAACCCGGCTCGCCGGCCTACCGGTACCTGACCTAGCCGGAGCGCGTCACCGCCACCGAGTGGCCGGGCAACTCGGTGCCGTGCGCGCCCGCCGTGGGCTCACCCCACCCCAACACCATGTCGCCGCCGACAGGCACGCTGACCGACTGCTCGCCCAGGTTGCAGGCGATCGCAATGTGCCCGCGCCGCATCACGATCCAGCGTTCGTCCTCGTCGAAATCGACCACCAGATGCTGCAGCCACGGGTCGGCCATGTCGGGGTCGGTGCGGCGCAACGCGATCAGGCCGCGGTAGAAGTCCAGCAGCTCGGCGTGCCTGCCCTCGTTGACCTCGTCCCAGTTCAGCTTCGAACGCAGGAACGTCTGCGGGTCCTGCGGGTCCGGGATGTCGTCGGCGTCCCAGCCGTGGTCGGCGAACTCCGCCTTGCGGCCCTCCGCCGTCGCCTTGGCCAGCTCGGGTTCGGGGTGCGAGCTGAAGAACTGGAACGGGGTCGACGCCGCCCATTCCTCGCCCATGAAAAGCATTGCGGTGTAGGGCGATCCGAGTGCGAGCGCGGCCTTGATGGCGAGCTGGCCGTAGTCGAGGTTCTGTGACGGCCGATCGCCGGTCGCGCGGTTGCCGACCTGATCGTGGGTGCAGGTGTAGGCCGTGAGCCGGGTGGCCGGGATCAGCGTCTTGTCCAGCGGCCTGCCGTGTCTGCGGTGCCGGAACGACGAGTAGGTGCCGGCGTGGAAGTAGCCGTTCTGCAGCGTGCTGGCCAGTGCCGACATGGAGCCGAAATCGGCGTAGTAGCCCTGCCGTTCGCCGGACACCGCGGTGTGGATGGCGTGATGGATGTCGTCGTCCCACTGCGCGGTCAGGCCGTATCCGCCGCGATCGCGGGGCGTGATCAGCCGCGGATCGTTGAGGTCGCTCTCGGCGATCAGCGACAGCGGCCGGCCCACAACGGCTGACAGCGCGTCGGTCTCCGCGGTCATCTCTTCGAGGATGTGGATCGCGGTGTTGTCGACCAGCGCGTGCACCGCGTCGAGCCGCAGGCCGTCGGCGTGGAAGTCGCGCATCCAGCGCAGCGCGCAGTCCAGAATGTAGCGGCGCACCTCGTCGGCGTCGGGTCCGGTCAGGTTGACGCCTTCACCCCATGGGTTACTCACCGACGACAGGTACGGCCCGTACTTGGGCAGGTAGTTGCCGGACGGGCCCAGGTGGTTGAACACCGCGTCGATCAGGACGCCGAGTCCGCGAGCATGCGCGGCGTCGATCAGGCGCACCAAACCGTCTGGGCCGCCGTAGGGTTCGTGCACCGCGTACCACAACACACCGTCGTAGCCCCACCCGTGGTCGCCGCTGAAGGCGTTGACGGGCATCAGCTGGACGAAGTCGACGCCGAGGTCCACCAGATAATCCAGCTTCGCGATGGCGGCGTCGAACGTGCCTTCCGGGGTGAATGTTCCGGTGTGCAGCTCGTAGATCACCGCCCCCTCGATGGAGCGGCCGGCCCACTGCGCATCCGACCACTGCGCGGAGGAGGGGTTCCAGAGTTGGGATCGCTGGTGCACCCCGTCGGGCTGGCGGGCGGAGCGCGGATCCGGCAGCACCGTCGGGTCGTCGTCGAGGACGAAGCCGTAGCGGGCGTCCGGGGCGGCGTCGACGTCGGCGCGCCACCAGCCGCCGTCGTCGACGGTCATGTCATGCAGCTGCCCGTCGACGTCGAGGCGCACCTGCTTGGGCAGCGGTGCCCACACGGCGAATTCAGGCATGAGATCTCTCCAAGAGGACGACGGGCAGCTCGGCGAACAAGTCATCGGCCCGAGTCGGACCGGTCCACCGGTTGCCGGTCAGACGGTCGGTCCACGTGCCGTCCGGTAACGGCAGGGTCGTGTCGCCCCAGCCGTCGTGGTGTAGCCGCACGGTCCAGCGGCTGACGGCGACCAGCACGTCGACGCCGCGCTGGAACGCGACGATGTGAGGCGCGGCCGTACCCTCGGCGAGCACGGGACGGTAGTCACCGGACAGGAACGCCTCGGGATGGTCGCGGCGGGCATGCAATGCCGCTCGTACCACCCGAATCTTGCTGTGCAACAGCCGGTCCAGCTCCACGCGACGCTCCGGATAGTCGACCGGCCTGCGATTGTCGGGGTCGACGAGGCTGTCCTCCCACACCTCGGTGCCCTGATAGACGTCCGGGATGCCGGGGACGGTGAGCGCCAGCAGCTTCTGGCCGAGCGCGTCGCTGTGGGCATGCGGTTCGAGTTGCACCACCACTCCGGTGAGTTCGGTGGCGACCGGGCCGTCCAGGATCGCGTCGACCCAGGCGTGCACCGCATCCTCGAACTCGGTGTCCGGGTCATTCCACGACGTGTGCCACATGGCTTCCCGGATGGCCTTCTCGGTGTAGGCGTGCAGGCGCTCGCGCAGCTCGTCGGTGACCTGTCCGTCGGCAGGCCATACGCCGAAGATGTTCTGCAGCAGGAACAATCCGGTCGCGGCGTCCGGCGCGGGGGTGGTGGTCTGCCAACTGCCAACGAACTCGGCCCACAGCGACGGCACCTGCGACAGCACGCCGATGCGTGCCCGCACATCCTCGCCGCGCTTGGTGTCATGGGTGGACAGCGTGGTCATCGACTTCGGCCACAGGCGGCCCCGGACCGCGGAGCTGCGATGGAATTCTGCGGCACTGACGCCGAATCGGTGTGGCTCGCCGCCGACCTCGTTCAGCGACACCAGCCGGGCGTCGCGGTAGAAGTAGCAATCCTCCACCGACTTCGCCGTCATCGCGCCGCACAGCTGCTGCAGCCGTGCGCCAGGCTCGCTGGAGTCACTGGCCAGGGCGGCCGACACCAGCTGCAGCGGGACGGCCAGCTCGGGCCGGGCGGCCACCGTGTGTGCGATGGCGGTGGACAGCACCGCCGACAAGGTGAGGTAATCCGACCGGTACACACCGACTTCGGTCAGCAGCGCCGCCACCGCATCGGGCAACTGCGGATGATCGGCGCCGACGGCCGCCACGATCGCGCGGCGCAGGCGAGCCAGTTCGCTCGACAATGTGTCGGTGGCGGCCCGAATTTTCAGCTCGCGCAACATCTCCGGGGCGGCAGCGTAGTCGAAACCTTCCGCATCGACCAGTTCGGTAAGTGCCTCGGCGCCGGTGGGGTCGACGAAGATGCCGCCCACCTCGCGCAGTACGTCATAGCCCGTGGTGCCGTCGATCGGCAGCGTCGGGTCCAGTGCCTCGTCCACGCCGAGGATCTTCTCGATCACGATCCACGCCTGCGGGCCGGTCAGCTCGCGCAACCACCCCAGGTATCCGGTCGGATCGGTCAGGCCGTCGGGATGGTCGATGCGCACCCCGTCGACCAGGCCCTCGCTGAACCAGCGGGCCACTTCGGCGTGCGAGCTGTCGAAGACCTCCCGGTCTTCCTGACGCAGACCCGCCAGTGAGGTGATCGAGAAGAATCG
The DNA here is from genome assembly GCF_041287105.1 of Mycobacterium sp. SA01. Classification (NCBI taxonomy): domain Bacteria; kingdom Bacillati; phylum Actinomycetota; class Actinomycetes; order Mycobacteriales; family Mycobacteriaceae; genus Mycobacterium; species Mycobacterium sp. SA01. The sequence goes on along the minus strand of NZ_JBGGNO010000014.1, from coordinate 129,008 downwards.
GCGATAGCCGCACACCCCGTTGCGCCACCCGATCAGCTTGTAGTGCTGCTGATCGTGCACCTCGGGGCCCGGTCCGTCGCCGGTTCCGGGCGCGATGGGGAACGCGAGGTCGCCGAGTCGCAACAGGTCACCGTCGACCGTCAGATCTGCGACGTCGCTGTCAGATCCCAAGACCGGCAACAGGATTCGCCCCTCCGGGTCGACGGACCAGTCGATGTCGAAGTATGTCGCGTACGGCGACTGCCTGCCGTGCTGCAGAACGTCCCACCACCAGGGGTTGCGCTGCGGCTGATCGACCCCGACGTGATTGGGGACGATGTCGACGACCAGACCGAGGCTGCGTGCCTTGGCCGCCTCGGCAAGGCGCGCCAGGCCGTCGGCGCCACCCAGTTCCTCGGACACCGTGGTCGGATCCGTGACGTCGTAGCCATGGGTGGAACCCGGCGCCGCGGTCAGGATGGGGGAGAGGTAGAGGTGGGAGACGCCGAGATCGTCGAGATAGGAGATGAGTTTCTCGGCGTCGGCGAAGGTGAACGCGTCGCCCGCCGAAGCGCCGCGCAGTTGCAGGCGGTAGGTGGACAGCACCGGGTAAGCCATAGCTGAGCCTGTTCCCGCTAGGCAGTCTTTTGAAGCACCAATACCGAGCGAGATGGAACACTTATCGTTTCGCCCGCTTTCACGACAGCATCGGTGGCGCCGGTGGCCTCCGAGGTATCCAGAACTGCGCTCCACTCCTGCGCGTATTCGCCCTCGGGAACGGTGAACTCGATCGGCTTCTTGTGAGCGTTGAAACACAGCAGGAACGAATCGTCGACCACCCGCTCGCCGCGGGAATTCGGCTCCGGGATCGCATCGCCGTTGAGGAAGACACCCACGAACTTGAAGCCGGAGTTCCAGTCGTCATGGGACATCTCCTGGCCGGCGGTGGTGAGCCAGGCGATGTCGCGCACCTGATCGCCGGTGCGCAGCGGTTCGCCGTCGAAGAACCGGCGCCGCCGAAAGACCGGGTGCGCCTTGCGCAGTGCGGTCGCCCGGGTGGTGAACTCCAGCAGCTCGGCGTTGGTTTCCTTGAACGTCCAGTCCATCCACGACAGCGGTGAGTCCTGGCAGTAGACATTGTTGTTGCCCTGCTGGGTGCGGCCGATCTCATCGCCGTGGGCGATCATCGGGGTGCCCTGCGACAGAATCAGGGTGGCCAGGATGTTGCGCATCTGCTGATGGCGCAGCGCCATGATCGCCGGATCGTCGGTCGGACCCTCCACACCGCAGTTCCACGACCGGTTGTGGCTTTCGCCGTCCCGGTTGTCCTCGCCGTTGGCCTCGTTGTGCTTCTCGTTGTAGGACACCAGGTCGGCGAGGGTGAAGCCGTCGTGACAGGTGACGAAGTTGATGCTCGCGCTGGGCCGCCGGCCGGTCGCCTCGTAGAGGTCCGACGAGCCGGTCAGCCGGGAGGCGAACTCGCCAAGGGTCGCCGGCTCGCCGCGCCAGTAGTCGCGGACGGTGTCGCGGTACTTGCCGTTCCACTCGGTCCACAGACCTGGGAAGTTGCCGACCTGATAGCCGCCCTCGCCGACATCCCACGGCTCGGCGATGAGCTTGACCTGGCTGATCACCGGATCCTGTTGCACCAGGTCGAAGAACGCGCTCAATCGGTCGACGTCGTAGAACTCCCGCGCCAGTGTCGACGCCAGGTCGAAGCGGAATCCGTCGACGTGCATTTCCAGCACCCAGTACCGCAGCGAGTCCATGATCAGCTGCAGCGTGTGCGGATGCCGGGCGTTGAGGCTGTTGCCGGTGCCGGTGAAATCCTTGTAGAACCGTTTGTCGTCGTCGAGCAGCCGGTAGTAGGCGGCGTTGTCGATACCGCGGAAGTTGATCGTCGGGCCCAGATGGTTGCCCTCGGCGGTGTGGTTGTAGACCACATCGAGGATCACCTCGATCCCGGCCTCGTGGAACGAGCGGACCATGGTCTTGAATTCGGCCACCGCGCCACCGGCGTGCTGGGTCGACGAGTATTGGTAGTGCGGCGCGAAGAAACCGAAAGTGTTGTAGCCCCAATAGTTTCGCAGTCCCAGGTCCAGCAGACGGTGGTCGTGCATGAACTGGTGCACCGGCATCAACTCGATCGCCGTCACGTTCAGGCTCTTGAGATGGTCGATGACCGCCGGGTGGCCCAGCCCGGCATAGGTGCCGCGAAGCTCGTCGGGGATCCCGGGATGGGTTTGGGTCATCCCCTTGACGTGCGCCTCGTAGATGATCGTCTCGTGGTACGGCGTGCGCGGCGGATGGTCGGAGCCCCACTGGAAGAACGGGTTGATCACCACGCTGGTCATGGTGTGGCCCAACGAGTCGACCATCGGCGGGGTGCCGCCGGACGCCAGGTCCTCGGCGTCGAGGTCATAGGAGTACAGCGCCTGGCCGAATTCGAAGTCGCCGTGGAACGACTTGCCGTACGGGTCGAGGAGAAGCTTGCTGGGATCGCACCGGTGGCCGGCCGCCGGATCCCACGGACCGTGCACCCGGAAGCCGTAGCGCTGTCCCGGAGTGACCGTGGGCAGGTAGGTGTGCCAGACGAATCCGTCGACCTCGTCGAGGTTGATGCGGGTCTCGGTGCCGTCTTTGGCGATCAAGCAGAGTTCGACGGAGTCGGCGACCTCGGAGAACACCGAAAAATTCGTGCCGGCGCCGTCATAGGTGGCCCCGAGCGGGTACGGGGTACCCGGCCACCTGGTGACCAGCGCGGGTTCGCTCGATGCCATCGTTAGACCTTATCGACGTGGCGCGCGTGATGCGCAAGTTGTCACCACCACCGGGTGGCAGCCCCCAGTTGCCTGCCCAGCTCAGGGATCAACGTGCGCATATACGTCGCGGAGATGTGATGAGAATCGTGGTAGATCAGGACATTTCCCTCGACGGCGCGGCACACGTCCGGTCGGCACACCGCGTCGCTGAGGTCGAGGATCCGCATCTGCGGGAACTGCGCCAGGAAATCCAGGGTCTGATTGCGGTCGGAGAGCACCTCGGAGCGCTTGATCCCGCATGATTCCGCGTCGCCGCCCTTGGCCAGGCAATCGGTCGGGAAGAACGGTTCGCCGTTACGCACCAGCCACGGGGTGTCACGCATTGCCAGGATCGAAATGTTGTTGTCCGACAAGGTCTTCCAGATCCCGATGTAGGTCGCCGGCATCACGTCGCCGGGTTTGATGTTCCACGGCCGGGTCGATGTGGTGAAGACGAAGCTCGGGCGGTCACTGATCAGTTTGTCCATCACCCGTTCGTTCCACTCGTGGCACTTCGGGTATGGCCGGTTGTCGCCCATGACCAGCGGTTCCTGCTCGGTGGTCAGCGGGCAGCCCATCTTCAGGTACGTGACGATCTTGAAGTGGTGCATCTTGGCCAGCGCGTCCAGGGCGGTGATCCAGTGCTCGGCATGCGATCCGCCCGCCAGCGCGATGGTCCGGGTCGCCGACAGGTCGCCGTAGGTGCAGTTGATGATCCCGACATTGTCGAAGTCACTGATGCAGCCGTCGTTGGTGGATTCGGGGAGGTCGTTCTTGGCCTCGAGCACGGTGGGCCGCATCGGCAGCTTCGGCACCCGGGCGTTTTCGGTCAGGGCCCGCGCTCCCGGGTAACCCGTGGAAGAAAGCGTCACCAGTTCCTTGCCGTGCGAGCGCTGCACGATGACGTGCTCGCGCCACGTGAACGACGTCGCCGTCAGCGCCACCCCGAGGAGTCCCACGGTGGTGCCCAGCGCGATCGTGGGCCGGCGCAGGCGGGTGCGCCACGGAATCGTGGGCTGTGGCGTCACCTGCGCCGCGTCGCCGCGCCGGAACCGCAGCGGCTCCTCGACGAATCGCATGGTGAGGTAGGCCAGCACGCCGGAGATCGCGAGGATGATTGCGCCGTCGACGAAGCCGGCCCGGCTGCCGTCGGTGTAGGCGAGCCAGAAGATCAACAGCGGCCAGTGCCATAGATACAGCGAGTAGGCCATCGCGCCCAGGGTCATCAGCGGGGCGGCCGACAACAGCCGGTTGGGTAGCGGCAGGCGGGCACTGGTCGACGGCCGGGACTGGCGGTTCGCCGCCGCGAGAATCATCAGCACGGTCGCGCCGACCGGCACGAGCGCCCACGGGCCGGGGAACTCGCGGACCCCGTCGATCAACGCACCGCACGACACGATCGCGGCCAGCCCGACTGCGGCCGCCACCGTGCGCAGCCACATCGGCCAGCGGATGTACGGCACCATCGCACCCACCAGGACGCCCAGGAGCAGTTCCCAGGCGCGCGCGAAGCTGTTGTAGTACGCGGCCGTCTGGTCGTTGACGTGGAGCACGACGGCAAAGCTGAATGACGCGACGGTGAGGCCGGCCAGCAAAGCAACGAACATCGGGCGCAATCGTCTGCCCAGTGGGCGCCTCAGCAAATAGGCGAACGCGAAAATAAGGACAAGGAACGACAGGTAGAACTGGCCCTGAACGGACATCGACCAGATGTGCTGCAGCGGGCTGACCGCTTCGCCCGCCCGTAGGTAGTTGGACTCGGTCGCCGAGAGCTCCCAGTTCTGGTAGTACGCCAGGCTGGACAGACTCTGGTCAGCAAAGGTTTCCCAGCGGGTCTGAGGCTGGATGAGGACGGTCAAAACGGCGCCCGCGGCAAGCACCACGACCAGTGCCGGCAGCAGTCTGCGGACAAGTCGGCGAATCTCTGGCCAGGGCGACAGCGAAGAGTCGGGATCCAGCGCGGTGCGCAACAGGGACCCGCCGAAGAAAAACCCGGAGAGCACCAGGAAGACGTCCACCCCGCCCGAGACGCGCCCGAACCACACGTGGAACACCGCGACGAGGGCGATCGCCAACCCGCGCAGACCGTCCAGATCGTGACGGTAGAAGCCCGATTTCCGCGAACCCATCGCCGCGCCGGGAGGGGAGTCCGCCGGCGTCACTGTTGACGGGCGGGGCGGGCTGAGGGTGAACATGATCGGGGCTCAATCTACCCAACCCCGGTAGTCTTCTCATCCGCAGCGAAGGGCGCGTCGAAGCTACGGAATCCGTTGAGCAAACGCGCTCGGGGGCTGATGTCGACCTCGGCTAGGCTCACACAGCGTGTCGGCGTTGACCCCCCAGCAGATCAGTGAGATCGACGCCGCGCATATCTGGCACCCGTACAGCACGATCGGCGCCGAGGCGATGGCGCCGGTGGTGGCCACCGGCGCCCAGGGGGCGTGGCTCACCCTGGTTCGCGACGACACCGAGATCAGGGTGCTCGATGCGATGGCGTCCTGGTGGACGGCGGTGCACGGTCACGGCCACCCGGTGCTCGACGCGGCCCTGAGCCGCCAGTTGTCGACGATGAATCACGTCATGTTCGGCGGGTTGACCCACGAGCCCGCCGCGCGTCTCGCGCAGCTGCTGGTCGACATCACACCGGCCGGGCTGGAAACCGTGTTCTTCTCCGACTCCGGCTCGGTGGCCGTGGAGGTCGCAGTCAAGATGGCGCTGCAGTATTGGCGCAGCGCGGGCCGCTTCGGCAAGTCCAAGCTGATGACGTGGCGTGGCGGATATCACGGCGACACCTTCACCCCGATGAGCGTCTGCGACCCGGACGGCGGGATGCATTCGCTGTGGAGCGACGTGCTGTCCCCGCAGGTGTTCGCGCCCCCGGTGCCGGGGGACTACGACCCGGCCTACGTCGCGGCGTTCGCGGAGCAGTTGCTCGAGCATGCCGATTCACTCGCCGCGGTGATCGTCGAGCCGGTCGTGCAGGGCGCGGGCGGGATGCGATTCCACGACCCGCGCTACCTGAGCGACCTGCGCGCGCTGTGCGACCGCGCCGGAGTGCTGCTGATCTTCGACGAGATCGCCACCGGGTTCGGGCGCACCGGGGAGCTGTTCGCCGCCGACCATGCCGGGGTCAGTCCGGACATCATGTGCGTCGGCAAGGCGTTGACCGGCGGTTACGTGACGCTGGCGGCCACCCTGTGCACGCTGGAGATTGCCCGGACGATCAGTGGTAGCGAGGCCGGTGCGTTGATGCACGGGCCCACGTTCATGGCCAATGCGCTGGCATGCGCGGTGTCGGTGGCCGCGGTCGAACTGTTGCTCGCGCAGGACTGGCGCGGCCGGGTGGCCGAGATCGGCGCCGGGCTGGCCGAAGGGCTCGAGCCGGCCCGCGCGCTGTCGTCGGTGGCCGATGTCCGGGTGCTCGGTGCGATCGGAGTGATCGAGACGCGGCAGCCGGTCGACCTGACCGTCGCCACCCCGGTCGCCCTGGACAACGGCGTCTGGCTGCGGCCCTTCCGCAACCTGATCTACGCGATGCCGCCGTTCATCTGCACGCCGGCCGAGGTGGATCAGATCACCTCGGCGATGGTCGCCGTGGCCCGTGCTCTAACCTGAACGGTGTTCAAGTAGCGTCGGAGGAGTGCCTGTGACCCGCGTCGGTCTGTCCCCACTGGCCTGGCTCGACACCGTCGAGCAGCAGCGCCGCAACGCCGGCCTGCGTCGATCGCTGCGCACCCGGCCCGCGGTGGCCACCGAACTGGACCTGGCCTCCAACGATTATCTGGGCCTGTCCCAGCATCCCGCCGTCATCGACGGTGGGGTCGCCGCGTTGCGCACCTGGGGTGCGGGCTCGACCGGCTCGCGGCTGGTCACCGGGAACACCGAACTGCACGAGGAATTCGAGCGGGCGCTGGCCGATTTCGCCGGCGCCGAGGCGGCGCTGGTGTTCTCCTCGGGCTACACCGCCAACATCGGCGCCACCGTGGCGCTGTCCGGCCCCGGTTCGCTGATCGTGTCCGACGCGCTGTCGCACGCCTCGCTGGTCGACGCCTGCCGACTGTCGCGGGCGCGGGTCGTCGTGGCCCCGCACCTTGATGTCGACGCGGTCGAGGCCGCGCTGGCCGGGCGCGACGAGGAGCGGGCGCTGGTCATCACCGAATCGGTGTTCAGCACCGACGGCGCGCTGGCACCGCTGCGCAGGCTGCACGAGGTCTGCCGCAAGCACGATGCGCTGCTGCTGGTCGACGAGGCCCATGGTCTCGGGGTCCGCGGCGCCGGCGGGCGCGGCCTGATCCACGAGGCCGGATTGGCCGGGGCGCCCGACGTGATCATGACGACCACGATGTCGAAGTCGCTGGGCAGCCAGGGCGGCGCGGTGCTCGGCCCCGCCGCGGTGCGCGACCACCTCATCGACGCCGCGCGCACGATGATCTTCGACACCGGGCTGGCTCCGGCGCCGGTCGGCGCCGCGCTGGCCGCGCTCACCGTGCTGACCGCCGAACCGCAGCGGGCCACGGCGGTGATCGACCGGGCCCGGGAGTTGGCCGAGCTGTGCGACGTCCCCGACAATCCCGAATCTGCCGTCGTATCTGTCATTCTCGGCGACCCGGAGATCGCGGTGGCCGCGGCGAGCGCATGCCTGGAGGCCGGGGTGCGGGTCGGTTGTTTCCGGCCGCCGACGGTTCCTGCCGGCACCTCGCGGCTGCGACTGACCGCGCGGGCATCGTTGACCGACGACGAGATGGACACCGCGCGCGACGTCTTGACCTCGGTATTGGCGGCGCACCCCCGATGAGCGTGCTGGTCGTCACCGGCACCGGGACCGGGGTGGGAAAAACCGTTGTGACCGCGGCGCTGGCCTGCCACGCGCGGGTGGCCGAGCGGGATGTGGCGGTGTGCAAGCCGGTGCAGACCGGCACCGCCGACGGCGACGACGACCTCGCGGAAGTGGGCAGGCTGTCCGGCGTCACCGAACTGTTCGGGGTCGCCCGGTATCCGGATCCGCTGGCGCCGGTGGCAGCGGCCGACAGCGCCGGCCTGCCGCTGCCCAGCACCGGCGAGCTGCTGAGCGTCATCCGCGACGTCGACAGGGCCGGGCGGCTGACGCTGGTCGAGGGGGCCGGTGGCCTGCTGGTGGAACTGACAGCCGACGGCGCGACGCTGCGCGATCTCGCGGTCGAACTCGCCGCGCCGGTGCTCGTCGTCGTCGAACCGGGTCTGGGTACGCTGAACCACACCTCCTTGACGTTGGAAGGGCTTGGCGCCAAGGGCCTTTCGTGTGCCGGTCTGGTGATCGGCGCCTGGCCCGCCCAGCCCGGCCCGGCGGAGAAATCCAACCGTGAGGCGTTGGCCAAACTGGCTCCGGTCCGCGCGGCGCTGCCGGCGGGGGTGGCCGCGGTGTCGCCGAATGACTTCGCGCTGTTCAGCGCTCGGGCGTTCGACCCGGACTGGGTCGCCGGCCTGATCTGAGATGGCGCACTCGATCGAACTGCTCCTCGACCAGCGTGCCGACAACGCGGTGCGGCACACGTGGCAGGCGCTGGCCGATGCCGGTCTGCCCAGCCAACTGCGGGTCACCTCCGATACCAACCGCCCGCACATCACGCTGATCGCCGCCGAGCAGATCTCACCCGACGTCGACGAGCGCCTGGCCGCACTGGCGGACCGGTTACCGCTTCGTGCGGTCCTGGGCGCGCCGCTGATCTTCGGCGTCGGGCGGATGACGCTGGCGCGGTTGGTGGTTCCCTCCGCAGGACTACTGGCTCTGCACGAACACATCTACGACGTGTGCCTGCCGTCGGTGACCAATGTCTTCGCACACAGCGTGCCGGGCCGGTGGACGCCGCACGTCACGTTGGGGCGCCGGTTCACCCCGGCTCAGGCCGGCGACGCCCTCGGATTGGTCGACGGGATCACCACCGACATCCGGGCCGGCATCGTGGGGCTACGACGTTGGGACAGTGATGCGCGGACCGATCGCGTGCTGATCAGTTAATCTGCGCGGTCACACCGGCAGGCTGCGCCGCGCCGCGATGCCGTCGACCAGCAGCTGCACCCCGAAGCCGAACCGGCGGCTGGCGTCGGCGCCGAGCACGGATTGTTCGTCGGGGAGGTCGGCGCCGGCGGCGTCCCATTGCAGACGGGACTGCTCGTCAGCGGTGAAGCCCAGCACGTAATAGAGGACAGTGCGGCCGGCGGTCCCGGCGTGCGCGGCATCGACGCCCGCGGAGATCGCCGCGTCGGCCAGCCAGTCCAGGATCTGCGTCATCGCCTCCGACTGGCCTGCGGCGAAACTGGCGGACACCAGCTCGGCGCCGTCGGTGTGGGACAGCAGGGCGTCGCGCAACTGGGCGCAGATCGCCTCGACGCGGACGCGCCAGTCCGCAGACACATCGTGGACACTTCGCAGGATTCGGTCAGCGACCGCGCCGAGTAGTTGCTGCTTGTTGGCGAAATGCCAGTACAGCGCGCCGGGGGAGACCGCGAGCTCGCGGGCCAGCCGCCGCATGGACAGGTCGGCCATGCCGTAGTTGTCCAGCAGTGTCGTCGCCGCGTCGACCACGTCGCGTTTGTGGAGCTGCACACGGGTAGCCTAGCCTGAACACTGTTCAAGTTGGCGAACGCAGGAGGACGAGCCGGTGACGCAGGCAGCGACGGACGTATTGGCACTGGCGCGCGAGCAGGTGCTCGAGCGCGGCGAGGGGCTATCCCGCGATCAGGTGCTCGAGGTCCTGCAGCTGTCCGACGATCACCTCGAAGAACTCCTGGCCCTCGCCCACGAGGTCCGGATGAAGTGGTGCGGCCCCGAGGTCGAGGTCGAGGGCATCATCAGCCTGAAAACCGGTGGCTGCCCGGAGGATTGCCACTTCTGTTCGCAGTCCGGCCTGTTCGCCTCGCCGGTGCGCAGCGCCTGGCTGGACATCCCGAGCCTGGTCGAGGCCGCCAAGCAGACCGCGAAGTCCGGCGCCACCGAGTTCTGCATCGTGGCCGCCGTGCGCGGACCCGACGAGCGGCTGCTGGCCCAGGTGGCCGCCGGAATCGAGGCGATTCGCAACGAGGTCGACATTCAGATCGCCTGCTCGCTGGGGATGCTCACCCAGGAGCAGGTGGACCGCCTCAAGGAGATGGGCGTCCACCGCTACAACCACAACCTCGAGACCGCGCAGTCCTACTTCCCGAACGTCGTCACCACCCACTCGTGGGAGGAGCGGTGGGGAACGCTGGAGATGGTGCGCGAGGCCGGCATGGAGGTGTGCTGTGGCGGCATCCTCGGTATGGGGGAGACGCTCGAGCAGCGCGCCGAGTTCGCCGCGAACCTGGCCGAACTCGATCCGCACGAGGTGCCGCTGAACTTCCTGAACCCGCGGCCGGGCACCCCGTTCGGTGATCTGGAGGTGTTGCCGGCGTCCGAGGCCCTCAAGGCCGTCGCCGCGTTCCGCCTGGCACTGCCGCGCACGATGCTCCGGTTCGCCGGTGGCCGGGAGATCACGCTCGGCGACCTCGGCGCCAAACAGGGCATCCTGGGTGGCATCAACGCCGTGATCGTCGGAAACTACCTGACGACGCTGGGTCGCCCGGCTGAGGCCGATCTCGAGCTGCTCGAGGATCTGCAGATGCCGATCAAGGCTCTGAACGCCAGCCTGTAGTGGCGATGGTCGGACAGCTGCCCGCTCCGGTGAGTGCCGGGGTCTACAACGTCTACACCGGTGAGCCCGCCGGCAGCGTGGTGCCCACCGCCGCACAGCTCGGACTCGAGCCGCCTCGCTTCTGCGCGGAGTGCGGACGCCGGATGGTGGTCCAGGTTCGCCCGGACGGCTGGTGGGCCAAGTGCTCGCGCCACGGGCGGGTCGACTCCCACGATCTGGAGGACCAGCGGTGAATCCTGAATCACAACAACGCTTTTCGCGGCTCCGCGCGGCAATCGTGGTGGTCGTCGGGTTGACCGTGACGGGTGCGGTGATCGGCGCCGTGTGGTCGGTCCTGGCGCCCTCTGCGCACGGCGTGGTGGCGCTGACCCGATCCGGTCAGCGGGTGCAGACCTACCTCGGCAGCGAATCCGACCACCTGTTCGTGGCGGCGGCACTGCTCATCGGGTTGCTGACGTCGATGGCGATCGTCGCGGCGGTGCTGGTGTGGCAGTGGCGCGCCCATCGCGGGCCGCTGCTGGCGACCGCGCTGTGGGTCGGTTCGATAACCGCGGCCGCAGCGGCCGCGGGCGTCGGTGCGCTGCTGGTGCGCTGGCATTATGGGCCGGTCCCGTTCGACACGGCTCCGGTCACCCCGGAGAACCGGATCTTCTACTACTCCGAGGCGCCGCCGGTGTTCTTCGCGCACGGGCCGTTGCAGATCGCGACGACGCTGCTGTTCCCGGCTGCGATTGCGGCGCTGACATATGCCTTGATGGCGGTGGCCACACCGCGTGACGATCTCGGTGCCGTGCCGCCGATGGACCGCGCTGCCGCCTAGAGCCGGGTCCCTAGAGTGGCCGAAACGGCACCCGACCGCCGGACACCACGCGCGCGACGATCCCGCCGAGGCGCAACATTCCCGCGTAGGTCATGGGATTGAGCAGTGTCGGCCACTTCGTGCGCACGATGTGCTCGTCGATCGGGCGCTGGGCGAACCGGTCGGTCAGCCAGCGCAGCGTCATCGGCGCCGACATCGGATGCAGCAGCATGTGCTCGCTGAACATGTCGCGGTGGTAGGTCACCCGCGCCCCGCCGGCGGAGTAGGTGTGCACCAGGTCGTCGATGTCGTCGACGTCGATCACCGAGTCGTGGACGGCCTGCACGATCAGCACCGGAAGGTCGGGAACCGCCTTGCCGAGCTTGATGTTGTCGAAGACGTACTGGACTTCCGGTGTCGCCAGGATCTCTTCCAGCGGCGGGTGGACCAGGTCGTCGAAGTCGGTGCGGAACAACCGGATGACGGCCTCCGCGGTTGTCATGTTCTCGAGCCGACGTAGCAGGGCCAGCCCGTCCTCGGTGGCGTTCTGTTCGATCACCCGGTTCAGATCGGGATAGGTCTTGGCCAGCGCGGCCACCACGAGCGCGGGAAGTGCGGCGAGGTAGGAGCCGTTGAGCCGGCGGAACGTGTGGCCCAGGTCGCCGACCGGCGAACCCAGGACGGCGCCGACGATGTTCAGTTCGGGGGCGTAGTCCTCGTGCACCTCGGCCGCCCACGCGGTGGCGAGCCCGCCGCCGGAGTAGCCCCACAACCCGATCTGGCTGTCCGCGGCGAGACCGAACGCCTCAAACCCGAGTGCTGCGCGCACCCCGTCCAGGACGGCGTAGCCGGGTTCGTAGGGGGCGCCCCAGATGCCGGCCGGGCCCTCGTGGTCGGGGACCGAAACCACCCAGCCCTCGGCGAGGGCGGCAGCGACGAGCAGGTACTCCAGCTGGGGCAGCGAGCCGACGGCTTTGGCGTGTCTGCGCATCGCGTAGGAGGGGAAGCAGCGCGAGGCCACCGCGTCGATGGCGCACTGATACGAGACGACGTTGCGGACCTGGTCGGGGGTGTGGCCGGTCGGGATGAGCACCGTGGTGACGGTCGCCTGCGGTAACCCGTTGTGGTCGGTGCTGCGGTACAGCAGCTGGGTGGCCCGCACCCGCTGCGGGATCAGTCCCAGAAAACCCAGTTGGACGTCGCGGGAGCGCAGCACCGTGCCGGGCTCGGCATGTTCGAAACCGGCGGGCGGCTCGTAGAACGGATCCTCGTCCGGGAGCAGCGGATGCGCACCGCGCTCGAGCTCCTCGTGCGGGGCGCGGCCGATCCATTCGGGGCTCGGCGCCCCGGTGCTCACCGGATGCATTCCACCCTTTCTACCTTAAGAAGGGTCTAAGAAGCCAGCCGACTCACCCGGGTGGTCGCAACGCGGCAAACTCGTCGGTCACCCTCAACTGCGAGTCGGTGAAGCGGTACAGCGCCGCCGGGCGGCCGCCGCTGCGGCCGGGATGGGCGGTCGTCCCGGTCGGTGTGATGACGCCGCGGCGCGCCAGCACGCGTTGCAAATTGGTGGCGTCGACCTGGTATCCGAGGGCGGCGCCGTAGATGTCACGCAACGTCGAGAGTGCGAATTCCCTTGGCGTCAAGGCGAATCCGATATTGGTATAGGACAACTTCGCGACCAGCCTGGTGCGGGCGTACTCCACCATCGGGGCGTGATCGAACGCCATCTCCGGTAGGGCGCTGACCGGATGCCAGCGGGTGTCCGGCGGCAGTTCCGGGGTGGCGACCGAGGGCACCAGTCCGAGGAATGTCGAGGCGATCGTGCGAACACCGGGCACGCGGCCCGGGTCGGAGAAGACCGCGAGCTGTTCCAGGTGGGCGATCTCGCGGACGTCGACCTTCTCGGCCAGCTGGCGGCGCACCGAACTGGTCAGGTCTTCGTCGGCGCGCAGCCTGCCGCCGGGCAGTGACCACTTGCCCCGCTCGGGATCCAGGCCGCGCTGCCATAACAGCACGTTAAGGGCCGGTGTACGGGACTCGACGTCGCCAACCTGGAATACGACGGCGAGTACTTCGTGTTCGGTGCTAGTATGGGGCACGTTTTCGATTATAAGTCGAAAACCTCGGAAGCAAGACAGGAGGCGGAAATGACCGTCTTGGACCGTGCCGGCGCCGTGGGGACCGGCCTTGTCGCTCGCATCACCGACGGACCCGGTGGTTACACCGGCGTGAACGCCGACGAGGAATGGGCCGCCGAGATTCGCCGGCTGGCCACCCTGCGGAACGCGACCATCCTGGCGCACAACTACCAGCTGCCGGCCATTCAGGACGTCGCCGATCATGTCGGTGACTCGCTGGCGCTGTCCCGGATCGCCGCCGAGGCCGCCGAAGAGACGATCGTGTTCTGCGGCGTGCATTTCATGGCCGAGACCGCCAAGATCCTCAGCCCCGAGAAAACGGTGCTGATCCCGGACCAGCGCGCAGGTTGCTCGCTGGCCGACTCGATCACCGCCGAGGAGTTGCAGGCCTGGAAGGACGAGCACCCGGGTGCGGTCGTCGTCTCCTACGTCAACACCACCGCCGCCGTGAAGGCGCTCACCGACATCTGCTGCACCTCGTCCAACGCCGTCGAGGTGGTGGCGTCCATCCCGGCCGACCGCGAGGTGCTGTTCTGCCCCGACCAGTTCCTCGGCGCCCACGTCCGCCGGATGACCGGCCGGGCCAACCTGCACGTCTGGGCAGGCGAGTGCCACGTGCACGCGGGTATCAACGGCGACGAACTGGCCGACCAGGCTCGTAGCCACCCGGACGCCGAGCTGTTCGTCCATCCTGAATGCGGTTGTGCCACATCGGCGTTGTATCTGGCCGGTGAAGGCGCCTTCCCGTCGGACCGGGTCAAGATCCTGTCCACCGGCGGCATGCTGGACGCCGCGAAGGCCTCTCATGCCAAGCAGGTTCTGGTCGCCACCGAGGTCGGGATGCTGCACCAACTGCGCCGCGCCGCACCGGGAATCGATTTCCAGGCCGTCAACGACCGGGCGTCGTGCAAGTACATGAAGATGATCACCCCGGCCGCGTTGCTGCGCTGCCTGGTGGACGGCGCCGACGAGGTCGACGTCGATCTCGAGACCGCCCGGCTGGCCCGCGCGAGCGTGCAGCGGATGATCGAGATCGGTCAGCCCGGCGGCGGCGAATGACGCGCTCGTTCGCCTGCGGCGCCAACACCGCGGGCGTGGACTGGCAGCAGCGCGCCGACGTCGTGGTGATCGGCACCGGGGTGGCCGGTTTGGCCGCGGCCCTGGCCGCGCACCGAAAAGGCTGTCGCACAGTCATTCTGAGCAAGGCACCTGATACCGCGACGTTTTACGCCCAGGGCGGGATCGCGGTGGTGCTGCCGCACACCGACGACTCGGTGCAAGCGCACGTGCGCGACACCCTGGCGGCGGGTGCCGGGTTGTGCGACCCGGAGGCGGTCCGGTCGATCGTCGCCGACGGATACCGTGCGGTGGCCGATCTGGTCGATGACGGCGCCCGGTTCGACGAGAGCGCGCCCGGGCAGTGGGCGCTGACCCGTGAGGGCGGCCACTCCCGCAGGCGCATCATCCACGCCGGGGGTGACGCCACCGGTGCCGAAGTGCAGCGTGCACTCGACCATGCCGCCGCCACCCTGGACATCCGGCGCAATCATGTTGCGCTGCAGATCCTCAGCGATGGCACGGCGGTCAGCGGGGTGCTGGTCCGCAACGCCGACGGGCTCGGTATCGTGCACGCCCCGTCGGTCATCCTCGCCACCGGTGGACTGGGCCACCTGTATCGGGCGACCACCAACCCGGAGGGCTCCACCGGCGACGGCATCGCCCTGGCGCTGTGGGCCGGTGTCGGGGTCACCGACATCGAATTCGTCCAGTTCCACCCGACCATGCTGTTCGACCGCAACGCCGCCGGACGCCGTCCGCTGATCACCGAGGCGCTGCGCGGCGAGGGCGCGGTGCTGCGCGACGCCCGCGGCGAGTCGATGACCGCACACCACCCCATGGGTGATCTCGCCCCGCGCGACGTCGTCGCCGCGGCAATCGAGGCCCGACTGCGCGAAACCGGCGACGAGTGCGTGTACCTCGACGCGCGCTCCATCGACCAGTTCGCGCAACGCTTCCCGACGGTCACCGCCGCCTGCCGTGCGGCGGGCATCGACCCCACCCGGCAGCTGATCCCGGTCGTGCCGGGCGCGCATTACAGCTGCGGCGGGGTGACCACCGACGTGTCCGGCCGGACCGAGCTGCCCGGCCTGTTCGCCGCCGGCGAGGTGGCCCGAACCGGCATGCACGGCGCCAACCGGCTGGCCTCCAACAGCCTGCTCGAAGGCCTGGTGGTCGGCGGCCGCGCCGGGCGGGCCGCCGTCGAGCACGCCCGTGACTCCGGTGCCCCGGTGGCCAAAGCCGAAGAGCAGCAACGCGATGCGCTCGACCGCACCCAACTACAAGCCGCCATGACCCAGTGGGCTTCCGTAGTAAGGGACGCTACCGGCCTGCATCAACTCACCGAGATCCTGGCCGAGGCGACACCAACGCGGATGACCACCCGCGCCGCGGTCGAGGACGTCGCGCTCACCACCACCGCACGCGCGGTCACCGCAGCGGCGTTGGCACGCACCGAGTCTCGTGGCTGCCACCACCGCGGCGATCACCCCGACACCGATCCGGCGCAAGCGTTCAGCCGCACCCTGCACGGCGAAAACGCGGCGGCATGCCTGCGATGAAACTCACCGACGACGAGCTGACCGAAGCTCGCATCACGATTCGTCGCGGCCTGGACGAGGACCTGCGCTACGGTCCCGACATCACGACGCTGGCCACCGTGCCCGAGGACGCGACCACGTTGGCGTCGCTGGTATCGCGCGAATCCGGCGTCGCCGCCGGAATCGACGTCGCACTACTCGTTCTCGACGAGGTGCTCGGCCAAGACGGCTACCAGGTCGTCGATCGGGTGGACGACGGCACCAGGCTGGACGCCGGCACCGCCCTGCTCCAGCTGAAGGGCCCTACCCGAGGTCTGCTGACCGCCGAGCGGACCCTGCTCAATCTCGTCTGCCACCTATCGGGCATCGCCACCGCCACCGCGGCATGGGTCGACGCCGTCGACGGCACCAAAGCCAAGATCCGCGACACCCGCAAGACCCTCCCGGGGCTGCGGGCCCTGCAGAAGTACGCGGTGCGGGTCGGCGGCGGTGTCAACCACCGGATGGGCTTGGGCGACGCCGCGCTGATCAAGGACAACCACGTCGCGGCAGCCGGTTCGGTGGTCGCCGCGCTGCGGGCGGTGCGTGCCGCCTCGCCGGATCTGCCGTGCGAGGTCGAGGTGGACACCCTCGAGCAACTCGACGAGGTGCTCGCCGAGGATGTGCAGCTCGTTCTGCTGGACAACTTCCCGGTGTGGCAGACCCAGATCGCGGTACAGCGGCGCGATGCCAACGCCCCCGGCGTGCTGCTGGAATCCTCGGGCGGACTCAGCCTGGAGTCCGCCGCCGACTATGCCGGGACCGGGGTCGATTTCCTCGCCGTCGGGGCGTTGACCCACTCGGTACGGGTCCTCGACGTCGGTCTGGACCTCTAGGCGATATCGGCGACGAACGCGCCGACGCCGCGCTTGACGCCGCGGCGGGCAACCCCGGGAAGCGACGGATCGTCGGTGCCCGCGGGCACCACCCGCGGGTTGACCAGGTGCAGGGTCTTGCGACCGTGCCGGATGTCGGCCTCGCCGGCGGCCAGGATGTTCTTGACCCAGTTGGTCTTGCCGTGGCCGAGCATCACGGCGAGGGTGTCACCCTTGCGGAAGGCCGAGACCACGGTCTCGTACTGCTTGCCCGAGGTGCGGCCGCGATGCGAGATGACCGACATGCCCGGCATGAACTTGGCCAGCGGCTTCACTGCCGGATTGAAGTACTTGATCTGGAAGTTCTCGAACCAGACCGGGAACTTCATCGGCACGCCGGGCGCGTTGTTCGGGTGATCCTTGGTCGACATGGCGCTCACGTTAGGCGGCCGCGCCCCTGCGCACCAGGGACAGCACCACGGCCGCAGCGGCGAACAGGCCGGAGAACGTCCGGTTCATGGCCCTCTGCTGGCGTGGTGTGCGCAGCCACCGCAACAAGCGGGATGCCAGCCCGGTGTAGGCGCCCATCACCACCAGATCGACGACCACCATCGTCGCCCCGATGGCGAGGTACTGCGGCAGCAGCGGTGCGGTCGGCACGACGAACTGGGGGAGTACCGCCAGCAGGAACACCAGCCCCTTGGGGTTGGTGACGTTGACCAGGCAGCCACGCACCAGCAGGGTCCACCGCCCGCCACCGGCTGAGGTGTCAAGCTGTTCGCCCAGGTCGAAGGGCTTGCTGCGCCATTGGCGGACCGCGAGATAGACCAGGTAGACCACGCCGATCCATTTGATCACCGTGAACGCGACGATCGACTGCGCGACGGCCGCGCCGAGGCCGACCGCCACCGCCACGAGCTGCAGCATCAGGCCGATCTCGAGCCCCGTGATGCTCCAGTAGCCGCGACGCAGACCGTGCGCCAGACCGGTCGCCATGGACTGGATCGCACCGGCCCCGGGGGACACACTGATGGCGATCGCGGCGCCGATGAAGGCCAGCCACAGCTCGAATTGCATACCCGCAGTATCCGGGCCGCCGGCGGCCGCGCTCAATCGATTTTTATTCGGGTGCACCGATCGGGGACAATTGATCCGATGACCAGCTTCGCGATGAACCGGATCGACCTGCGCGGCCGCGCGCTGACCGCCGCCTCGCTGCGCGCGGCGCTTCCGCGCGGCGGCGTGGATGTCGACGCCGTGGTCCCGAAGGTCCGGCCGATCGTCGACGACGTCGCCGAGCGCGGTGCCGTCGCGGCACTGGAGTACGGCGAGAAATTCGACGGGGTACGCCCCGCGACCGTGCGGGTTCCCGTCGCCGCGCTGGGTGAGGCGCTGGCCGCACTGCCTGGCGAGGTACGCGCCGCGCTCGAGGTGGCGATCGATCGCACCCGCGCCGTGCATGCCGATCAACGGCGCACCGACACCACCACGCTGTTCGACTCCGGCGCGTCGGTCACCGAGCGCTGGGTGCCGGTGGAGCGGGTCGGTCTGTACGTGCCCGGCGGCAATGCCGTCTACCCCTCCAGTGTGGTGATGAACGTCGTGCCCGCGCAGACCGCCGGCGTCGACTCGTTGGTGATCGCCAGCCCGCCGCAGGCCGGCCATGGTGGTCTGCCGCACCCGACGATCCTGGCGGCGGCCGCGCTGCTCGGTGTCGAAGAGGTGTGGGCGGTCGGCGGCGCGCAGGCGGTGGCCCTGATGGCCTACGGCGGCACCGACATCGACGGCGCCGAGCTGGCACCGGTTGACATGGTCACCGGACCGGGCAACATCTATGTGACCGCCGCCAAGCGAATCTGCCGCTCGCAGATCGGTATCGACGCCGAGGCCGGGCCCACCGAGATCGCGATCCTCGCCGACCACACCGCCGACCCGGTGCATGTCGCTGCCGATCTGATCAGCCAGGCCGAGCATGACGTGATGGCCGCCAGCGTGCTGGTGACCGACAGCACCGAGCTGGCGCAGGCCACCGAAGCCGAGTTGGCCGTGCAGCTCGAGACCACCAAGCACCGGGAGCGGGTCACCGAGGCGCTGCGCGGGCGCCAGTCGGGCATTGTGCTGGTCGACGACGTCGACACCGGAATTCGGGTCGTCAACGCTTATGCCGCAGAGCATTTGGAGATCCAGACCGTGAACGCCAACGAGGTGGCCAGCCGTATCCGCGCGGCCGGTGCGATCTTCGTGGGGCCGTGGTCGCCGGTCAGCCTTGGTGACTACTGCGCCGGGTCCAATCACGTACTGCCCACCGCGGGCTGCGCCAGGCACTCCAGCGGCTTGTCGGTGCAAACCTTCCTGCGGGGCATCCACGTCGTCGACTACACCGAGGCGGCGCTCAAAGATGTGTCCGGGCATGTGATCACACTGGCCAAGGCCGAGGATCTGCCGGCTCACGGTGAGGCGGTCCGCCGGAGGTTCGAGCGGTGAGCCCCATTCCCGGAGCCGGCGTGACGCTGGCCGATCTGCCGCTGCGCGACGATCTGCGCGGGAAATCTCCCTACGGCGCACCGCAACTCGATGTGCCGGTGCGGCTCAATACCAATGAGAACCCGCACCCGCCGAGTGCGGCACTGGTCGAGGACGTCACGCGTTCGGTGCAGGCGGCCGCCGCCGAACTGCACCGCTATCCCGATCGCGACGCCGTCGCCCTGCGCGCAGACCTGGCCGCCTACCTCCGCGACCAGACCGGCGTCGAGGTCGCGGAGGAAAACGTCTGGGCGGCAAACGGATCCAACGAGATCCTGCAGCAACTCCTGCAGGCGTTCGGCGGACCGGGCCGCAGCGCGATCGGTTTCGTGCCGTCGTATTCGATGCACCCGATCATCTCGAACGGGACGCAGACCGAGTGGGTGGAGTCGGTGCGCGCGGCCGATTTCAGCCTCGACGTCGACACGGCAGCGACCGTCATCGCCGCCCGCGACCCCGACGTCGTGTTCGTCGCGAGCCCCAACAACCCGTCGGGCCAGAGCGTTCCGCTCGACGATCTGCGACGGCTGCTGGACGCCATGCACCACGGCATCCTGATCGTCGACGAGGCCTACGGTGAGTTTTCCAGCCAGCCCAGCGCGATCGCGCTGATCGAGGAGTATCCGTCCCGGTTGATCGTCAGCCGCACCATGAGCAAGGCGTTCGCGTTCGCCGGCGGCCGGCTGGGGTACCTGATCGCCGCCCCGGCGATCATCGACGCGGTGTTGCTGGTCCGGCTGCCCTATCACCTCTCGGTGGTCACCCAGGCCGCCGCCCGTGCCGCGCTTCGGCACGCCGACGACACCCTGGGCAGCGTCGCGACGCTGATCGCCGAACGGGAGCGGGTCAGCGCCGCGCTGACCGACTACGGTTTCCGGGTCATTCCCAGCGACGCCAACTTCGTCCTGTTCGGCGAATTCGCCGACGCCGGCGCGGCCTGGCAGCGCTACCTCGACGAAGGCGTGCTGATCCGCGATGTCGGCATCCCCGGATATCTGCGCACCACCATCGGATTGGCCGACGAGAACGACGCCTTCCTCGCCGCCAGCGCCAAAATAGGAGCACCATGACTCGCATCGCCAAGGTCGAACGCAAGACCCGCGAATCCGACATCGTCGTCGAGCTGAATCTCGACGGCACCGGACAGGTCAGCGTGCACACCGGGGTGCCGTTCTTCGACCACATGCTGACCGCGCTGGGCACTCACGCGAGTTTCGACCTGTCGATCTCCGCCAAGGGCGATGTCGACATCGAGGGCCACCACACCATCGAGGACACCGCGATCGTGCTCGGCACCGCGCTCGGGCAAGCGCTCGGCGACAAGAAGGGCATCCGCCGCTTCGGCGACGCCTTCATCCCGATGGACGAAACGCTGGCCCATGCCGCCGTCGACGTCTCCGGTCGCCCCTACTTCGTGCACACCGGTGAACCCGACTACATGGTCGACTTCACCATCGCCGGCTCCAGCGTGCCCTACCACACGGTCGTCAACCGGCACGTGTTCGAGTCGCTGGCATTCAACGCCCGCATCTCGCTGCACGTGCGCACGCTGTACGGCCGCGACCCGCACCACATCACCGAGGCGGAATACAAGGCGGTGGCACGCGCGCTGCGACAGGCCGTCGAGCCCGATCCGCGGGTCTCCGGCGTGCCGTCCACCAAAGGCTCACTGTGACAGCTAGATCCGTTGTCGTCCTGGACTACGGCTCGGGCAACCTACGCTCGGCGCAGCGGGCGCTGGAGCGCACCGGGGCCGACGTCGAGGTGACCGCCGACGCGCATCGCGCGCTGAATGCCGACGGCCTGGTGGTGCCCGGGGTCGGCGCGTTCGAGGCGTGCATGGTCGGCCTGCGCGGCATCGGGGGCGACCGGATAATCGCCGAGCGGGTGGCCGCGGGCCGCCCGGTGCTCGGTGTGTGCGTGGGCATGCAGATCCTGTTCGCCCGCGGCGTGGAGTTCGGGGTCGAGTCGAAGGGCTGCGGGCAGTGGCCGGGCTCGGTCACCCGGCTCGATGCGCCGGTGATCCCGCACATGGGGTGGAACGTCGTCGACGCCGCGCCGGACAGTGTGCTGTTCAAGGGATTCGACCCCGACACCCGGTTCTACTTCGTGCATTCCTATGCGGCGCAGAAGTGGGAGGGCGCACCCGAGGCGAAGCTGACCTGGGCCAGCCATCATGTACGGTTCCTGGCCGCGGTCGAGGACGGTCCGCTGTCGGCGACACAATTTCATCCGGAGAAAAGCGGTGACGCCGGTGCGGCGTTGCTCACCAATTGGGTTGAGGGGCTGTAAGAGTGCCACTGATTTTGTTGCCTGCCGTCGACGTGGTCGAGGGCAAGGCGGTCCGTCTGGTGCAGGGTAAGGCCGGCAGCGAGACCGAGTACGGTTCGGCGCTGGACGCCGCACTGACCTGGCAGCGCGACGGCGCCGAATGGATCCACCTGGTGGACCTCGACGCCGCATTCGGTCGCGGCTCCAACCGTGAACTGCTGGCCGAGGTCGTCGGGCAGCTCGACGTGAACGTCGAACTGTCCGGCGGGATCCGCGACGACGAGTCGCTCAAGGCTGCGCTGGCCACCGGCTGCACCCGGGTCAACATCGGCACCGCGGCGCTGGAGAATCCACTGTGGTGCGCGGCTGCGATCGCCGAATACGGCGACCGGGTCGCCGTCGGCCTGGACGTGCAGATCGTCGAGGGGGAGCACCGGCTGCGCGGCCGCGGCTGGGAGACCGACGGCGGGGATCTGTGGCATGTGCTGGAGCGCCTTGACAGCGAAGGCTGCTCGCGGTTCGTCGTCACCGATGTCACCAAGGACGGCACGCTCACCGGACCCAACCTCGACCTGCTCGAAGGCGTGGCCGAGTGCACCGACGCGCCGGTCATCGCGTCGGGAGGCGTGTCCAGCCTGGACGATCTGCGCGCGATCGCGACGCTGGTCGACAGCGGTGTGGAAGGCGCGATCGTCGGAAAGGCGCTCTACGCCGGCCGATTCACGCTGCCGGACGCGCTTGCCGCGGTGAGCCGGTAGTGGACCTCGACACCCTGGTGGCCCAGGCGGCGGTGATTCTGGACGAGGCGTCCACACCGTTCATCGCCGGGCATCGGGCCGACTCGGCCGTGCAGAAGAAGGGCAACGACTTCGCCACCGAGGTGGACCTGGCCATCGAACGCCAGGTGGTCCAGGCCTTGGAGGCGACCACGGGCATCGGCGTGCACGGCGAGGAATTCGGCGGCGCCCCGATCGACTCCCCGCTGGTCTGGGTGCTCGACCCGATCGACGGGACTTTCAACTACGCCGCCGGCTCCCCGATGGCCGCGATCCTGCTGGGTCTGCTGCGGGACGGCGAGCCCGTCGCCGGGCTGACCTGGCTGCCGTTCACCGACCAGCGCTACAGCACGGTGTTGGGCGGCCCGGTGTACTACAACGGGAAAGCGCAGCCGCCGATCGGACACGGCGAGATCGGCCAGTGCGTGATCGGCATCGGAACGTTCAACGTCGACTGGCGGGGGCGCTTTCCCGGTCGCTACCGCCTGGCTGTGCTGGAGAATCTGAGCCGCGTCTGTTCGAAGCTGCGCATGCACGGCGCCACCGGCGTCGACTTCGCGTATGTATCGTCCGGAATCATGGGTGCGGCAATCAGTTTCGGTGATCACATCTGGGATCACGCTGCCGGAGTCGCGCTGGTGCGGTCGGCGGGCGGAGTCGTCACCGACCTGTCCGGCGAACACTGGACGCCGTCGTCGCGCGCTGCGCTGGCCGCGGCCCCCGGCGTGCACGAGCGCGTCATGGAGATCCTCGACCGGGTCGGTCCGCCGGAGAATTACCTCTGATGGACGTCGCGGTGCGTGTGATTCCCTGCCTGGACGTCGATGCCGGCCGGGTGGTCAAGGGTGTGAACTTCGAAAACCTCCGGGATGCAGGCGATCCCGTCGAGCTGGCCGCAGTCTATGACGCCGAGGGTGCCGACGAGCTGACCTTCCTGGACGTCACGGCGTCCTCGTCGGGCCGCGCGACGATGCTCGATGTGGTGCGCCGCACCGCCGAGCAGGTGTTCATTCCGCTCACCGTCGGCGGTGGCGTGCGATCGGTCGAGGATGTCGACGTGCTGCTGCGGGCCGGGGCCGACAAGGTCTCGGTGAACACCGCCGCGATCGCCCGCCCTGAACTGCTGGCCGAGTTGTCCCGGCAGTTCGGCTCGCAGTGCATCGTGCTGTCGGTGGATGCCCGCACGGTGCCGGCCGGGTCGGCGCCCACCCCGTCGGGCTGGGAGGTCACCACGCACGGTGGCCGGCAGGGGACCGGTATCGACGCGGTCGAATGGGCCCGGCGCGGAGCCGAATTGGGTGTCGGCGAGATCCTGCTGAACTCGATGGACGCCGACGGCACGAAAGCCGGATTCGATCTGGCGATGCTGCGTGCGGTCCGCAAGGCGGTCACGGTCCCGGTGATCGCCAGCGGCGGCGCCGGAGCGGTCGGCGACTTCGCGCCCGCGGTGGAGGCTGGTGCTGATGCGGTGTTGGCGGCCAGCGTCTTCCATTTCGGCGAGCTGACGATCGGTGAGGTGAAGGCAGCGATGGCAGGCGAGGGGATAGTGGTGCGATGAGCCTCGACCCGGATATCGCCAAGCGGCTCAAGCGCGACGCCAATGGGCTGTTCGCCGCGATCGCACAGGAGCGGGGCAGCGGCGATGTGCTGATGGTCGCCTGGATGGACGACGAGGCGCTGGCCCGCACGCTGGAAACCCGCGAAGCGACCTATTTTTCGCGATCGCGCGGCGAGTACTGGGTGAAGGGTGCGACCTCCGGGCACACCCAGCACGTGCACTCGGTGCGGCTGGACTGCGACGGCGACGCCGTGCTGCTCGAGGTCGACCAGGTCGGCGGAGCCTGCCACACCGGTGACCACAGCTGCTTCGACGCCGACCAGATCCTGGCGCCGGACACCTAGACGTCGATCGCCGTGGCCTTGGCGCGCGCGGTCCAGCGGCCCTCCTGGTAGCCGACCGCGATCGGGTGCGAGAAGGCGGCGGTGACGTTATCGGTCGAGATCGTCTCGCGCGCAGGCCCGCTCGCCACTGTGCGGCCGTCGGCGATCAGCAGCGCGTGGGTGGTGGTGGTTGGCAGCTCTTCGAGATGATGGGTCACCAGGATCGAGGCCACCTCGGGATGCGTCCGGTCCAAGTTGTCGATCGTCTCGAGCAGTTGCTCGCGGGCGGCGACGTCCAGCCCGGTCGTCGGCTCGTCGAGCAGCAGCAGCTCGGGCTCCGAAACCAGCGCTCGCGCAATGAGAGCGCGGCCCCGTTCGCCTTGTGACAGCGTGGGCCAGACATCGCCGGCCTTACCGGTCATACCCACCGCGGCGATCATCGCGTCGGCGTGCTCGGCCTGTTCCGGGCTCGGTGCCCAGCGCATCGGCAGGTCGATGGTGGCGGTGATGCCGGTCAGCACCACCTCCCGGACCGTCAGCGAATACTGAAGCCGGTGACGGGGATTCACGTGCCCGATCGAACGGCGCAGCGTCGCCAAATCGGTGCGCCCCATCTGACTGCCGAGGATGGTCACGCGACCGGTCGTGGGGAACGTCACCGCGGCGCAGAAACCGAGCAAGGTGCTCTTGCCTGCACCGTTGGGCCCCAACAGCGCCCAGTGTTCGCCAGGCTGAACGGTCAGCGAGATTCCGTCGATGATCTGCTTGTTGTCGCGGCGGAATGTCACCTCGTCGAGTTCGAGAACGGGTGTCACGCGTAAGACTCCTTCAACGCACTCAAATGCGACCTGCTGGCTGTGGCGGCCGCGATGGGATCGCGGGCGGCGATCGCGTCGGCGAGCTCCCGGTGCGCGACGTGGTCGGCCTGGCCGGGGACTGGCCTGATCTTGAGCATGTCGATCATCGCCAGGCGTAACCGAGGCAGGAACGCGTCGAACAACTGCGTCAGCACGTCGTTGTGTGCGGCCGCCACGACCGCCCGGTGGAACGCGGCGTCGGCGTCGACGTGGTCGGGAATGGACTGGCCTTCGACACCACGGGCGGCCAGCGTGCGGCGGATCGCTCGCAGATCGGCTGGGGTGCGCCGGGTGGCGGCCAACGCGGCGGCCTCGGCTTCGATCGCGATGCGTGCCTCGATCACTGCGGCGATCGTGGTACGCCGCAAGATGGTGTCCCAGTCCTCGCTCGCCTCGAGGGCGATCACGAAAACGCCTGCACCCTGGCGACTGTCGAGAACCCCTTTGCCGGCGAGTTCACGGATCGCCTCGCGCAGCGTCGAGCGGCCGACGCCGAGCTGGGCGGCGAGTGTGGTCTCGCCGGGCAATCGGTGACCCAGAGGCCACTCGCCGTTGCGGATCCGTGAAAGCAGTAGATGGGCCGTCTGGGCTGCAAGGGGGTGGCGCTGCACTTGGACGACAGGTGAATCCACAACCAAACCTCTCTACTTGTCTGAGGAGTAGTGTACAGTCTGGACGCCATGACATGTGCACTCGTGCTTAGTCGCCGCGGCGGGGCCTGAACGACCGGTTCCCCGCCGTGGGGCGTTGTCGTGCCGGTCGGAATCCAGTAGCACCCCGATCAGGAAGCGACCACGAAATGTTTGCATGGAATCGTCAACAACCCTCACCGATGCCGTCGTACCGCTATGCCAGCGTCTACGACCGTGTGGAAGTGCCACTCGCAGAACGTCATTGGCCGAACGCCCAGATTTCCCACGCACCCCTGTGGGTGCCCGTCGACCTGCGTGACGGCAACCAGGCGCTGCCCGACCCGATGGATCCCGCCCGCAAGCGACGATTCTTCGAACTTCTGGTAGCGATGGGGTACAAGGAGATTGAGGTCGGTTACCCGTCTGCGTCGCAGGCCGACTATAACTTCGTCCGGCTACTGGCCGAATCCGATATCGTGCCCGCGGACGTGACGATAGTCGTCTTCACGCCGGCCCGGCGGGACCTGATCGAGCGGACCGTCGACTCGGTGCGGGGGATCCCGGGTGACGTCGTCGTTCACATGTACACCGCGACGGCGCCGGCGTGGCGGGATGTGGTGCTGGGGAGAGACGGTGCCGAGCTGCGCGGGCTGGTCCTGGCCGGGGGTCGCGACGTGCTCGAATTCACCGGCGACGCAGGCAATATCAGGTTCGAGTTCTCGCCGGAGGTCTTCAATCTGACCGAGCCCGACTACGTGCTGGGCCTGTGCGACGACATGACAAGACTGTGGGACGCCACCCCGGAGCGGCCGGTGATCCTGAACCTGCCCGCCACCGTCGAGGTGGCCACGCCCAACGTGTATGCCGACCAGATCGAGTACATGCATCGCAATCTGGCGCGACGCGACAGTGTGATCCTGTCGGTTCATCCACACAACGACAGGGGCACCGGTGTGGCCTGTGCGGAGTTGGCCATCCTGGCCGGGGCGCAACGCGTGGAGGGTTGTGTGTTCGGAAACGGCGAGCGCACCGGCAATGTCGACATCGCGACGCTGGCGTTGAACATGCACGCCCAAGGCATCGACCCGATGATCGACTTCTCTGATATCGACGAGATCGCCCGCACGGTCGAATACTGCACCCGGATGCCGATCCACGAACGTCATCCCTACGTCGGGGCTCTGGTGCACACCGCGTTCTCGGGAACTCATCAGGACGCGATCAAGAAGGGGCTCGCCGAACACCGGGAACGCGCACTGCGAACGGGGCGCTCAGAGCGTGAAATCGATTGGCGGGTACCGTATCTGCCCATTGATCCAGCCGATATCGGACGCGCATATGACGCCGTGATCCGGGTCAACTCGCAGTCGGGAAAGGGCGGCTTCGCCTACGTGCTGCTCACCGAATACGGACTGGACCTGCCGCGCGAGATGCAGATCGACTTCGCCCGGCGCGCGCAGGCGCTCGCCGACGAACGGGGAGTCGAGATCAAGCCCGCCGAGTTGTACGACCTGTTCGTGGCCACCTACGGCAAGGGTGCGCTCAACGCGTCTTGAGCACCTCCAGCGCCTTGTCCGCATGGGCATCCATGTTGACCTCGCTGGAGATGACCTCGAGCACCGTGCGATCGGTGTCGATGACGAACGTCGTGCGCTTCACCGGGATCAGCTTGCCCAGCAGTCCGCGCTTCACGCCGAACGCGGTGGCGATCGCGCCGTCGGCGTCGGACAGCAACGGGTAGTCGAAATTCTGGGAGTCGGCGAACCGGGCCTGCTTGTCCACCGGGTCGGTGCTGATGCCCACCCGGCTGGCCCCGAGTGCGGCGAACTCCGAGCCGAGGTCGCGGAAATGACACGCTTCCTTGGTGCAGCCCGGCGTCATCGCGGCGGGGTAGAAGAACAGCACAATCGGCCCGTCGGCCAGCAATTCGGTCAGTGAGCGCACGGTGCCGGTCTGGTCCGGCAGTTCGAAGTCCGCAACCCGGTCTCCACGTTTCATGGGTGCAGGCTACGCCGGTCAATGCGGCCCGACGGGTCTGGGAGGATGTACCCGTGCAATCCAACCTCGCCGCCATCACCACACGTGAGGAGTTCCGTGCGCTGGCCGCCGAACACCGCGTGGTGCCGGTGATCCGCAAGGTGCTCGCCGACAGCGAGACACCGCTGTCGGCGTACCGGAAACTGGCCGCCAACCGGCCCGGAACATTCCTGCTCGAGTCCGCTGAGAACGGCCGGTCGTGGTCACGCTGGTCGTTCATCGGGGCGGGTGCGCCCTCGGCGCTGACCGTGTGTGACGGCGAGGCCGTGTGGCTGGGCGCCACCCCGCAGGACGCCCCGACCGGTGGCGATCCGCTACAGGCCCTGCACGAGACGATGGCGTTGCTGTCCACGGAATCGCTGGCCGGTGTGCCACCGCTGTCGGGCGGGATGGTCGGGTTCTTCGCCTACGACTTCGTCCGCCGACTCGAGCGGCTGCCCGAGATTGTCACCGACGACCTCGGCCTGCCCGACATGCTCCTGCTGCTGGCCACCGATCTGGCCGCCGTCGACCATCACGAAGGCACGATCACTTTGATCGCAAACGCGGTGAACTGGAACGGCACCGACGAGCGGGTGGACGAGGCCTACGATGACGCCGTCGCGCGCCTCGACGTGATGACCCGGGCGCTCGGGCAGCCCTTGTCGTCGACCGTGGCGACCTACTCCCGCCCCCAGTCCCGGCACCGCTCCCAGCGCACCATGGAGGAGTACAGCGAGATCGTCGAGCGCCTGGTCAAGGAGATCGAGGCCGGCGAGGCTTTCCAGGTGGTGCCCTCGCAGCGCTTCGAGATCGACACCACCGTCGACCCGATCGACGTGTACCGGATGCTGCGCGTCACCAATCCCAGCCCGTACATGTATCTCATGCACGTGCCGGATGACGCTGGGGGAACGGCGTTTTCGATCGTCGGCTCCAGCCCGGAGTCGTTGGTGACGGTGAAGGACGGCTGGGCCACAACGCATCCGATCGCCGGGACCCGGTGGCGCGGCCAGACCGAGGAGGAAGACCAGCTGCTCGAGAAGGAGTTGCTGGCCGACGAGAAGGAACGCTCCGAGCATCTGATGCTGGTCGACCTCGGACGCAACGACCTCGGCCGGGTGTGTGTCCCGGGCACCGTGCGCGTCGAGGACTACAGCCACATCGAGCGCTACAGCCACGTCATGCACATCGTGTCGACGGTCACCGGGCTGCTCGCCGACGGTCGCACGGCCCTGGACGCGGTGACGGCCTGCTTCCCGGCCGGCACGCTGACCGGTGCGCCGAAGGTGCGGGCCATGGAGCTCATCGAAGGGGTGGAGAAGACCCGCCGCGGCCTCTACGGCGGTGTCGTCGGCTATCTGGACTTCGCCGGGAACGCCGACTTCGCCATCGCCATCCGCACGGCGCTGATGAGCAAGGGCACCGCCTATGTGCAGGCCGGCGGCGGCGTGGTGGCCGACTCCAACGGTCCCTACGAATACAACGAGTCCGCCAACAAGGCCAAGGCGGTACTGAACGCGATCGCCGCCGCCGAGACGCTGAGCGCCCCATGATCCGGATCGGACAGGTGCTGCTGGTCGTCGCGGCAGTGCTGCTGTGGGTGGCCTCCCGGCTCACCTGGGTGTCGGTGACGTCGTTCGACGGTCTCGGCCAGCCCAAAACGGTGACGCTGACGGGCGCCGGCTGGTCCAACGCCCTGCTGCCGTTGGCCGTGCTGCTGCTGGCCGCCGCGGTGGCCGGTCTGGCGGTCCGGGGATGGGGTCTGCGCGCGGTCGCGGTGCTGCTGGCGGTGGTGACGCTGCTGCTGGGTTACCTCGGTGTCAGCTTGATCCGCACCCCGGACGTCGGTCCGCGCGCCGCCGAACTCGCCCAGATCCCGGTGCACACGCTGGTCGCCAGCGGCCGGCAGTACCTTGGCGCCGGGCTGACCATCGGCGCGGCGGCATGTGCGCTGGTCGCCGCGGTGCTGTTGATGCGCTCGGCAGCGTCCGGACGCCAGGCCACCGCCAAATACGCGGCACCGGCTGTTCGCCGCAGCGCCGCGCGTAGCGAGGACACGGATACCGACGTTTCGGAGCGGGGCATGTGGGATGCGCTCGACGAAGGTGTCGATCCCACCGATCGTGGTACCGACACCGAGGGTCGGTGACGGATGCGCGGCTCGATACGACTACCCTTCACTGGACGACGCAAGCGAGATCGCCAGGGCGTGAGAAGGGATCCGGCAGCCATGAGTTCGGCAAGCGTGCTCGACTCGATCATCGAGGGAGTGCGCGCCGACGTTGCCGCCCGCGAGGCGATCATCAGTCTGGCCGAGGTCAAGGCCGCTGCGGAGGCCGCACCGGCGCCGCTGAACGTACTGGCCGCGCTGCGCGCGCCCGGCATCGCCGTCATCGCCGAAGTGAAGCGCGCCAGCCCTTCCCGCGGCCAGCTGGCCAACATCGCCGACCCCGCCGAGCTGGCTCGGGCCTATGAGAGCGGCGGCGCGCGGGTGATCAGCGTGCTCACCGAGGAACGCCGTTTCCACGGGTCGCTGGCCGACCTCGACGCGGTGCGTTCCGCCGTGCGAATCCCGGTGCTACGCAAAGACTTCATCGTCCGGCCGTATCAGATTCACGAGGCCAGGGCGCACGGCGCGGACATGCTGCTGCTGATCGTCGCCGCGCTCGAGCAGCCGGCCCTGGAGTCGCTGCTGGAGCGCACCGAGTCCCTCGGCATGACCGCGCTGGTCGAGGTGCACACCGAGGAAGAAGCCGACCGGGCGCTGCAGGCCGGAGCCAAGGTCATCGGCGTCAACGCCCGCGACCTCAAGACGTTGGAGGTGGACCGGGACTGCTTCGCGCGGATCGCACCGGGGCTGCCGTCCGACATCATCCGGGTCGCCGAATCCGGTGTCCGGGGCACCGGTGACCTGCTGGCGTACGCCGGCGCCGGAGCCGATGCGGTGTTGGTCGGTGAAGGTCTGGTCACCAGCGGGGACCCGCGCAGCGCCGTCGCAGACCTGGTGACCGCGGGAGCACATCCGTCCTGCCCGAAACCCGCTCGCTGAGTCGTGGCTGATATCTCCACTCCGAACGTGCCGCGCATGAGCGCGGCCGTGGCCGAGCAGACGTTGCACGAACCCGATGCCCGGGGGCACTTCGGTGCGTACGGCGGGCGGTATGTGGCCGAGGCGCTGATGGCCGTCATCGAAGAGGTGACGGCCGCCTACGAAAAGGCCCGCACGGACCAGGAATTCCTGGATCGCCTCGACAATCTGCAGACCCACTACGCGGGGCGTCCGTCGCCGCTGTACGAGGCGGTCCGGCTGAGCGAACACCTCGGTGGGGCGCGGATCTTCCTCAAGCGCGAGGACCTCAACCACACCGGCTCGCACAAGATCAACAACGTGCTCGGCCAGGCGTTGCTGGCCAAGCAGATGGGCAAGACCAGGGTGATCGCCGAGACCGGCGCCGGCCAGCACGGCGTGGCGACCGCGACCGCGTGTGCGCTGCTGGGTCTGGAGTGCGTGATCTACATGGGTGCGGTGGACACCGCCCGCCAGGCGCTCAACGTCGCGCGGATGCGGCTGCTGGGCGCCGAGGTGGTGTCGGTGGAGTCCGGCTCCAAGACGCTCAAGGACGCCATCAACGACGCCTTCCGCGACTGGGTCACCAACGCCGACAGCACCTACTACTGCTTCGGGACCGCCGCCGGGCCGCACCCGTTCCCGATGATGGTGCGCGACTTCCAGCGCATCATCGGTCTCGAGGCGCGGGCGCAGATGCTGGCGCAGGCTGGCCGGCTACCCGACGCGGTGG
Source organism: Mycobacterium sp. SA01 (assembly GCF_041287105.1). Lineage (NCBI taxonomy): Bacteria > Bacillati > Actinomycetota > Actinomycetes > Mycobacteriales > Mycobacteriaceae > Mycobacterium > Mycobacterium sp. SA01. The sequence continues at coordinate 97,432 of NZ_JBGGNO010000014.1, read as the reverse complement.
CCGCCTGCGTGGGTGGCGGATCCAATGCGATCGGCATCTTCCACCCGTTCATCGACGACGTGGGTGTGCGGCTGATCGGTTATGAGGCGGCCGGTGACGGCGTCGAAACCGGAAGGCATGCAGCGACTTTCGCTGGTGGGACACCGGGGGCGTTCCAGGGGTCCTACTCGTATCTGCTGCAGAACGAGGACGGTCAGACCATCGAGTCGCACTCGATCTCGGCAGGTCTGGACTATCCGGGCGTCGGCCCGGAGCACGCGTTCCTCAAGGACATCGGGCGCACCGAATACCAGCCGATCACCGACACCGAGGCCATGGACGCGTTCCGGCTGCTGTGCCGGCTGGAGGGCATCATCCCGGCCATCGAGTCGGCGCACGCGGTGGCCGGTGTGGTGAAGCTGGCGGCCGAGTTGGGCCCCGGTTCGATCATCTTGGTCAACCTGTCCGGCCGCGGTGACAAGGACGTGGAGACGGCGGCCAAGTGGTTCGGGCTGTTCGACCAGTCCGGCCCGGGAGCCTCATGACCGTCCAGCACGCCCAGGCCGGACGGCTGGGCTCGGTGTTCGCGGCGTGCCACGACGAGGGCCGCGCCGCCCTGATCGGGTATCTGCCGACCGGTTATCCGTCCGTCGACGTGTCCATCGACGCTCTGGTGGCTCTGGTCGAATCCGGTTGTGACATCGTCGAAGTCGGCGTTCCGTACTCCGATCCGGGGATGGACGGGCCGGTGATCGCGACGGCGACCGAGGCCGCACTGCAGGGCGGTGTCCGGGTTCGCGACACCCTGCGCGCGGTGGAGGCCATCAGCGCTGCCGGCGGTCACGCGGTCGTGATGACGTACTGGAATCTCATGCTGCACTACGGAATCGACGCGTGGTCGCGTGACCTGGCCGCCGCCGGGGGACTGGGCATGATCACGCCGGACCTGATTCCCGACGAGGCCGACGAGTGGCTCGCCGCCGCCGAGGCACATGATCTGGACCGGATCTTCCTGGTCGCACCGTCGTCGACCCCGGAACGGCTGGCCAAAACGGTGCAGGCCTCGCGGGGTTTCGTCTACGCGGCATCGACCATGGGTGTAACCGGCGCGCGGGACGCGGTGTCGAGCGCCGCGCCGGAGCTCGTGCGGCGGGTCAAAGAGGTTTCCGACATCCCGGTGGGGGTCGGTCTTGGTGTGCGCTCCCGTGAGCAGGCCGCCGAGATCGCGGCTTTCGCCGACGGGGTGATCGTGGGTTCGGCTCTGGTGTCGGCATTGACCGACGGGTTGGCGGCAGTGCGGACGCTGACCGAGGAGTTGGCCGTGGGTGTGCGACAGAAGGTGTCCGCTTCGTGACGACGACCGTCTTGGCTTATTTCCCGAGTCCTCCGCAGGGCGTCTGGCATCTGGGCCCGGTACCGATTCGGGCGTATGCGCTGTGCATCATCGCCGGCATCATCGCGGCGCTGATGATCGGTGATCGCCGTTGGGCGGCCCGTGGTGGCGAGCGGGGCGTCATCTATGACATTGCCCTGTGGGCGGTGCCGTTCGGCTTGGTCGGTGGGCGTCTCTATCACCTGATGACCGACTGGCGAACGTATTTCGCCGAGGGCGGCGCCGGTGTCGGTGCTGCGTTGCGGATCTGGGATGGCGGCCTCGGCATCTGGGGCGCGGTCGCCCTCGGCGGTGTCGGTGCGTGGATTGCGTGCCGGCGCCGAGGGATTCCGCTGCCCGCGTTCGGCGATGCGATCGCGCCGGGAATTGTGTTGGCGCAGGCGATCGGCCGGCTCGGAAACTACTTCAACCAGGAGCTGTACGGTCGCGAGACCACCGTGCCGTGGGGGATGGAGATCTTCTACCGGCGGGACTCGTCCGGGATGGTTGATGTGCATTCCCTGGACGGGGTGTCGACGGGGCAGGTCGCTGCGGTGGTTCAGCCGACGTTCCTGTACGAGCTGGTGTGGAACGTGCTGGTGTTCGCCTTCCTGATCTGGATCGACCGGCGGTTCAAGATCGGCCACGGCCGGCTGTTTGCGGCCTATGTGGCGGCATACTGCATCGGCCGGTTCTGGGTGGAGTTGCTGCGCGATGACACCGCCACCCATATCGCGGGCATCCGGGTGAACTCGTTCACGTCGGTGTTCGTATTCATCGGCGCGATCGTGTACATCCTGCTGGCGCCCAAGGGCCGCGAAGATCCGGCCTCGCTGGGCGGTGAGCAGCCGACGGCGGAGCCCGAGGAGGAGTCGCCCGCCGAGCGGATGGCCGAGGACTTGGTGGCCGTCGCCACGGGCGGGGGTATTACCGCCGCCGCGACCGTGGCAGCCGAGCACGACTCCGAAGATGCCGCCGCCGTTGGCGATACGGAGGATGCTGAGCCTGAGCCTGCGCCTGAACCGGAGGCCGCAGCCGAGCCCGAACCCGAGCCCGAGCTAGCGGCCGCAGCCGAGCCCGACGCTGAACCTGAGCCCGAGGCGGAAGCTGAAGCCGAGCCCGAACCTGAGCCCGAGGCGGAAGCTGAAGCCGAGCCCGAACCTGAGCCCGAGCCGGAGGCCGCAGCCGAGCCCGAACCTGAGCCCGAGCCGGAACCTGAAGCCGAGCCCGAACCTGAACCGGAGCCCGAGCCGGAACCTGAAGCCGAGCCAGAGGCCGCAGCCGAGCCCGAACCTGAACCCGAGCCCGAGCCGGAACCTGAAGCCGAGCCCACACCCACTTCGCAGCCTCGCGGATTCCGCACAGTCGTACGCCGCGTGCTCTGGGGAGTCGAAGTCCATCGCGACTGAAGCGCGACTCACGAAATCGACTGACCGTCGCTGAACTCATTTGTGTCGTAGCCGTCTGGCATACTCGAACACATGTTCGATGAATGGCCAGGCAAGTTGTTCGAGCCGGTGGACACCGACGCCTCGCGAGCCCTGGTCTACAGGCTGACGAACGCGGCGCGGCTGGAGAATCAGGCGGCCGCAATTCGACTGCGCGCGATCGCCGACCTTTTCGAACTGCGCCGCCTCGACCACGGCGAGCGGGAAGATTGGGCGGTGGACACCTGGGCCACTGTGGGCGCCGAAGTCGCCGCAGCGCTGCGGCTCAGCCTGACCAAGGCCAACAGCTACATGAACTACGCGCTGGCCATGCTGCGGCTGCCTGCTGTCGCTGCGGTCTTCGAGGCCGGCGATATCGACTGCAGGCTGTATCAAACGATCGTCTTCCGTACCCACCTCGTCACCGACGCCGACACCATGGCTGAGCTCGATGCAGACCTGGCCGCCCGAGTTGCCCGCTGGCCGTCCATGAGTCGGGGAAAGCTCGCCAGTGAGATCGACGACCTCGTGGTCCGGCACGACCCTGACGCGGTTCGGCGGATGAGAGATCGCGGCAGTGACCGTGACGTCACCTTTTGGGAGTCCTGTGACGGTTATGTCGATTTGACGGCACGGCTGTCCGCCGCCCACGCGGCAGCGCTGGAAAAGCGGCTCAACTCTTTTGCGAAGTCCGTGTGCGAGAACGACCCGCGCACGGTGGGACAGCGTCGCGCCGACGCGTTGGGTGCGCTGGGTATCGGCATTGACCGACTTCCCTGTGACTGCGGCGAAGCCGATTGCACCGCAACGGAAAAGCCAGCAGGGTCAGTCGTTATTCATGTCGTTGCCGAGCAGTCCACACTCGACGGCACATCCAACAAACCTGCCTACGTGCTCGACAGCGGCGAGTTGATCGCGCCAGAACAGTTGGCCGAGTTGAAGGCCGCGGCGCGTCTGCGTCCGGTGACCATTCCCGTGGACATGCTGTCCGATTGTGACTACCACCCCTCGCGTGCGCTTGCCGATTTCGTGCGAGCACGGGACCTCACCTGCCGCGCGCCCGGCTGCGACCGGCCGGCCATCCGTTGCGACATCGACCACACCGTTCCCTGGCCGCACGGCGCGACGCACGCCTCCAACCTCAAATGCCTATGCCGAGAACATCACATCCTCAAGACTTTTTGGGGCTGGAAGGATCAGCAGCTGCCCGACGGCACGGTGATCTGGACGCTGCCCGATGGCGAGACCTACGTGACGACACCCGGAAGCGTTCTGCTGTTTCCGGGGTTGATGACGCCGACGGGTCCGCCGCAGATCCCGCAGCCCGCGGTCCATCGCTGTGGTGACCGCTCGGTGATGATGCCGAGGCGGCGGACAACCCGACGACAGAATCGCGCACACCAGATCGCGGCCGAGCGTGCCCGCAATCGGGCGGAACGCACACCTTCGACCGCGGGACCACCGGTATCACCCCGTTCGGACGACGACGACGTACCACCGTTTTAGGTGGCCGCGCAGAACCCCTCTGACGCCCGCCCGGCGAGCAGCTGCCGCGTCACCATGGCGACTCGCCGGCCGAGGTGTTCGCAGGTGCGGATGTCGGCGTCGTGCACTGCCGTCGGCTCGGCGTCGACGTCGGTCGAGGCACCGGCGCCCAGCCAGAAGCCCAACCGATTGAGATCGAATTCGCTTGCGGCGCTGGTATTCCAGCCTGCGGTCAGGCCGAGGTTGACCCAATGCATGTGATGCTGGGCGGCGAACACCGCCAACGCGCTGAGGGTCTGCAGCTTGTCACCGGCCTTGGACCCGGAGTTGGTGAAACCGGCACCCACCTTGTCGCGCCAGGTGCCCGCCATGCAGCGCCGCCCGGTGCGCTCGGCGAACGCCTGAAAACCGGCCGACACATTGCCCATATAGGTCGGGCAACCGAAGATGATTGCGTCAGCGGCATCGAGCACCGCCCAGTCATCGTCACCGACCGTGTCGACCGCGATCAGCTGAACCTGTGCCGAAGCGGCTACAGCCCCGCCCGCCACGGCCTGCGCCAACGTTGCGGTGTGCCCGAAGCCGGAGTGATAGGCCACCACCATGTGCGGTGTCACCATGCTTGTCCTCCATACGCGCTCTCGGCCACCTCGCGGTAGCGCTGCTGCCAATCGGGTATCTCGGCCCGAAACAGATACGCCTCGAGGCGGTCCAGGTAGGCGTGCGTCCCGGGCCGAAAACCGTTGGCGTTGCGCACACCTAGCCCGCGGTGACTGAATCTCAGCAGGGTCCCGTCCCCGTCCGGGACCAACTCATAACGGACGACGCCGGGTTCGACGATCCGCTGGTTCCATTCGTGCTCGAAGACATGCGGTGGGTCCCACACCAGGATTCGGCCCGCCATCCGCTTCTGGTCGGCCGGGATCGGCGGTGCGGCCGGGATCATGTCGATCGTCCCGCCCTCGCGGGCGTCGATAGTGGTGTCGCCCATCCATTGGCCGCGCTCTTCCGGATCGGTGATGGCCTTCCATACTCGCTCGACGGGGTGGGGGAGTCGCCGCTCGAAAGTCAGTGTTGCCCGGTCATTGTCGATGCTGAGACGGCCCTCGCGGGAGGTCATGAGTTCTCCTCTGTCTTGTCCAGGTGGCGTTCGAGGGCGTCGAGGTGACCGGACCAGAACTGACGGTATTGCTCGATCCAGCTGTCGATCGCGACCAGTCCGTCGGCGCGCAGCGCATAGATCCGGCGTTGCGCGTCGGGGCGAACCTCCACAAGTCCGACTTCCCGCAGGATGCGCAGATGCCGCGACACCGAGGGCTGGGTCAGATCTGGCAGTGCCGCAACGAGTTCCCCGGCGGTGCGATCACCGGCGGCCAAGGTATCCAACAGCACCCGGCGATTCGGTTCGGCGACTGCCTCGAAGACGTCCACGTCTCCGAGTATTGCACTACGTCTATATAGACGCAAGCGGATATACGGGGACTACCGTCGTTGTACCAATAGCGTCTGCGCCGAAGTCCCGATGAACCCGTCGCGGTCGAACAACTCTGCGGTGGTCACCCCGATCCCGTCCGGCCCGATCGACCCGCGAGCGCGCACGCCGAAATCCCTACCCGCCGGCGCGCGATGCAGATGTACCGCGGTGTCGGTGTTCATGTAGATGAACTTCTCCGGATCAATCGCTGCGCCAATGCCATTCGCGGAGTCGACCACCATCGCGAGCCGCTCGAGCGCTGTGGTGGGCTCGTCGTCCACCAGATTGGAGATGGGCGACATCCAGTACACCGTGCCGCTGTCGGACCCGTCGTACTGCGGCCGCCATTCCACCGACTCGATGTATCCCCGCGCGTTCTTCCAGTGCAGCTCCAGCGGTGCGGTCGGTCCCTCGATCAGCGGCGGATAGCGGTCGGTTGCGGCGTCAGCGGTATCTGAGGTCGCCAGCGCCCATGCCGTCACCCGGGCCACGGCGCGCGGCGGTCCGTCGGGGCGCTCCGCAGACATCTCGGCCGACAACATCGCGATGCGGCTGCCCGGCCGGTCGACCCGTGCCTGCACCCGCATCTCGGTGATCGGTATTGCCCCCAGAATGTCCAGGGTCAACCGGCCGATCCGCATACCGTCGGACAGCTTCGCCTCGATCGCCTTGGTCAGCAACGCCAACGGCGGCGACCCATGCTGGATGTCGAAATTCCAGTTGCTGCGGGTGTCGTCGGTGGACGCGAAAAGCTCTGCGTCGCCGTCGGTTCCGAGGCGCCGAAAGTAACAGCCGATCATGCGGCCGGCTCACCGCCGATCTGTCCGGGCCAGCCCGGGTACGGCGGCGGTGTGCCGCCGTACGCCGGACAGAGCGCCTGATGGCTGCACCAGTTGCACAGGCGCGAGGGATTGGGTCGGAAATCGCCTGTCACACCGGCAGATTGGATGGCGCGCCAGATCGCCATCAACGTCTTCTCGAAGCGCAGCAGCTCGTCGAGCGCAGGGGAGTAGTCGAGCACCTGACCGTCGGCGAGATAGATCAGCCGCAACCGGCTGGCCAGCACCTCGCGTGAACGCAACAGCGCGACGGCGTAGAACTTCATCTGGAACAGCGCCTTGAACTCCGCCAGCGCCCTGGCCTCCGGGGGTGCTTTCCCGGTCTTGTAGTCCACGACCCGGAGTTCACCGGTGCCGGCAACGTCGATCCGGTCGACGAAACCCCGAAGCAGTGTCCCGTCGGCCAGTTCGACCTCGATCCGCTGCTCGCAGCTCTGCGGGTCGAACCGGGTCGGGTCCTCGAGCCGGTAGTAGCCCATCAGCAGGGCGCGCGCCTCCGCGACGAGTTGGGTGCGCTGCTCGTCGGTGACATCGCCGGCGAAGTCCGGGTGTTCGGACAACACCCGCTCCCAAGCCGGGTCGACCAACGACAACGCCGTGTCCGCGCCCCGCTCGGCGGCCGGCAAACCGTAGAGCTGCTCCAGGGCGGCGTGCACCACCGAACCGCGCAACTGAGCGGTCGACGGCGGCTCGGGCAGCCGGTCAACGGCCCGGAAGCGGTACAGCAGCGGGCACTGCTTGAAGTCGGCGGCCCGCGACGGCGACAACGCGGGACGCGACGCCTGCAGCACCTGATCAGACATAACTGCAGCCTAGGACGGTGTGCCGACAAGGTGACGGTATGCGCTGCGGCGAGTCCGCTGTGGCAGGCTGAACGGCTGTGACCGACGATCCCGCTCCGCGCCGCACCGGCCCCTTTGTCGTCGGAGACCGTGTCCAGCTCACCGACGCCAAGGGCCGGCACTACACGATGGTCCTCAACCCGGGCAGTGAGTTCCACACCCACCGGGGGGCTGTCGAGCACGACGCGGTGATCGGCCTGCCCGAGGGCAGTGTGGTCAAGTCGACCAACGGCGACGCGTTCCTGGTGCTGCGCCCGCTGCTCATCGATTACGTGCTCTCGATGCCCCGCGGCGCCCAGGTCATCTACCCCAAGGACGCCGCCCAGATCGTCCACGAGGGCGACATCTTCCCGGGCGCCCGGGTCCTGGAGGCCGGCGCCGGTTCCGGCGCGCTGACGTGCTCCCTGCTGCGTGCCGTCGGCCCCGACGGCGAGGTGATCTCCTATGAGGTGCGTGACGACCACGCCGTGCACGCTCGGCGCAATGTGGCCACGTTCTTCGGGAAGGATCCGGACAACTGGCGGCTGATCATCGGCGACATCGTCGATTCCGACCTGGCCGAGGCGTCAGTCGATCGCGTGGTGCTGGACATGCTGGCGCCCTGGGACGTACTCGACACCGTGGCCCGGCTGCTGATCCCCGGTGGGGTGCTGATGGTGTACGTGGCGACCGTGACCCAGCTGTCCAAAACCGTCGAGCTGCTGCGCGAACAGCAGTGCTGGACCGAACCCCGGGCCTGGGAATCGTTGCAACGCGGGTGGAACGTCGTCGGTTTGGCGGTGCGCCCGCAGCACAACATGCGCGGTCACACCGCGTTCCTGATCTCGGCTCGGCGGCTGGCCCCCGGCACGGTCACTCCGACCCCGTTGCGCCGCAAGAAGCTCGCGCCTTAGTCGTCGTCGCTGCGGTGCAGCCCGCGTCGCACCGACAGCAGGTCGATTTCGGGGCGTGACGCCACCAACCGTTCCGCAGCGTCGAGGACGTCGACGACGTGTGCCCGTTCCCCGGCGACCACGGAAACTCCGATGCCGGCCCTGCGATGCAGATCCGCCGAACCCGTCTCAGCCGCCGCCACCGTGAAGCGGCGCCGCAGTTCGGCGACGATCGGCCGCACCACGGCCCGCTTCTCCTTCAGCGAGTGGACATCACCGAGCAGGACGTCGAATTCCAGCCAGCCGATCCACATTCAGGGCGTCGGTGTGGGGGTCACCGGGCTCGCGCCGCCACGGGCATTGCCGAATGCCAGCAGCATGTCAGCGGTCTCGCGAGAAAGCTGCCAGTTGCCCTGGTCCAGGCGGAATTCCATCGGGAACGTGAAGTTTCCCGGGTTGGCCGGGTTCGAGGTCGTCACGTTGATCGATGCCAGCGCATCCCCGGGACGGCGATCGGACCACCGGATCTCGGAGGCGGTGAACGTCAGCGGGGTGAACCCGCCGTCGCGCAATGCCGCCGCGAACTTGTCGATGGTCGCGGCGTCCGCCGGCGTCGTGGACTCGACCAGCTGGAGCTTGTCGGACCCCTTGACCGCCGGATCGGCCAGCCGATACAGCACATCGGTCAGCGCGTCGGGCGCCGGCAGCGGAGCCGCGTCGTGCTCAACTGGCGCCAGCGGCGTCGACGACTGCTCGAACGGGCTCTGCGCCGACTTCGGCTCGACGTGGTCGGAACACCCCGAGAGGCTGAGCGCCGCCACGATCGTGACGGCGCTCAGACCTACGAGAAACGGGTGTCGCATCCCGCGGTGGCTCAGCCGGCTCCTTGCATCAGCGATAGCGCCGATTGCTTGGTCAGCTGCCAGCCGCTGGGGCTGGGCCCTTCCACAAACTGGATGCTCTGGGTCGCGGTCTGACCGTTGGGCGCGGTCGCGGTGACATTCGCCGTCGCGGTCGGGCCTTCCTGGTCGATGTCGGCGACGTTGAAGCTCAGCGGGAGCAGGCCCTTGGCCGACGCGTTGTTGAACGCGCGGTCTGCGGCGATGCCCTCGAAGCGGCCGAGGCCGAACTGGATGTAGGAGGCCTTGGAGCCGGAGAACGATCCGCCGCCCTGCAGGCCGTTCAGGGTCTCGACAAGCTGGCTCTGGAGCTCCGGCGCCGGCGTCTGCGGCATCGGTGCGCCGAAGACGACGGGCTGCACGGCCGGTGCGGGCACCGGCGAGCTGAATGCAACCGAAGTCACACCTGCGGCAACGCCGCCGATGATCGCTGCGGCGGCAACGCCCGTGGCTAGGACTTTCAGGGTCACGGCTGTCCTCTCGATCTGCCCGACTCATTAGAGAGATTAACAGTGTTGCCAGTGTGTCGAAATTCCCCGTACGCACATGATCGAGGTTGGGCCGGTAGCGTTGAGGTATCCACCGCGCCAACTCTCGGTGTGGGAAAGGAGCGCAACATGAGCGAGGCACAAGAACCCCAGCTGTCCGGCGAAGACGCCGCCGAACTAGAAGAGCTGCGCCGCGAGGCGTCAGCACTGCGCGATCAGCTGGAGAACGCCATGAGTGCACAGGGCGGCGCCCGCAGTGCCCGTGATGTGCATCAGCTCGAGGCACGCATCGACTCCCTGGCGTCGCGCAACGCCAAGCTGATGGACACCCTCAAGGAAGCCCGTCAGCAGTTGCTCGCTCTGCGTGAAGAGGTCGACCGACTCGGTCAGCCGCCGAGTGGATACGGCGTGCTGTTGGGATCCCACGAGGACGACACCGTCGACGTGTTCACCTCTGGTCGCAAGATGCGACTCACCTGCTCGCCCAACATCGACGTCAAGTCGCTCAAGCAGGGCCAGACGGTCCGCCTCAACGAGGCGCTCACCGTCGTGGAGGCCGGCAATTACGAGTCGGTTGGTGAGATCAGCACGCTGCGCGAGATTCTCGCCGACGGTCATCGGGCGCTCGTCGTCGGGCACGCCGACGAGGAGCGGATCGTGTGGCTGGCAGAACCGCTGGTCGCCATCGAGGATCTGCCCGCCGACGTGGCCGAGGAACTCGACGACGACGATCTGCGTCCGCGCAAGCTGCGCCCGGGCGACTCGCTGCTGGTCGACACCAAGGCCGGGTATGCCTTCGAGCGGATTCCCAAGGCCGAGGTCGAGGATCTGGTTCTCGAAGAGGTGCCCGACGTCGCCTATAGCGACATCGGCGGCCTGACCCGCCAGATCGAACAGATCCGCGACGCCGTCGAATTGCCGTTCCTGCACAAAGAGCTCTACCGCGAATACGCGCTGCGTCCGCCCAAAGGTGTGCTGCTCTACGGCCCGCCCGGGTGCGGTAAGACGCTGATCGCCAAGGCCGTGGCCAATTCGCTGGCGAAGAAGATGGCTGAGGTTCGTGGCGATGATGCCCGCGAGGCGAAGTCGTACTTCCTCAACATCAAAGGCCCCGAACTGCTGAACAAGTTCGTCGGCGAGACCGAACGGCATATCCGGCTGATTTTCCAGCGGGCGCGCGAAAAGGCTTCCGAGGGAACGCCGGTCATCGTGTTCTTCGACGAGATGGACTCGATCTTCCGTACCCGTGGCACCGGCGTGAGCTCCGATGTCGAGACGACGGTCGTGCCCCAGCTGCTCTCGGAGATCGACGGTGTGGAGGGGCTGGAGAACGTCATCGTGATCGGCGCCTCCAACCGCGAGGACATGATCGACCCGGCGATCCTGCGGCCCGGCCGCCTCGACGTCAAGATCAAGATCGAACGGCCGGATGCCGAAGCGGCACTGGACATCTTCAGCAAGTACCTCACCGAGGACCTGCCGGTCAACGCCGACGATCTTGCCGAGTTCGGCGGCGACCGCGGACTGTGCATCCGGGCCATGATCGAGAAGGTCGTCGACCGGATGTACGCGGAGATCGACGACAACCGATTCCTCGAAGTCACCTACGCCAACGGTGACAAAGAGGTCATGTACTTCAAGGACTTCAACTCCGGCGCGATGATCCAGAACGTCGTCGACCGGGCCAAGAAGTACGCGATCAAGTCGGTCCTGGAGACCGGGCAGAAGGGGCTGCGGATCCAGCACCTGCTCGACTCGATCGTCGACGAGTTCGCCGAGAACGAGGACCTGCCCAACACCACGAATCCCGATGACTGGGCCCGGATCTCGGGCAAGAAGGGCGAGCGGATCGTCTACATCCGCACGCTGGTCACCGGCAAGAGCAGCAGTGCCAGCCGGGCCATCGACACCGAGTCGAACCTGGGCCAGTACCTGTAGGAGTACCGGCCCAGGCTCGCGTCGTCAGTGCCCGCAGAGCTGGGTGGCGGCGGCGCTGTAGAAGAAGGCCGCATCCTTCGGCTCGACGCCGTCAGTGGTGTTGTCCGAGATGGTCTGCAACGTGGTCGCCTGCGGAACGCCGGTGGCGATGTCGCTGCAGATGTGCTGTCCCAGCGCGACCGCGGTCTCGACCGGTCCATGCCAGCCGTCGTTGGCCAGCGTCGTGACGAAGGAATCCTCGTCCGCGTGCGCCGGTGAGGCGAGGCCCAAACCGAGTCCCACCGCGGCGATGCCGGTGATCACGAGTTTCTTCATGGTGTGTCCTTTCGCCCCGATACCGCACAGCTTCGCCGACGTCGGCAGCGCACGATGGCGGCAGTGTATGACGCAGGTGAGCCTTACTGCAGCGTTATCGTCGCCACCGTCAGTTTGCGACGGCGCCTCAAAACTCCAGGCTGTAGCTGTTGCCGAGGCTGTCCTGGGTTACGTGGGCGTCGCGAGTGGTGGTGTCGACGCTCAGTCGCTCGGTGAGGGTGCGCGTCTCGTAACGCCATCCCTCGGGCAGATCCAGCCGGGCGGCCAACTCCGGCAGGCCTGCCAGGTCGAGGTTGCGGTCCACCGCCTTGCTGTAGGTCTGCATGACCCAGCGCTGCCCCTGCGGGTCGACGAGTTCGAAAACCGGTCGGCCGGCGTCGAAGTTGAACACGGTTCGGCGGTCGACATGGTTGACGGTGTACGGCGCGGGGTTCATCGATGACAGCTTGACCGTGGCTTGCTTGATCATGTCGATCCCGCCGAAGGTCTCGATCTCCTGGCGCTCTGGCGCCACCTTGTCGATGGTGCTCATCAGCCAGTGCCGCGGTCCGTTGAGCAGTGCGGCGATCGCGCCGTGCTCCTTGGCGATGGCCTCGGCGTCGAGCTTGTCCCACAGCTCGGCCGGGCAGTCGTTGAGTGGAAAGCTGTTGTAGACGGCCGCTTCCGGTCCGTCGGCACCGGCCGTAACCAGCAGCACCTCCCCGTACCGCTTGTCGAAAACGTCATCGCGCTCGGTCATCGCTTGCCTCCATCTCCAGATATGCGTCGCGGCCGGCGAGACTGACGGCGACGTCTGCGACCAACGGATCGAAGAACCGCTGCCGGTACAGCGGGTCAACGCTCGTGCTGACGGTGAAGTACAGCCCGGACAGTACCGCCACGAACAACGAAGTGTGCACCACGGTCTGGGGTATCGGCACATGGATGCCGAACCATGTTCCGGCGCAGGGGGGTTGGCCCGCTGGGCAGGACTGCTCGGCAGACCACAGCACCGTGACATCGTCGGGAATCGCGATGGTGCCCAGCGCGAGGAAGAACGCGAACAGTCCGGTGGTGAAGAACACCACCTGGATCGCCTGGGCGACCACCATGACGGCGACGACATTCACCTGTTCGGCCGGCGACAACGGCGTGCGCATCGGGTCGGTCCGGGTGGCCAGAGGTGTGCCGGCCAGCAACGCCGCGGTGTCGCGCGGACCCGAGCGGTCCTCACGCAGCGCCGACACCTCGTCGCGAATGGTCACCACCATGAACACCAGTGCCACCAGGGCCAGGAAACCGATTGTCTGCCAAAGGCGTTCACGTGTCATGCGGGCCGACAGCTGCCACAACTCGCCGGTGAAATACACCACCACGGTCAGCATCAGAAGCGGTAGCGCGCGACTCATCAGCGTTCCGAGCGCCCCGAACTGCAGCCACGCGAATCGGAACGCCCACAGGACAATCGACCCGATACCCAGATAGGTCAGCCAGATGGCGACAAGCGCGATCACCCCGAACCCGGCCACTTCGGCGGCGGTCAGCCCGGTCCAGCCCTGGTCCACCAGCGGAAAGCCGATCACGAACAACGCCATCACCAACAGGGCGGCGCTGCGCCGACCCGTCTCGCTGCGGGTGGTGCCCGCGCGGTGCAGCAGGTACAGCACGAACGGTGCCGCCGTCAGCACGACGGCCATGATTCCCAGCCGCACAACGGATCCGATCTCCACCTGACCGTCGCTGACATCGGCGGTCAATGCCGTCACCGCGATCAGCGCTCCGATACCGCTGACGACCGGCGCCGACCGGGCGATCAGCCGTCGCGAACGCACCCGTCGCGTCAGGACCAGTGGCAGGCCGCGGGCCAGGAACCACTCGTGAACATCGCGGCCGGCGGCCGTCGCCATCTCAGCGTCCCCGCCGCGACGAGCGGTAGCGATCCCGCGCCACCAGGGTGAGCCGGAGCTCGGCCAGCAGCGGGTCGAGGAACTGAGCGCGGTACTCCTTGTCGGTGACGGCCTTGGCCGCCAGGTACATGAACGTGATCGCGGTCAGCATCATGGTCGTCTGGATCAGCGGGTCGGGAACCGGCAGCGTCATGCCGAGGATGTGGCCGTCAGTGCGCCCGCTGTCACGCGTCCAGGACGCCAGCAGCGGCGGGCTGAGCACGATCAGTCCGAGTACGAAGAAAATCGTTCCGGTGGCCAGCGCGACCGTCAGCACCTGGCCGACCTGCGAGGCCGCCACCACGAACACCACGTTGGCCCGCTCGGTGCGCGACAGGGGATCGACGCCGGGCTCGTCGGCGATGCCCTCGAACGGCGTGCCGGCCAGCCGGTCTGCGTCCTCGGGGGCGGCGGCCGTCTCGCCGAGGATCGGGCGGACCCGCTCCAGGGTGCTCGACACCAGGAACGCGGCGGCGATCGCGAACAGGAATCCGATGGCCAGCCACAGTCGTTCGCGGCTCACGATCGCCGCCATCAGCCACACATAGGTGTTGAAGAAGACCAGGAACGTCAGCAGCACGACCGGCAGTGCGCGGACGAACATGCCGCTGGCGAGCGCCAGGTTCGACATGGTGTCCCGGGCAGCCCAGCCGGCGATCGAGCCGACACCCGATGCGGTCGCCACGACGATCACGGCGATCGAGATCCCCACCAGCAGGAGGTTCACCATGATGCGCGGACTCGGGCCGCCGAAGACGCACCCGAGGAGCGCGACCGCCACCGAGATGTCGGCGGCCACGACTCGTGCCAGCGGGCTTTCGATCCGCGATACCAGCCAGCCCACCAGGCCTGCCACCGGCAGCACCAGCACGATCAGGGCCAGCAGGAATCCCTCGGCGACCGTCGGCCTGCCGTCGATGTCGATGGTGTGCTTGCCCGACAGCGTCACCACCAGAATGGAGTTGGCGGCGAAGACGGCGACTCCGGCCAGCGCCGGTGCCGATCGGCCCCAGATCCGCCGCAGCAGTGCGCCGCGCCGCACCACCGCCGGAAGACCGCGAACGAGAAACCAGCGTTCTTCGGCGTAGCGGTCCGGAGATGTCATCGTTGCGCGGCTCCGATGTGGGCTTTCGGGTCAGGTCACCCTAGCCGGAAGTGGCACCGTCCACGCGTCAGGCGCGCAACACCGGCCGCTAGGCTGGCGGCCATGCAAAGGATCATCGGAACCGAGGTGGAGTACGGCATCTCCTCGCCCTCCGATCCGACCGCCAACCCGATCCTGACCTCGACCCAGGCGGTGCTCGCGTACGCCGCGGCCGCCGGCATCCAGCGTGCCAAGCGCACGCGGTGGGACTACGAGGTGGAGTCGCCGCTGCGTGACGCCCGCGGATTCGACCTGAGCCGCTCGTCGGGGCCGCCGCCGATCGTCGACGCCGACGAGGTGGGGGCGGCGAACATGATCCTCACCAACGGCGCCCGGCTCTACGTCGATCACGCGCACCCGGAGTACTCGGCTCCCGAGGTCACCGACCCGATGGATGCCGTGATCTGGGACAAGGCCGGAGAACGGGTGATGGAGGCCGCGGCCCGGCATGTGGCCAGCGTGCCCGGCGCGGCCAAACTGCAGCTGTACAAGAACAACGTCGACGGCAAGGGCGCGTCCTACGGGTCGCACGAGAACTACCTGATGAGCCGCCAGACGCCGTTCTCGGCGGTGATCTCCGGCCTGACGCCGTTCATGGTGTCCCGGCAGGTGGTGACCGGTTCCGGCCGCGTCGGGATAGGGCCGTCCGGGGACGAACCGGGCTTTCAGCTGTCCCAGCGCGCCGACTACATCGAGGTCGAGGTCGGCCTGGAGACCACCCTCAAGCGCGGCATCATCAACACCCGCGACGAGCCGCACGCCGACGCCGACAAGTACCGCCGGCTGCACGTCATCATCGGCGACGCGAACCTGGCCGAGACCTCGACGTATCTGAAGGTGGGAACGACCTCGCTGGTCCTGGACCTGATCGAGGAAGG
Source organism: Mycobacterium sp. SA01 (assembly GCF_041287105.1). Lineage (NCBI taxonomy): Bacteria > Bacillati > Actinomycetota > Actinomycetes > Mycobacteriales > Mycobacteriaceae > Mycobacterium > Mycobacterium sp. SA01. Next base: position 81,555 of record NZ_JBGGNO010000014.1, on the reverse strand, counting down.
GCCGCGATACGGCCTCGACCTGTCGGATCTGGCGCTGGCCAGGCCGGTGCACGCGGTCCACGTGGTGAGCCGGGACCCGTCGCTGCGGGCCACCGTGGCGCTGGCCGACGGCCGGGAACTGACCGCGCTGGCCATTCAGCGGATCTACCTGGACCGGGTGGCCAAGCTGGTCGACGCGCGCGACCCCGATCCGCAGGCCACGCAGGTCGTCGAAACCTGGGCGCACATCCTTGACCTGCTGGAACGGGATCCCATGGAGTGCGCCGAGCTGCTGGACTGGCCGGCCAAGCTGCGGCTGCTGGAGGGCTTCCGGCAGCGGGAGAACCTCGGCTGGTCGGCCCCGCGTCTGCATCTGGTGGACCTGCAGTACTCCGATGTCCGGCTGGACAAGGGTTTGTACAACCGGCTGGTGGCGCGCGGCTCGATGAAGCGTCTGGTCACCGAGCAGGAAGTGATCGACGCCGTCGACAACCCGCCGACCGACACCCGGGCGTACTTCCGGGGTGAATGCCTGCGCCGCTTCGGCGCCGACATCGCGGCGGCGAGCTGGGACTCGGTGATCTTCGACCTGGGCGGTGATTCGCTGGTGCGGATTCCGACCCTGGAGCCGCTGCGCGGGAGCAAAGCCCATGTGGGGGCGCTTCTCGATTCGGTCGACAGCGCAGTGCAACTCGTGGAACAACTGACGACCTGACGTTCGTTAGACGGAGCAATATCGGTCTCGACCGGTAGGGTAGAAGAACGCATCACGAGCAGGAGGCAGCGATGGCTCAAGAGCAGACCAAGCGTGGCGGCGGTGGCGGCGAGGATGACGACCTCGGCAGCACCGGTGCCGGCGGGCAAGAGCGTCGCGACAAGCTCGCTGAGGAGACCGATGATCTGCTGGACGAGATCGATGACGTCCTGGAAGAGAACGCTGAGGACTTCGTGCGTGCATACGTGCAAAAGGGCGGACAGTGACCTGGCCGTTCTCTGATCGCCTTGCCACCAGTTCACCTCTGACCGATCTCTCCTCGTTTTCCGACCATCTCCGGCGGGAAGCACCTCAGCTATTGCCCACCAGCACCGGCGCGAGCGGTGCGCTGCCCGGTGACGCGCTGCCGCATGGCACCACGATCGTCGCGCTGAGGTATCCGGGCGGTGTGCTGATCGCCGGCGATCGCCGCGCCACCCAGGGCAACATGATCGCCAGCCGGGATGTGCAGAAGGTGTACATCACCGACGACTACACGGCCACCGGTATCGCCGGCACCGCCGCGATCGCCGTCGAGTTCGCCCGGCTGTATGCCGTGGAGCTGGAGCACTACGAAAAGGTCGAAGGCGTCCCGCTGACGTTCCCCGGCAAGGTGAATCGTCTCTCGACGATGGTGCGCGGCAATCTCGGTGCGGCACTGCAGGGCTTCGTCGCGCTGCCGCTGCTGGTGGGCTACGACCTCGATGACCCGAATCCGGAAGCGGCAGGACGGATCGTGTCGTTCGACGCGGCCGGTGGCTGGAATATCGAGCAAGAGGGCTACCAGTCGGTGGGGTCCGGTTCGCTGTTCGCGAAGTCGTCGATCAAGAAGCTCTATCCCGGTGTCACCGACGCGGATTCGGCGCTGCGGGCCGCTGTGGAGGCGCTCTACGACGCCGCCGACGACGACTCGGCAACCGGCGGTCCGGACCTGGTGCGCGGTATCTACCCGACGGCCGTCACGATCGAGGCCGAGGGTGCCGTCGATGTCTCCGAGGAGCGGATCTCCGCGCTTGCGCGCGAGGTGATCGAAAAGCGTGCCACGACAAACACATTCGGGCCCGGCACGGGACCCAGCAACGAAGCACCGCGGGTGGACTAAGTGAGCTTCCCATACTTCATCTCGCCCGAGCAGGCGATGCGCGAGCGTTCCGAGCTTGCGCGCAAAGGCATTTCCCGGGGCCGCAGCGTGGTTGTGCTGGCCTACGACTCCGGGGTGCTGTTCGTTGCGGAGAACCCATCGCGGTCGCTGCAGAAGATCAGTGAGCTCTACGACCGCGTCGGCTTCGCCGCCGTGGGCCGGTTCAACGAGTTCGACAACCTGCGCCGCGGCGGCATCCAATTCGCCGACACCCGCGGGTACGCCTACGACCGTCGCGACGTGACGGGCCGCCAGCTCGCCAATGTCTACGCGCAGACCCTCGGAACGATCTTCACCGAGCAGGCCAAACCCTACGAGGTGGAGCTGTGTGTGGCCGAGGTGGCCCACTACGGCGAAACGAAACCCCCTGAGCTGTACCGGATCACCTACGATGGCTCGATCGCCGACGAACCACACTTCGTCGTCATGGGTGGTACCACGGAGCCGATCATCACCGCGCTCAAGGAGTCCTACTCCGAGAATGCGCCGCTGAAGGATGCGGTCGGTATCGCCGTCGAAGCGTTGCGGGCCGGTATCAACGGCACCGGCGCAAGCGGGAGCAGCACGCCGCCGGCCGAGCCGCGGGTGCTGGGCCCGGCCACCCTGGAGGTGGCCATCCTGGACGCCAACCGGCCGCGACGGGCATTCCGGCGGATCACCGGTTCGGCGTTGGAGGCGTTGCTGCCCGCAGAGGCCACCTCCTGAGCCCACGCGCCGTCATCTCCGGTGCGGGAATCGCCGGACCTGCACTGGCCGACCAACTCACCACGCGCGGCTGGCGGACCACGGTGATCGAGCGCTACCCCCAGCGGCGGGACGAGGGCCAGAACGTCGACATCCGCGGCGCCGCACGGGAAGTCGTGCGCAGGATGGGCATCGAAGACGAGGTGCGCCGGGCCAACACCGGTGAGGTCGGAACCCGCTTCGTCACCGCTGCCGGCACGGCGGCGGCCTCCTTTCCGGTCGGCGCGCCAGGCAGCCCCGACGGCCCGACCGCGGAACTGGAGATCCTGCGCGGTGAACTGTCGCGGATTCTCATCGAACGCACGCACGGTCAGACCGACTACCGCTTCGGCACCCAGATCACCGACGTCACCGACCACGGCGACCACGTCACCACCGTGCTCGACGACGGCAGTGTGCTCGACTCCGACGTCCTGATCGTCGCCGAAGGCCTGCGCTCCCGCTCCCGCCGGTTCGTCAGCTCCGTCGAGGTCACCGATCTGGGAATGTATTTCGCGTACGCCACCATCCCTCGGTCCGACAGCGACGACCAGTGGTGGAACTGGCAGCACGCAACTCGATCCCGTGGTGTGCACCTGCGCCCGGACAACCTGGGCACCACCAGAGCCATCCTGACGTTCATCTCCGATGTCCGCGGTATCGAGGATCTCGATCCGGGTGACCAGATCACGATCCTGCGCAAGACTTTCGCCGACGTCGGCGGTGCCGCTCCGCGGATTCTGCGCGAGCTCGAAGCCGGTGCACCGATGTACTTCTCGGTCGCCGGCCAGGTTCATGTGCCCTCATGGAGCAAGGGCCGTATCGGCCTGCTCGGCGACTGCGCGTTCTGCAACGCCACGTTCGGCGGTGCGGGCACCAGCCTGGCGCTGATCGGTGCCTACATCCTTGCCGGCGAACTGGCCGCCACCTCCGACCATGCGGCGGCCCTGGACCGATACCAACACCGCATGAAGCCGTTCGCGGCCTCGGCGCCTGTCGTCCGTCCCGGAGTGCTACGAATTGCCAACCCGCGCAGCCGGATCGGTATCGCGGCGTTGCATGGCGTCGCGCGTGCCGCGGCGAGTCCGCCGGCCACGGCCCTGGCATCGGTTGCGTCACGGTCCGCCGGCGCCGGCCCACGCAAACCGGTACTGCCGGACTACCCGGTGGCGTAGCCGGCTCAGCCGAGCCGAATATGTTCCCGGTCGCCGGTGATGACCGCCAGGATGTTGTGCCACGCGTCGGAGGGCTCGTTGAGAACATCGCTGTGCGACGACAGTCCGCCCATCGGCCCGCCGGTCAGGTTGCGGCCGGCGGCCAGCGGGATCACACCCGGCAACCGGTCGGGGTCGGCCCCGTGCGGCCCGAGCGGGATGCCCTGGACCAAGCCGATCGGATCGCCGGGCGCGGTCAGGGAGAACCGCAGCACGTCGGGGTTGCGGTTATGCCAGTCCGACGGATCATGAACGCCCACACCGGCGCCCGCGGCCTCCACATAGATCACCCGGTCGGCGGTCAGTCCGAAGTGTTCGGCCGTGCCCAGGATCGACCCGCCGTACGAATGGCCCAGGTAGGTCACCGGCATCGACCCGGCGCGCCGTTCGACGTCTTCGCTGAACGCCACCAGTCGTGGCGCCATCTTCAGCGCATAACGCGGATCGACGGCGTCGGCCACCCCGGCGAGCAGCTGACCGGTTGGGAACGGGCCACCCAGATAGGTGATCATCGCGACGTCGCCCGCGGATCCGGCAACGAAGCGCCGCGCCGTCGCGACGTCGTCGGCTGCGCCGTCGAAGGTGGTGTTGAGCCCGGGCACCAGCACCGCGAGTGCGTGCGCGCGGGTCAGATCGCCGGACAACTCGATGAAGCTCTCGCGCCGGGGGTCGAAGGCCAGGATCTGGCGGGGCACCCGCCGGTTACGGTCCACCGGGTCGGGAACGTCGGCGAGCAGGCTCTCGTAGTAGGTGATGCGGCTGCGCGCGTCGTGGTCGTAGGCGTCGATCGCCGCGGCGCGCATTCTCGGGTCTGCGTGCAACGCAGCCCAAAGTCGTTCGGCGTCAGCCGCTTCCAGCGTCGGTGCGACGGCGGCGCGCAACTTCACCTCGTCGGGCACCTCGATGCGGCGGCGTTGGTCGAGGATCGCATCGGCGATGTTGATCCGGTTGGCGGCGATCCTGGTCTCCCACGGAACACCATCGGTGTTGCCCACTTCGTGAGGCCTGGACTCGATCAGCCGCTGCCGGTCGGTGTCGGACATCCCCGCGACCGCCGCGGAGATCGCGTCCTGGCTCAGGTGCGGCCAGTCGGCCACCGGATTGCCTGCGGCCGCTGCCGGCCGAACCGGTGCCGGCTCGGCCGGGGTGGCATCGAACGCCGCGTCGATCGCGGTGGCCGCCGCGGCATCGGCGGCGCCGAGCGCCGACAATGCCCCCTGAAGAACGCGAGTCAGCTCGGCCGCCCGGACGTCCAGCATCGTGCGCGCCACCCCATCGGAACCACCGCTGCACGCCACCAGAAGCTGTGACGGTGCCGTCGGGGGAGCCACCATTCCGTCGTCGCGCACCTCGTGTCCGCCGTCCCGGGCATCCGCCACCACCTCGAGCACCCGGTCGCGACAGCGGGTGATGACCTCGGCGGCGTCCCGAGCCTGCGCGGCGGCCAGGATCAGCGCCCGGCACACCCCGCGCAGACCCGCGGTGGTCGGACCGATCGCCTCGCGGGCCGCGCCCGCGGCCGAACCGGTGAACACGCCGGCGCTGCCGGCCACCTGGTCGTCGACGGCGTCCGCCTGGGCCTGAAGCCGGCCCGCGGCGTCGTCCCATGCGCCGGCCAGTTCGATGAGCGCCTGCGGTCGCCAGGCGAGCACCTGCGCCACGGTCGGCGGGCTCACCGGGGCGGGAGACGCCGTGCCGTCGCGTCGTCGGCGGCGCCGAGTTCGTCCACCGATCGGCGCACCGAGCAAACCCAATCCTGCAGAGCCGCGCCGAGTCGGTGCACCTCAGCCGCGACGCGTTCCGGTGCAACCAAACCGTCCAGCGCAGAACCGGGTAGCTCCGCGACACCGGGGATCGCAACACCCGCGAGGTGACCTGCGCTGCGGGTCAGGGTGTCCGTCAGGGCCCCTAACGTGGCGGTATCGACGACGACGCGCTCGGGCACGGCTCATGCTGGCATGTCCCGCGGCCGCGGCTTTTCCGTAATCCACAGGGACTCTGAACGCGTTTCGCGCCCCGCTTGCCCACCGCTAGTGCACAGCAACCAGTAGGCTCGGTGTCGTGCAGCGGAGAATCATGGGCATCGAAACCGAATTCGGTGTCACCTGCACGTTCCACGGCCATCGTCGGCTCAGTCCGGACGAGGTCGCCCGGTACCTGTTCCGCCGGGTGGTGTCGTGGGGCCGCAGCTCGAACGTGTTCCTGCGCAACGGCGCGCGCCTGTACCTCGACGTGGGCAGCCACCCCGAGTACGCCACCGCCGAGTGCGACAACCTGACGCAGTTGGTCACTCATGACCGCGCCGGTGAGCGGGTGCTGGAAGACCTCCTCATCGACGCCGAACAGCGCCTTGCCGACGAAGGCATCGGCGGGGACATCTACCTGTTCAAGAACAACACCGATTCGGCCGGAAACTCCTACGGCTGCCACGAGAACTACCTGATCGTGCGGGCCGGCGAGTTCTCCCGGATCTCCGATGTGCTGCTGCCGTTCCTGGTCACCCGCCAGTTGATCTGCGGCGCAGGCAAGGTGTTGCAGACCCCGAAGGCGGCCACGTTCTGCCTGAGCCAGCGCGCCGAACACATCTGGGAAGGCGTCTCGAGCGCCACCACCCGGTCGCGCCCGATCATCAACACGCGCGACGAACCGCACGCCGACGCCGAGAAATACCGCCGGTTGCACGTGATCGTCGGGGACTCCAACATGTGCGAGTCCACCACGATGCTCAAGGTTGGCACCGCCTCGCTGGTGCTGGAGATGATCGAGGCCGGAGTTGCGTTCCGCGACTTCTCACTGGACAACCCGATCCGGGCGATCCGCGAGGTCAGCCACGACCTCACCGGTCGCCGGCCGGTGCGCCTGGCCGGTGGACGGCAGGCCAGCGCACTGGACATCCAGCGCGAGTACTACGCCCGCGCGGTCGAATACCTGCAGACCCGCGAGCCCAACACCCAGATCGACCAGGTGGTCGACCTGTGGGGCCGCCAGCTCGACGCCGTCGAGAGCCAGGACTTCGCCAAGGTCGACACCGAGATCGACTGGGTGATCAAGCGCAAGCTGTTCCAGCGCTATCAGGACCGCTACAGCATGGAGCTGTCCGATCCGAAGATCAGCCAGCTGGACCTGGCCTACCACGACATCAAACGTGGCCGCGGCGTGTTCGACCTGTTGCAGCGCAAAGGCCTGGCGACCCGGATCACCACGGACGAGGAGATCGACGCCGCCGTCGACACCCCGCCGCAGACCACCCGGGCCAAGTTGCGCGGCGAGTTCATCAGCGCCGCCCAGGAGGCGGGCCGCGATTTCACCGTCGACTGGGTGCATCTCAAGCTCAACGACCAGGCGCAGCGCACGGTGCTGTGCAAGGACCCGTTCCGCTCGGTCGACGAGCGGGTGAAGCGACTCATCGCCAGCATGTGACGAGCGCGCCGCAGGGGCGGCGCACCGTTTCCCGCTAAGGTTTTCCGAGTGGCGACATCCAAAGTAGAGCGGTTGATGAACCTCGTCATCGCGCTGCTGTCCACGCACGGCTACATCACCGCCGATCGCATCCGCGCCAGCGTGGCCGGCTACGCCGAGAGCCCCAGCGATGAGGCGTTCTCCCGGATGTTCGAGCGCGACAAGAACGAGCTGCGCGATCTGGGCATCCCCTTGGAGACCGGCCGGGTGTCGTCGTTCGACCCCACCGAGGGCTACCGGATCAACCGCGATGCCTACGCGCTGCCCGACATCGAACTCACCGACGAGGAGGCGGGCGCCGTCGCGATCGCCACCAAGCTCTGGGAATCGCCGGAACTGATCACCGCGACCCAGGGTGCGCTGCTGAAACTGCGGGCGGCCGGCGTCGACGTCGATCCCGACGCGGCCGTCGCGATCACCACCGCGTCGGGGCAGCCCGGGTTGCGCGGATCCGAAGACGTGCTGGGAAACCTGTTGTCGGCCATCGACTCCGGTCGACCGGTGCAGTTCCGCCACCGGTCGTTGCCGACCGACCCCTACACCGTGCGCACCGTGGAACCGTGGGGGGTGATCACCGACCGGGGCCGCTGGTATCTCGTCGGGCATGACCGGGACCGCAACGCCACCAGAACATTTCGGCTCTCCCGCATCGGTGCCGACATCACATGCGTCGGCCCACCCGGATCTGTCGTCAGACCCGCCGGTGTCGACCTGCGGGCCATCGTCGACCGGGCGATCGGCGAAGCCCCCAGCGGCGTGCAGGCATCGGTGTGGGTTGCCGACGGTAAGGCGATGTCGTTGCGCCGCAACGGGAAATCCGCCGGAGCGCGCAGTATCGGCGGGCGCTCGGGCGAGGTGATCGAACTCGACATCGGCACCCGCGACCGGCTCGCCCGCGAAGTCGCGGGCTACGGGGCCGATGCGCTGGTTCTGGAACCGGCCGCGTTGCGCGACGACGTGGTCGCCCGGTTGCGCGCGCAGGCGGGGGAGCCCGCATGACCCCTGTCTCGACGCGACTGGTGCGGCTGCTCAACATGGTGCCGTACCTCAAGGCCAACCCCAGCATCACCTACGACGAGGCCGCCGCCGATCTCGGCGTGACCCGCAAGCAACTCGAGCAGGACCTCGACCAGCTCTGGATGTGCGGTCTGCCCGGGTATGGGCCCGGCGACCTGATCGACTTCGAGTTCTCCGGCGACTCGATCAAGGTGACGTTCTCGGCGGGCATGGACGAACCGCTGCGGCTGACGTCGCCGGAGGCCACCGGCCTGCTGGTGGCGCTGCGGGCGCTGGTCGACATCCCCGGAGTCGTCGACCCGCAGGCCGCGCTGAGCGCCATCGCCAAGATCGAATCGGCGGCCGGCACCGTCGGCCACGACCACACCCATGCCGTCGCCGCCGTGGACGAGCGAGCGCCGATCGAAAGCGACACCGCCGCCGCGGTGCGCGCCGCCGTTCGTGATGGTCGCGCGCTGAACATCGAGTACTACTCGGCGTCCCGGGACACCTTGACCAGCCGGGTCGTCGACCCGATCCGGGTGGTGCTGGTCGGCGACCACAGTTATCTGCAGGCCTGGGCGCGCGACGCCGAGGGAGTGCGGCTATTCCGGTTCGACCGCATCGTCTCCGCGACCGTGCTCGACCAGGCCGCCGTCCCGCCCGAGCCGGCCAAGCAGGCACCGCCGGACACCTCGCTGTTCGACGCCGATCCGGCGCTGCCCGCCGCGACCCTGCTGCTGGCACCGACCGCGACCTGGATGCTCGAGTACTACCCGATGCGGATCCTCGAGGAACTGCCCGACCGCTACCACAAGGCGTCGATGACCTACGCCTCCGAGGAATGGATGTGCCGGGCGCTGCTGGGATTCGGCGCCGATGTCCGAGTTCTCGAACCGGAGTCGCTGGTGAGCCGGGTGCGCCACAGTGCGTCGGCCGCGTTGGCCGCGTACGCCGACCTGGACCTGGGGTAGCATCGAGGCAACTTCTGGAGGTGACCAAATTGGGTGCTCTACAACCGTGGCACTGGCTGATTCTCATCGCGGTGGTCGTGCTGCTCTTCGGGTCGAAGAGGTTGCCTGATGCCGCCCGCTCACTGGGCAAGTCGATGCGCATCTTCAAGTCAGAGGTCAAGGAGCTGCAGAACGAGCACAAGGCGGACACTCCTGTCACGCCCGCGCAGCCTCCCACCCAGGTGCAGTCCGAGCGCGTCGAGGCCCCGGTGACCCCGCCGGCCCAGAGCCCCACCGACGCCAAACCGGCCTGAACCGACGACAACCGGGCGCTCCGACGCCCGTAGTCTGCCGCTGCCGTGCGCACACCTAAACTCCTGTCGCGGCTGGACCCCCGTCAACGCCGCAGCCGCGTCAATCCGGACGGGACCATGTCCCTCGTCGACCACATCCGGGAGCTGCGGTACCGCCTGCTGATCGCGATGGGCGCCGTCGCGCTGACCACGATCATCGGTTTCCTCTGGTACAGCCACGGGTTCATGGGGGTGGAGAGCCTGGGTGAATGGCTACGCGAGCCGTACTGCTCGCTGCCGCAGTCGGCCCGCGCCGACATCAGTGCCGACGGAGGCTGCCGCCTGCTGGCGACAGCGCCGTTCGACCAGTTCATGCTGCGGCTCAAGGTCGGTCTGACGGCGGGCATCGTGATGGCCTGCCCGGTGTGGCTCTACCAGTTGTGGGCCTTCATCACCCCCGGGCTGTACCGCAATGAGCGCCGCTTCGCGTCGGTGTTCGTCTTCTTCGCCGCGCTGCTGTTCGTGTCGGGCACCGTGCTGGCCTACTTCGTCCTGTCGAAGGCCCTGCACTTCCTCCTGACAGTCGGCAGTGATGTCCAGGTGACCGCACTGTCCGGTGACCAGTACTTCGGATTCCTGATCAACCTGCTGCTGATCTTCGGCGTGAGTTTCGAGTTCCCGCTGCTGATCATCATGCTGAATCTGATTGGTGTGCTGTCCTACGAGAAGCTCAAATCGTGGCGCCGCGGCCTGATCTTCGGGGTGTTCGTCTTCGCCGCGTTCGCCACGCCCGGCTCGGACCCGTTCTCGATGTTGGCGCTGGGGCTCGCGCTCACGCTGCTCCTGGAATTCGCCATCCAGATCGCCCGGATCAATGACCGACGCAAGGCCAAGCGCGAGGCGCAGGCCGAGATTCCCGACGAGCAGGCCGCACCCATCGAGGCGCCGGAACCGGTGGCCACACCGGCGACGTATGCGGCACAGCATGACGACATCACCTGAGCCGTCCCAGCTTTCCGGCGGGCAGGAGCGTAGCGACCCGGGGAAGCAGCTTGAGCAGTTCACCGAGCTGCTGACGTTCACCCTTGATCCGTTCCAGCGCAAGGCGTGTGAGGCGCTCGAACGCGGCCACGGTGTGCTGGTGTGCGCACCGACCGGCGCGGGCAAGACGGTGGTCGGCGAGTTCGCGGTACACCTGGCGCTCACCGCAGGCCGAAAGTGCTTCTACACCACGCCGATCAAGGCGCTGAGCAATCAGAAGCACAACGACCTGGTGCGCCGGTACGGCGCGGAGAACATCGGCCTGCTGACCGGTGATCAGTCGGTCAACGGCGACGCGCCGGTGGTGGTGATGACCACCGAGGTGCTGCGCAACATGTTGTACGTCGGTAGCGAAACGTTGCGTGCGTTGTCCTTTGTGGTGATGGACGAGGTCCATTTCCTCGCCGACCGGATGCGCGGTGCGGTGTGGGAAGAAGTGATCCTGCATCTGCCCGACGACGTGCGGCTGGTCAGCCTGTCGGCGACGGTCAGCAACGCCGAGGAGTTCGGCGGGTGGATCCAGACCGTGCGCGGCGACACCACCGTCGTGGTCGACGAGCACCGGCCGGTTCCGTTGTGGCAGCACGTATTGGTGGGCAAGCGGCTGTTCGACCTGTTCGACTACGACCGCGAGGGCAAGCAGCACCTCGTCGATCCGGACCTCATCCGCCACATCGCGCACCGCCGCGAGGCCGAACGGTTGACGGACTGGGAGCCGCGCCGCCGCGGGCCGGGCCGTCCTGGTGGCAGGTCGGGCCTGCACCGCCCGCCGTCGCGGCCTGATGTGATCGCCTCGCTGGACCGCGAAGGTCTGCTGCCCGCGATCACCTTCATCTTCTCCCGCGCCGGCTGCGACGCCGCCGTCAAGCAATGCCTGCGCAGCCCGCTGCGGCTGACCGACGACGAGGACCGCAAGCGGATCGCGCAGGTGATCGACCGGCGCTGCGGCGATCTCGCCGACACCGACCTGGCGGTGCTCGACTACTACGAGTGGCGTGAGGGGCTGCTGCGCGGCCTGGCCGCCCACCACGCCGGCATGCTTCCGGTCTTCCGGCACACCGTCGAGGAGCTGTTCACCGCCGGACTGGTCAAGGCCGTGTTCGCCACCGAGACACTGGCGCTGGGCATCAATATGCCGGCCCGCACCGTCGTGCTGGAGAAGCTGGTCAAATTCAACGGCGAGCAGCATCTGCCGCTGACGCCGGGGGAGTACACCCAGCTGACCGGGCGTGCCGGACGGCGCGGGATCGACGTCGAGGGTCACGCCGTCGTGCTGTGGACTCCCGATGTGGAACCGGCCGAGGTGGCCGGGCTGGCGTCCACCCGGACCTTCCCGCTGCGGAGCTCGTTCGCGCCGTCGTACAACATGACGATCAATCTGGTGAACCAGATGGGACCCGAGCAGGCCCACCAGCTGCTGGAGCGGTCGTTCGCGCAGTTCCAGGCCGACCGGTCGGTGGTGGGGCTGGTCCGAGGTGTCGAACGCGGCGAGAAGATGCTCGACGACATCGCCGCCGAACTGGGCTGGGACCGTCGCACGCAGCCGGACTCCGAGCCGGCGATCCTCGACTACGTGCGGCTGCGCGCGAAGATCAGCGAGCGCGAGCGGGCGCAGTCGCGGGCCTCGCGGCTGCAACGCAGGCAGGCGACCACCGACACGCTGGCGGCGCTGCGCCGCGGCGACATCATCAACATCACGCAGGGCCGGCGTGGCGGCTTGGCCGTGGTGCTGGAGGCGGCCAACGAGTCGACCGATCCCCGGCCGCTGGTGTTGACCGAAAACCGTTGGGCGGGAAGGGTTTCCTCGGCCGACTTCGCCGGTGTCGCGACGGCGATCGGATCGATGACCCTACCCAAGCGGGTGGAGCACCGGCAGCCACGGGTACGCCGCGACCTGGCCTCAGCGCTGCTGTCGGCGGCGTCCGGTCTGCGGGTGCCGCCGACCAGGAAACGCCGCGGCGACGCCGAGGACGCACCCGACATCGATCCCGAGCTGCTCGCGTTGCGGGAGTCGATGCGCAGGCACTCGGTGCACGACATGGCAGGCCGGGAGGCCCAGGTTCGGATCGGCGAGCGTTATCTGCGGGTCGAACGCGACAACGAGCAGATCCGCACAAAGGTCAGCGCGGCGACGAACTCGCTGGCCCGCACGTTCGACCGGATCGTGGGGTTGCTGACCGAGCGCGGCTTCATCGAACAGCGCGACGACGAGTACGCCGTCACCGCCGACGGCAAGCTGCTGACGCGGATCTACAACGAAAGCGATCTGCTGGTCGCCGAATGCCTGCGCAAGGGTGTCTGGAAGGGGCTCGCGCCCGCCGAGCTGGCCGCCGCACTGTCCGCGGTGGTGTTCGAGACCCGCGGCAGCGACGGCCCCACCCCGTCGCATGCCGTCGAGATGCCGACAGCCAACGTGCGGCGCGCGCTGGTCGAGATGCGGCGGATGTCCGGGCAACTGCGCGCCGACGAGAACCGGCACCGGATCAGCCCGACACGCGAGCCGGACGAAGGATTCGTCGCCGCCATCTATCGGTGGGCGACGACCGGCGACCTGGCGGCCGCTCTGGCGGCCTCCGATGTCGCCGGTGCCGGGACCCCGCTGCCGGCTGGCGATTTCGTGCGGTGGTGCCGACAAGTGCTCGATCTGCTCGACCAGGTCCGCAACGCCGGGCCGGAAGCCGGGCTCCGTAAGACGGCAAACCGTGCCATCGACGACATCCGGCGCGGCGTCGTCGCTGTTGATGGCGGGTAGGCTCATGCAAGCCGCTACGGTGGGAGCGGCGAATCGCTACCAGATCAAGGAGAGACGATGAGCGGACCGCAGGGATCAGAACCTAATCCCTGGCAGGCTCAACCCGGGCAAGGTCAGGATCAGCCTGCCTCCGGCTCCGAGCAGCAGCCCAGCGGCAGCGAAGCCCCGGCCTGGCAGCAGCCGTCCGGTGAGCCGCCGGCCTGGCAGCCGCCCGCCTACACCCCGCAGCAATATCCGCAGTACGGCCAACAGCCCGGTCAGCAGTACCCGCAGCAGCCGTACCAGCAGCCGACCGAGTACAACCCGGGCACCTACGCGCAGCCGGGTCAGCAGTATCCGCAGTACGGGCAGCCGCCGTACGGCCAGTACCCGCAGCAGCCGGGTCAGTACCCGCAGCAGCCGGGTCAATACCCGCAGCAGCCGGGCCAGTACCCGCAGCCCGGCGACGAGGGCGCCAAGAAGTCCTCGACAGTGCTGTTCGCTGTCATCGGAGTGCTGGCCGCGATCGTCGTCGCCGTCGTGCTGGTTCTGGGCTTCTGGAAGCCCGGCTTCTTCGTGACCACCAAGCTCGATATCGGCAAGGCCCAGCAGGGCGTGCAGAACATCCTCACCGACGAGACCAACGGCTACGGCGCCAAGAACGTCAAAGACGTCAAGTGCAACAACGGCCAGAACCCGACGGTCAAGAAGGGTGACACCTTCACCTGCGAGGTGAGCATCGACGGCACGAAGCGTCAGGTGACGGTCACCTTCCAGGACGACAAGGGCACCTACGAGGTCGGCCGGCCGAAGTAGCCGCTCGGCGGCGTCATGTGCCGAAGTAGCCGCTAATCGAGGGCGTCCAGCGCTTTCTGCAGGCGGCCGATCGACGATCCGACGCCGTAGGCGTTGGCCAGTTCCGCGACGCGTGATGGGTCGGCGGCCGCCAGCGGTAGCCGGTCGTGATCGGTGCTGAATTCCACCGGTGCGTCGCGGGCCACCTGCACCACCGGTCCGGCCGCCTCGATGTAGTCGGTCGCCGCCAGAATCTTGCTGCGAAAAGCCTTGGACAGTCTCGATTTCGGGTCGTGCGCGGCGGCCAGGATGTCCTCCAGCGATCCGTACTGGGACAGCAGTGTGGCCGCCGTCTTCTCCCCGACGCCCGGCACCCCGGGCAGGCCGTCGGACGGATCTCCGCGCAGCAGCGCCAGTTCGGCATAGGCGGCGCCGGCCCGATGTGCGGGCACCCCGTACTTTTCGGCAACCTCGGCAGGTCCGAACATCGTGGCGTTCGACAACCCGCGGCCCAGATAGAGGACCCGCACCGCGACGGGATCGTCACCCACCAACTGCAACAGGTCGCGGTCGCCGCTGACGACCACCACAGGATCGCGCGTCTCGGCGGTGGCCAGCGTGCCCAGCACGTCGTCGGCTTCGTAGCCTTCCGCTCCCGCGGTGGCGATCCCGAACGCGTCGAGCAGCTCCATGATCATCTCGACCTGATGACTGAGCTCGTCGGGGACCTCTTCCAAATCCGTTTCCCCGCTTGGCTTTTCTTCCGCAACGCGGTGCGACTTGTACGACGGGATCGCATCGACCCGGAATTGTGGGCGCCAGTCCAGATCGAGGCACACCACCAGGCGGCCCGGGCGTTCGCGGGTGATCAGCGTCGCCACACTATCCAGGAAGCCGCGCACGGCGTTGACCTGTCGGCCGTCGGGTGCGGTGATCGACGAGGGCACCCCGAAGAACGAACGAAACCACATGCTCGCGCCGTCGAGCAGCAACACCGGTGCAGACATGCGAGCCATCCTGCCAGTCTGGCTACCCGCCGTAGCGGAACAGATACGAACCGGTGGTGATCGCCTTGTCGCCGGCGCCCTCGTCATGCAGCGTGACGCGCACCGCGACGGTGCCGCCGGGCCCGAGAATCGGCTCGGCGTCGGCCTGAAACGGCCCGATCTTGCCGCGCGCCAGGAACATCACGTGCGAGCTGACTCCCTGCAGGCGGTCGGTGCCCACCACGGCGGCCGCGGCGTCGAGCGCGGCCGTCTCCAGGATCACGAATTGGGGGCCGACGTGCAGCGCGGCGTCCGGCGACGCCACCTCCACCGAGAGCTCCGGCATCGCCCACGCCCCGCCGGCGCGCCGGACTGCGCCGAAGACCTGCCACAGTGGCGGCAGGTCGGGGGAGTCGACGACCTCGATCGGGTTGAGTTCCATCTTGCCCAGTCCGTCCGGTGGGACACCGATGCTCACGCCCTGGCCCTCGTTGAGCGCCAGCACCCGAGAAGGGTTGTCCGCGTCGACGATCCGCGATCGGCTGTACGCCATCTGCCTGCCGCGCTTGATGTTCTCGGACCGGATCTCGATGCGGCGTACGCCGTGGCCGGGATCGACCACCTGGATGGAGTGGATTACCGGGTTGGGCACCGCCTCGAGGTCGGAGACCAGTCCGCTGTCCGGGGACACGATGCCCAGCACCGCCAGGTAGAGGCCGCCTGCCGGGTTGCGCATGTCGTGACGGATCGCGACGGTGTCCTGGGCGTCGACGTCCATCGACGAGTAGCTGCGGCCCAGATAGCGATAGCTGAGTAGCCCACCCCAACGCCGGTTGAGCTCGGCGGCGTAGGCCGCGGGGTCGCCGGCGAGCTCACGGATGTCGCGGAGCATCGCGTCATCGTATGCCTGCGGCTAGCCTGGCTGGCATGACCGACCGTTTCAGTAGCGACGTCTATGCCCGCCGGCTCGCCGCCGCAGCAGCCGCGGCCTCCGCTGCCGGGGTGGCCGGGCTGGTGATCACCCCGGGATACGACCTGCGCTATCTGGTCGGCTCGGCGGCGCAGACGTTCGAGCGGCTGACCGCGTTGGTGGTACCGGCGACCGGCGCGCCGACCGTGGTGGTGCCGCGGCTGGAACTGGCGTCGCTCAAGGATTCCGCGATCCTCGAACTCGGCCTGAGCGTGCAGGATTGGGTCGACGGCGACGACCCGTACGAGCTGGTGTCGGCCGCCCTGGGGGGACATGCCCGGATCGCGGTGACCGACTCGATGCCGGCGCTGCACCTGTTGCCGCTGGCCGAACGGCTCGGCGCGGTGCCGGTGCTCGCCACCGAGGTGTTGCGGTCACTGCGGATGATCAAGGACCCGGCAGAGATCGACGCCCTGCGCAAGGCGGGCGCCGCGATCGACCGGGTGCACGCCCGGGTGCCCGAGTTCCTCAGACCCGGCCGCACGGAAGCCGAGGTCGCCGCAGACATCGCCGAAGCCATTGTGGCCGAAGGGCATTCAGCGGTGGCGTTCATCATCGTCGGGTCCGGCCCGCACGGCGCCGACCCGCACCACGAACAGTCCGACCGGGTCCTGGAGGCCGGCGACATCGTCGTCGTCGACATCGGCGGCCCGTACGCGCCCGGCTACAACTCCGACTGCACCCGCACCTACAGCCTGGGCGAGCCCGGCGCCGACATCGCGCACCAGTACGCGGTGCTGCAGACCGCGCAGGCCGCCGCGGTCGAGGCGGTGCGGCCAGGGGTGACGGCCGAGCAGGTCGACGCCGCCGCCCGCGACGTGCTCGCCGAAGCGGGGCTCGCCGAGTATTTCGTGCACCGCACGGGGCACGGCATCGGACTTTCGGTCCACGAGGAGCCCTACATCGTCGCGGGCAACGACCTGCCGCTGGCGGAGGGGATGGCGTTCTCGGTCGAGCCGGGAATCTACTTTCCCGGGCAGTGGGGTGCCCGCATCGAGGACATCGTGATCGTCACCGCCGACGGCGCTGAAGCGGTGAACACCGGCCCGCACGGGCTGACGGTGGTCCCGGTTTAAGCCTTCGTGTGGTCCAGCAGACCCGACGAGCCCAGCACCCGCGTGATGTGCACCTCGATGACGACGCGCTTGGGATTGACCCGCGGCGTGCGATAGCGCTGGGCGTACCGAAGCTCGGCGTCGCGGACCGCGGCGGGGTCCCGGTTGACGCTGGCCTGGCCTTCGAGGGACAGCCAGCGGGCACCGTCGACCTGCGACAGCACGCCGACGCCGGAGCGCTCGGCGTTGATCGCCTTCTGCGAGCCGTCGCTGGTGATGACCCGGGCGATGTGGGTCTTGGGATCAAAGGTGAAGCCGACCGCCACCACGTGCGGCGAGTTGTCGGCGCGCAGTGTCGTCAGCATCGCGAGGTGGCGTTCGGTGAGGAATGCCAGCGCATCGCTGGTCAGCCGGGTCGTTGAGTTCGCCATCAACGCCCACGGTAGCGCAGTGAATAATCTCGAGGTGTGAGTGACACGGGGGCCGGTCCGGTCGTGATCTTCGGCGGCCGCAGCGAGATCGGCGTCGAGCTCGCGCAGCGGTTGGCGCCCGGCGCCACCGTGGTGCTGGCGGCGCGGCGTGCCGAACAGCTGGAGGAGCAGGTCAGCGCGGTGCGCGCAGCCGGCGCCGTGGCGGTGCACACCGTCGAGTTCGACGCCGACAACGTCGCGGCCCATGGTCCGCTGCTGGAGCGTCTGGCGGCCGAGCACGGACCGATCGGCACGGCCGTCCTGGCGTTCGGGATCCTGGGCGATCAGGCCCGTGCCGAAGCCGACGCTGCGCACGCGGTGGCGGTGGTGCACACCGACTACGTGGCGCAGGTCAGCCTGCTGACGCACCTGGCCGCGGCGATGCGCACGGCAGGCCGGGGAGCGATCGTGGTGTTCTCGTCGATCGCCGGGGTGCGGGCTCGTCGCGCCAACTATGTCTACGGCTCGGCCAAGGCCGGACTGGACGCCTTCGCATCCGGGCTGTCCGACGCGCTGCACGGCAGCGGTGTGCAGCTGCTACTTGTCCGGCCGGGCTTCGTGATCGGCCGGATGACCGAGGGCATGGACCCCGCGCCGCTGTCCACCACGCCCGCCAAGGTGGCCGACGCGAGCGCCCGGGCACTGCGCGGCGGGCGTCGCGAGGTGTGGGTGCCGACACCACTTCGCCTGCTGGCGTTCGCGTTTCGGATGACGCCCCGCGCCGTGTGGCGGAGGATGCCCCGATGATCTTCGTGGTGGGGATCGGTGCGGACGGCATGGCCGGTCTGGCGCCGACATCCAGTGCCGAATTGCGCAGGGCCACCGTGATATTCGGAGCGAAACGTCAGTTGGATCTGTTGGACGAGTCGGTCATCGCCGAGCGGCGGGAATGGGGCAAGCCCTTCCTGGACGCGTTGTGCGCGGTCCGGGACTTCGACGGTGACGTGCATGTGGTGGCCAGTGGCGATCCGATGCTGCACGGTGTCGGGGCCTCGCTGATCCGGCTGTGCGAGGCCGACCGGGTGCGGGTGTTGCCGCATGTGTCGAGTGTGACCCTGGCCTGTGCCCGGCTCGGCTGGTCGGTTCAGGACACCGAGGTGATCAGCCTGATGCTGGACGTTCCGGCAGCGGCTGTGCGCCGAGGGGGCCGCGCGATCGTGCTGACCCGTGACGGTCAGGGCCCGGCGCAGCTGGCGCGCCTACTGACCGAAACCGGGCGGGGTCACTCGGAATTCACTGTCCTGGAGCAACTCGGCGGTCCCGGAGAACGTTGCCGCACCCGTACCGCGCGCGATTGGGCCGACGAACCGCCTGAGGGCGTCGACGATCTCAATGTCGTCGCGGTGCACTACCTGCCCGATGAGCGGCAGTCGTCCGTCCTTCCGGATGCTGCTTTCGCGCATGACGGGCAGATCACCAAGCAGGCGATGCGTGCGGTCACCATCGCCGCGCTGGCACCGCGGCCAGGTGAGTCGCTGTGGGATGTCGGATCCGGTTCGGGCAGTATCGCCATCGAGTGGTGCCGCAGCGGGCCGGGTTGTCGCGCAACGGCCTTCGAGCGCGTCGCCGAGCGTCGCGAACGAATCGAGGCCAACGTACGGGCGTTCGGTGTGCGAGTCGAGGTGACCTTCGACGCTCCCGAGATGTTCGACACAGTGCCGACGCCGGACGTGATCTTCATCGGTGGCGGGGTCAGCCAGCCGGGCTTGATGGATGAGTGCTGGAAATACCTGCCGGTCGGCGGGCGACTGGTCGCCAATGCCGTCACCGTCGAATCGGAAGCACTTCTCGCTCAGTGGCATTTGAAGGTGGGCGGCGAACTCCGGAAGTTTCAGCATTACACGGGCGAACCTGTCGGTGGCTTCACCGGCTGGCGACCGGCCATGCCCGTCACTCAGTGGGTGGTGACCAAGCAGTGACGGTGTACTTCATCGGTGCCGGTCCGGGTGCGGCCGACCTCATCACCGTGCGGGGGCAGCGGCTGCTGCAACAGTGCCCGGTCTGCCTCTACGCCGGCTCGATCATGCCCGACGATCTGCTGGCGCTGTGCCCCGCCGACGCCACAGTGGTCGACACCGGACCGCTGACGCTGGAGCAGATCATCGCCGAGTTGGCCGAAGCCGACGCTGCCGGGCTCGACGTGGCGCGGCTGCACTCCGGTGACCCGGCGATCTACAGCGCGCTGGCCGAACAGTGCCGTCACCTCGACGCGCTCGGTATCGGCTACGAAATCGTGCCCGGCGTACCGGCATTCGCCGCCGCAGCCGCGGCGCTCGGCCGAGAGCTCACCGTGCCCGGGGTGGCCCAGACCGTGACGCTGAGCCGGGTGTCCACCCTGTCGACCGCGATGCCGGAGGGTGAGGACCTGGTCACCCTCAGCAAGCCCGGAGCGACGCTGGTACTGCACCTGGCCGCACACCGGATCGACGCGATCGTGCCGGAACTGCTCGACGGTGGCTACCGCCCGGACACCCCGGTCGCTGTCGTCGCGTTCGCCAGCTGGCCGAAGGAGACGGTGCTGCGCGGCACGCTTGCCGACATCGCCGCCAAGATGCACGACGCGCAGATCACCAAGACCGCGGTGATCATCGTCGGGGATGTACTTGCCGCCGAGGGCTTCACCGACAGCTACCTGTACTCCTCGGGCCGCACTCGCGGCAGCAGGCATTGATGCGGATCCTGTTGCTGGGCGGTACCGGCGAGGCGCGGGCGCTGGCGGCTCGGCTGCACCCGGACTGCGACTTCGTCAGCTCGCTGGCCGGCCGGGTGCCGGATCCGGCGCTGCCGGTCGGCCCGGTCCGCATCGGCGGATTCGGCGGAGTGGACGGTCTACGACAGTGGCTGCGTGCCAACGACATCGGGGCCGTTGTCGACGCCACGCACCCGTTCGCCGCCACCATGACCGCGCACGCGGCACAAGCCTGCGCCGAACTGGGCGTGCCGTACCTGGTGCTGTCCCGCCCGGCGTGGGACCCGGCCGGCACGGTACAGGTGGCCTCCGACGTCGAAGCGGCTGATCACATTGCCGAACAAGGCTTTTCGCGGGTGTTCCTCACCACTGGCCGGTCCGGGGTGAGGCCGTTCACCGGCAGCGATGCGTGGTTCCTGATCCGGGTGGTGACACCGCCGGATGCCGAAGTGCTCCCGCGCAACCACGAGGTGGTGCTGTCGCGCGGGCCGTACGGCTACGACGACGAGTGCGCACTGCTGCGGGACAACCGGATCGACGTGCTGGTCACCAAGAACAGCGGGGGAGCGCTGACCGAGGCCAAACTCGCCGCCGCCAGAGACCTCGGCGTCACCGTGGTGATGATCGACCGGCCGCCGCTGCCCGCGGGTGTCACGGCTGTCGGCACCGTGGACGAGGCCGCAGCTTGGGTGGAGCGTCTCTAGCAGAGCAGCACTTCGGGGTGGTGATACAGGTTGATCCGCGTCTGACCTCGGTCGAGATGCGGCGGCGGAATCCATTCGGTTTTGTTGTCCCGTCTGCGTTTTCGGGTGGTCCAGCCGGTGGGTCCGGTGTGGACCATGCGGTTGTCACAGCCACAGGCCAGGGTGAGTTCGTTGATGTCGGTGTTGCCGCCGAGGGCAAAGTCGTGGACGGCATGATGGACTTGGCTGTGGTACGCGGGTGCGGTGCAGCCCGGTTTGGTGCACCCCCTCTCGATCGCGTAGAGGGCGAGGCGTTGCCCGGGACTGGCGGTTCGGCGGGTGCGCCCGTAATAGAGCTTGATCTCTCGTGGTGATTCGAACACGGTCAGATAAGGGTGCGCGCGGGCAGCCAACCGGATGACCGTCGACATGGGCAGATAGGTGCCGCCGCCGGTGTGGGCCAGCCCGGCGGCCGAGGTCAGCTGTTCCAGCGTGGTGGTGGCGACGATGGTGACCGGCAGGCCATTGTGTTGACCCAGCTGTCCAGACGAGAGCATCGCCATGCACACGGTCTTGAGTGCGTCATGGGTACGCTGGGCGCCCGATCGCATGTCACCGGTGATCTGTCGTTCGCTGGGTGTGCCGTCGACACAGGGTGTTTCGTCGTCGGGATTGCAGTAACCCGGGGCCGCGAGCTTCGCGTTGGTGGCGTCCAGAGCCGCTCGCAATTCCGGATCCGCCCAGCCGGAAATCCTGCTCATACCGTCGACTTGTTGTGGACCGACGACGATCCCGCGTTTGCGGGCCTGGTCGCGCTCGTCGTCGAGGATGCCGTCCTGGTTGATCATCGCCATCAGCTGGTGGGCGAGTTTGCGCAGTGCCTCCGGAGTGAGCCCGCCGGCCAGTCCGCCTAGTTGGGCTTCGGCGTGCTCGCGGGTTGCCCCGTCGACCGCTGCGGGTAAGTGATCCATGAAAGACCGGATCACTGATACGTGGTCGGCGCCTATCTCTCCCCGGCCTTGGGCGGCCGCGGTCGCAGGTAGAGCCGGTGGAAGTGCTTCTCCGGTTAGCGATTGTCGCGGTCCAAGTTCAGCGGCGTCACTCAGTCGGCGGGTGGCATCGGCGCTGCTGATGCCGAGGCGGTGTGTCAACACTGCGCGCCAGGACTTGGCGCCTATATCGACAGCCGAGGTCTGTGACTGGAGCTGGGTCAGGACGGTGTGTTCCATCGCGGGCAGTAGTCGGCGTAACCGCTCGACGCGTTCGAGCACGGCCAACAATTCGGGTGCTGGTATGTCCGTCGCCGATTGCGCCGCCGCCTTGTCCCAGGCGATTAGCACGTCGTCCAGCAGCTCCAGCACTCTTCGAACATTAGTTCGACGCTATGACGAATCTCGTCCGATTGTGACGGCTGTGGTCGATGAGCCTAAAGAAATTACTGAGGATAGCGCCGCGGCGTGAACACCGTGTCGCCGTACCACTGCGTCTGCGACGAGCCCACGATCAGCAGGCACCGCATGTCGACGTCGGCGGGGTCCAGATCGCCGAGCCGCACGACCTTCACCGACTCGTGCGGTCCGGCCACGTCGCGGCCGATCACCACGGGCGTGCCCGGTTCGCGGTGCTCCAACAGCAGATCCCGCATCGCCGCGACCTGCCAGGTGCGGCTCTTGGAGGCCGGGTTGTAGATCGCCAGCGCCAGGTCCGCCTCGGCGGCCGCCGAGAGCCGGGCGGCAATGATGTCCCACGGCTTGAGTCGGTCGGACAGCGAGATCACCGCGTAGTCATGCCCCAGCGGAGCACCGACCCGGCTGGCGACAGCCTGCGCGGCCGTCATCGCCGGGATGACCCGAACGGCGACGTTCGGCCACTGCTTGGCCTCTTCGAGCACCGCGGAGGCCATCGCGAAGACGCCGGGATCACCGGAGGACACCACCGCGACGGCATGTCCCCGCTCGGCCAGCTCGCACGCCAGGCGGGCCCGCGCCGGTTCGTCGGTGTTGTCGCTGGGGTGGCGCCGCTGCCCGGTGTGCGCCGGGACGCGATCCAGGTAGGGGCCGTAGCCGATCAGATCGGTGGCCGTCGCGAGCTCGTGCCGACTCTGCGGCGTCATCCAGTCGATGTCACCGGGGCCGAGACCCACCACGGTGACGCCGCCGGTGACCGGCTTGGCCCGCGCTCCGCCCGGCAAGATGGCCAGCGAGAAGTAGGGCACCGATTGGGCCTCGACCTCGCCGGCAGGCAGCACGCGTTGCGAGTCGGTGCTGGCCCGCTCGACGTAGAACGCCTCATCGAGGCGTCCTGCCATCGAAAGTGCTTCCCGCACTTGGGGATACGTCCGTCCCAGCTTCATCACCACCGCTGCGTCGGCGTCGGCGAGGCGGCGGGCGAGCTCACGCACCGGCATGGTGCCGGGCAGCACCGAGAGCACTTCGTCGCCGGTCACCAGGGGAGTGGCTATCGCCGCGGAGGCTGCGCTCACCGATGTCACGCCCGGGATGATCACCGCGCTGAACCGCTCGGTCAGCCGGGTGTGCATGTGCATGTACGAGCTGTAGAACAGTGGATCGCCCTCCGCGAGCAGCGCGACATCGCGCCCGGCGTCGAGGTGGGCGGCGATCCGCTCGGCCGCCTCGCGATAGAAGTCCTCCATCGCGCCGGCATAGCCGCCGGGGTGCTCGGTGGTCTCGGTGGTCACCGGGTAGACCAGGTGCTCTTCGAGCTGGCCGTCGCGCAGGTAGGGCTCGGCGATGCGCCGTGCGATGCTGCGGCCGTGCCGCGCGCTGTGATAGGCCACCACGTCGGCGGCGCCGATGATCCGGGCGGCCTTGACCGTCACCAGCTCCGGATCACCCGGGCCGAGGCCGACGCCGTAGAGAGTGCCCGTGCCGGTCATTCGCGCTCACTCGCGATCGCGTTCACCGCGGCGGCGGCCATCGCGCTGCCCCCGCGCCGGCCCTGCACCACCAGGTACTCCATGCCCCGCGGCCGGTCGATCAGCTCCTGCTTGGACTGCGCCGAGCCGACGAATCCGACCGGTCCGCCCAGCACCGACACCGGGGCGGGCACGCCGTCGTCGATGAGCTCCAGCAGCCGGAACAGCGCCGTCGGCGCATTCCCGATGGCGACGACGGCGCCGGCCATCCGGTCGGCCCACAGCTCGACACCGGCGGCCGAGCGGGTGTTTCCGGTGCGCTGGGCCAGCTCGGGCGCCCGCGGATCGGCCACCAGCGACACCACCTCGTTGCCCGCGGGCAGACGGGCCGCAGTGATCCCGGCCGCGACCATCGATGAGTCGCACAGGATCGGCGCCCCGGCCAATAGGGCGGCGTGCGTCGCGCTGACCACGCCCGGGCTGAACGCCACATGCTCGGCCACGTCGACCTGACCGCAGGTGTGGATCAACCGGACGACGACTCGCGCCACATCCCCGGGAAACGCGGTCAGATCGGCCTCGGCACGAATCGTCGCGAACGACTGCCGATAGATCTCGGCGGCGTCGCGAATGTAGTCGAGCACGCGATCACCCTACGGCCTACCGAGATGCGGGCCGGAACCCCTCCGACGTCGCCACGAACACCTGACCAGCCGGGGGACTGCCGCACGCCCGCTCGCATCCCACATAGTGAACGTGGCCGCTGCGCAGGCGCGCATCCTCGTCGAGCGCCACCCGGGTGGCCTCTGCGCGCACGTCGGCCCGCGACTTCTCACAGCCCGGGCTGCCCACGCAGGCGCTGACGTCCAGCCACGGCGAGTTCTCGTCGAAGACCAACCCCATCGGCGCCAGCACCCGCAACGCCGTGTCGGCCACTGGCTCGTCCAGGTCGCAGACCAGCACCGAGCGCCACGGCGTGATGATCACCGGCGCGTCGATCGCCGCGACGAACTCGGCCTGGCGGGATTGCAGAACACCGAGCGGGATCGCTGCGCCCAGCGCCACCCGGCCGTCGTCCTGCGCGATCCAGCCGACCGGCGGCCGTAACACGGGCGGATATTCGGCTCCGGGTGCCGCTGTCGTCGGGAAACCCGCCAACAGCGTCGACGGATCATCCAATTCGGCCACCCGCCAAGCGGTTCCGCGGATCTCGACGAACCGTCGCGCAATCGTGATCAACGCCGACACCACGTCACCCGGAGCCACCCGGACCCCGGTGTCGCGACCGGCCAGCAACAACGCGACACCGTCGGAGTGCACATGGACCCCGGCGTCGGCGGCGAATCCGGAGATGTCGCCGCGGCCGTCGTCGAGGCCGAACAGGAACCTTCCCGGCAACCGCGCCAACTCCGCGTCGGCCTGAATGGCGAGATCCAGCTCGATCACCCACGGCCGCACATCCGCCGCGCCGCCGACCCGGCCGGACAACGGCGAGGCGACGATATTGCGCACCCGTTCGTGCGTCGGCGAGGGCAACAGCCCGGCAGCGGCCGAGGCGTCGGCGACCGCCGCGGTATCCCGCACCCCGCGCAGTTGCAGATTGCCGCGTGCGGTGAGCTCCAGAGTGCCGTTGCCGAATTCGGCGGCGGTGTGCGCCAACGCTTCCAACTGCCGGGCGGCGATCATCCCCCCGGGCAGCCGCAGGCGGGCCAGCGCGCCGTCCGCCGCCTGGTGCACCTGCAGCGCACCGGGGCAGGCGTCGTCGTCACGCAAACGCTTCACCCATCCACCGTACGGGCGTATGTTCGGGCCATGGCGACGGCTGCCACACCGAGGGTGGTCGCACTGGTCGCGCTGATCCTGTTGCTCGGCCTCGCGTTGCGCGGGCACCTCCCGGACGCGCCGCGGTCGCCGCGGACCCCGCCGACCGGCGGAACCGGCAGCCTGCTCGCGCTGCTGACTCTGGTGCTGGCCTGTCTGCTGGTGATGATCGTCGCGTTCGTGGCGAAGCTGCGCGACCCGCAGCGCGCCACGCAGGCCGCGCGAACTCACGTACCCGGAGGCGGTGGCGGCATAGGTGTGCGACGGAGCTGGCGCTTCGTGCTGGTTATCGTCGCGGCGGTGCTGGCGTGGTTGATGGTGGCCGCGCTGTTCACTCAGCTGCGCCTCCCGCAACTGAGTGGAGGTCCACCGCCGGCGCCGCCCATCGCCACGCCCACCGGCACCGCACCGCCAACCCAGGCCGCCCCCCGGCCGCCACCGACACCCGAACCCGCCGCCGCCGACCCGCTCTTCTGGTATCTCCTGGCCGCTTTCGCGGCGCTTCTGCTCGTCACGCTGATCGGCGCGATCGTGCTCCGGGCGCGCGAACGACGTCGGGAGCCGGCGCCACCGCCACCTGACGACCGCCCCCGCGACGCGGTGCCGCCCGGACCCGGATCACTCGCGCTGGCCGCCGAGCGCGGTCTGGCCGAAGTCGGCGACCTCAGCCGTGAACCGCGGGAGGCCATCATCGCGTGTTATGCGGCAATGGAACACGCACTGGCCGGCGCCCCCGGCGTGGCCCCGCAGGAGTCGGACACCCCGTCCGAGGTGCTGGCCCGTGCCGTCGACCATCAGGCGATCCACGCCGGCAGCGCCACCGAACTGGTCACCCTGTTCGCCGAGGCCCGGTTCTCCACCCACGTGATGAACGAGGGACACCGCGAAACCGCCGAACGGGCGCTTCGCCTGGTCCTCGGCGAGCTGCGGAGCCCCGCGTGATCCGGCTGGTGGGAGGCGGCCTCCTGCTGGTCGTGGCAGCGGAAGTGCTGGCGATCGTCCTGAATGCCGGGCGGTGGATCATGCCGGTCGCAGGGCTCGCGGTAGCTGCATTTCTCATCGCCGCCCGGCTGACTGTCGTTGCGGCACAAGGCCGGTCGGTACCCGAACTGCCGTCGGACGACCCGGCGGAGGCATTGTGGCGCTGGCGGTCGCGCACCGAGTCGACAGTTCAGTGGGCGGATGCCACCCGGGAAGACTGGGACCGGCATCTGCGGCCGAAGCTGGCCCGCGAGTTCGTGCTCGCCACCCGCCAGCGGGATCCCGTGGCCCTACAGGCGACCGGGCGCATCGTGTTCGGCGACGAGCTGTGGCCGTGGGTTGATCCGAACAACGTCGAGCGAACCCGGAGCCGTGAACCCGGACCGGGGTACGCCACCCTCGAGGAGATCCTGCGACGGATGGAAAACCTATGACCATGCCCGCTCCGGCGATGACGGCGTACTGCGAAGCGGTGCTCGACGAGATCGAGCGTGCGGTGGTCGGAAAGCGGGCCGCCCTCACACTGATTCTGACCACGGTGCTCGCGGGCGGGCACGTGCTGATCGAGGACCTGCCCGGTATGGGCAAGACACTGATCGCCCGGTCCTTCGCCGCGGCCCTCGGCCTGCGGTTCACCCGCGTGCAGTTCACCCCGGACCTGCTGCCCGCCGACCTGTTGGGGTCGACGATCTACGACATGCAGTCGGGCCGCTTCGAATTCCGGCCCGGCCCGATCTTCACCAACCTGCTGATGGCCGACGAGATCAACCGCACGCCACCCAAGACGCAGGCTGCGCTGCTGGAGGCGATGGCCGAACGTCAGGTCAGCATCGACGGCCAAACCCACCGGCTGCCGGCCCCTTTCATCGTGCTGGCCACCGACAACCCGATCGAATACGAGGGCACCTACCCGCTGCCGGAGGCGCAGCTGGATCGGTTCGCGGTCAAGGTGGCGCTGAAGTATCTGTCCGAGGCCGAGGAGGCGTCGATGCTGCGCCGCCGGCTGGACCGGGGCTCGGCCGAGGCGACGGTCAACCAGGTGGTGGACGCCGAAAATCTGCTGGCCATGCGGGAATTGGTGGAGCAGGTGTCGGTGCACGACGATGTTCTGCACTATGTGGTGTCGCTGGCGACGGCCACCCGCAGCCATCCGCAGGTGGCGGTCGGCGCCAGCCCGCGTGCCGAACTCGACCTCGTCCAACTGGCCCGGGCCCGGGCCCTGGTATCGGGCCGCGACTACGTGATCCCCGAGGATGTCAAGGCGCTGGCGGTCCCCGCGATTGCCCATCGGATCAGCCTGCGACCGGAGATGTGGGTTCGTAGCGTGCACGGATCCGACGTCGTCGAACAACTCCTGCGACGCCTGCCGGTTCCCCGCGCCGGCGCACGATGATGGACGGCCCCCGTTCGGTCGACGCTGTATTGCGTTGGCGCGCATCTAAATTGACGGTGACACTGATGACGTGCGTCGGGGTGGGGCTGGTCGCGGCGGTGATTGCGTCGCGCTGGCAGCTGATCGCTTTCGTGGCGCCGATGCTGGGGGTGCTCGCCTCGATCAGTTGGCAGCACAGACCTGTGTCGGTCTCGGTGTCGGGCTACCCGGCGCTGACCCGGTGCTTCGAGAACGAGCCGGTGCAGCTGCGCGCCGAACTGGCGGAGAACAGCGCGAACGCGACACTGGAACTGGGGACGGTGGCCGGCCTGGACATCGAGATCGTCACCGCCGACGCCAGGGGCGCCACGGTGTCCGCGACGGCGGGGAGGTGGGGCCACTACCCCCTGCGCGCCCGGGTCCGGCTCGACGCGGCCGGTGGACTGCTGACCGGCACCGCCACCGTCGACGCCGCCGACCTGTTCGTCTTCCCGGTGGCGCCCCCGCAACCGACCGGGATTCCGCGAACCGAACTGCCCGACCGGTTGGGCACCCACCTGACCCGCCACATCGGGCCGGGCGTCGAGTTCGCCGAGATTCGCCCCTACCTGCCGGGGGATCAGCTCCGCACCGTCAACTGGGCGGTCAGTGCCCGCCGCGGCAGCCTGCACGTCACCGAACGGCTGACCGACCGGGCCGCCGATGTGGTGGTGCTCGTCGACATGAGTGCACAGCCCGCGGGCCCGGCCACCGCCGTCACCGAACGGGCGTTGCGCGGCGCGACACAGGCGGTGCAGACCGCGCTGCGCAACGGCGACCGTGCCGGCATCGTCGGCCTCGGGGGGCGCCGGCCACGGTGGCTCGGTGCCGATATCGGCCGGCGACAGTTCTACCGGGTGCTCGACGCGGCGCTCGGTGTGGGCAGCGAATACCAGCAGACCGCAGGTACTTTGGCGCCGCGGGCCGCGGTCCCGCCGGGCGCCGTCGTGGTGGCGTTCTCGACGCTGCTCGACACCCAGTTCGCGCTGGCACTGATCGACCTGTGCAAACGGGGACACACCGTGGTGGCGGTCGACGTGCTGGAAGGCTGGCCCTTCGCCGACGACGACCAGCCGCTTCTGCAGCGAATGTGGGCGTTGCAGCGTTCGTCGATGTACCGGGACATGAGGGTCATCGGCGTCGATGTGGTGCCGTGGCCGGCTGACGTGGCGCTCGACCAGGCGATGAGCCTGGTGCCCGATCGTGGCCGGCGGTCGTCATGACGGTGCGGCGGCTGGTGGCGGCATCGTTCGCAGTCGCGATGACGGCGGCGACGGCGGTCGGTGCCGATACCCGCTGGCTCGCTGCGGCGGCGGTGGCGTTGATCGCCATCGTCGTCGGTCTGTTCGTGCGTGCCGCGGCGACGGTGGCCGTTCTGGCGGCAACGGCCTCGATCGTGCTGACTGAACCGCACCCGATGCTGGCCGCGACGTCGGGGGTGTGCGCGGCAGCGTATCTGGTGTTGACCTACGCCACCCTGACCCGGATCACGGCGATCGGGATCGCCGGCTTCGCCGCGGCCGGCGCCCTGGCTGCCGCGGTGCCCGTCGACCTGCCGTGGTTGCCGCTGCTTGCTCCGGTGGCCGTGGTCGCCGTGGTCGGTCTTGCATTGAGCCCGTTCTCGGTGGACTGACCCCGACGTCAAACTGGACTTGACAGTACAGTTTCTGGAGTCGACTCTGTAGTGATGGTGCTCGCTCGGGTCAACCCCGGAGATTGCGTCGAAGCTGATGAATTGCGCACCGTCAACGGCGGCATCGTGGTCGTGCCTGATCCAGATCTGCTGGTGCACCTCCAGTTTCGGCGTTTCGCCGGCTGCCCGATCTGCAACGTTCACCTTCAGTCGGTGGTCAAGCGTCATGCCGAGATCACGGCAAGCGGAATCCGCGAGGTGGTGCTGTTCCACTCCACGCCCGAGGAGCTCGCCACCTACGTGGATGATCTGCCCTTCGACCTCGTCGCCGACCCGGAACGCCGGCTCTACCGGAGGTTCGGCGTGGAGACCTCGATCCGAGCGATAGCCGATCCGCGCTCGCTGGTGCCGGTCGTCAAGGGCCTGATGGACCGGTCCCTGGCCGGGAAGTTGAGGCTGAAGGACGGGATGCATCGGGCCAACGGGGGTCATCTCGGTCTGCCCGCCGATATCCTGATCGACACCAACGGCACCGTCATCGACGCCAAATACGGCGCGCACGCCGGCGATCAATGGTCCGTCGACGAACTGCTTCACCACGCCAAGGCGCGGCGCTGACTGGCGGACGCGCCACGCCGGTGCCGCTGACCGCGCGGGGCCGGCGGACACGCGCAGCGATTCTGGACGCCGCGGCGCTGCTGATCTACCAACGAGGTGTCCGCGCTACCAGTCTCGACGACGTGCTCGCGGTCGCGGGTTGCGGAAAGTCCCAGCTTTACCACTACTTCGAGGACAAGGCTGAGCTGGTCGGTGCCGTCATCGACCGACAGCTGGAGATCGTTCTCGCAGCCCAGCCCGGGTTGACGCACATCGATTCCTGGGCCACGTTGAACGCCTGGATGGCCGGCATCGTGGCGATGCACTCGGCTCCCGGTGGCCCGTTCGCGTGTCCGCTGGGCAAGTTGGCCGCCGAGTTGATGGACGACGAGGCCTTTCGGCCGCGCGTCGACGCGGCCTTCGACCGATGGGTGGGTCTGCTCGCCGACGGGCTGCGCACGATGCAGGAACGCGGCGCATTAAGAGCCGATGCCGAACCGGATCGACTGGCCGCCAACGTTATTGCAGCACTTCAGGGCGGCATGCTGGTCGGCCGGGTGCGGGGGGACATCACCCCGATGCACGACGCCGTCGACGTCGCTCGGATGCAGCTTCGGCAGTGGTGTCCCGCCACCGTCGACCGTGAACCACCAACCCGCTGAGGTACAGGAGCACACCAATGGATGTATTGCGCACCCCCGACGAGCGATTCGCCGCGTTGCCGGACTTTCCGTTCGAACCGCGCTACGTCGAGGTCGACTCCGGTGATGGCGGCACGCTACGGATGCACTATCTCGACGAGGGGCCGTCCGACGGCGAGGTGGTGCTGTTGCTGCACGGCGAGCCGTCCTGGAGCTACCTGTACCGGCGGATGATCCCCGTGCTCGTCGATGCCGGACTGCGAGCGGTGGCGATCGACCTGGTCGGGTTCGGGCGCAGCGACAAGCCCACCAGCCGAGACGATTACAGCTATCAGGCACACGTGGATTGGATGTGGGCGGCGATCGAGCAGATCGGTCTCGCCGACGTCACGCTGGTATGTCAGGACTGGGGTGGGCTGATCGGGCTGCGACTCGTGGGCGAGCATCCGGATCGGTTCGCCCGGGTGGTGGCCGCCAACACGATGCTGCCGACAGGTGATCATCACCCCGGTGAGGCGTTCCTGGCCTGGCAGAAGTTCAGCCAAGAGGTGCCGATGTTCCCGGCCGGGCAGATCGTCAACGGCGGGTCGGTTTCGGAGCTGTCGGCCGAGACGATCGCGGCCTACGATGCACCATTCCCCGACGACAGCTATCAAGCCGGGGCCAGGCAGTTTCCCATGCTCGTGCCGACCAGCCCGGACGACCCGGCGGCCCCGGCCAACCGGGCGGCGTGGGCCGCCCTGGGTCGGTTCGAAAAGCCATTTCTGTCAGCATTTTCCGATTCCGATCCGATCACCGGCGCTGCCGAGCCGGTGCTGCGGGAGCACGTTCCTGGCGCACGTGGGCAATCACACGTGACGATCGTTGGAGCAGGCCACTTCCTGCAGGAGGACAAGGGGCCGGAACTGGCCGAGGCCGTCGTCGCGTTCGTGCACGCCAACCCACGATCCGAATAGGGGCAGCGGGCGCCCGTACGGTACGAATGGTGGGTGCCTCCCACCGTGTTGTTGCTGTCGACGTCGGACACCGACCTGATCACCGCGCGCGCCAGCGGAGCTCATTTCCTCCTGCGCAACCCGGCGCGACTGATCGACGGCGAGCTCACCGAGCTCCTCGCCGACGCCGACGCCGTGGTGATACGGATTCTCGGCGGCTACCGGGCCTGGCAGGACGGTATCGACGCGGTGGTGGCCAGTGGACGACCGACCGTCGTCGTCAGCGGCGAACAGGCCCCCGACGCGGATCTGATGGAGCGCTCCACGGTGCCCGCGGGCATCGCCATGCAAACCCACATCTATCTGGCACAGGGCGGGGTGGAGAACCTCCGGCAGCTGCACGCCTTCCTGTCCGACACCCTGCTGATGACCGGATTCGGCTTCAGCCCGCCGTCGGCCACCCCGGCCTGGGGTGTGCTGGAGCCGCGCTGCGAGGGGTGCGACGGCTGCGGGCTGGAGCGCGGGACCGACCCCCGGCCCACGATCGCGGTGCTGTTCTACCGGGCTCAGCAGCTGGCCGGCAACACCGACTACATCCGCGCCATGTGCACCGCGATCAGGGCGGCCGGTGGTCGCCCGCTGCCGGTGTACTGCACCTCGCTGCGCACGCCCGAACCCGAACTACTCGAGCTGCTCGGCACGGCCGACGCGATGGTCGTCACCGTGCTGGCCGCCGGCGGTGCCCAGCCCGCCACCGCCGGGGCAGGCCACGACGACGAGAACTGGAACGTCAAACACCTTGCTGCCCTTGATGTCCCGATCCTGCAAGGACTGTGCCTGACCAGTTCGCGGGCCACCTGGTCCGACAACGACGACGGCCTGAGCCCGCTGGACGTCGCCACCCAGGTCGCGGTGCCCGAATTCGACGGCCGAATCATCACGGTCCCGTTCTCGTTCAAGGAGATCGACGAAGACGGCCTGATCTCCTATGTGCCGGACCCGGAGCGGTGCGCGCGGGTGGCCGGCCTGGCCGTCAACTACGCCACCCTGCGCCGGGTCGCGCCTGCCGACAAACGGTTGGCCCTGGTGTTCTCGGCGTATCCGACCAAGCATTCCCGGATCGGCAACGCGGTCGGTCTGGACACCCCGGCCAGCGCTGTCGCGCTGCTGCATGCCCTGCGCGACGCGGGGTACCAGATCGGCGACATCCCCGGCGTCGAGGCATCCGACGGCGACGCGCTGATGCACGCACTCATCGAACGCGGCGGCCAGGACCCGGACTGGCTGACCGACGGTCAGCTGGCGGGCAATCCGATTCGTATCCCGGCCGCCCAGTACCGGGAGTGGTTCGCCGCCTTGCCCGCTGAGCTCACCGACGCGATGGTCGCCCACTGGGGGCCGCCGCCCGGCGAGCTGTTCGTCGACCGCAGTCGCGACCCGGATGGCGAAATCGTGGTCGCCGCAATCCAATCCGGCAACATCCTGATCCTCGTGCAGCCGCCGCGGGGATTCGGGGAGAACCCGGTCGCGATCTACCACGATCCCGACCTGCCGCCCAGCCACCACTACCTGGCCACCTACCTGTGGGTGCGGCACGGTTTCGGCGCGCACGCCGCCGTGCACCTGGGCAAGCACGGAAACCTGGAATGGCTGCCCGGCAAGACGGTCGGCATGTCGGCGTCCTGCGGGCCGGACGCGGCGCTCGGCGACCTACCGCTGATCTACCCGTTCCTGGTCAACGACCCGGGGGAGGGCACCCAGGCCAAGCGCCGAGCCCACGCCACCCTGGTCGACCACTTGATCCCGCCGATGGCGCGCGCCGAAAGCTACGGCGACATCGCCCGCCTGGAACAACTGCTCGACGAGCACGCCAACATCGCCGCACTCGACCCGGGCAAGCTGCCGGCGATCCGCCAGCAGATCTGGACACTGATGCGCGCGGCGAAGATGGATCACGATCTGGGACTGGCCGAACGGCCCGAGGACGATTCGTTCGACGACATGCTGCTGCACGTCGACGGCTGGCTCTGCGAGATCAAGGACGTCCAGATCCGCGACGGGCTGCACATCCTCGGCGTCGCACCGGCCGATGAGGCCCAACTCGATTTGGTGCTGGCCATCCTGCGTGCCCGGCAGCTGTTCGGCGGTGAGCAACACCTGCCGGGTCTGCGTCAGGCCCTCGGGCTGGCCGAGGACGGCAGCGCTGATCGCACCGAGGTCGACGAGGCCGAGAAGCAGGCCCGCGCGCTGTTGGCCGGTCTGCAGGCCACCGGCTGGGACGCCGACCGGGTCGCGGAGCTGACCGACGATGACGGTGTCGCGGCAATCCTGCGGTTCGCGGCCACCGAAGTGGTGCCGCGGCTGGCCGGAACGGCCCGTGAGATCACGCAGGTGCTGCGCGCACTGGACGGCCGCTTCATCCCGGCGGGCCCGTCGGGCTCGCCACTGCGCGGCCTGGTCAACGTGCTGCCCACCGGGCGCAACTTCTACTCCGTGGACCCCAAGGCCGTGCCGTCGCGACTGGCGTGGGAAACCGGAGTCGCCATGGCGGATTCGTTGCTCGAGCGCTACCGCACCGATCACGGTGAGTGGCCGGCGTCGGTCGGTCTGTCGGTGTGGGGCACCTCGGCCATGCGCACCTCGGGCGACGATATCGCCGAAGTGCTTGCGCTGCTCGGTGTCCGGCCGGTGTGGGACGACGCATCCCGGCGCGTGGTCGACCTGGAGGCCATCTCGCTGGCCGAACTGGGCCGGCCGCGGATCGACGTGACCGTCCGGATCTCCGGATTCTTCCGCGATGCCTTCCCACATGTCGTGACGATGCTCGACGACGCGGTACGGCTGGTGGCCGGTCTCGACGAGCCGGCCGAGCAGAACTTCGTCCGCGCCCACGCTCAGGTCGACCTCGCCGAGCACGGTGATGAAAGGCGAGCCACCACAAGAATTTTCGGGTCCAAACCGGGAACCTACGGGGCCGGTCTGCTGCAACTCATCGACAGCCGCAACTGGCGTGACGATGCGGACCTGGCGGAGGTGTATACCGCGTGGGGCGGGTTCGCCTACGGCCGTGAACTCGACGGCAGGCCGGCGGCGCAGGACATGTCCGCCCAGTACCGGCGAATCGTGGTGGCCGCCAAGAACACCGACTCGCGTGAACACGACATCGCCGACTCCGACGACTATTTCCAGTACCACGGCGGCATGGTGGCGACGGTGCGGGCGTTGACCGGCACGGCCCCGGCCGCCTACATCGGCGACAACACCCGGCCGGACGCGGTGCGGACCCGCACCCTGTCGGAGGAGACCACCCGGGTGTTCCGGGCGCGGGTGGTCAACCCGCGGTGGATGGCCGCGATGCGCAGGCACGGCTACAAGGGCGCTTTCGAGATGGCCGCCACGGTCGACTACCTGTTCGGATACGACGCCACCGCGGGCGTGATGGCCGACTGGATGTACGAGCAGCTCACCGAGTCCTACGTGCTGGATCCGGAGAACCGCAAGTTCATGAACGAATCCAATCCCTGGGCGTTGCACGGCATGTCGGAGCGGCTGCTCGAGGCAGTCGGGCGCGGCATGTGGGAGAACCCGGATCCGGCGACGCTGGACGGGCTGCGCCAGGTGCTCCTGGAGACCGAGGGCGATCTCGAGGCACGCTAGGTTCGGCCGGGCACCAGTAGATTGGTCGGATGGCTCCCAGCTTCGGCGACGTGATCACGTCCCAGTACGTCTCCCTGACCACCTTCACCAAGGACGGCAGGCCCAAGCCGACACCGATCTGGATCGCTCCGGACGGCGACCGCGCTCTGGTGATCACCGGCAAGGACTCCTGGAAGGTCAAACGAATTCGGAACACCCCGCGGGTGACCCTGGCCGTCTGTGACCGCAGCGGCAACGTCAAGGGCGAAGCGGTGGAGGCGGTCGCGAGCATTCTCGACGACTCCCAGCAGATCCAGCGGGTGTACGACGCGATCGGCAACCGGTACGGGCTGCTCGGCAAGGTGTTCAACTTCTTCTCCAAGCTGCGCGGCGGCGCCACGCGCAACGTCGGCCTGGAACTGCGGGCCGCCTGACCGATGGCACCCACCTTCCACGACGTCGCGCAGGCGAAATACCTGCTGCTCACCACGTTCACCAAGGACGGCACCCCTAAGCCGACGGCCATCTGGGGCGTCCCCGACGGTGACCGTCTGCTGGTCATCACCGACCGGGTGTCGTGGAAGGTGAAGCGGATCCGCAACACCCCGCGGGTGACCATCGCCGAGTGCCACGTGCTCGGCAAGCCGAAGGGGCCGGCCGTCGAGGCCACGGCGCGGGTGCTGCCGGATTCGGAGACCCGCGATGTCTACAACAAGGTGCTGCGCCGCTACTGGCAGCACTCATGGTGGTTCTATCTGCACAGCGTGGTTCGCGGCGGCATCGACAAGGTGCACGTCGCGCTCGAGATCACCGCGTAACCGAACTCTCAGGCTGCTATCAGCGGCAACCGGAACCCGGCCGGTACCCGAGTCGTTGCCAGTACATGGTGATGCGGACGTTCTTCCTCTACGCCGTGGTCGAGCTGGCGGTCCTGGCCGCCCTGACCTGGTCGGTCGGCATCGGCTGGACGCTACTGATCCTGCTGGCGACCTCGGTGATCGGTGTCGCGCTGGCCGGCTCGCAGGTCAAAAAGCAGATCCTCAAACTCCAGCGCACCCGGACCGACCCGCAGGGCGCGGTCGCCGACAGCATGCTCGTCGCGCTCGGCACCGTCCTGATGTTCATTCCCGGTATCGTCTCCACCGCGGTCGGCGCGCTGATGCTGCTGCCCCCCACTCGTCGCGTGGTGCGCCCGGTGGCCGGCATGCTGCTCACCCGCGGTATCGCCCGCCGGGTCAGCGTCATCAACCTGACGGCGCCCGGCTACTCGGGCCGCGGCGAGTACATCGACGGCGAGATCGTCGAGGAACAGGTTCCCGGACCGGTCCACGACGCCAACATCGTCCGCCGGTACTGACCCGTTGCGTCTGTCCCGCAGCTGCGGGGGAGACTGACTGACCGTGACCACACTGCTGCTGGGCGGGCGCATCCACAGCCCGACGCACCCGGATGCCACCGCCATGGCGGTGCGCGACGGCGTCGTCGCCTGGCTGGGCAGCGACGAGGTCGGCCGATCCCAGTTCGCGGACGCGAAGATGATCGACCTCGACGGCGCATTCGTCGCACCCGCCTTCGTCGACAGCCACATCCATGTCACGTCGACCGGTCTGCTGATGACGGGGCTGGACCTCACCGGTGCGACGTCCACACAGCACTGCCTGTCCCTGGTCGCCGAGCACGTCGCCGCCCACCCTGGTCAGCCGGTCTGGGCACACGGCTGGGACGACACCGGCTGGGCCCGTGACCAGGCACCCAGCACCGAGGAGCTCGACGCCGTCGTCGGCGCACTCCCGGCCTACCTGGCCCGCATCGACGTGCACTCGGCCGTGGCCTCGACCGGGTTGCGTGAGCTGGTGCCCGGCCTGCCCGCGGTCGCCGGATATCACCCACAGCGGCCGCTGTCGGCGGACGCTCACCACCTGGTCCGTTCCGAGGCGCGCCGCCTGCTGACCGTCCGTCAGCGTGCCGACGCCCGGCGGGCCGCGCTCGACGCGGTGGCAGCCGCGGGCATCGTCGCCGTCCACGAGTGCGCCGGACCCCAGATCGGCGGAGCCGACGACTGGCAGGAGTTGCGCGCGACCGAACACGGTGTCGAGGTGGTGGGCTACTGGGGTGAGGCGGTGTCCAGCGCCGCGCAGGCGACCGCCCTGATGGACACGACCGGCGCGCAGGGGCTGGCCGGCGACCTGTTCGTCGACGGCGCCCTGGGCTCGCACACCGCGTGGCTGTGCGGTCCGTACGCCGACGCCCCGGACAGCACCGGCAACTGCTACCTCGAACCCGAGGTCATCGCCGACCATCTGTTCGCCTGCACCGAGGCCGGCGTGGCGGCGGGATTCCACGTCATCGGCGACGCCGCGGTGACCGCGGTGGTCGACGCGCTGACCCGGCTCGTCGACCGGTTCGGGGCGCCCGCCGTCGCCCGCTGTGGGCACCGGCTCGAGCACCTGGAGATGGTGAACGCCGAGCAGGCGGCCGTCCTGGGCCGCAGCGGGGTGACGGCCAGCATGCAGCCCAATTTCGACGCTCTGTGGGGTGGTTCCGATGGGATGTACGCCCGCCGCCTCGGTATCGGCAGAGCAGCCGCGCTCAACCCGCTCTCGCTACTAGCATCGGCAGGCGTGCCCTTGGCGTTCGGCTCAGATGCCCCGGTGACCAGCATCGATCCCTGGTCGACGGTGCGCGCGGCCAGCAATCACCAGACCGACGGCAGCTCGATTTCGGTACGTGCGGCGTTCGCCGCCGCCACGCGCGGCGCCTGGCGGGCCGGCGGGGTGCGCGACGGAGTCAGTGGAACCCTGGTCCCGGGTGCGCCCGCGTCGTACGCGGTGTGGGAGCTCGGCGCCGGCGGCCTGGACGTGGCCGCTCCGGCCGATGGTGTGCAGCGCTGGTCCACCGATCCGCGCTCACGGGTGCCCGCGCTGCCGCGGTTGGCGCCCGGTGATCCGCTGCCGCGCTGCCGTCACACCGTGCACCGGGGTGTCGCGCTACATGGCTAGCCGACTGCTGAACTGGATCCGCACCGCGCTGCCGCCACGGATGTTCCGGCTCCTCGTCGCGGTGACCGCCGGGCTGCTGTTGTGCATCAGCTTCCCGCCGATCGGCTGGTGGTGGTCGGCGGTGGTGAGCTTCGCGCTGCTGAGCTGGGTGCTGACCCACCCCAAGACCACGCCGGCCGGTGGCCTCGGTTACGGCTTGCTGTTCGGGCTGGCGTTCTACATTCCGCTGATCCCGTGGATCAGTGGGCTGGTCGGCCCGGTGCCGTGGCTGGCGCTGTCCGCCATGGAAGCCCTTTTCCCGGCCATCTTCGGGCTGCTGGCCGTGGTGGTGCGCCGGGTCCCCGGCTGGCCGCTGTGGCTCGCGGTGTTGTGGACCGCCCAGGAGTGGCTCAAATCGACCGTGCCGTTCGGTGGGTTCCCTTGGGGCGTAGTCGGTTTCGGCCAAACGAACGGACCGTTCCTGGCGCTGGTGCAGCTCGGCGGGGTGCCGTTGTTGTCGTTCGGGATCGCACTGATGGGCACCTCGCTGGCGGCGCTGGTGCTCGAGATCGCACGCTGGTGGCAGCAGAGCAGCGCGGCCAAAACGGCCGGGCACGTGTTGCTGCCCGCGGTGCTGATGCCCGGGCTGTGCATCACCGCGGTATTGCTCACCACCGCGGTTGCCGCCCCGCAGGTGCGCCGCGCCGCCGGGGGCGCAGGCAATGAGCCGACGGTCACGGTGGCCGCCGTCCAGGGCAACGTCCCACGGCTGGGGCTGGATTTCAACAGCCAGCGGCGCGCGGTCCTGGACAACCACGTCCGCCAGACCGTGCAGCTGGCCGACGACGTGCGCGCAGGCCGGGCGCCCCAACCTCAGTTCGTGATCTGGCCGGAGAACTCGTCGGATATCGACCCGATGACCAACGCCGACGCAGCCCAGCAGATCAGCGTTGCTGCGCAGGCGATCGGCGCGCCGATCCTGGTCGGTGCCGTCGTCGCGCGCCCGGACTGGACCCCGCAGAATCCGTACGCCTCGAACACCGTCGTCGTCTGGGATCCGGTCACCGGGCCGGGAGAGCGCCACGACAAGCAGATCATCCAGCCGTTCGGTGAGTACCTGCCCTGGCGGGGCTTCTTCCGGCACCTCTCGTCGTTCGCCGACCGGGCCGGCTACTTCGTGCCAGGCAACGGTTCGGGCGTCGTGCACGCCGCCGGTGTGCCGGTCGGCGTCGCAACCTGCTGGGAGGTCATCTTCGACCGTGCGCTGCGCGAGTCCGTGCGCAACGGCGCTCAGCTACTGGCCGTTCCGACCAACAACGCCACGTTCGACCAGAACATGAGCGAACAGCTGCTGGCATTCGCCCGGGCCAGGGC
The DNA here is from genome assembly GCF_041287105.1 of Mycobacterium sp. SA01. NCBI lineage: Bacteria > Bacillati > Actinomycetota > Actinomycetes > Mycobacteriales > Mycobacteriaceae > Mycobacterium > Mycobacterium sp. SA01. The sequence goes on along the minus strand of NZ_JBGGNO010000014.1, from coordinate 41,741 downwards.
CGTCGAACACGACCGATACGTGGTGGTCGCCGGGACCGTCGGCATCAGTGCGGTGATCGCCCCGGACGGCGCGGAAATCGCCCGCACCCAGTTCTTCACGCCGGGGTATCTGGACCTGACGATGCGACTCAAGACCAGCCAAACCCTCGCCACGCGGTGGGGGCCGCTGGTGCAATGGGTGCTGGTCGGAGCTGCCATTTCGGTCGTGATCGGGGCCATGCTGCACAATGGTTGGTTCATGCGTCCGTTACGCCGCAGGCGGCGGGAACGGGACGCAGGCAGCATGTCCGGGGGCGAAGACGACGGCGAGAACACGCCGGAGCAGGGCGATTCAACCGCCGCCCTGGCCGGGCAGCACGACAAAGGAGAGTCATGACCGACCGGGGAAACACGGGCGCCGTGCGGCCCAGCCAGCGCACCCTGGTGATCATTCCGACGTTCAACGAGCTGGAGAACCTGCCGCTGATCGTGGGCCGGGTGCACAAGGCCTGTCCTGAGGTGCACGTGCTGATCGTCGACGACGGCAGCCCCGACGGGACGGGCGAGCTCGCCGACGAACTCGCGCTGGCCGACACCGACCGGGTTCACGTGATGCATCGCAACGCCAAGGACGGCCTCGGCGCGGCGTACCTCGCAGGGTTCGCCTGGGGCCTGAGCCGCCAGTACAACGTGCTGGTGGAGATGGACGCCGACGGCAGCCACGCGCCCGAACAGCTCTACCGGCTGCTCGACGCCATCGACAACGGCGCCGACCTGGCGATCGGGTCGCGCTACGTACAGGGCGGCACAGTGCGCAACTGGCCGTACCGGCGGCTGGTGCTGTCCAAGACGGCCAACACCTACTCCCGCGTGCTGCTCGGCGTCGGCATCCACGACATCACCGCGGGCTACCGCGCCTACCGGCGTGAAGTGCTGGAGAAGATCGACCTGTCCGCGGTCGATTCCAAGGGCTACTGCTTCCAGATCGACCTGACCTGGCGCACGATCAACAACGGTTTCACCGTCACCGAGGTGCCGATCACGTTCCGCGAGCGCGAACTCGGGGTGTCGAAGATGAGCGGCTCGAACATCCGCGAAGCAATGCTCAAGGTCGCCCAGTGGGGCCTCGGCGGCCGCCTGGACCGCGCCCGCGGTGTCGTCAGGTAGGGCGGTGTCGCCGGATCAGTAGGCGAGCGATCAGCTGCCGCGGCGCTTCGACTTGATCAGATCCAGACGCTCCTTGAGCAGCTCCTCGAGCTCCTCGACCGAGCGGCGCTCCAGCAGCATGTCCCAGTGGGTGCGCGGCGGCTTGACCTTCTTGGGCTCGGGCAGGTCACCGTCGATGAGGGTGCCCTCGAGGCCGTTCTTGCAGGGCCAGGTGCCGGGGATCTCGGCGTCGTCGGCGAACGGAACCTCGAATTCCTCGCCGTTCTCGGTGCGGTACCGCGCAATCTGACGCGGCGCCAGGTCGTGGTTGCGGTCCGTCTCGTAGCTCACGGCTCCGAGGCGACTGCCTCTCAGGACACGATCAGCCATCGTCAACTCTCCTCACAGTGCAAATAAAAGGGCCGGGGCCCTTTGAAGTCCGGGTAGTTAACGCAAGACCACTGCATACGGTTCCCGACTCGACCCCCCATGATACCGGGATCACTTCGCGATGCCGTCTACAGTCACATGACGTGACGCGTCGTTCCCGCTCCCAGCCGTGTCGGTGGTGTGGACGTGAGGTGGCCGACGTCGGGATGGGCCGGCGCAGGCAGTACTGCCGCCAGTCCTGCCGGCAGCGCGCCTACGAGCAGCGCGCATTGGTCAAGGGCAGCGCCATCCCCGAAGATGCCGTGGTGCTCTCAGCCGACGAGGCCGCCGAATTGTCCGATCGGGTGTTCCAGGTGCGGTGCGCGGCCGAAGACGTCGCGACCGCGGTCGACGAGGGTGCGGCCGCAGCCGAGTTGCGGGAATTGTGCGATGCGCTGGTTCGGGCCGCCAAGGCCGCCGACGGCTGGCGCTGACTCCGCGGATCTTTTCGTCACCACGAATCAAACCCTTAACCGATCGGGTGGGGGTTTTTAGGGTCGATGGACGCGTCGAGTTCGTTTGTTGTCGCGTGCCCATAGTCAGCCACCCACGTGTCATCGGGGGACCCAATCGTGACCACATCAGCCGTGCAGGCTTCCGCGCCGGTTCTGCCGGCCGGTTCACGCACGCCGCCACGCCGCCGCCGGCGTACGTGGGCGATCGCCCGGTGGGCGTCGCCGGTGATCCTGCTGGCGTTGTGGCAGGTGGGCAGCGCGTTGGGCATCATCTCTCAAGAGGTGTTGCCCGCACCGTCGCTGATCGCCGAGGCCGGGCTGGAACTGATCCGCAATGGTCAACTCGCCGACGCGTTGCGGGTTTCCGGCGCTCGCGTCGCGCAGGGCCTGCTCCTTGGTGGGATCGTCGGCATCGGGCTGGGGAGCGCAGTCGGGTTGTCCCGCTGGGCCGAGGCGACGGTCGACCCGCCCATGCAGATGTTGCGCGCGCTGCCACACCTCGGTCTGATCCCGCTGTTCATCCTGTGGTTTGGTATCGGCGAACTTCCCAAGGTTCTCCTGGTCGCGCTCGGCGTCAGTTTCCCGCTATACCTCAACACCTTCTCGGCGATCCGACAGGTGGACCCGAAACTATTCGAAACTGCTGAGGTGCTTGGCTTTTCGTTTCGCCAGCGGTTCGCCAACATCATTGCGCCCAGCGCCGCGCCACAGGTACTGGTGGGCCTGCGGCAATCACTGGCGATCGCATGGCTGACGTTGATCGTCGCCGAACAGATCAACGCCGACAAAGGCATCGGCTACCTGATCAACAACGCACGTGACTTCCTGCGCATCGACATCATCATTTTCGGTCTGATCGTCTATGCGCTGCTGGGTATCACGACTGATGCGATCGTGCGTTCACTCGAGCGCCGCGCCCTGAGGTATCGGTCATGACCGTGACCTACGATCGCCAGACCGGGGTGGCCGGATCGCTGCGGCACATCGACAAGTGGTACGGCGAACAGCATGTGCTCAAGGATGTTTCGGTCGCGGTCGGCGCGGGCCAGATCGTCGCATTGGTGGGGCGCAGTGGATCCGGCAAATCCACCGTTCTGCGTGTGCTGGCCGGCTTGTCCCGGGACCATACCGGTGAGCGCATCGTCAGCGGAGCGCCGGCGCTGGCGTTCCAGGAGCCGAGGCTGTTTCCCTGGCGCACGGTGCGCACCAACGTCGGATACGGGCTGACCCGATTCCGGCTTCCTCGCGCCGAGGTGGCGGCTCGGGCCGACCAGGCACTGGCCGATGTCGGCCTGGCCGATCGCGCGGGTGCGTGGCCGTTGACACTGTCCGGTGGTCAGGCCCAACGGGTTTCGCTGGCCAGGGCTCTGGTCGCCGAGCCGCAGTTACTTCTGCTGGACGAACCGTTCGGCGCCCTGGATGCGCTCACGCGGCTCAGCATGCACTCCTTGTTGTTGCAGCTGTGGCGGCGCCACCAGTTCGGGGTGCTGTTGGTGACCCACGACGTCAACGAGGCTGTCGCGCTGGCGGATCAGGTGCTGGTCTTGGACGACGGTGAAGTGAAGTTCCAGACGGCCATCACCGACCCGAGGCTGACTACTGGCAGCTCGTCGACCGCCAATGACAATCACCGTGCCGAATTGCTCTGGCAACTCGGTGTCCAGATCTGACAGGAGCTAGCTTGCCTCTCAGTGTATTTCGTCGCGTGTTCATCGCCCTGACCGTCATCGGGCTGCTCCTGACGGGCTGCGTGTCGCGCCAGCAGAACACGGGTGCATCCCAGGCCCCGGCGACGGTGCCGCTCAGTGAACTCTCGGACCTCACCCTGCAGGTGGGTGATCAGAAGGGCGGGACCGAGTCGCTGCTGCGCGCCGCCGGTGCGCTGGACAACCTGCCCTACCGGATCGCGTTCTCGACGTTCACGTCCGGACCACCGCAGATCGAGGCCGCGACCGCGGGCAAGATCGACTTCGCCATCACCGGCAACACCCCGCCGATCTTCGGTGCCGCATCCAACGCGAAAGTGAAGGTGGTCTCGGCTTACAACGGTGGTGGCGTCGGGGACCAGATCCTCGTCCGGGCGGACTCACCGATCCAGTCCGTGAGCGACCTCCGCGGTAAAAGCATCGCGGTGGGCAAGGGCAGCTCCGCGCACGGTCACCTGCTGGGTCAACTGGACAAGGCCGGGCTGACACCGGCCGATGTGAAGCTGGTGTTCCTGCAGCCCGCGGATGCGCTGTCGGCGTTCAAGGCGGGCCAGGCCGACGCATGGGCGATCTGGGACCCCTACACCGCGCAGGCCGAGCAACAGCTCAAGGTGCGGTCGATTGCGCAGGCCAAAGGAGTGACCAACGGCTATTGGTTCGGGGTGGCGGCCGACGCGGCGCTTGCCGATCCCAAGCGCAGTTCCGCCCTGGCCGATCTGCTGGTCAGGTTCGCCAAGGCTGCCAAATGGGCTCAGGATCACCCTCAGGAATGGGCCGAGAAGTACGCCGCGGCAGTCGGATTGGACCCCAAGGCCGCCCAGGTCGCGCAGAGCCGCAGCCTACGACTGCCGACAGCACTCAGCGATCAGGTGATCGCCTCGGAACAGAAGATCGCCGACCTGTTCGCCAAGTCGGGGCAGATCCAGTCTGCGCCCGACTTCTCGAAGTGGGTCGACCGTCGCTACGCCGGCGTGCTTGAGCCGGTTCTCATTGGTTCACAGTAGGAGGGTTTTCTTGTCTGCGAAGTTCTTGTGGTTCCTGCCCACCAACGGTGACAGCCGTTCGATCGTCGGGGCATCGCACGCGTCGTCGCACCACACGATTCCGGACGGCTACCGGGCACCCACCCGGCGCTATCTCGCCGAAGTGGCCAGGGCGGCCGACCGGCTCGGCTTCGAAGGGGTGCTGACGCCGACCGGAACCTGGTGCGAGGACGCGTGGTTGACGGCCTCAGCGCTGCTGGCCGAAACCGAGCGGCTGAAGTTCCTCGTGGCGTTCCGGCCCGGACTGGTGCCGCCCACCCTGGCTGCCCAGCAGGCGGCGACTCTGCAGCGGTTCTCCGATGGCCGCCTGCTACTCAACGTCGTCAGCGGCGGGGACGACCTCGAGCAGCAGCGGTTCGGCGATTGGCTCGACCACGACGAGCGGTATGCCCGCACCGGCGAATTCCTCCAGATCGTCAAGTCGGTGTGGGGCCAGGAGTCGTACGACTTCGACGGCGACTTCTACAAGATTCGCGACGGCCGAGTGTCCACACCGCCGCACCCGTTGCCGGAGTTCTACTTTGGTGGCTCGTCGGCGGCTGCTCTGCCTATCGCTGCCGAGCATGTCGATGTCTACCTCACGTGGGGCGAGCCGCCGCAGGCTGCGAAGGCCAAGATTGACGCGGTGCGCGAGTTGGCGGCGGCACGTGGTCGCAGCCTGCGCTTCGGGATCCGGCTGCACACGATCACCCGCGATACCTCGGCCGCGGCCTGGGCCGTCGCCGAAGAGCTCGTGAACGAGCTGACGCCGGACCAGATCGAGCGGGCCACCGCGCAGCACGCCAGCTCGGGGTCCGAGGGGCAACGCCGGATGACCGCGCTGCACGGTGGGCGCACGGACAAGCTGGAGATCTACCCGAATCTGTGGGCCGGAGTCGGTCTGGTCCGCGGCGGCGCGGGCACCGCTCTGGTCGGCAGCCACGAAGAGGTGGCCAACCTGATCTGGGAGTACCACACGGTCGGGTTCGACGAGTTCATCCTGTCGGGCTACCCGCATCTCGAAGAGGCGTACTGGTTCGCCGAGGGCGTGTTCCCGATCTTGCGCGCCAAGGGAGTTCTGGCCGCCTAGTCCGCGCTAGGCGGCGATTGCGCACGCCGAGCGTGCGGGTTGTCGGTGTCTTGGTGGGGTTTCTCCACCGACAACCCACACGCTGGGGTGCGTTGCTCCGCTATTATCTGCGTATGAATGCAGATAGGCAGCTTGCTGATGACCACGTGCTGCTCGTCATCGAGGTCTTCCGCATGCTGGCCGACGCCACCCGCGTGCAACTGCTCTGGTCGTTGATCGACGGCGAGCTCAGCGTCAACGATCTCGCCGAGCGCGTTCGCAAGCCGGCACCCTCGGTCTCCCAGCATCTGGCCAAACTGCGCATGGCCCGCCTGGTCCGCACCCGGCGAGAAGGCACGCAGGTGTTCTACCGCCTGGAGAACGACCACGTGCGCCAACTCGTCACCGATGCGGTGTACAACGCCGAGCACGCGGGACCGGGGGTGCCGTCGCACCACAACAGCGAATCCGCCGTCGTGCCCCTCGCACGCGACCGACGAACAGGGACCGGCCGATGACCTGCAGCGAAAAGCACGTTCCGGCAGCACATTCCGGGGTGCACGACCACGACCATGACCATGGCGGTCTGCGCGCGGCGATCACCGAGATTTTCGCCCCGCACTCACACGACTCGGCCGACAGCCTGGACAGCGCGCTCGAGTCCAGTGCGGCCGGTATCCGCGCGGTCAAGATCAGCCTCGTGGTGCTGGGTGTCACCGCGCTGGCTCAGATCGCCATCGTGATGGTGTCCGGGTCGATCGCACTGGCAGCCGACACCATCCACAACTTCTCCGACGCCTTGACCGCGGTACCGCTGTGGATCGCATTCGCGTTGAGCACCAAGGCCGCGACGCGGCGCTACACGTACGGCTTCGGCCGCGTCGAGGATCTCGCCGGGATGTTCGTCGTCGCGATGATCGCACTGTCCGCTGTCGTCGCCGGGTATGAGGCCATCGGACGTCTGATCCACCCGCGCCCGATCGAGCATCTCGGCTGGGTCGCGCTCGCCGGGCTGCTCGGGTTCATCGGCAACGAATGGGTCGCGCTCTACCGGATCCGGGTCGGGCGCCGCATCGGTTCCGCAGCTCTGGTGGCCGACGGATTGCACGCCCGCACAGACGGATTCACCTCGCTGGCGGTGGTGATCGGGGCCGGCGGCGTCGCCCTCGGCTTTCCGCTGGCGGATCCGATCATCGGTCTGGTGATCACTGTGGCCATCCTCGCGGTGTTACGCACCGCGGTCCGGGATGTGTTCCGCCGCTTGATGGATGGCGTTGATCCCGAACTTGTCGAGACGGCACAGGCCGCACTCGCCGCCCGGCCGGGAGTGCGTGCGGTGCGCAGTGTGCGGATGCGGTGGATCGGCCACCGGCTGCACGCCGATGCCGAGCTCGACGTCGATCCCGATCTCACTCTGGCGCAAGCACATCAGGTCGCCCACGCGGCGGAACACGACCTGACCCACGCCGTACCCAAGCTGGCGACCGCGATGATTCACGCCTATCCGGCGCACACGCACTAACAGACGTACTGCACGCCGATGCCCGCAGGCGGGGTGGCCTGGCGGGCGCATGCGAACGCGTCGACACCGTCGGCGGCAAGCCGGACTGCCGACTGCTGGGCGTAATTCACGCATACCAAGGCGCTGGCGTCGGTGCGGCACCGGTAATTCCCGAACGACAGTGACGCGTCATACGGCAGTTCGCGGCCCTGCCCCGCAGCGAATCGGCCCGGATCGCCGTGCGCCGAACCGACTTGGACCGTCGATCCGTCGAAGTCGACCCAGCCGCCCTTCCACTGGCCGTACACATCCGGTGGCCGCGGCGGCGGGCTGGTCAGCTCCACCAGGCAGGCCAGCCCCGGGGAGCCGTGTTTGGCATCCGTCATGCAGGTGGTACCGCCCGGTGTCGTGAACGCGACGTCGTCGCCGAGGTCGGCTGTCACACCGCCGCGAAGAGCGATGTGGTACTGCGCGGCGTCGATCGGGGGAGCCGCCTCGATCCAGCGGATCGCGTCGGCGATCGGCACACCGGCCGCGGGTGCCGGGACCGACGATGTGGCCGTGGTCGAGGTGGACGACGACGGCGCAGCCGACGACGTGGCCGTGCGCGACGGGGTGATCGGTGTCAGCTGAGTTTGGCCCGCTTGACCGCCTGTCGCGCCGGAACATCCCGCGACCAGCAGCGACGCGGTGAACAGCACGGCGATCCGCATCCCGACAGGCTAGCGGGCCGCAGCAGATCGGGTTGTCAGGCGCGTCGGGGAGCGCAATGTTCGATACCGTCGAGTGATGCACGAACACACCGTCCGCGCCACCACGGGCAGCGGCATCGTCGAGGGGTTCGTCCGCAACGGGGTCAACAGGTGGCGTTCGATTCCCTACGCCCGCCCGCCGGTGGGCGCGCTGCGATTCCGCGCGCCGCAGCCCCCGCAGCCGTGGCGCGGCGTCCGCTACTGCCACGGCTTCGCCAACTGTGCTCCTCAGCAGCGCCGCTACACGATGCTGGCCGTGGGCAAGTACCAGCCGATGGGCGAGGACTGCCTGACGCTCAACGTCGTCACCCCGCAGTGGACGGGCAGTGAGCCGGACCACGAACCGTTGCCGGTGATGTTCTTCATCCACGGCGGCGGATACCTGATGGGCAGCTCGGCCACCCCGCTCTACGACGGCGCCGCATTGGCCCGTCGTGGCTGCGTGTACGTCTCGGTGAACTATCGCCTCGGTGCGCTGGGCTGCGTGGACCTTTCGTCGCTGTCCACCCCGGACACCCCGATCGACAGCAATCTGTTTCTGCGCGACCTCGTGATGGCGCTGCGCTGGGTTCGCGAGAACATCGGGGCGTTCGGCGGCGACCCCGCCAACGTGACGATCTTCGGCGAGAGTGCCGGCGCGCATGCCGTCGCGACGCTGCTGGCCGTGCCGGAAGCCGAAGGCCTTTTCGCACAGGCCATTTCAGAAAGCCCCGCGTCGGGTTTGGTGAGCGGCCCGGAGACCGCCGCGACGATTGCCGGCAAGTTCGCCCGCCTGCTCGGGGCCGGCGGAGACGACGGCGCCGAAACCGTGATGCGGGCCCGCCCCCGAGACCTGGTCTCCGCGCTGGACACGCTGCTGGTCGAGAGCATGACCGATATGGATGGTGCCTTCTCGCTCGGCCCCACCTACGGCGACGACGTCCTTCCCGACGATCCGATCGCCGCCATGCGGCGCGGGGCGATCCACAAGGTGCCGCTGATCGTCGGCACCAACGCCGACGAAGGCAAGCTGTTCACCCGGTTCATGAAGCTGCTACCGACCACCGAGCCGGCCATCGAACGCTTGCTGGCGAGCGCGGAACCCGAAGCGCGCCAACGCATCACCGCGGCCTACCCGGGCTATCCACGGCCGGCGGCCTGCGTCCAGCTCGGGGGTGATTTCGCGTTCGGAACCGCTGCCTGGCAGATCGCCGAGGCGCACGGCCAGCACGCGCCGACGTATGTGTACCGCTACGACTACGCGCCGCGGACCCTGCACTGGTCGGGGCTCGGCGCCACTCATGCCACCGAGCTGCTGGCCGTCTTCGACATCTACCGGACCCGGTTCGGCGCCGCGCTGACCGCTGCCATGGACCGGCGCTCGGCGCTCAAGGTCAGCCGAGATCTACAGAACAGATGGCGACATTTCAGCCGCACCGGCGTGCCGGGCGAGGGCTGGCCGCGCTACACCGAGGCCGAACGACCGGTGCTGGTGTTCGACCGGCACACCCGCGTCGATTACGACCCCCATCCGCACCGGCGCGAGGCGTGGGCGGGGTTCTCCCTGGCCGGCCGCTAGCCTGACCAGGACCGATTTGACACCCGTCAAGAGATGGCGGGAAAACCTTTCGGGCTGCCAGGGATGTGTCCTAGGTTGGTCGCGTGCAGACCAACGACATCGTCATCGAGCGACCGAGTGACCTGACCGCCGAATGGCTGACCGCCACCGTCGGATGTCCAGTCACCGGGTTCACCGTCGACCGCATCGGTACCGGCCAGATGAGTGAGTGCTACCGGGTCGGATTGACGTATGCCGACAACGTCGAGGGACCTGCCTCGGTGGTACTCAAGGTCGCCGCGACCGATCCGACGAGCAGGCAGACCGGGATGGCGTTGGGACTCTACGAGCGCGAGGTCAGGTTTTATGCCGATGTCGCCCCGCGCCTCGGCGGTCCGGTGGCCGAGTGCTACTACAACTCGTACGACCCCGAGACGGGGATCTTCGCGCTGCTTCTCGACGACGCGGCGCCCGCCGAAGTCGGTAACGAAATCCGCGGTGCCACAATCGAAGACGCGGTGCTGGCGCTGACCGAGCTGGGTCGGCTGCACGCCCCGGTGATCGGAAACGAGAGCCTGGCCGACGCCGAATGGCTGACCCGGGCCGCGCCGCTGGACCAGGCCTTGATCGGTCAGCTCTGGGCTGGATTCGCCGACCGCTACGGCGATGCGATCACCGCCGAGCAGCGGCAGGTGTGTGAACGGCTGGCGGGTGGTTTCGACGCCTACCTGGCCGACGAGTCCTTGCCGGAGCGGATCAAGGGCCTGGTGCACGGTGACTACCGGCTCGACAACATGCTGTTCGGCCGTCCCGGATCCCGGCGCGACCTCACCGTCGTGGACTGGCAGACCGTCACCTGGGGCCCGGCCATGACCGACGTGGCGTACTTCATCGGATGTGCTGTCACCGTTGACGATCGGCGCGCCCACTACGACGAGCTGCTTCGCGCGTATCACCAAGGGCTGGGCCCTGATTCGGGTGTCACTCTCGACGACGTACGCGAGGGCGTCCGGCGGCAGAGCTTCGCCGGGGTGATGATGGCGGTGGTTTCGTCGATGCTTGTCGAGCGCACCGAGCGCGGCGACGAGATGTTCCTGACCATGCTGGACCGGCACACCAGCCATGTCCTCGACACCGGCGCGCTCGACATTCTGCCGCCGCCTGCACCCGCCGGCGCTCTGACGCCCGACCCGGCCGACGAAGGTGCCCATCAGCCCGGTGACGAGCCACTGTGGAACGAGAGCTGGTACTGGGACTTCGCCGACCCGGCTCAGGGCATCGGCGGCTGGCTGCGGCTCGGCCTGGTGCCCAACCACAACGTCGCGTGGATCAACGCGCTCGTGTGCGGCCCCGATATGCCGACGGTTGCGCTGGTGAACTTCGAGGCGCCGATGCCCGCCGACCCGCTCGTGGCCACGGCGGACGGCGCCGAACTGCGCCACGGTGCCATCACCCCGCTGCAGACCTACCGCGTCGAGGTCCGCGGTACCGCACTGGAATACGACGATCCGTCGGCGCTGCTGCGTGACGAGCCCGGCCGGCCCGTCGAGTTGGCCATGGACCTCACCTGGACCACGGTCGGGACTCCGTACGCGTATCGCATCACCACCCGCTACGAAATCCCCTGCACCGTGACCGGAACCGTCACCATCGACGGGCGGGTGCATCAGGTCGAGGCGGTCCCGGGACAGCGCGATCATTCTCACGGTGTTCGTGACTGGTGGAGCATGGACTGGGTCTGGAGCGCCCTGCACCTCGACGACGGCACCCACCTACACGGTGTCGACCTGCGCATCCCCGGCATGGACCCGATCAGCGTCGGCTACCTACAGCGCGCCGGCGAACCGGTCACCGAGACGACCACGGTGCGTGCCGAAGCGACGTTCTCCGACAACGGGTTACCGCTGACGACGACCATCGATTATTTGCCCGGTCCGGTCCAGACGACGGTCGATATCCGCGGTCACGCCCCGGTGCGGCTGGTGGCACCGGAGGGTCAGGTCAGCTTCTTCCCGCGGGCCTGGGTCACCGTCGACACCGCCGACGGGCGGACCGGGGCGGGCTGGGTGGAGTGGAACCGCAACCTCTGACCGGTTGGACCCGGGACCGCGCGGGTGAAACCTAGAGGCCTGCGCTGTCGTGGTCGAGTTCGTCGCGGCGCAGCGCCATCGGCGTCACGGCGGGTAGGTCACCGCCGGCGACGACCCTGCGGGTGATCGGCGTCAGCGCCCGGAACAGGCGCTCCACCGAGTCGTCGTCGAGAGCGGCCAGCGCAGGCAGCGAAAGGCTGTCGGTGCGCACTTCGATGTGTTCCTTCAGGGTTCGGCCGGCCTCGGTGAGACCGCCTGCGGCAGTGAGCAATCCGCGCTCCCGCAGCGAATGAACGCACCGGTCCCACTCGTCGTCGGAGTAGTCGCGGCTGCGTTTGATGAAGTCGGCAGGCACCGCCCCGGCGCCGACGTGGAATACGTTGGATTCGCGGCCGGTGATACCTTCGCTGACCAATACGGCGATGTGGCCGTCGCCGCGGTGCTCACGCAATAGCGTCGCGGCATGCCACAGGGATGCCAGCGGGGTGTCCGGCCAGGGCAGTGCCCGGTTCGCCGCGAACAGCGGCCGGCCGTCCAGCGGTGCGGTCTTCGCCGCCAGGCCCGCCAGTTCGGCGGCCTCGGCCACTCCCGGGGTGTCGTCACTGAGTCCGTAGCCCTGCAGCGCTGCGACCGCGGTGTCTTGCCGAACCCGGACCATCTCCTCGGGTGCGGCGACATCCCATATTGCCGGTATTGCCTTGGCCACCCTCTCGGCGGAGAAGTTGTAGAAGGCCGCGGTCACCAGCTCTACCGGCACCCGACCCAGCGGTGCCGAACGGCCGGCAAAGTAGCCGCGCCAGAATCCGACGAATCCCATGGCGTCGAACGCACTTCGCACTCCTGGCGCGAAGTAGGTGATGCCGTGCACGGGTTCGTAACGGTCGAAGAAGCGGCGCGCCAGTGCTGGGGTTCTGCTCATTGAAACAGTGAACCACTTGGTATCTTGCTCGCATCGTGCGGCCGCCCGCGCCGCCGGTCGGCTGGGAGGTGACCATGCGTGCCATCACGGGAATCGCGCGACTCGGCGCCGGGCTCACCGCGGCGGGTTTCGCCGCAGCCGCGCTGAGCGGATGCTCGTTCGAGGTCAGCACCGGTGGTCTTGCCGTGTCGAAGACAGACCTGGAGAACGACATCACCCAGCGGCTGCAGAAGGCGGGCGAGAAGCCACAAACCGTGACCTGTGCCGAGAATCTGCGGGGCGAGGTCGGCAAGACCACCCGCTGCGAGGTGCTGCTGAACGGCGCCGACAGCTTCGACCTCGTGGTCACCGCGACGAAGATCGACGGTGAGAAGATCAGCTACAGCATGGTCCCCGCCGCATCGAAGGAACAGCTGGACAAGCTGGTGGCCAAGACCGTCTCCCGATCCGCCGGGACGGCCGTGGACTCAGCCGACTGCGACGGCGGTCTGGACGGCAAACAGGGCGCGGAGGCGCACTGCGACGTGACGGCCGCGGGCCAAACGACGCGGCACACAGTGACCGTGACCAAGGTAGAAGGCCTGATGATGTACTTCCACGTGCAGCCGTCAGACTAGGCCCGCAACCTAATTCCCTTCCGGCACCGAAAGATCACTGGCCAGCGCTGCGGCGGCTTCATCGATGATGGCCCGCATGGCGCGCTCGGCGGCAGCCTCGTCGCGCATCCGTATCGCGCGTGCCACCTCGTCGTGGAGTTCGATCGCGGCGGGGTTCGGACGATCGGGCATCATGCCGTGATGAGTGCGTCCGCCGAGTACCTCCGCCACCACGTCGTTGAGCGCCCGGAACATCTCGTTGCCGCTTGCTTCCAACAATGTGCGGTGAAAGATCTTGTCCGCCAGCAGATATGATTCCAGGTCGCCGGAGCGGCCATGTACCACCATGTCGGATACGGCGGCGGCCATGATCCGGCACTGATGGGGGTCGGCGCGGCGCGCCGCCAATGCCGCCGCGGCGGGCTCGAAGCCGCGACGCAGCTCCGACAGCGACATCAGCTGCGCGGCACGGTCGCCGACATCCAGTCGCCAGCGAATGACTCTGGGGTCGAACACGTTCCATGCGCTCGACGGCTGGATGGTGATGCCGACCCGGCGGCGCGGGGCGACCATCCGCATGGACTCCAGCACCCGGATGGCCTCGCGTGCCACCGACCGGGAGACCCCGTGGTCGGCGCTGACGGCATCGAGGGTCAGTACATGCCCGGGCTGGTAGCGGCCGGAGACGATCGCTTCACCGAGCGCGGTCAGCACACTGCTGTGCAGCTCGCTGACGATTGGCTCGGACCTCACTCATACATGTTGTCATAGATGCCGCATGGCCAGCTAAAAACAGATTCATCACGATTTGGTATTGCAAAGATATGATCATTGATGAATGCTGTGTGACATGCCGAACAGCAGGGTAGACGCAGGCATGACCTCACCTACCGTCGTCATGGGAGTGTCCGGTTCGGGGAAATCAACGGTCGGCGCAGCGTTGGCGCAACGGTTGCGCGTGCCTTTCGCCGACGCCGACGACTTTCACCCGCCCGCCAATATCGCCAAAATGACTGCGGGCCATCCACTCGATGACGACGACCGCCACCCGTGGCTCGAGGCGATCGGGGTGTGGCTGGCCGAGCACCCCGGCGGCGGGGTGATGAGCTGCTCGGCGCTCAAGCGCGCGTACCGCGATCAGCTCCGCAGGCACTGCGCCGACGTGAAGTTCCTGCACTTGAACGGAACCGCGGAAGTCATCGCTCGCCGACAGGCAAGCAGGCCAGGACATTTCATGCCGGCTAGCCTGCTGGCCTCGCAATTCGACACGCTCGAACCCCTCGATGCCGATGAAGACGGCATCAGCATCGACGTCGATCAGAGCATCGATTCGATCGTCGACCGCTACGTATCCCACGCTGAAGGAAAGTGACGCCGATGAACCTGCACGCCACCCTCCTGGCCGAAGCGCCCAAACTGGCGACACCGGTCGCGCCCGGCTGGCAACTCATCCTGGCCTTCCTCGCTGGCATCGCGGTGATCGTCGTTCTGATCACCGTGTTGCACCTGCACCCGTTCCTGTCCTTGATCTTCGGTGCTCTGACCGTCGGAATCGTCGCCGGGGAAAATCTGGAAAAGGTGCTGAAGTCCTTCAGTGACGGCTTCGGTTCCACCGCCGCGGGTGTCGGCATCCTGATCGCCCTTGGCGCGATGTTCGCCAAACTTCTGGCCGACTCCGGTGGCGCGGACGAAATCGTCGACACCATTGTCGGGCGGGCATCGCCGCGCGCGCTGCCATGGGCGATGGCGTTGGTGGGTGCGATCATCGGTCTGCCGATGTTCTTCGAAATCGGCCTGGTCCTGCTGATGCCCGTCATCTACCTGGTCTCGCGGCGCTCCCAGCTGTCTCTGATCACCGTGGGAATCCCGGCACTGGCCGGCCTTTCGGCGATGCACGGCTTTGTGCCGCCGCACCCGGGACCGCTGACCGCGATCAGCCTGTTGAACGCGGACCTCGGTTTGACGCTGGCGCTCGGTGTGGCAGTGGCGATCCCGACGATCATCGTGGCAGGCCCGTTGTTCGGCAAGCTGGCCGGGCGCTGGGTTGTGGTGGAAGCGCCCGACACGTTCGGTTCGGGTGCGTCCGCGTTACGCGCTGCCGGCCCGGAGGCCGAGGTCATTCCCGACGAGAACCGCGGCAGTCGCAGGCCGTCGTTCGGCGTGACCATGTTCAGCGTGCTGCTCCCCGTCGTGCTGATGCTCGGCAAGGCACTCGTCGACATCTTCATCGACGACGAGAACCAATGGTTCCGAGTCGCTTTCGACGTTCTGGGCACCCCGCTGGTCGCGCTGTTGATCGCGGTGATCGTCGGTATCTTCACCCTCGGTGGTGGCGCGGGCATGAGCCGTTCCGAGGTGATGAAATGCGTGGAATCGGGTCTGCCCCCGGTGGCCGGCATCATCCTGATCGTCGCCGCGGGTGGCGGTTTCAAACAGGTCCTCGTCGACAGCGGCATCGGCACCCTCTTGGCCGATTGGGCCAAGACCGCCAACATCTCGGTGATCCTGCTGGCCTGGGTGCTGGCCGTGTTGATCCGGCTGGCGACGGGTTCTGCGACGGTCGCCACCATCACCGCCTCGGCGCTGGTGCTCCAGTTGGTGGAAGGCCTCGGCAACGGCGAGGTGTCGCTGGTCGTGCTGGCCGTGGGCGCTGGTTCGCTGTTCTTCTCCCACGTGAACGACGCCGGATTCTGGTTGGTCAACCAGTATTTCCGGATCACCGTGGGTCAGACGATCAAGACCTGGTCACTGATGGAGACGGTGCTGTCAGTGACCGGCCTGATCGTCGTCCTGCTGCTCGGTCTGGTGATCTGATCGCGGGCGGTCAGCCCTTGACTACCTGGGTTCCGCCGGCGAGTTCGTCGTGCTTGCCCTGCTTGGTCGGGCTGCCGTTGATCGTCACCGCGATCACGATGTAGGCGATGACGCCCAACAGACCGCCGATGTAGGGGATCACCGACAGCAGCGTGAACGAGTTACGGATCGCCGACTGCTGGGCGGTCGGCTTGGGTGCGCCCCCGGGGCCGTGCACGCTCAAGCCCAGGATCTTCTTGGCCGGAGTCCAGCCCTGCGTCACCTCGAAAACCACGAAGTACGCAAACGTCAGCACGCCCGAAAACAGCCCTGTCACAAGGATGTTGCTGGTGGCATCGAGCAGCAAGGCCAGCACGAAGGACACGATGCCGACAATGATGCCGTCGATCAGACGCGCGGCGAACCGAATGCCCAGCCCGCCCGGCTGGCCACCGGCAGGCATCGGCGGCGGAAAACCGCCGCCGTAACTCGGCTGCCCATAGAAATTCTGCGGGGGCGGGGGGTACCCACCGGGCTGCCCGGGCGGTGGCGGGGGATATCCCGAGGGCGGCGGCGGATAACTCCCCGGCTGACCCGTCGGAGGTGGCGGGGGATAACCCCCGGGCGGACCGTACGCGTTCGGATCGTTGTCACCGGTGGTCATTGATTGCTCCTCCCGCTGAAATAAGTCCGGCCCAATCTACCCTCCGGGCCGGACACAGCAGGGGCTACGCCCGCGGTGCGATCGACGAGCCTCAGCGCTTGGCCAGTTTCTTGGCTTCCTTCTTGGCTTTCTTGTTGGCCTTGCGTGCCCGGGCGCGTGTGGTGTCGACGAGTTCACCACTTTGATCCCTCGCCACGTCGACGAACTCGGCACCGCGCTTGCGGGCGACATCGGCCAGCTCCGCGCCGCGCTCACCGGCGATATCAGCGAAATCCGCGCCGCGCTTGCGGGCGACGTCGGCCAGCTCGGCGCTGCGCTCGCTCGCGATCTCGGCCAGTTCGGCGCCGCGCTCACGGGCGATCTCGGCGAACTCGGCGCTGCGCTTACGTGCCGTCTCCAACAGCGGAGTAGCGCGCTCACCGGCGGTCAACGCCAGCTCACGCCCACGCTCGGCGCCGACCTGTAGGCCGTGGCCCACCTTGGGGCCGACCCGATCCAGCAGATCGCTGTCCAGCAGGCTGTGGCTCGAGCCGGGCAGGCTGCCCGAGACAGCCTCGCTGACCTTGCGGGCCGCGCGGCGTCCACGCCAGCCCAGCGACGGCTTCCCGGCGGTGTCGGCCGAGGCGATGATCAAACCACCGAGCAGGCTCATATCGGTCAGGAAAGCGCGGCGCTTCTCGGCCTTGAGTTGTTGGTCGGGCTCATCCCAGAACATGTGCGCACCGAGGTTGGCAGGAATCACAGTGGCCGCCAACGCCGCTGAGGCCACCCGGGGCAGACGACCCGACGCGAGAAGCAGGCCGCCGCCGATCTGAACGGCGGCGGTGATCTTCGCCAGCGTCTCCGGATCGCTGGGCACATTGGCGCTGACCGGTTCGGGGAGCTTCTGCAAACCTTCGAGCGCCGGGCGGGCCGCTTCGGCGGCCGGCTTCGGGCTTTTGAGCGCTTCGAATCCCTGGCCGATGAACACCGCTGCCAACATTGGCCGGGCAACTCTGCGAATCAACATGGCGCCGGTGTTCCCAACCGGCTCGCCTGTCAAACCCGGAGGCTCAGCCGTCGAGGCGGCGCATCCACAGCGGGAACACCACCCAAGCCGCCAGCATCACCACGGCCGTCACGATCCCGGCGAGCACTCCGGCTCCTACGCCGAGCACCGTTCCGAACACCACGATGGCCACGCCGGTGAGCGCGGCGCCCAGCAGCAGGAGCCCGCAGAACGCGAAGCGGTGCGCGATCGCGACCAGGGGACGCAGCCGGTGCCTGCGGAACACCATTCGGTGCATGCCGACGGGTGCGACCAGCAGAACCGTTGCCGCCAGCGAGCAGATCACGGTGGCCAAATAAACAATGCGCAACTCGGTGCCTACTGTGGCGAACCGGTTCTGGAAGGGCAGTGTCAGCAGAAAACCGGTGAGCAACTGAACGCCGGTCTGCGTGACGCGAAGCTCCTGGAGCAGGTTGGACCAGTTGCGGTCCAGTCGTTCGGCCTCGGTCTCGGATCGGGCCGTGGCGTCCCATCGTTGGTCCGCTTCAGGATGGTCGACATCCATTTCGGGGAGATTCCCCACTGTCGGAGGCAGAAAACGTCTCTTGGCCTACGAGTCGTCGTTGTTCGTCGCGTGAACCAGATGAGTCGATTCGGCACGCTCGGCCAGCGCGTCCGGTCCGGGGCCCTCGAATGCGCGTCCACGCCGCTCGGCTTGCGGGCTGCCGGTGAACAACGTGGAGTCGACGCGGCCGCCGGGGCCCATCGGTTCGTGCGTCTGAAGGTTGTCGGACGTGCCGCGAAACTGCTCCACCCGCCAGCGCGGCAGAGCGCCCGGGTTGGTGCGCTGCAGCCATCGGACCATGCCTTCCCGCACCGCGCATCGCAAATCGAAGAGTGCACCGGCGTTGGCGGCACTGACCAGCATCCGGACCCGCAGATGACCACCGACCGCATCGGTCACTTGAAGGACGCCGACACGTCCGTCCCACAGGTCACTTGCCGACAGCAACCGATCCAGTTCGGCGCGCATGCCGTCCAGAGGGACGGTGAAGTCGACGTCGAGTTCGGCGGTCCCGAGCAATTCGGTGGCCTGTCGGGTCCAGTTCTGGAAGGGCGTCGTCGTGAAATAGGTGCAGGGCAGCACGAGCCGGCGCTCATCCCACAGGTGCACGACGACGTAGGTCAGCGTGATCTCCTCGATGCGCCCCCATTCCTCTTCGAGCACCACGACGTCACCGACTCGAATGGCATCGGAGAAGGCGATCTGGATGCCGGCGAATGCCGCTCCCAACGAGGTCTGCGCTGCCAGGCCGGCGACCACGGACAGCACGCCCGCAGAGGCGAACAGTGTTCGGCCGAGGTCGACGAACGACGGGAACGTCATCAGCGCGGCGGCGGTGCCGATCAGGACCACCACGGCAACGGCGATGCGCCGCAGCAGCGTGACCTGGGTCCGGATTTTGCGGCGGTGGCGATCAGCATCGGTCATCTGGGCGTCACCGCCACCGAAACGGGCGATGACCCGCTGTTCGGCGACCATGACCAGACTGCTGACCACCCATGTCACGGCGGCGATCAGCAGGATTACCAGGATTTGGTGGACCATCCCCCGCCACGGTGCGTCGGAGCCGGCCACCCGGTCGAACGCGGTCAGCGCCGCGATCATCACCAGGGTCGCCCGAGCCGGGCCGCGGGTCAGCCGTGCCACGTCCGCGAGCAGCTCGCTTCGTCGGCCGAGCCGCTGCAGTGCCCAGGAGAGCACCATCGCGGCCCCATACGCCACGACGACCGAGCCGCCCACCCAGACGGCGGAGATCGCGAGGTCGGTGGCGGAGGTCAATTCGGTGTGTTCGGACATCGGACGGCATCACTCCCGGGATCGAAGACTTCGTCGTCGGGCGGCGGCGCACCCGCGCCTCGAATGGTGTCGCGTACCCGTCAGGGCCGGATCAAAGGCCCGTCCAACGGTTTTGAGACCGCAGTCACAGCCGAATCAGGTCAGCAGCAGGCGCGCGGACGCCTCGAGCCGGCTGGCGATCTCGGTGTAGGACGCGTAGCCCATGCCGGCCCGCACCAGCGCGCCTGCGTAGAGCTGCTCGAGCGACTCGATGACATCCGCATCCGAATCGCATTGTGCCCCAAGGGCTGTGCTGAGCCGCTGGTGAATCTCACGGCCGATCCGGAACCGCAGATGCTCGACATCGGGATCCTTGCCGAGCAGAGCGGTGGTGACCGCGCCTGCCAATTCCGGCTCGTCGGCCACCAGAAGTGCGATATGCCGAAGCACGCCGACCACGCGATCGACCGGGTCGGGGGAGTCGTCCGGCGGTGCCGGAGTCGAGGCCAGGCGGCGCCAGAACACCTCGGCGACAAGATGCTCTTTCGACGAGAAGTACGTGTAGGCGGTGGCCGCGCCGACCCCGGCCTCGGCCGCGACCATCCGGATCGTCAGCCCGGAGAAACCTTCTCGGCTCAGCACCTCGACCGCGGCGCGACCCAAGCGGTCCACTGTAGCGGCCTGCTTTGCGGTCAACCGGCGTCGCGTTGATTCCCGAGCTACCGGATCAGACACATGTCCGGACGCTACTACAACTGACCTGCACCGACAAGGTGCGCGCTGGCCATGGACCATGCGTAAGGGCTAGGTTCGGATCATGAGCCGCACCGACACTGCCTCTGCAGCGCAAACTTCCCGACTTTTCGAATTGGCGGAGAACGTCGTGGGCTTCATGCCCGCCGACGAGGGACGTGCGCTGTACGACGCGGCGCTGCGCTACCTGGACGCCGGGATAGCGGTCGAGATCGGCACCTATTGCGGGAAATCCACGGTCATGCTGGGCGCCGCGGCCGCGGCGACCGGCAGTGTGCTGTACACCGTCGACCACCATCACGGCTCCGAAGAGCATCAGGCCGGCTGGGAATTCCACGACACCACGATGGTCGACCCGGTCAGCGGACGGTTCGACACCTTGCCCACCTTCCGGCGCACGCTGGACGCGGCCGACCTCGACGACACGATCGTCGCGGTGGTCGGCAAGTCTCCGGTCGTTGCGCGCGGCTGGCGCACCCCTTTGGATCTGTTGTTCATCGACGGCGGGCACAGTGAGACCGCCGCCCAACAGGACTTCGACGGCTGGGCCAAGTGGGTGGCCCCCGGCGGCACGCTGATCATTCACGACGTCTTCCCGGACCCGCGCGACGGTGGCCGTCCGCCCTACAACATCTATTGCCGCGCAATCGAATCCGGCCAGTTCACCGAGGTCGGCTGCACCGGTTCGCTGCGGGTCCTCGAGCGCACCTCGGGAGCCGCGGGAGACGTGGTCAGCGCCTGACGCATTCACAGTCGTACTCGCCCTCCAGGCCGCGCGGCAGGTCGGCGGCCCGGAAGATGGCGCTACCGCCGGTGGTCGACGACAACGCGTCGGCGGCCAGGATGACCGCCGCGGCGGTCCAGGTGGTCCGTTCGACCGGCCAGCGTTTCCCGTCGGCGAAAACCAGTCCGGTCCAGTAGGAGCCGTCCTTTTCGCGTAGGTGCTGCATGGACCTGAACTGGGTCAGCGCGCGCGATCGGTCGCCCATGGCGTCCAACGCCAGCACCAACTCGCAGGTCTCGGCTCCGGTGACCCAGGGCCGGTCGTCGACGCAGCGGATGCCAAGCCCGTCGACCACGAAATCGTCCCAGCGCTGGGCGATTCGGGCGCTGGCCTGCTGGCCGCGCAGCGCACCGCCCAGTATGGGGTAGTACCAGTCCATCGAATGGTGCGGCTTCTCGGTGAAGGCGTCCGGATGTTCGGCGATGGCGTGGCCCAGCCGTCCCAGCGCCACTTCCCATTCGGGTTGCGGATCGTCCAGCCGATCGGCGAGGGCCAGCGCGCAACGGATGCTGTGGTACACGCTGGCGCAGCCGGTCAGCAACGCCTCCTCGAGAACACCGGATGGGCCTTGGGCCCAATAGATTTCACCGGTCCCCGCCTGCAAACCGAGGACGAAGTCGATTCCCGCCCGGACCGTCGGCCACATGTGCTCGGCGAACCGGACGTCGCCGGTCACCAGATAGTGGTGCCAGACGCCGGCGGCGATGTAGGCACAGAAGTTGCTGTCGCTGTTGGCATCCTCGATCACGCCACGCCGGTACTGGATGGGCCAGGAGCCGTCGGCGCGCTGCTCGCGGCGGCACCATTCGTAGGCGGCGCGGGCGGGCTCGAGAAGGCCGGCCGCGGTCAGGGCCATCGCGCATTCGACGTGATCCCACACGTCGGTGTGCCCGATCTCCGACCAGGGGATCTCACCCGAGGATTCCTGAACGGCGGCAATCGATTCCGCTGTCTGACGACATTGCTGCGGCGTGAGGATGTCGGCTACGCCGGGCACACCCTCGAGATCACTGGGGCGTGGCATTCGTCAACGGCTTCTCGAAGTAGAGGGCCACACTCTTGCCGACCAGCGGATTGAGCGCGGATTCGGCCAGTCTGGTCAGCGCCGGCTGCGACATCATGTCCCACACCAGCAGCTGGTGATACGCCTTGACGGCCGGGTGGTTCGGCTTCTCCACGCCGACCGCACATTTGAGCCACCAAAACGGTGAGTGCAGGGCGTGCGCGTGATGGGAGTGGGTGAACTCCAGGCCACCGCGAACCAGTTTGTCGCGCAGTTCGTCGGCCTTGTAAATCCGGATGTGGCCACCCTCGTTGGCGTGGTATTCGTCGGACAGCAGCCAGCAGATCTTCTCGGGCAGCCACCGCGGCACCGTCACCGCGAGCTTGCCGCCGGGCTTGAGCACGCGAATCAGCTCGGCGATTGCGGTGTCGTCGGAGGGGATGTGCTCCAGGATCTCCGAGGCGATCACCACGTCGAATTCGCCATCGGGGTAGGGCAACGCCAGCGCATCGCCGACCACAACCTGAGCCTTGGCCGATGCGGGTGCCTCGCCGGCCTCGCCCATGGCCTGCAGCAAGGTGTCGACTTCGGCAAGTCCTTCGGCGTCCATATCGAAGGCGATCACATCGGCGCCGCGCCGGTAGGCCTCGTAGCTGTGCCGGCCGGCGCCCGCACCGACGTCGATGACCTTGGTTCCCAGTCCGACAGCGAGCCGGTCATAGTCGACGGTCAGCACGATTCGTCCACCGCCTCGACAGAGTTGGTCACGCGCCCGGTCCGGGCGATCGCCCGCTCGTAGACCCGTACGGTCTGAGCGGCCACCGACTCCCAGCTGAACACGTCGAGCGCACGGCGCCGGCCCGCGGTGCCCAGCCACTGACGGCGGGCGGGGGATTCCAGCAGCCGGCCGAGCGCGGCGGTCAGCTCCGTGACGTCGCCCGGTGTCACCAAGTCGGCGCACTCACCGTCGGGGCCCAGGACCTCCGGCAGCGCGCCGGCCCGACTCGCCACAATGGGGGTGCCGCTGGCCATGGCCTCCACCGCGGGCAGGGAGAAACCTTCGTAAAGCGAGGGGATGCAGGCGATTTCAGCCGAGGCGAACAGCCCGGCGAGCTCCTCGTCGGACAAGCCGCTGGAGGTGTGCACGATATCGCTGATACCCAATTCGGCGATCAGCTTCTCGGTCGGCCCGTTGGGCTCCAGTTTGGCCACCAGTTGCAACTCGAGGTCGTGCTCGGTGCGCAGCTTGGCCACTGCGTTGAGCAGGTGCCCGATGCCCTTCAACGGACGATCCGCGCTGGAGATCGCGATGATGCGGCCCGGCACCCGCGGGGCGTCCGAGGGCTTGAACAGTTCGGTGTCCACCCCGAGCGGCACCACGCGCAACTGCTGTGGGCTCACGCCGAAATCGTCGGCGATATCGGTGGCCGACGACGATGACACGGTGAGCAGGTCGGGAATACGGCGGGCGACTTTCTTCTGCATCTGCGCGAAGCCATACCACCTGTGCACCAACGGCTTTCGCCACCATTTGGCCGCGGCGAGGTCGAGAACGCGGTCCCGGGTGATCGGATGGTGCACGGTGGCCACGACGGGCAGACCCATGTCGGCGATGCGGAGCAGTCCGGTGCCCAGGCACTGGTTGTCGTGCACCACGTCGAACTCGCCGAGGCGGGCGGCCAGCAGCCGGGCGGCGCGCAGGCTGAAGGTGCGAGGTTCGGGGAAGCCGGATGTCCACATCGTGGCCAGTTCGAGTGCGTCGAAGCGGTCACGGATCTCGCTGGGGTGTGGCACCCGGAACGGGTCGGGTTCCCGGTAGAGGTCCAGGCTGGGAACCTTGGTCAGCCGAACCCGCGGGTCGAGGATCTCGGGGTAGGGCTGACCCGAGAACACCTCGACGTCATGGCCGAGTTCGACCAGTCCGCGGCTCAGGTGCCGGACGTAGACGCCCTGCCCGCCACAGTGGGTTTTGCTGCGGTAGGACAGCAACGCAATCCGCATGTTCACGCTCCTGCAACGTCCGTGACTGATACGGCTGAACTACCCGCCGAGCTCGCATATGTCATCGTGGAAGTAACCGGACACGGTCAGCGAACTGTCTGGACATGTGTCTGGACTATAATTCGCTTAGCTACACAGTGCAACGTAAGTGCCCGCTACCACCGTAGGCCAGGGTCTATCTTTCCTGTGATGCACCTCCTCTGGGAAACGCTGACCGATGGTGTATACCGCTGCCGGCTGGCCTTTCTCGACGTCACGGTCGGACTGGTTCGAGGCGAGCGTCGAAATTTGCTGATCGATTGCGGTACAACGCTTTCCGAAGCAGCCCAGATTGCCGACGACGTCGTCGACATCACCGGCGCTCCGGTGACCGACGTGGTGATGACCCACCACCATTTCGACCACATCCTGGGCTCGGCCGGTTTCGGTACTGCCGTCTTGTATTCGCCTGCCGCCGTGACCCGTGCGCTGACCACGGGAATCGGCGACGTTCGGGCCCACGCCCTGCGATACGGAGCCGACCCGGACCTGCTGGACCAGGCGATCGCCGGCGTTCGCGCCCCCGACCACACCGTGACAGCCGCCGACCTGGACCTCGGCGGCCGCAGCGTGCACGTCGAACTGCCGGGACCAGGCCATACCGACCACGACCTGGTCGTGGTTGTTCCGCCGGTAGTGGCAGGCGAGCGCCGGGTCGTCTTCTGTGGCGACCTGGTCGAAGAGTCCGCCGACCCGGCGATCGACGCCGGCTCCCATCTGCCGGCCTGGCCGCACGCCCTGGACCGGCTGCTCGAACTCGGCGGCGACGACGCGCTGTACGTGCCCGGGCACGGCGCGGTGGTCGACGCGGCGTTCGTCCGCGCTCAGCGCGTCTGGCTGGCGGCGCGCACCTCGTCGGGCTGACTCACCACCCGGTGTTCAGCACCCGGTCGAGCATGTCGACGAAGAAGTCCGCCGACTCCCGGGTGATGCACATCGGCGGTTTGACCTTCAGCACGTT
Source organism: Mycobacterium sp. SA01 (assembly GCF_041287105.1). Lineage (NCBI taxonomy): Bacteria > Bacillati > Actinomycetota > Actinomycetes > Mycobacteriales > Mycobacteriaceae > Mycobacterium > Mycobacterium sp. SA01. The sequence continues at coordinate 16,714 of NZ_JBGGNO010000014.1, read as the reverse complement.
CTGCCGGTCGCCCGTCGGCTGCACGATCACACCGAGCTCGAGCAGCCGTTCGCAGATCGCCGCGGTCTCGGAGACGGCGGGTTCCAGCGTGGTGCGGTCGCGGACCAGTTCGACGCCCATGTACAGCCCGCTGCCGTGCACGGTGCCGATCAGCTCGTGGCGGGTCGCCAGCTCCTCGATTCGGTCCCTGAGGTGGTCCCCGACGACCAGGGCGTTGTGCTGCAGGCCCTCTTTCTCCAGCTGGTCGAGCACCGTCAGGCCGACCACACAGGACACCGGGCTGCCGCCTGCGGAGGAGAAGAAGTAGCCCTGGGTGCGGTACCGCTCGGCGATCTCGCGGGTGGTGATGACCGCGCCGAGCGGCTGACCGTTGCCCATCGCCTTGGCCACGGTGACGATGTCGGGCACCACGTTTTGCTGCTGGAAGCTCCAGAACCAGCGCCCGGTGCGGCCGTAGCCGACCTGGACCTCGTCGGCGATGGCCAGCCCACCCGCTGCGCGCACCGCGGCGTAGACGGCCGTGAGGTAGCCGTCGGGCAGTGCCATCCCGCCTGCGTTTCCGTAGAACGGCTCACAGATGAACGCCGCCGGCGGATTGCCCTGTGCGGCAAGGCGTTCGATGATCTCCACCGCCTCGGGGGCGTAGCGCGCGGCGTCCGGCCCGCGATACTCGCCGCGGTAGGCGTTGGGGGAGGGCACGGTGTGGACCCAGCTCGGCCTGGTGGCCAAAGCGTTCGGGTTGTCGGCCACCGACGTCGACACGGCGTCGGTGGCGTACGTCCAGCCGTGGTAGGCCTCGGCCATCGAGACCACGTCATGACGCCCGGTCGTGGCCATCGCCAGCCGCAGCGCCAGGTCGCCGGCCTCCGAGCCGGAGTTCACCAGGAACACCGTGTCCAACGGATCGGGCAGGGTGGCGGCCAACCGCTCCGAGAGCGCCACCACCGCGGCGTAGTTGAATCTCGAATTGGTGTTGAGCCGCCGCCACTGGCGCGCGACGGCGTCGGCGAGCACCGGATGACCGTGGCCCAGGAGCGCGACGTTGTTGACCATGTCGAGGTAGCTGCGCGCCTCGGTGGACACCATGTGCTCGCGCCAGCCCCGCTCGATGCGGGGCGGATTGAGGTAGTAGTGCTCCTGGACCGTGGCGAACGAATCCGCCCGGCGCCGCCACAACGCCTCGCCGTCGTCGGCCGCGGCCGCCTCGGCGGGCAGGCCGAGCAGCGCGTTCGGGTTTTCCACCAGGCTCAGCCAGCCCGCGCCGTATTCGGCGCGAACGAAGTCGGGGACCTCGACGTCGGGACCGCTGCGCCACTGGATCCAGGCTCGACCCTCGACGCTGCCGAGCACTGCGCCCGCGGTGACGCTGCCGCCGGACCGGATCTCGTCATCGACGTGCAGGTGCCCGCGCACCTGCACCGTTCCTGCGGTGCCGGTGAGGGTGAGACTGTCGTCGGCGGTTGCGTCGATCACGCAGTCCCAGGGTGCGGTGATCGGTGACGGCACGGCCAGCCACACGTCCAGGCCGGTGCCGACGGTGGCCGACGACTCCGCACTCAGCGGCGCCGAGCGCGTCATACGGGGTTGGCCGAAGGTCGTCACGACCGCAGCGGCGCCGCCGGCCAGCGCCTCGGCAGCCAGAACGTCTTCGCAGTCCGCGCTCAGCCACCGGCCGGCATCCAATGCGTCGGCCTCTGACGACAGGTCCAGTCGCACCACGGAGTCTTGCGCAAGGCCGCCGATCAACGGGGTGGGCACGGGTGGCGGCTCGAGGGGCTGGGCCGCTCCGAGTGCCGCGCGGATGGTGGCGGTCATGACATCGGTGGGTACCTCGATGGCGCGTTCGAAGATTCGCCACTCGTAGTCCAGGGCGCCCGTGGCATAGGCGTTGTCGACGTCGATCGAGGCCTGGTGGACGCCGCTGACCACCAGCACCGCCGCCCGCAGCACGACCAGCGGCCACAGCGCCTCGACTTCGGCGGGGCTCAGCGGACGCACCGCGTGGAAGCCGGCCACGGCAGGCAGGGTCGCGACGGGTTCGCCGCCCTCGTGGCGCAGCAGCGAGGAGACCGCGATGGCCAGTTCGCCGACGGTCCACGACCGGGTGAGGTCGCCCAGGTCGATGACGCCGTCGGGCAGCCGGCCGCTCTCCGGTGGGCCGCACACCACGTTGTCGTCGGTGAGGTCGCCGTGGATCACCTGGACCGGCAGATCATCGGCGAGGTCGGCGACCACCTGCCACGCTGCGGCCGCGGCGGTTTCGACGGCCTCGCGGCGTCCGGGATCGGACATGTGCTCGGCGAGCACCTCGACAGTGCGCAGGGCGTGGCGCAGGTCCCACTGCAACACGCGGTCGACGCCGGCATGGTCGAAGTCGGCAAGGGCGCGGACGGTCCGGCCGGCCAGGGCTCCGAGCGCTGCCGCCCGCGCCGGCGTGAGGTACCCGTCGCCGCTCAAGGTGCCGCCGGCCAGGTGCGCGATGATCCTGGCGTACAGCGCCGCCCCGTTGCCGTCGAGCACCTCGGCGATCGGGTCGACGCCGGCAAACGCGAGGTTCGTCGCGGCGCGTACGTCGCAGCCGGCCTGAGTGAGGTACTCCGCCGCCGCGTCCTGCGCTTCGATCTCGATGCGGGAGAACGCCGGGTTGGCGATCTTGAGCACCCCGATCGGCTCGCCGCCGGGACGGCTCAGCAGGAAATTTGCGTCCTGCTGGCTGCCCAGCGCGGTCACCTCGCCGTCGATCCCGAAGTGCGTCGTGGCGATGTCATGGGCCTGCGCCGCGGTGATCGCCGGCACCGGCAGCTCCTCGGCCTGGAAGAAGTCGAACGGTGTCATATCGCTACGAACTGTACTGCGGGTGGACAGCCTCGGATCTGCCGATACGGTGGGCTGATGCGGGCGTTGATCATCGTCGACGTGCAGAACGATTTCTGCGAGGGTGGATCGCTGGCCGTCGCCGGGGCCGGCGACGTGGTGCGCGGGATCAGCGCGCTGCTGGCGCGTGACCACGGCTACGACCACGTGGTGGCCACGAAGGACTATCACGTGGATCCCGGTGCGCATTTCGCCGACCACCCCGACTTCAAGGATTCGTGGCCCGCGCACTGTGTGGCCGGGACATCCGGGGCCGATTTCCATCCCGAACTGGACACCACCCCGATCGAGGCGGTGTTCCACAAGGGCGCGCACACCGCGGCCTACAGCGGCTTCGAAGGCCACGTCGACCACACCTCGCTGGCCGACTGGCTGCGTACCCGCGGGGTCGACGAAGTCGACATCGCCGGGATCGCCACCGACTACTGCGTGCGCCAAAGTGCTGCCGATGCGACCCGTGCCGGCTTCAAAACCCGTGTGCTGGTTGACCTCACGGCCGGTGTCGCGCCCGGGTCGACCGCCGACGCGTTGGACGAGATGCGCGGTCGCGGGATCGAACTGGTCCACACCGCGTGATGGCCGCGCCCCGATCGACACTCATCGACGTGGTCGACCGCTCCCCGCTGATGGCGGCCGATCATGACCGTGCCGGCTGGGTCGGATTGTTCACCGATGACGGCCGGGTCGAGGACCCCGTCGGATCGCGGCCGCACATCGGCCCGCTGCAGATCGGCCGGTTCTACGACACCTTCATCGCGCCGCGGCGGATCGTTTTCCGGCACGAGGGCGACATCGTGTCGGACACCACCGTCATCCGCGATGTCGTCCTCGATGTGGGGATGGGTCCTTCTGTGACGATGCACATCCCGGCGGTGCTGCGTTACGACCTGCGGGAGGTCACCGATGAGTGGCGCATCGAGCGGTTGCGCGCCTATTGGGAACTGCCTGCGATGGTGGTGCAGTTCGCCCGCAACGGGGCGGCGGCGGCTCCACAGGCGGTGGAGCTGAGCCGCGCTCTGATCCGCAATCAGCGGTGGCGGGGGACGCTGGGGTTCGCCTCCGGGTTCCGGGGCGCCCGGTTCCGGGGCAAGCGAACGGTGCGCGGCTTCCTCGACGCGGTGACGGCCGGAGATCAGTTGCGGGCCTGGCGCGCCCTGGGCTCCGGAGCGCTGATCACCCGCGGTGAGCAGAACCCGATGAAGTTCGGTGCGTTCGTCGACGAGCTGGCCGGGGCATCGTGGACGAAGACCATCGCCGCGGGCTCGTCGGTGACGGCGTCGTTGCGCGGGCCGCGAACCGGCGTGCTGATCGCCGAATTGGGCACCGCCGGTGGGTCGATCACGCGGCTTCGATATTTCGCCGAGTAGCGGGCGCTTGCGCTACATCCGCGCGAAGCGAGACATGACGAAGCAGTACGCGCCGTAGGCGGCGAAGCCGGCCGCCGCCGCAATGAGCAGCACCTTGCCGAACGGGGCCTGGCCCAGACTCTTGACCGCGGCGTCCAGGCCGGCGCCCTTGGCCGGGTCGGCGGTCACGGTGGCAACCACCAGCAGCACCCCGGCACCGCCCAGCACGACGCCCTTGGCGGTGTATCCGGCGATGCCGAGCGGAGTGATCAGCGGGCCACCCCCGGTGACGGTGAGGTCCTCCTCGAACTTCGTCGAAAGGCCCTTATAGACGTGATAGCCGCCGATGCAAATGATCACGACCGCGGCGATGAGCAGAATGCCTTTACCCCAACCTGTTTGGAGCAGCCGCGCGGTCAGGCCGGTGTTCTGCTCCCTGCTCGACCGGCCGCCGCCACTGGCGAATCGCGCAGCGGCCAGTGCGATGCCGACATAGAGGACGGCCAGCGCCGCGGACTTGATCCGGTCGAACGCGTCGGAGGCACCGTCATGTTCGCGACCCGGCTCGGTGGGGTGGGAGCCGAGGATCGCCTCGGCCACCCGCCACAGCGCCAGCGCAACCAGGCCGCCCGCGGCGAGCCACAGCGCGACCGCGCCACCCGGCTGGGCGGCCAGCGTCGCCATCGCACCCGACTGATCGGCGTTTCCCGCCATGCCGAAAACCAGGTGCACGATGATGTAGGCGATCACCAGATGCAACACGCCACTGATCGCGTAACCACCCCTGGCCGCGAGTTCGAAGGGCCTGCTGCCAGTGGCTGCTCGCGCAGCACCGTGCATTGCATTGTCAGCCACGAAATTTGGGTTACCCCCGCGAAGCGCGGGAAAAACCGTCCGGCGCCGCGCCGGTCACCGGGCAGGACCGCGACCGCACACCGGGCACCAGCATCGGCACCTGCTTGCGGTAGTCCCGGTAGCTGTCACCGAGCTCGGCGATCAGATCGCGCTCCTCGAGCTGCAGGGCCATCAGGATGTAGCCGGTCGTACCGATCGCGAACACGAGATGACCCACGGTCATCACCGGAGTCGCCCAGAAGGCGATCAGGAATCCCAGCATCAGGGGGTGACGCACCAGCCGGTACAGCAAGGTGGCCCGGAATCCCGTCCGGCGGGGCGACGAACCGCGCCAGGCCGCGAACACCTGGCGCAACCCGAACAGCTCGAAGTGGTCGATCATGAAGGTCGCGGCCAGGACGGTGGTCCACCCCGCCGCGAACAGCGTCCACAGCAGCACCCGGATCGCCGGCTGGTCCACCTGCCAGATCATCCCGGGCATGGTCCGCCATTGCCAATACAGCAGCAGCAGAACAAGACTGGCCAGCAGAACGTACGTGCTGCGTTCCATCTCGTGCGGCACGAAGCGGGTCCACCACCGTTTGAAGGCCGGTCTGGCCATCACACTGTGCTGGACGGCGAACAGCCCCAGCAGCGCCGTGTTGATCACGAGCGCCAGGTCCCACGGGGTGCCGTCGATGCCATGGTCGACCGTGCGCGGCACAACGATTCCGCCGACGAAGACGACGGCGTAACAGAAGGCGACGAGGAAGACGAGGTAACTCGCCACCCCGTAGCCCGCAATCAGGATGCGGCGGATCCGCTCTCGCGCGGACGCTGGAATGTGTGTCATAGCCATGATGCTCGTCCCGGCGACCGCCGCCATCATGGGGCATTCGCCCCAACTGTCCGGTCAGCCCGATGGTTCCGTCAGGCCGTGGCGCAGCGCGTACATGCTCGCACCGATCCGGTTCGACACCCCGATCTTGGCGTAGGTCCGTTCGACGTGGTTGCGGGCCGTCTTCTCGCTGATCACCAGCGCGGCAGCGATCTCTTTGTTGGAGGCACCACGAGCCACCAGGCGCAGCACCTCGATCTCCCGGGGAGTCAGGCCGTCGGGCCGCGTCGCGGAACGTCGGCTCTGGTGCCCGCCCGCCTGTAGGACGGCCTCGGCCGCGACATCGTCGAGTTCACCGTCACGGATCCGGTCCCGGACCCGTCGAGCGGCCGCAGCGGGACTGAGCGCGGCGCGATAAGGCCTTGGCTCCAAAGCTGATTGGTAGGCGACTGCAGCGGCGAGCACCCGGTCTGGCATGCCGAGTGCGGAGCCCGGCAGGCTGCGCGGATAACCGGACCCGTTGATGTTCTCGTGGTGGTTTCCGGCGATCTGCGCGACCGATTCGAGCCCGTTGATCCGACTCAGAATACGGGTGGTGAGGTAGGGGTGCAGTCGCATCCGTTCGAACTCGGCCGCCGAGAGCCCGGCGGGCTTGGACCAGACCTGGTTGGAGACGCCGATGCGGCCGAGATCGTGGACGTGACCGGCGCGGCGGACACGTGTCACGGTGTCGGCGCCCAAGCCGATCGCCTCGGCGGCGTCACCGGCGAGCTGCGCGACGGCACGCGAATGGCCAAGTGTGAACGGACATTTCAGATCCACGAAATCGCCGAGCGCGACCAGCAGCTCGTCGAGGGACTGCGGTTGCAGCGTTTCGTGGCGATCCGGCGCGCACGACAGGGCGGCGTCCCAGACCCCGCCTGCGGGCGGGCCGGCCAGAATCTCGGCGGCGTATGCGGTGAAGACGTCCACCACATCGGGGTCGAACTGCTTGCCACGGCGTTGCGCGGCCATGTCCACGGCGGCGCTCACCCCGCCTGTCCGATGGTGCACTTCGGCCGTGTCGGCGAGCTGGGCCACCCGCATCTCGATCGGGATGTCCTCGCCACCGGTGCCGCTGGGCAGGCCGCTGCCGTCGAAGCGTTCGAAGCTGAACTCGAGAGCGTTCTGCACGCCGGCACCCAGGCCCATGCGGTCGGCGAGCAGTGCCGCCGACGTGCAGTGCGAGTGAATCATCGCCGACATGTTGCCCCGGGCGTTGAGAAACAACGTCGCGATCGAGGTCAGCCGCTGCGTGATCGGTTCCCCCCGGCCGATATTGGCGGCCAGGAACCGGTAGTAGGGCAGCCCCGCCCAGTCGACGTGGTAGGCGTCGCGGCGCACCGCGATGTCGTCACCGAACCAGCCTGCGAACTCGTGGGAGTCGGCGTGACAGCCGATCCACATCACCAGAGTGCTGTAGTACACGCAATCGCGTTGCTGCCGCTCGAGGCCGAGCCGGTCGGCGATGCGGGTTCCGATCAGCGCGGCCCGCAGCATGTGTTCGGCAGGCTGCCCGAGGCCGAGGTCGATCGCGACCGACAGAGCGGCCAGCATCTCGGCCCGGCTCGGCCCCCGCGACGGCGGCCCGGTGGGCGTCCTCGGCGCAGCCACGACCTCGATTGTGCTCCCTAACACGCTGGGGTGTGGCGCCGTGGGTCGAAACTGTCGAAGCGGGCGGTGCCGATCACGCACAGGCCGCGCTGCGGGAGCCGGAAATCGGCAAGTCTGCTCTGGGTGGCCAGCGGGGCGACCGCGCCGAGGCTGACGCCGTCGAACACAGCCCGCGAGCGACGGACCGCCCAGATCTGGCGCGGCGCCACGCGGAACGCCTGACCGTTAGGGGCGGAGCCGGCCAACCGCATTCCGCCGGTCCGCAACAGCGGGCCGGCGATCCGCCCCATGGCTTCGAGTACCGGGACACTGGTCCAGGCCCGTTCGGGCATGGCGTGGCCGAGTCGGCTGACGGCGTGGGTGATCGGCGTGCTGCGCATGTCGACGGACCACCGCAGTAGCCCGGGGATGGCGATGTCCAGGGACCAGGGGTCGGTCCAGGACATCGTGATGTCGCATTGCACGGCGGGAACCGTTGTGGCTGAACTGAAATAGCGCGAACAGCTCTGCTCGGCGGGTGTGGTGGCGTAGAAGGTCCATCGACCGTCTGGGTCGCGATGCCACACCGATCGGTAGGCGGGGGAGAACGAGGATGCGCTGAAATCCCGGTATGCCAGATAGTGCCCGGTGGCAAACGGCAGGCCCATGATGCCGAAGCCCCTGACCCGGTCGTCGGTGCCGGCCGGCAGACTCGGACGATCTGCGACGGCTCGCAATGCGCTCTGAGGTGTGGTCATCGGCCAATGCTCGCCTCCCACATCGACTTCGGGCATGGGGCAGTTGCCTCACATCACTCGCGCTTGCGCAGGGTCTCCCAATCATGCTCGGATTCGAGTTGGGCGATCAGATTGCGGGTGCGCTCCCGCAGTAGCAGGGTCAGCCCGACGCCTGCGACGATCGCGACGACCAGCGCAACCCAGGAGAACCGCGCCAGCCACTTCTCGGCGGCCAGACCGAGGTAGTAGACCACCGCGGTGGTGCCGCCCGCCCAGCAGACGGCGCCGGAGGCGTTGGCGGCGAGGAAGCGGCCGTAGTGCATGTGCAAGGCGCCCGCCAGCGGGCCGGCCAGGATCCGCAACAGCGCGATGAATCGGCCGAAGAACACCGCCCACACACCCCATCGGGTGAACAGCTGCTTGGCCAGCGCCACATGCCCGGGACCGAAGTGGTTCGGGAAGCGCTTACCGAGCCGCTCGAACAACCCCATCCCGAACCGACGGCCGATCGTGTAGCCGATCGAGTCACCGATGATGGCGCCGATCGTGGCGGCGGCACCCACCCACAACGGACTGATGTCGAGGGTGTGCCGGCTCGCCAGCAGGGCCGCGCTCACCAAGGCGATTTCGCCCGGCAAGGGGATGCCGAGGCTTTCCAGCCCGATGATCAGACCGACGACCAGGTACACCGCCAGCGGTGGGATGGATTCCAGTATCGCGTCGACGCTCACCCGCCAAGGATGCCGTACCCGTGCTGACTAGCGGACCGAACCGGTCGGTTCGCGTGTCGGAACTCAGGTGTCGCGTTTGCGCCGGTACAGCGTTCCCGCGGCCAGCAGGACGAGGCTGATCACCAAGATCGCGGTGGCGAGCACGTTGATCTGCGGTGGCACAGCCGCTTTCGTCGCCGCATTGACATAGAGCGGATAGGTCACCGTTGAGCCACTGACGAAGTAGGTGATGATGAAGTCGTCCAGCGACAGCGCGAACGACAACATGGCGGCCGCCACGATACCCGGCACGATCAGCGGCAGTGTCACCCTGAAGAAGGTGCGCAGCGGACTGGCTCCCAAGTCCAGCGAGGCGTCCTCCAGCGTCCAGTCGAACCCGCGGATGCGGGCCCGGATCGTCATCGCGATGAAGCTGATCTCGAACGCCACGTGGGCGATCAGGATTGTCGTGAAGCCGGTGGGCCAGTTCAGATCCAGGAACAGGGTCAGCAACGAGGCACCCATCACGACCTCGGGCGAGGTCAGCGGCAGGATCAGAAAGGTGTCCACCGCGGTGCGTCCGCGAAACCGTTGCCGGACCAGTGCGACCGCGACCAGGGTGCCGAGCACGGTGGCGATCGCCGTCGACACGGCGGCGACCTCCAGGCTCAGCTTGAGCGCGTCGGTCAGGGCCGGGTACTTGAACGGATGGGCCCAGTTGTCGAGCGTGAAGCCCTGCCAGGTGTAGTTGAACTTCCCGGCCGGATCGTTGAACGAGAATACGATGATCACCAGGATCGGCAGGAACAGGTAGAACAGCACCAGCCCGGCGACGATCCGCAGTGCCACATCGCCGATCTTGAACGAGCCGCGGAAATTGCGGCCGGGCTTGGCAAGCCCACCGTGATCCACCGTCTGCGCGATGGCCAACCCGGCTTCTGTTGTCATGCGCGATCCCGCTTCGCTTCTCGCTGGGAAGTCATGCGCGACCCCGCTTCGCTTCTCGCTGGGACGTCATACCAGATCCTCCGTACCCAGGGCCCGGGTGTACAGCAGCACACCGACCAAGATCAGCGCCATCAGCACGAAGCTCAGGGCGGCGGCGGCCGGATAGTCCTTGACCACCAGGAACTGCTTCTGAATGACGTTGCCGATCATGGTGTTCTGGGTGCTACCGAGGTAATCGGCATTGATGAAGTCGCCGACCGCCGGAATGAACACCAACATGCTGCCGGCCAGCACGCCGGGCGTCGCCAGCGGCAGGATCACCTTGCCGAACATCCTGCGGTTGGTGGCATAGAGATCGCGCGACGCCTCCAGCAGGCGGGCGTCGATCTTCTCCAGGCTCACGTACAGCGGCAGGATCATGAAGATGATCCAGTTGTAGGTCAGGCCTCCGATCACCGCCCAACTCGTCGACAGCAACCGCCCTTCCGGGGGCAGCAGATGCAGCGTGGCGAGTGCACTGACCACCCAGCCGTCGTCGGCCAGGATGGTCTTCCACGCCAGCGTCCGGATCAGGAACGTCACGAAGAACGGCAGGATCACCAGGCCCAGCAACAGGTTCTTGTACCGGCCCGCCTTGAAGGCGATGACGTAGGCCAGCGGGAAGGCCAACAACGCGCACAACACCGTGGCGGCCAGCGCGTAGCCGAACGACCGCAGGATCTGGTCGCGGTACAAGGTGAATGCGTCGCCGTAGTTGCCCAGGTCCCAGGCGAAGGTCAGCGTCGGCAGGTACACCGAGCCTTCCATCTTCGACAGCGATGTCCGGAACAGCGAGACGAACGGCACCACATAGAAGACGACGAGATAGGCCAGCGCGGGCAGGATCATCAAGTACGGAGCGAGTTTGCTCCGCTGCCGGTTACTGGTGGCTACACCGGCCATCAGATCAGGCGCCGGTGACGGCGGCGTAAGCGGTGTTGAACTCCTGGGTCTGTTGATCGGTGAGCGCAGCCCACGTCTTCAACTTGTCGAGGGTCTCCTTCGGCGGGTTGATCAACGGGTTCGCGGCCAGGCCGGGATCGATCTTGTTGAGCTCGTCGGTCATGTCCGACAGCACCGGCACGTATTGGGTGTGCGCGATCAGCTTGGCGTAGTTGGCCCGGTCGTAGACATAGTTGATCCACGCCTCGGCGGCCTTCTGATTCTGCGTGGTGTAGGGGATGACCATGGTGTCGACGAACGTGGTGCCACCGGTCTCGGGTACCACGAACTTCAGATCCGGGTTGTCCTTCTGCAGCTGCACCACATCGCCCGAATACGCTTGAGCGATAACGACATTGCCGGACGCCAGGTCGTCGGCGTAGTCGTTGCCGGTGAATCTGCGGATCTGGCCGGCGTCCTTCTGCTGCTTGATCAGAGCGACCGCCTTGTTCACGCCGTCGCTGGTCGGGTTCTCCACCGAGTTGCCCTGCGACAGCATGATCATGCCGAGCCCGTCCTGGGTGTCGGCGAGCAGGCTGATCTTGCCCTTGAACGCGGGATCCCACAGGTCGTCGATCTTGGTGATGTCGCGACCGGTGGCAGCCCGGTTGTAGGCCAGCGCCGTCATGCCGGACATGTAGGGCGCGCTGAACTTACGGCCCGGGTCGGCCTTGGCGTTGAGCAGGTCCTCACGCATGTTCTTCTTGTTGGTCCAACGGCTTTCGCTGATCCCGTTGAGCCAGCCCAGCCCGTTGAGCCGGGCCGCCATGAACTGGGTGGGCACCACCAGGTCGGCGCCGATGTCCTGCTTACGCGACAGCGGCTCCTTGTTCTTGGCGAACCACTCTTCGTTGTCGTTGTAGTCCTCTTTGTAGTCGACGGTGATTCCGGTCGCGGTCTGGAACGCCGCGACGAATCCGTCGGCCATGTACAGCGGCCAGTTCGAGATGCGGAGCTTTCCGGTGGCCGGCGAGCCGTCATCGGTCGGGGTGGCCGGGCCACTGGAGCTGCTCTTGTTGTCCGACTTACCGCACGCCGCGAGGAAGGACGGTCCGAGGACCAGTGCGGCTGCGGCGGCGGCGCCACCACCGATGAACCGGCGCCGGGACGCGTTCGAGGCAAAGATCCGGGAGTCATTCTCTGTGGCCATGTGCCGTAATGCCTTTCGTAAGGGGGAAGGTCGGAGGAGGAGCGGCGGTAGCGGCGTCGATGCGGTCTAGGAGTCGTCGAGCATGTCTTCGAGGTCTTCGGTGGTGGGGATGTCGGCGGCGGGCAGGACCAGAGATGCGTCGGGGGCCCAGGCCACGAACACGTCGTCGCCGGGACGCAACATGGGCAGATCCTGGTCGGTCCCGACGTGAGCCAGAATCGGGGCACCGTCCGCGCCGGCCAGCGACAGCCGCAGCACCGGTCCCTGGAAGGTCAAGTCGACGACCTTGGCGCTGACGGAGGCCACATCGCCGGTGGGCTGGTCCATCGACACCCGAACGCGTTCGGGCCGGACCATCAGGGTGGCCTGGCCGCCGGGTTCGATGGTGGTGTCACCGGGTCGGGCCTTGAGTTTGGTGCCCAGCACCTCAACTTCGACGAAGTCGCGGTTGACCCGGCCGGTCTGCCGGCCGTGCCAGAGGTTGGCCTGGCCGATGAAGCCGGCGACGAACACGGTGGCGGGACGGTCGTAGATGTCGTTCGGGGTGCCGATCTGCTCGACGTTGCCCTGGTTCATGACCGCGATTCGGTCGCTCATCGTGAGCGCTTCCTCTTGGTCGTGGGTCACGTAGACGAATGTGATGCCGACCTCGCGCTGGATGCGCTTGAGTTCGAACTGCATGACGTGACGCAGTTTGAGGTCCAGGGCGCCGAGCGGTTCGTCGAGCAGCAGGGCGCTGGGGTAGTTGACCAGTGCGCGGGCGAGTGCGACGCGCTGTTGCTGGCCGCCGGAGAGCTGGGCGGGCTTGCGCTCGGCGAAGTCGGTCAGCCGGACGACCTCGAGCAGCTCGTCGACGCTCTTCTTGACGGTGGCCTTGTCTTTCTTCTGACTACGCGGCCCGTAGGCGACGTTGTCCCACACCGTCATGTGGGGGAACAGCGCGTAGTGCTGGAAGACGGTGTTCACGTTGCGCTTGTGCGGAGGCACCCGGGACACGTCGACACCCTCGAGTCGAATCGCGCCCTCGGTGGGCTGTTCGAACCCGGCGATCATCCGCAGGGTGGTGGTCTTTCCGCAGCCCGACGGGCCGAGCATGGAGAAGAACTCGCCTGCGCCGATCGAGAAGTCGGCATCGGCGACGGCGACGTAATCCTCGAAACGTTTGACGACGTGGTCGATCTCGATGACCGGTGCGCCGCTGGCGCGTCGTGGTCCGGTGTGTCCGGGGGTCTGCTGGGTGGCGGTGGCGCCGGTGTCGGTCAGGGCCCGTCCTCCTTCATCCCGCGGGCCGGCGAGACATGACCCGTCGACTCCGCCCCTAAACGATTGCGGATTTGCGTGCTCTTCGCAACCGATTCCGCAACGAAATATGAATTCTTCGATGGATTCGCTCGTCGCGACCCGGTTTGGGGCACGGCTTTCGGCGCGGGCCCAGGTGGCTGAGGGTCCCCGCTGGGACGGATCGTAACCCGGCTCAGGCCGTCGTGAGCCCCCGTGCGATAACCAGGCGCTGGATTTGGTTGGTTCCTTCGAAGATCTGGGTGATCTTCGCTTCGCGCATGTAGCGCTCAGCCCGGTAGTCGCGGGTGTAGCCGACGCCGCCGAGCACCTGGACGGCGTCGGTGGTCACCTTCATCGCGGCATCGGTCGCCACCAGCTTGGCCACGCTGGCCTGTTGCGAGTACGGCAGGCCGGCATCGCGGCGCCGCGCGGCGTCCAGGTAGGTGGCCCGGGCGCTGGCCACCGCGGCGGCCATGTCAGCGAGCAGGAAGCCCAGCCCTTGATGGTCGATGATCTTGCGGCCGAACGTGGTCCGCTCGTTGGCGTAGGCGCACGCGTCGTCGAGCGCCGCCTGGGCGATGCCGACGGCGACGGCCGCGATGCCGAGCCGGCCCGAGTCCAGTGCACTGAACGCGATCTGCAGACCCTGGCCCTCGGCGCCGATGCGGCGCTCGGCATCGATGACCGCGTTGTCGTAGAACGCCGACGTCGTGGGAACCGCGGACAAACCCATCTTCTCTTCGGGCTTGCCGAAGCTCAGCCCGGGCTGATCGGCAGGCACCAGGAAGCAGGAGATGCCGCGCGAACCTTCCCCGGTACGGGCGAACAGGCTGTAGAAATCGGCCCGCCCGCCGTGGGTGATCCAGGCCTTCGAGCCGGTGATGACGTACCCGGGCGCCGCCTCGGAAAATACCGCTTTGCACCGCACGGCGGCGGCGTCCGACCCGGCCTGGGGTTCCGAGAGGCTGTATGCGCCGATCTGCTCACCGGACAACATGCCGGGCAGCCACCGGGCGCGCTGCTCATCGGTGCCGAACGCCAGCAGCGGGTGACACGACAGGCTGTGCACGCTGACTGCCACCGCGATCGCGGCCCAGCTCGCCGCTATCTCTTCGAGGACCTGCAGGTAGACCTCATAGGGCTGGCCGCTGCCGCCCCATTCCTCCGGTTGCGGCAGGCTCAGTAGCCCGGCCGCGCCGAGTTGGGCGAAAACCCCATCGGGGTAGGTCTCGGTCCGCTCGTGCTCGTCGACGATCGGGTTGAGCACGCGAGAGCAGATGTCGCGGGTCAACGCAATGAGATCCGCAGCGTCCGGGTTGGGGAGTAGTCGGTCGACGGGCATGGGCGGGACCTCTCGATTGATACTTAAAACAGTACTGGCTTACATCTATCAGTACTATTACGGCGATGGTCAACCGGTCGAGCTTCGGAACCCGGCGCCGCGGCGAATTGTTCGACTCACTTCTCGCGCTCTTTCTCGCCGAGGGCTTCGCGCACCTCACCCTCGACGACATCGCCGCCCGGCTGCGTTGTTCGAAGGGCACGCTTTACACGCTTGCCGGCAGCAAGGAGCAGTTGGTGCACGCCGTCGCCGTCCACTTCTTCCGGCGGGCCACCGACGATGTCGAGCAGGAGGTTGCCCGGGCCGGCGACGCACGAGCGCGAATCACCGCCTACCTCGCCGCGGTCGGCGCCGCGCTCGAAGTCGCGTCGGACCGCTTCATGGCCGACCTGGATGCGTTTGCGCCCGCGCGGGCCGTCTATGAGCAGAACACCGCGATCGCCGCCCGCCGGGTCAGCGAGCTGATCGCCGAAGGCGTTGCGACGCAAGAGTTTCGAGATGTGCACGCGGCATTCGCGGCGGACCTGGCCGCAGCGATGATGGTCCGCATTCAGCAGGGGATCGTCCGGTCCACCACCGGACTCGACGACGCTGCGGCCTACCGGGAACTGGCCGCCATCCTCACATCCGGAATCGACGCCTGACTCACATGTGGGCGCCGCCGTCGACCCGGACCTCGGTGCCCGAGACGAAGTAGGCATCCGGACTGCCAAGCATCGCAACGACGTTGGCGACCGCATCGGGCTTGGCGAAGATCTCGCCCTTGGGCAACGGCACCAGGGGAGCGACCCGGCCGAACAGGCTGTAGTCGACATCGTCGGGCAGCCCGGGGCCGATGCTCTGCTTCGACTCCCCGGTGCCGTCGGTCATGCCCGACGAGATCGAGCCCGGCTGTACCGAGTTGAACCGAATGCCGTCCTTGGCGAACTCGGCAGCCAATGCGTGCGTCATGGCCTGCACGCCACCTTTGGACGCGGCGTACGCCGACATATAGGGGTGGGCGAACGTCGCCGACGTCGAGCTGAAGTTCACCACGGCGGGGGCGGTGCCGGCCTTGAGCGCCGGGAGAGCTTCGCGGGTGACCAGGAAGGTGCCGACGAGATTCACCCGCAACACCTGTTCGAAGGCGGCGAGCGTGGTGTCCAGAAAGTGGTCCGACCGCAGGATGCCTGCCACATTGACGAGTGTGTCAAGACCACCGAGCGCGGAGATCGCCTCACCCACAGCTGATTTCACCGAGTCCTCGGAACCGACGTCGACGACCACCGTGGTCAGCCGATCGCCGGCGTCGCCGGCTTTGGCCAGGGTGTCCTTGAGTCCGGACTCGCTGATGTCGGCCGCCGCCACCCGGCCGCCTTCGTCGAGAATGCGCAGCACACAGGCCTGCCCGATGCCGGACCCGCCGCCGGTGATCAACACACGACGATCGGTGTAACGCTGCAAGGTCGCCATG
Source organism: Mycobacterium sp. SA01 (assembly GCF_041287105.1). Lineage (NCBI taxonomy): Bacteria > Bacillati > Actinomycetota > Actinomycetes > Mycobacteriales > Mycobacteriaceae > Mycobacterium > Mycobacterium sp. SA01. The sequence continues at coordinate 588 of NZ_JBGGNO010000014.1, read as the reverse complement.
GCGGATCTACTCCTGTTCGGTCTGCGATGAAGTCGCCCAACATTGTGGGCTGTGATCATCGGTGTGCGAAGTGGATCCCGCTGACCGGAATCGAGGACGACGGCTCGCGGGACCCTGAACGAGACACTTGCACCCGAGTCGTCTCGAATAGCTGGCGAGAAACAGCCACACCACCAGTCACACATCTCGATTGCCGAGATTCGCTACCGCGCGGGCGGTAAGTGCACTAATCTGCGTTGGCGTCGTTGAAACACGTTCCAGTTTTGGACCGGTTAGTGCCATGACGCTGGGGCGATGAACACGATGACGTTGGAGGTTCTGAAGACACCCATGGCTAATCCCACATCAAGTCGTTGGTCGCCGGGCATTGCGTTGAACGGGCTGTCGGGTCCGATGCAGGCTATTGGTGGCTTGTTTGCGATGTCGGCGGATGCTGTGCGGTTTGTGTTTCGGAAGCCGTTTCAGTGGCGGGAGTTTTTGGAGCAGGCGTGGTTTGTGGCGCGGGTGTCGTTGGCGCCGACGTTGTTGGTGGCGATTCCGTTCACGGTGTTGGTGTCGTTCACGCTGAATATTTTGTTGCGGGAGTTG
>NZ_JBGGNO010000011.1:0-183325 GCF_041287105.1 Mycobacterium sp. SA01 | reverse complement strand
TGCCCACGCCCAGCGACCAGGGGAAGCCCACCTGGTAGCCCAGCTCCAAGGTGCCCGCGAACTCATCGGCGCCCGGGCCGACCACGCTGTAGACAGCCTTGCCGGAGTGGAACCACTCCCGAGTCAGCCGGTTGCGGTCCAACGGGAACACACCGTTGAGGAAGGTGTCCCACTGCTGCACCGTCATCGTCCGGCCACCGCCGTCGACCAGACTCAGCTCATTATCCAAACCTGCGTGCGAGGTACCCGTCCCGACGAACAACGCCGCGACGGCGGCGATCATCGCCACCAGCACTCGACCCATGTATTTCATCCTGACCCCTTGTGCTCAGTGGTTCGACGGTGATCGGGGGGCCCGGTTCACCGAGGTTTCTGGCGTCGTGACGAGCTTCACAGCCAGTCATGACAAAAGCCTCATCGGCAACAGATGCAACAGTGTTACCAGGTTGGTCAAAAAATTTCTCGCTTATGCGGCGCGGCTGCTTGACTGCTCTGATCAAGCGGTCGCCCGCAGGCTCAATGACAGTAATAGCCGGACGTCGGGATCGCTCAGCGAAGTGGAAAGTGCCTGCTCAAGTCGGCGCGCCCGATAGCGAACCGTGTTCGGGTGGACGTGAAGCGCCGCCGCAGCCGCCGCCACATCGCCGAAGCAGTCCAGGTAGACCCGCAGGGTCTCGGCCAGCGTCGGGTCGGCCTCCCGCAGGGCGCGCACCCGCGGATCGATCAGCCGCTCGTCGGCGGCCACGAGTGTGACGATCTCGTCGAGCAGCACCGTGGTGCGAGCCTCGGCCAGCGTGGTCACCTTGCCGAACACCGGGTGCCGCTGGGCGCTGTCGAAGACGCGGTCGATCTCGCGGCGGGCGCCGGCGACCGCGGCCAGCCCGGCGATCGGGGCGGCGATCACCGCGTGCAGGTCCAGTCCGAGCTCGGCGTGCAGCGTGCCGATGGTGCCGCGGATCCAGGACACCACGGCGGCGGTGCGCCCGGAGTCCGGCAGCACGACGTAGACCCGTGAACCGCCGGCGGCCACCTGTGCGTCGGGGCGGAAAGCGCTGGCGCTCAATGCCAGAACATCGGGCAGCCGAGGGTCGGCGCCGGTGGTGACGAAGCCGATCACCGCGGCGCGGCCGTCGACGGGGATGCGCAGTTCGCGGGCTACCCCGGCCAGGTCCAGCCCGTCGGGGTCGGCCAGCCCGAGCAGTTGCTGCACGGCCAGCAGGTGCGCTGACGGCCGTGCGGCCAGTCGCGCCATGATCCGGGCGGCCAAGACCGCCGCGCCCCGCAACGCCTCGTCGGCGTCGTCGGCGAGCGGCCGGGTGCCCTGCTGCACCCAGATGGTGCCGTCGAATACCGGCGGCCCGTCCTGGCGATGGATGCCGATCGCCAGCCGCGGCCGCAGCCCCAGCTCGGGCCGCTCGTCGATCGCCACCACCTCGGGGCCTGCGCGCAACCGGTCGAAGATGCCCCACTGTGCGATCCACCGCAGATGGTCCGGCGGCCCGGCCCGGCCCAGAATGGACAGTCGACGCAGCTCGTCGGCCTCGTCGTTGGACGCCGAATAGGCCAGCACGTGCGACTGCGCGTCCTCGATGCTGACCATGCCGTGGGTGCGGTCGGCGATCGACTGCGCCAGCGCGAACAGATCGGTACCGGAATCGGTGAGCGAGTCGGTGCGACGGTGCTCGAAGACGTGGTTGACCAGGCGGTACAGCCGTTCCCAGCGGGCTTTCGGGTCGACGGCGACGACCGCGGCACCGGCCGCCACCGCCCGGGCGACCACCGCGTCGGATGGCTCCTTGACGAAGATCGCCGCGGGGGAGCCGTGGGCGGCGACCTGCCGGTCCAGCCAGCGCACCGCATCACTGTCGGAGATGCCGAGAAGGAAGAACACGTCCGCCGAGCCGGCGCTGACCGCCAGGCCCAGCCGCACGTCGTCCGAGTCGATCAGTGCCGCCGAGCGGACCGGGCGGTCCAGACCCCGAGGCGCCTCGACGAGCCGCACCAACGTCGCATCCAGGGCCAACACCAGCTGACCCAGGCTGACGCCGGCCTCCCGCATATTGTCGGATACTACTAGCGGGTGGCATAAGTCTTGGCGTATCAGCCAATAGTTCGGGTCGCGTCGGGAGTCATCCTGAGGGACATGGACGCCCGCACCGATGTTCCCGCGCCGGCCAACGAGCCGGTTCACGATTACGCGCCAGGATCTGCTGAACGAGACCGCCTCACGGTGGCCCTTCACGAGTTGTCCGCCCACCCCGTCGACCTGCCGCACGTGGTCGGCGGCGTTCACCGCCTCGGCGACGGCGACCGCATCGACGTGGTCCAACCGCACCGGCACAGCGCCCGGCTGGGCACGCTGACCAACGGCACGGCCGCCGATGCCGCCGCCGCGGTCGATGCGGCGATGGCCGCCAAACACGACTGGGCCGCGACCCCGTTCGACGAACGGGCCGCGGTGTTCCTGCGTGCCGCCGACCTACTGGCAGGCCCGTGGCGGGAGAAGATCGCCGCGGCCACCATGCTGGGCCAGTCCAAGACCGCCTACCAGGCCGAGATCGACGCCCCCTGCGAGCTGGTCGACTTCTGGCGCTTCAATGTCGCGTTCGCCCGACAGATCCTGGCCCAGCAGCCGATCAGCGGTCCAGGCGTATGGAACCGCACCGACTACCGCCCCCTGGACGGCTTCGTCTACGCCGTCACCCCGTTCAACTTCACCGCGATCGCCGCCAACCTGCCGACCGCGCCGGCACTGATGGGCAACACCGTGGTGTGGAAGCCGTCGATCACCCAGACCTTCGCGGCGTATCTGACGATGCAATTGCTCGAAGCTGCCGGCCTGCCGCCCGGTGTGATCAACCTGGTGGCCGGCGACGGGCTTGCGGTCTCCGATGTCGTGCTGGCCGACCGGCGGCTGTCCGGTATCCACTTCACCGGATCGACCGCGACGTTCCAGCACCTGTGGCGTGAGGTCGGCACCCGCATCGCCGACTACGACAGCTACCCGCGGCTGGTGGGCGAGACCGGTGGCAAGGACTTCATCGTCGCGCACAGCTCGGCCGATCCGGATGTGTTGCGCACCGCGCTGATTCGCGGGGCGTTCGACTACCAGGGCCAGAAGTGCTCGGCCGCCTCGCGGGCGTTCATCCCGCGCTCGGTGTGGCAGACCATGGGCGACGACTTCCTCGGCGCCACCGAGGCACTGACCTACGGCGACGTCACCGACCTGTCGAACTACGGCGGAGCCGTGATCGACGCCCGCGCGTTCGCGAAGAACGCTCGTGCTTTGGAAAGAGCCAAGTGCGCGCCTGGTGTCACCGTCGCCGTCGGTGGTGAATGTGACGACAGTGAAGGCTATTTCGTGCGTCCGACCGTTCTGCTGTCCGACGACCCGACCGACGAGGCCTTCTCTACCGAGTACTTCGGTCCGATCCTCGCGGTCCATGTCTATCCCGACGACGAATTCGATGCGGTTCTCGACGTCGTCGACGGCGGCTCCCGCTATGCGCTCACCGGTGCGGTGATCGCCGACGACCGGGCCGCTGTGCAGACCGCTGCCGAGCGATTGCGATTCGCCGCGGGCAACTTCTACGTCAACGACAAGCCGACCGGAGCGGTCGTCGGGCAGCAACCGTTCGGCGGATCGCGGGCCTCGGGCACCAACGACAAGGCGGGTTCACCGCTCAACCTGCTGCGCTGGACGTCGGCACGGTCCATCAAGGAGACGTTCGTTCCGCCCACTGGTCACACCTACCCGCACATGGGGGTGCAGTGATGAGTACGTTCACCCGCGTCGCACGCCCCGCCATCCTGGCCGCCAGCCGCTCGAATCGGTTGCGGCACAGCGCCGAGCGGCTACCGATCGCGCGCGACGTGGTCGGCCGGTTCGTGCCGGGGGAGACGACGGACGACGCACTGGCCGCGGTCTGCGCGCTGCGTGACTCGAGACGGCTGGTCAGTATCGACTACCTCGGAGAGGACGTCACCGACACCGACGCGGCCGAGGCCACCGTCAAGGCCTACCTCGACCTACTCGACGCGCTCGGCGCCCGAGCCGAAAATGCGGCCATCGTCCGCCCACTGGAGGTGTCGCTCAAACTGTCCGCGCTCGGCCAGGCACTCCCGAAGGACGGTGACAAGATCGCTCTCGAGAACGCGCATACGATCTGCCAGCGGGCGCAGCAGGTCGGCGTCTGGGTCACCGTCGACGCCGAGGACCACACCACCACCGACTCGACGTTGTCGGTCGTGCGCGAGCTGCGCACCGAATTCGATTGGCTGGGAACCGTTCTGCAGGCTTACCTCAAGCGCAGCGAGGCCGATTGCGCCGACTTCGCGGCGGCCGGTGCCCGGATCCGGCTGTGCAAGGGCGCCTACGACGAGCCGGCGTCGGTGGCCTACCGCGACGCCGCCGCGGTCACCGAGTCCTACCTGCGCTGTCTGCGTACGCTGATGGCCGGCAACGGATATCCGATGGTCGCCTCCCACGATCCCTCGGTCATCGCGGCCGCCGCGGCGATGGCGAACGAATTCGGCCGGGATACAGACCGTTTCGAGTATCAGATGCTCTATGGCATCCGGGACGACGAGCAGCGCCGGCTCGCGGCGGAGGGCAACCAGGTTCGGGTGTACGTGCCGTTCGGCACGCAGTGGTACGGGTACTTCGTGCGCCGACTTGCCGAACGCCCGGCCAACCTGATGTTCTTTCTGCGAGCCCTGACGCATCGATAGAAAGACAGGCACCTGAGCGCACTCGACGCCATCACCTTGCTGATCGCCGGTGTGCTCGGTGGATTGACGGGCAGTATCGCCGGACTGGCCTCGGTGGCCACCTACCCGGCCCTGCTGGCAATCGGGCTGCCGCCGGTGACGGCGAATGTGACCAACACCGTGGCGCTGGTGTTCAACGGCATCGGATCGGCGTGGGGATCGCGACCCGAACTGGTCGGACAAGGACGCTTCATCGCCCGGATGGCGCCGGTGACCGTCGCGGGCGGGGCGGCCGGCGCGGTCTTGTTACTGACCACGCCTGCCGACGCGTTCGAGAAGGTGGTCCCGATACTGCTCGCCCTGGCCTCGGTGGCGATCGTCGCTCCGCGCGGCACACCCCATCCCGGGCCACGGCGCCGACTCGTTGTGGCGGCCGAGGGCGTCGCGATTTTCGGAATCGCCTTGTATGGCGGTTATTTCGGCGCCGCCGCTGGCGTGCTACTCCTGGCATTGCTGCTCAACGCGGGAGCCGACAGCCTGGCTCACGCCAATGCCGCCAAGAACATCCTGCTCGGACTGGCCAATCTCGTTGCGGCGGTGCTGTTCGCGTTCCTCGCGCCGGTGCACTGGCTCGCGGTCGTCCCGCTGGGCGCCGGCTGCCTGATCGGATCCCGGCTGGGACCCGTCGTGGTCCGGCACGCCCCCGGCACCCCGCTGCGCATCCTCATCGGCGTCGCCGGTCTGGTGCTGGCGGTCAAGCTCGGGTTCGACGCCTACTGACCGGTGTCACAGAGACCAGCAGCACGCCCACGGCGAAGGCGATGCTCAGGGCGACGGGGAACCGCCCGCCGGGGGCGAATCCCAGTGTCGCGAACACCGAGATGGTCACCGCGATCGTCAGTGTGCCGGCGAACAACAGGACCTCGCCGAGCCGGGGCGCAATGGCGACGGCGACGGTGGGCAGCGGCGCCGAGAACAATCTGCGGCCCCACCACAACAACAGCAGCTCGACCGCAGCCACCACGGCCAGGATCGCCACCCACTCCAGCCGGAACCACCACCAGGCCGCTGTGCCGAGGGTCGGTTGCGGCAGCAGCCCGGTCGGATAGCCAGCGACCGCCACGATCACCACCGGGACCATGTGCCACAGGTAGAGGGCCATCACGTTGTCATTGGCGACGGCCAGAACACGCTGCGTACGAACAGATTTCACCATCCGGTTCACCGTGGGCGCCACGGCCAGCGCCACACCGGCCTGCACCCCGCCGAGTGCCAGCAGCGCCAGGTTGGGCGGTCCGGTGTTGTTCACGACCGCGCCGGGGACCCCGATCATGCTGACCGGATAGGGCCCGACGGTGACCGCCAGAGCCAGGACGATCGCCGACAGGACAGCCACCGCGATCGCCGCGCGACGACATAGTGTGCCGTCGTGCCAGGCGATGCCGAGTTGGTAGAGCACGCCCCAGACCAGCAGATAGTTCAGCCAGCCGACGTAGGGCAGGTGAGCGCCGATGGTCGCCACGTCGACCGCCGCGACGGCGAGCGTCATCACGAACGGCACCCACTTGCCCCAGCGCCGGTGTGCGGCGACCGCGACGGGGGTCAGTGCGACCACCACCACGTAGATGCCCAGGAACCACAGGTGCATGGCCACCGCCCAGGCACCGAAGTCGAGTTCTGAGCCCGCGACGCCGACCCGGCCGAGGACCGCCACGACCAGCAGAGCGAACACGACGTAGACCACGGTCGGCCCCAGCGGGCGGACCAGTCGCCGTCGTAGCCACGCTTGTCTGGACTCGTCGGAGGTGCGCTGCGTCCACGACACCGCGCTGGCATAGCCGGCCACCACGAAGAACACCGGGACGACCTGGAAGATCCACGTCAGCCACTGCGTCCACGGCATGTCGACCAGTGGGTTCTCCCGCCAGAACCCGCCGTCGGAGAAGGTCAGCGCCGCCGCGATCCAGTGCCCGATGACGACGAACACCAAGGCGATTACCCGATAGAGGTCCATCGCATGGTTACGCGCCGCCGTCGTCGTGGTCGCCGTGCCGGTCACGCTATCCATTGTGCGGGCGCGGGGGTCCAGCGTCAGGCGGGCACTGCCGTGACGGGCATGACGACGCTGCCGCGGCAGGGTCCTGACGCGATGTCGGTGTGCCATGTGCCGCGCAGGGATCCGTCGGGCTGCGGCGTGTAGAACGCCCACGAGGTGGCCGGGCTCCACTGCTTCTGGTAGCCGTCACCGAGGAAGCAGTCCCACACCCAGTCGTAGGTGGTGGCCCACTCGGCACCGTTCCAGGTGTAGCGGGTCGGCTGGGGGATCGTCGGGTTGCTCGGTGCAGGACCGTCGACGACCGTGGCCACACAGGCGCCACCCGAGCAGGCTGTCGAGAGGGTGAACACCGCGCCGAAGTCGTTTTCCTTCTGGCGAGTCGCCGGGCTGGTGCCGGCTTTCTGGGAGGCGTAGGTCGTCATCTGGTAGCGCCCGGTCCAGGCCAGCGGCTGACCGTGCGCCGAGGCGGGGGACACCAGTCCCGCGGCGCAGATCGTCGCGGCGGCCACCAGCGTGGCACCCCAACTTTGGCGGCTCATGACTCCTCGGAACGTCGTTGCGAGTTATCAGCGTAGCCGTCAGAAAACCTCACCTGTCACATCTGCCCCACGCGTGCCGGTCACGATTAGGACTCGAAACGCTCCTTGAGCAGCAGTTGCGCATACGCCGCGAGGGACTGGGCATCGGTGATCTCACCCGTGCGGACCATCTCCTCGAATTGGCTGCGCCCGAACCATTCGAAATGCATGTCCTGCTCTTCGTGCTCGCGGTCGGGCTCACCCTCGGTGACATCGGTGGCCAGGAACACCCAGCCCCGCTGGCTCATGATCCCGGGTGCGACGTCGAGACGGCCGAGCAACATCAGTGAGCCCGCCGTGAGGCCTGTCTCCTCGCGTAGTTCGCGGGCCGCCAGGTCGGCCGGGTCGATGTCGGGCTCCCCGGGGACGGTGCCCATCGGGAACTCCCAGCGACGGGCTCCCATCGGATAGCGATACTGCTCGACCATCGCCAGCCGGTCGCCGTCGACCGCGATGACCACGGCATAGTCGGGCCGGTCGACGACGCCGTGAATGCCGGTGGAGCCGTCCGGCCGTTCGACGGTGTCCTCACGCACCGACATCCATCGGTTGCGGTACACCTCGCGCGATGAGAGCTGGGTGATGGGCTTCACCCGCCCAGTATCTTCGGTAGCGTCGGCGACGTGTTGCTGGCCTCCCTGAATCCCGCCACCGTCGCCGCCGGAGCAGATATCGGAGACGCCGTGCGGATCGACGGCGCCGTGTTGTCCCGCAGTGACCTCGTCGGGGCAGCCACCTCGGTCGCCGAGCGGGTCGGCGGTGCCCGCCAGGTCGCCGTGCTGGCCACCCCCACCCCCACCACCGTGCTCGCCATCACCGGCTGCCTGATCGCAGGCGTCCCGTTCGTGCCGGTGCCCGCCGACGTCGGAGTCGCCGAACGCACGCACATCCTCACCGACTCCGGCGCTCAAGCCTGGCTGGGGGAGTCACCCGCCGATCTCGGTGGCCTACCCCATGTTCCGGTACGGCTGCACGCCCGGTCGTGGCATCGCTACGCCGAGCCTGCGCCGTCGAGCACCGCGATGGTCATGTACACCTCAGGCACCACCGGCCTGCCCAAAGGCGTGCTGATCAGCAGGCGCGCCATCGCGGCCCAGATCGACGCGCTGGTCCAGGCCTGGCAGTGGACCCCCGACGACACCCTCGTGCACGGGTTGCCGTTGTTCCACGTGCACGGCCTGATCCTCGGGCTGCTCGGGTCGTTGCGGGTGGGAAATCGCTTCGTGCACACCGGGAAACCGACCCCGGCCGGTTACGCCGCCGCCGGCGGCAGCCTGTATTTCGGGGTGCCGACAGTGTGGTCGCGGGTGGTGGCCGACACCGGCGCCGCCACCGCGCTGGCCTCGGCCCGGCTGCTGGTGTCCGGAAGCGCACCGCTGCCGGTGCCGGTGTTCACCCGGCTGACCGAACTGACCGGCCAGCCACCCGTCGAGCGGTACGGCAGCACCGAATCGCTGATCACGCTGAGCACCCGCGCCGACGGTGAACGACGGCCCGGCTGGGTTGGCTTGCCGCTCAACGGGGTTGAGACCCGGCTGGTGCACGAGGACGGTTCGGTCGCACCGCACGACGGCGAGACCATCGGCAGCCTCCACCTCAAGGCCCCGACAGTGTTCGATGGCTACCTCAATCGGCCCGATGCCACCGCAGAGGCTTTCGACGCCGACGGGTGGTACCGCACCGGCGATGCCGCCGTGATCGACGGCGGCAATATGCACCGCATCGTCGGGCGAGAATCGGTGGACCTGATCAAGTCCGGTGGCTTCCGGGTCGGCGCGGGCGAGGTCGAGACGGTGCTGCTCGGCCACCCGGGTGTTCAGGAGGTCGCGGTGGTGGGCCTGCCCGACACCGATCTCGGCCAGCGGATCGTCGCGTTCGTGGTCGGCGATGCCAACCCTGAGGACCTGATCGCCTTTGTCGCCGAGCAACTTTCGGTGCACAAGCGGCCGCGGGAAGTGCGATTGGTCGACTCGCTGCCGCGCAACGCGATGGGCAAAGTCGTCAAGAAGGAGTTGATGAAATGACGCTGCGGTTCAGCGAAGTCTGCATCGACGCCCACGACATTCACGCGCTGTCCGCGTGGTGGTCGACGGTGCTGGGCTGGCCCGCCGAGCCCACCGAGGACGGCGATGTGGCTCTGCGTGCCCCCGCCGGCGCCGGGCCCGACTGGCTGTTCCTGGCTGTGCCCGACGACAAGACGATCAAGAACCGCATCCACTTCGACTTCACGCCCGACGACCAGCAGGCCGAGGTCGACCGGGTGCTCGGGCTCGGGGCGCGCCACGTCGACATCGGCCAGGGCGACCAGAGTTGGGTGGTGCTGGCCGACCCGGAGGGCAACGAGTTCTGCATCCTGTCGGCGAATTAGGCCTCGGTACCTAGGCTTTCAGCGGCGGAAGGTCGCGGCGATCTCGGCGACCCGCGGATCCGCCCGGAGTTCCTCGAGGGTCTCGGCCAACGGCAGTCGCCAGTTCGGGTACTCGTCGATCGTGCCGGGCAGGTTCGGCTGCCGGATCTCACCGATGACATCGTAGGGCGAGATCAACTTCAGCCGGCTCGGCGTCGACGCCAGAAATCGGTGCATCGCAACGATGATCGACGCGTCGTCGGGATCACCGTCGGCCAGCAGGCCCTCGGCGCGAAGCAGCGCCACCCATTCGTCGCGCTCCTTGGCGGCGTTCGCTTCTTCGCCCGGGACGTCGTCGAGCAGTCCCAGCTCGGCGCGGGCGCGAACATGCTCGCCGCGGAGAAACCCTGCGGCGGTGGGCAGGTCATGGGTGGACAGACTGGCCGCCGCCCGCTCCGGCCACGTCGCCGACGGCAGCAACGGTTGGTCCGGGTCGGCCTCGTCGCGGGTGAACCACGAGACCGCCGAGCCGAGCATGCCGTTGCCGGCCAGCGCCTCGGTGACCTCCGGTTCGACGGTGCCCAGGTCTTCACCGACAACGACAGCGCCGGCCCGGTGCGCCTCCAGGGCGAGAACCGCGAGCATGACGTCGGCGTCGTAGTGCACATAGGTGCCGCGGTCCGGGGTGTCGCCCGGCGGGATCCACCACAGTCGCCACAGGCCGGCGACATGGTCGATGCGCAAACCATCGGCGTGAGACAGTATGGCGCGCAACATATCCCGCAACGCCGCGTATCCGGTGGCGGCCAGTCGGTCGGGACGCCACGGCGGCAGACCCCAGTCCTGGCCGCGCGGGGTGAAGTTGTCCGGCGGTGCGCCGACGCTCACGCCACCGGCGAGCACATCGGCCAGCGCCCACGCGTCTGCGCCGTCGGCATCCACTCCGACGGGTAGGTCGTGCAGCACGCCCAGGGCCATGCCGGCGGTTCGGCCGGCCGCCCGTATCACGGCCAACTGCTCGGCACACTGCTGCTGCACCCAGGCGTGAAAGCCGATGCGCGACGCCAACTCCCGACGAGCAGCCAGGACGGCGGACCCCTTCGCATCGCGAAGCTCCACGGGCCAGCGGCTCCACCGTCCGCCATGGCGCTCGGCGAGAGCGCAGTACGTCGCCCAGTCGGTCAACCCTTCGGTGGCCGGGGATCCGTCGAGCGGAGTGGGCCGGCCCGTCGCACGCCAGAGCGCTTCCAACGCAGCACGTTTGGCGGCCCACACCAGGTCATGGTCGATTCGCTCGGTGGTCGCCGAGACGCGCAGGGCGTCCACCTCGGCACGGGTGGCGGGGTCGGCGCTGCGGTACGCCTCGAGGTCCTCGATGCGCAGCGCCAACGGATTGGAAAACCGACGACTCGACGGCGTGTACGGCGAGGGTTGCACCGGATGCGTCGGGCCGGGCGCGTGCAGCGGGTTGAGCAACACCGCACCGGCGCCGTGCTCGGCGACCGTCCACTCCAGGAACTCCCGCAGATCGCCGAAATCGCCGATGCCCCAGGAGCGCTGCGAGCGCAGGGCGTACAGCTGCAGCATCCAGCCCCAGGTGTCGGGCGTCTGCGGCACCTGCGCGGGTGCGGCCACCAGCGTCACCTGCTGGCCGTCGCGGGTGTGCAGGCGGTACCAGCCCGGCACCAGATCGCCGGGCAGCTCGTCGCTCACCTCGATGCGGCTGCCGTCCTCCCCGACGAGCAGCTCGGCTCCCGGCACCGGGTGCGGCGTGCCGTTCAGCCGGACGGCGATGGTCGGGGCCAGTCGCCCTGCGCGTTTGAGGTCGGTGAGCGCGGCCAATTCGGCGCGCCGGGAGGCCTCGGTGGCCGCGTCGACGTCGAGCAGCCCAAGAACCCGGATCACCACATCGGCGTCGACCTCGACCGGCTCCCGTCGCTCGTTGCGATAGGAGGTGGCCACGCCATGCGCCGCGGCCAGCTGCCGCAAGTCATCCGGAAACACGCTGCTCCTATACCCGAGCAGCCGCCTTTCACACTCGCGGTGGGGCCGGACTAGTTGGCGTGCAGCGCCTCCGCCTAATTCGCGTGCAGCGCCTCGTTCAGCGCGATGCCCTTGCCGTCGCGCGCGACCACCTCGACGGCGCCGGTCACCGAATTGCGGCGGAACAGAAGGTTGTTCGCGCCGGACAGTTCGCGGGCCTTGACCGTCGTCCCGTCCGGGGTGGTGACCTTGGTGCCCGCCGTCACATACAGGCCGGCCTCGATGATGCAGTCGTCGCCCAGCGAGATGCCCAGGCCTGCGTTGGCGCCCAGCAGGCAGCGCTTGCCCACCGAGATGACCTGAGTGCCACCGCCGGACAGCGTGCCCATGATCGACGCGCCGCCACCGACGTCGGAGCCGTCGTCGACGACCACACCCGCCGAGATCCGGCCCTCCACCATCGACGCACCGAGCGTGCCGGCGTTGAAGTTCACGAAGCCTTCGTGCATCACGGTGGTGCCCGGCGCCAGGTGTGCACCCAGGCGCACCCGGTCGGCGTCGGCGATCCGCACCCCGCTCGGCAGCACATAGTCGACCATCCGCGGGAACTTGTCCACGCCGTAGACCGCCACGTGACCGCGGCCGCGCAGCCGCAGCCGCACATCTTCGAACCCCTCGATCTGGCACGGTCCGAAGTTGGTCCACACCACGTTGGTGAGCACCCCGAAGATGCCGTCGAGATTCAGGCCGTGCGGCTCGACCAGTCGGTGCGAGAGCAGGTGCAGCCGTAGGTAGGCGTCATAGGTGTCGAGCGGCTTGTCGTTCAGGTCCGCGATCACCGTGCGCACCACGATCGTCTCCACACCGCGGGCCGGATCGGGGCCGGTCGCGGCCGCCAGATCGTCGGGCACTTCGGCGACGGAGAGCCGGGTGCTGCCCGACGGGCTGTAGGCACCCAGCTCCGGGTCCGGGAACCAGGTGTCGAGGACGGTCCCGTCCTCGGTGATGGTGGCCAATCCGACGCCGGCAGCAGAAGTCACGGTGCTCAACCGTAATGCATCGCGCTGACCGCTAGCCTGGTCAGTTGTGTTGGATCTACACGCTGACCCGATCGCGCTGACCGCCGCGCTCGTCGACATCCCGAGTGTGTCGCGCGACGAGGCGCGCATCGCCGGCGAGGTCGAGTCCGCGCTGCGCGCGCAGACGTCCGGCTACGAGATCATCCGCAACGGCGACGCGGTGCTGGCCCGCACGAACTTCGGTCTGCCGTCTCGGGTGGTGCTGGCCGGTCACCTCGACACCGTCCCGATCGCCGACAACGTGCCGTCGCGGTTCGACGCCGACCACCTGTACGGGTGCGGCACCTCGGACATGAAGTCCGGTGACGCGGTGTTCCTGCATCTGGCCGCCACCATCGCCGAGCCGGCCCACGACATCACGCTGGTCTTCTACGACTGCGAAGAGATCGAAGCCTCCGCCAACGGACTCAACCGGATCCAGCGCGAGCTTCCGAACTGGCTGACCGCGGACGTCGCGATCCTGGGTGAGCCGTCCGGCGGCTACATCGAGGCCGGCTGTCAGGGCACCCTGCGGGTGGTGATCTCGGCGACCGGAACGCGGGCGCACTCGGCGCGATCGTGGTTGGGCGACAACGCTATTCACAAGCTCGGCCCCGTGCTCGACCGGCTGGCCGGTTACCAGGCCCGCATGGTCGAGATCGACGGCTGTACGTACCGCGAAGGGTTGTCGGCGGTGAAGATCGACGGCGGTGTGGCAGGCAACGTCATCCCCGACGCCGCGCAGCTGACCGTGAACTTCCGGTTCGCGCCAGACCGCTCACCCGACCAGGCACTGGCTCACGTGCGCGAGGTGCTCGACGGCCTCGACGTACACCTGGAGCAGACCGATGTCGCCGCCGGCGCGCTCCCCGGACTGAGTCATCCCGCCGCGGCGGCGCTGGTGGCGGCCGCCGACGGGATGGTCCGAGCCAAGTTCGGCTGGACCGACGTCGCCCGGTTCGCCGCGCTGGGCATCCCCGCCGTGAACTACGGACCTGGCGACCCGAATCTGGCGCACAAACGCGACGAACGGGTGGCGCTGGCCCAGATCACCGCCGTCACCGAGACGTTGCGGCGCTACCTCACCGGGTGAACGCGCAGTCCACCGTCTCCGCCAGCTTCGCGATCGCCCCGGCGGCCTGCGTATCGCCGAGCCGCGCCGCCTCGTTCCACGCCCACACCGCGACCCCCAGCTGACCGCTGCGCTCCGCGCCGCGCGCGGCCTCGCGTGCCGCGTCGATCGCGGCGTGGGTGCCGTCGCCGACCGTGGCCAGCCGCCAGGCCCGCGCCACCCCCAGCTCGGGGGCGAACAACGCCGACTTGGTGCCGTGCCGGGCGTCGGCCCGGCTCAGCGCCTTCGCCGAATCGGCGATCTCGCCCTGCTGGGCCAGTGCGGTGGTCAGATACATCAGCGACAGCGGCCCCCACGAGTAGCCGGTGCGCTCCAGCGTGGCCGCGGCCGGGCCGAGCAGTCGTGCCGCGCCGGCCGGATCGCCCTGCGCGATCAGCACCTGCGCCAGCAGCACCTCCCCGATCGAGCGGCCCGGCTGGGCCAGCTCGGCGAAGTCGGTGAACTCGCCGGCAGTTTCGAGCGCGGCGTCGGGCTGCCCGGTCATCAGCAGTGTGGTGGTCTGCGCCAGGCCGACAGTGAAGCGCAGCAGGCCGGGATGTTCGGCGTCCAGCGCCCGCTTCACCAGAGCGTCCACCTGATCGAAGCGGCCCATCCGTGCCGAGCACAACGCCGAGGCGCTGGCCGCCCACGCCACCGCCATGTCCTCGGCCTCCGGGGCCGCCAGCACGCCTGCCGCGATCTCGAGTGCGCGTGCCACATTGCCCGCGTTCATCGCGAACGTCGCTGACAGGGCGTCCAGGGTCAGCCGGGCCGCCGTCGAGCTGATCCGCTTGCGGGTGTTCTGCAGGAACGCGGTGGCGCGCTCGGGTTCGGACAGCATCCAGAACTGGTTGGCCGCCCGCGGTAACGCCCACGCCATCACCTCGTCCTCGGTGAGCGCGGCTGCGTCGACATCGGCGAGCACCGAATCCGCTTCCCGCCCGCGGCCCTGCCAGGCCAGTGCGTAGCTGAGCGCGAGCCGCGCGTCGAAGCGCTCGGAGCGCGCCAGGGCCGCCCCGGCGAGACGTTCGCTCAGGGTCAGGTCGCCGAGTCGCAGCGCCTGCTGTGCCGCGGCGACCACGTCGTCGACAGGCTCGGGGGAGTCGGTGTCCAGTGCGAGCGCCGCGCGACCGAGGCGATCGCAGAGGTGGCGGTGAGGCCGGGCCGCGAGCTGGGTCAGGATCTCGGTCCGCAACCGCCTGATGTCGGCCGGGTCGGCGTCCTGGTTCGTCCGCTCGGCGAACAGCGGGTGACCGGCATACACTGTCTGGCCGAATAGCTCTGCGGCACCGGCTGTTTCGGACTGGGCGACGGCGTCGTCACCGGCGAGTGCGGCCAGGTCGTGGCGTGACAGCGGCTCATGCACGGCCAGGTAGCTCAGCACGGTGCGGGCTCCGGGCGGCAGCTCGGCGAGATAGGCATCGACCAGGCCTGCCAGTGACGTTGCCGCCGAACGGGTCTGCAGGTGCAGCCGCAATTCGAGCGGATTTCCGCCGGTGCGGCGGTACTCGTCGCCCAGCGGCTGGCCCAGCGCGGTCAGCACGGCTGCGGTCTCATCCTGGTCGAGCGGGCCGACGTCGAGGGTGGTCAGCAGCTCGTCGTCGGTCAGCGAGGACACCGCCGACGGCAGCGTCGCGCCCGCCCGTACCGTGACGATCAGTCGGGCCGACCCGTGCCGCGCCAACTGATAGACCAGGCTGGCCGACAGCGGGTCGAGCAGCTGAGCGTCGTCGACGATGATCACCGGGCTATCCGCTTGGGCGAGCAGCGATTCCAGCGCCGAGTGGATCAGCGCGGCCGGTTTGCCCACCTCGTGGACTTCGACCAGGGGGCCGAACGCGCCGAACGGTACCGCGGCTTGGGTGGTGGTGGCTTTCACCCGCACCGGCGTGGTCTCGCCGAGCCGCTCGGCGATCTGACCGGCCAGCGTCGTCTTGCCCACTCCGTCGGCGCCCACCAGGACCAGGCCGTGATGACCGTCGAGCAGCTCGATCGCGCGGTCGCAGGACTGGCGCGGGACGAGCGGCCACCGATTCGGCATAGCCGGACTGTATTTGCCTGCACCGCACCGCCACGGCAATAGCCGCAAATCGGCTGCGTTAGGTTTGCCGGTGTGGAACCCGAGAACCGCGACGGCGAGTGGGCGGTGTGCGTCTACTGCGCTTCCGGCCCGCGTCACCCCGACCTGCTCGACCTCGCCCGACGGGTGGGGGAGGCGATTGCCGACCGCGGCTGGACGCTGGTGTCCGGCGGCGGCAACGTCTCGGCGATGGGCGCGGTGGCCGAGGGTGCCCGATCCCACGGCGGGCGCACGGTCGGCGTCATCCCCAAGGCACTGGTGCACCGGGAGCTGGCCGACGTCGAGGCCGACGAGCTGATCGTCACCGACACCATGCGTCAGCGCAAACAAGTCATGGAGGACCGCAGTGACGCCTTCCTGGCACTCCCCGGCGGGATCGGCACGCTGGAGGAACTTTTCGAAACGTGGACCGCGGGGTACCTCGGTATGCATGAAAAGCCGGTGGTGCTCCTCGATCCCACCGGCCACTACGACGGTCTGCGCAGCTGGTTGGGATCACTCGTCGAGCCCGGTTTCGTCGCGCAGGCAGCATTGGACCGGCTGGTGGTCGTCGATGTCGTCGAGGCGGCTCTCGACGTCTGCGCACCCCGGACGTGACCAGGGCTACTCTGACTCGCGGGACGGGCGACACACGGGAGGTGGCATCGATGGCCAGCAATAATTCCGCCGAATCCGGCGATTCCGGCGCGGAAAAGTCGGGTGCGAAGCATTCGGTAGGGCTACTCGACCTGGCCACCCGGCTGCCTGCGGTGGTGATGGATGCGCCGGTGATCGTGCGCGGCGCACTGACCGGTCTGCTGGCGCTGCCCACCACGAAGACCTCCATCGGCAAGGTGTTCCAAGATCGCGCCGCGCGCTACGCCGACCGTGTGTTCATCCGGATGGGCGACGAGAAGATCACCTACCGCGAAGCCAACGAGACAGCGAACCGGTTGGCTGCGGTGTTGGCCGACAAGGGAGTTGGCCGCGGCGACGTGGTCGGCATCATGCTGCGCAACTCACCCCACGCCGTCCTGATGATGCTCGCCGCGGTGAAATGCGGCGCGGTGGCCGGCATGCTGAACTACCACCAGCGCGGAGATGTGTTGTCGCACAGCATCGGTCTGCTGGATGCGAAGGTCGTGATCGCCGAGTCCGACCTGATCGACGCGATCAAGGAAAGCGGTGCGGAGGTCGCCGACCTGGTGACCATCGAGGACTTCGAAGAACAAGCGAAGGGCAAGCCGACCGACAACCCGGCGTCGGCGTCACAGGTCCAGGCCAAGGACACCGCGTTCTACATCTTCACCTCGGGCACCACCGGCCACCCGAAGGCCAGCGTGATGACCCATCACCGGTGGCTGCGCGCGCTCGCGGCGTTCGGCGGATTGGGGTTGCGGCTCAACAGCAATGACACCCTGTATTGCCCGCTGCCGCTCTACCACAACAACGCGCTCACGGTCGCGGTGTCGTCGGTGATCAACGCGGGCGGGACTCTGGCACTGGGCAAGTCGTTCTCGGCGTCGCGGTTCTGGGACGACGTGATTCAGATGGAAGCCACCGCGTTCATCTACATCGGTGAGGTGTGCCGCTATCTGCTGAACCAGCCGCCCAAGGACACCGACCGCGCCCACAAGATCCGCGTGATCGCCGGCAACGGGTTGCGCCCGGAGATCTGGGACGAGTTCACCCGCCGGTTCAACATCGGCCGGGTCGCCGAGTTCTACGCCGCCAGCGAGGGCAACACCGCATTCATCAATATTTTCAACATCCCCAAGACCACCGGCATCAGCCCGATGCCACTGGCCTACGTCGAGTACGACGCGGAGACCGGCGAGCCGGCCCGCGACGAGAACGGCCGGGTCCGCAAGGTGGCGCCCGGCGAGCCCGGCCTGCTGATCAGCCCGGTCAACAAGCTCTCGCCGTTCGACGGCTACACCGACAAGGAAGCCAGCGAGAAGAAGTTGGTGCGCAACGCGTTCAAAGAGGGCGACGTGTGGTTCAACACCGGCGACGTGATGAACCCGCAGGGCATGCGGCACGCCGCCTTCGCCGACCGGCTCGGCGACACCTTCCGGTGGAAGGGCGAGAACGTCGCCACCACCCAGGTGGAGGCTGCGCTCGGTCAGGACAAGAACGTCGAGGAGTCGACGGTGTTCGGCGTCGAGGTGCCCGACACCGGCGGCCGCGCCGGGATGGCGGCGGTCAAGCTGCGTGACGGCGTGGAATTCGACGGCAAGGCGCTGGCCGAAACCGTCTACGGAAACCTGCCGGGCTATGCCGTGCCGTTGTTCGTCCGGATCGTCGAGTCGCTGGAGACGACGTCGACGTTCAAGAGCCGCAAGGTCGACCTGCGCAAACAGGGGTACGGCGCCGACGGCGAGGAGATCAAGGACCCGCTGTACGTACTGAAGGGCCGCGACGAGGGCTACGTACCGTTCTACGACGAGTATCCCGAGGAAGTGGCGGCCGGGTCCCGGCCCAAGGGCTAGTCCCAGTTCGCCCAAACCGACGTCTCGCGGAGGAACTGCGAGTAGAAGCCGTCATTTCGTCGATCTCGGCGTCACCAGGCACCATGGTGGGGTGAAGTCGACGTTCTGCGGACGGCCGGTGGCCGGTGATCGCGCGCTGATCATGGCGATCGTCAACCGCACACCCGACTCGTTCTACGACCGCGGCGCGACCTTCACCGACGAAGCCGCCAAAGACGCCGCGCACCGGGTGGTCGCCGAGGGCGCCGACGTGGTCGACGTCGGGGGAGTCAAGGCCGGGCCCGGCACCCTGGTCGATGCCGACGAGGAAATCGCCCGGGTGGTGCCGTTCATCGAGTGGCTGCGCGGCGAGTACCCCGACCAGCTGATCAGCGTCGACACCTGGCGTTCGACGGTGGCCAAGCAGGCCTGCGCGGCCGGAGCGGACCTGATCAACGACACCTGGGCCGGTGCCGACGCGGCCCTTCCCGAGGTCGCCGCCGAGTTCGGGGCCGGGCTGGTGTGTTCGCACACCGGGGGCGCCACACCGCGCACCCGGCCGTTCCGGGTCAGCTACGGCACAACCATGACCGGCGTGGTCGACGACGTCATCGCCGAGGTCACCTCCGCCGCAGAACGCGCGGTGGCGCTCGGGGTGGCCCGGGACGCGATTCTGATCGACCCGACCCACGATTTCGGCAAAAACACTCATCACGGTCTTACTTTGTTGCGCCACGTAAAAGATCTTGTTAAGACCGGATGGCCCGTCCTGATGGCGCTGAGCAACAAAGATTTCGTCGGGGAGACTTTGGGTGTGGAGCTCACCGAACGCCTCGAGGGCACGCTGGCCGCGACCGCTTTGGCCGCCGCCGACGGAGCCCGGATGTTCCGGGTGCATGAAGTGGGACCCACTCGGCGCGTACTGGAAATGGTCGCGTCGATCCGTGGGGAGCGTCCGCCGGTGCGGACGGTGAGGGGCTTGGCATGACCGAACTCGCCAACGACACACTTCCCGGCGACACCTGGCTGTCTGACCACAGCTGGAGCCGGCCGACCTGGACCATTGCTGAACTGGTGGCCGCCAAACGCGGCCGCACCATCTCCGTCGTCCTGCCTGCGCTCAACGAGGAGGAGACCGTCGGATCGGTGGTGGACACCATCCGCCCACTGTTGGGCGGCCTGGTCGACGAGCTGATCGTGCTGGACTCCGGCTCCACCGACGACACCGAGATCGAAGCCATCGCCGCCGGCGCCCGGGTGGTCACCCGGGAACAGGCGGTACCCGAGGTGGAGCCGCAGCCCGGCAAGGGTGAAGTGTTGTGGCGCTCGCTGGCGGCCACCACCGGCGACATCATCGTGTTCGTCGACTCCGACCTGATCGACCCCGACCCGATGTTCGTGCCGCGACTGGTCGGTCCGCTGCTCACCGGCGACGGCATCCACCTGGTCAAGGGTTTCTACCGGCGACCGCTGAAGGTCGGCAAGGACGAGGACGCCAACGGCGGCGGCCGGGTCACCGAGCTGGTCGCGCGACCGCTGCTGGCCGCGCTGCGCCCCGAGCTGGGCTGTGTGCTGCAGCCGCTGGGCGGCGAGTACGCCGGCACCCGCGAGCTGTTGACGTCGGTGCCGTTCGCGCCGGGCTACGGCGTGGAGATCGGCCTGCTGGTCGACACCTACGACCGGCTGGGCCTGCAGGCGATCGCGCAGGTCAATCTCGGCGTGCGCAGTCACCGCAACCGCCCTTTGATCGAGCTTGGTGCGATGAGCCGCCAGGTGATCGCCACGCTGCTGTCGCGCTGCGGCATCACCGACTCCGGGATCGGGCTGACGCAGTTCCTGCCCGACGGACACGACGGCTACCTGCCGCAGACCACCAAGGTCTCGCTGGCCGACCGGCCGCCGATGAACACCCTGCGCTGAGCGTATCTCTCGCCCAAACCGACATTTCGCCGCGGAAATGCGAGTGCAAGCATGCCGAACGTCGATCTCGGCGCAAGTAATCTCGTGACGTGACGTTGATCCTGCTGTACCTGGTGGTGCTGATCCTGATCGGCATCGTCCTCTTCGGGGTGGCCAGCCTGGTGTTCGGGCGGGGCGAGCAGTTGCCGCCGCTGCCGCGCGCCACCACGGCCACCGTGCTGCCCGCCTCCGGGGTCACCGGCGAGGACGTCGAGGCCGTCAAGTTCACCCAGGTGTTGCGTGGCTATAAGACCAGCGAAGTGGACTGGGTGCTGGACCGTCTCGGCGCCGAGCTGGACCAGCTGCGCGGCGAGCTCTCCGCAGTGCGTGCGGCCGCGGGCCTGGACGAGCCGGTACACACCCACCACGCCGCGCCCGCTGCCGACGAGGAATCGGTGTGAGCGAGACCGCCGAGGACGACGGCCGCACCCGCTGCGGCTGGGCCCAGAACCAGTCGGTGCTCTACCGCGACTACCACGACGACGAGTGGGGCCGGGTGCTGCGCGGTCAGGTGGCGCTGTTCGAGCGGATGAGCCTCGAGGCGTTCCAGAGCGGCCTGTCGTGGCTGATCATCTTGCGTAAGCGGGACAACTTCCGGCGGGCGTTCGACGGCTTCGACATCGAGACGGTGGCCGGCTACACCGACCGGGACGTCACCCGGTTGATGGCCGACGAGGGCATCGTGCGCAATCGCGCCAAGATCGAGGCGACTATCGCCAACGCCAGGGCCGTCGCCGAACTCGACGTCGACCTGTCCGATCTGCTGTGGTCCTACGCCCCGCCGCCGCGCCCGCGGCCCAAGACGATGGCCGACGTGCCGGCGATCACCCCGGAATCCCAGGCGATGGCCAAGGACCTCAAGAAGCGCGGTTTCCGCTTCGTCGGCCCCACCACCGCGTACGCGCTGATGCAGGCCACCGGGATGGTCGACGATCACCTGGCGTCGTGCTGGGTTCCCCGCCCGACCGCAGCGTGACGGCGCAAATCGGACCCCCTTAATCGGCCCTTTCACACCAATGCCCGCCGATAAGGAACAATAGAATCGAAAACAAGCAGTTCAGTGCCGACGCACCGGCCACGTGCCCGGCGCTGGACCGGGTCCGTGAGCACGGGCCGGCTCGAACCTGGAGGGAGCACTCGATGGCGGCGATGAAGCCCCGGACCGGTGACGGTCCGCTGGAAGCAACCAAGGAGGGGCGCGGCATCGTGATGCGGGTACCGCTGGAAGGCGGCGGGCGACTGGTGGTCGAGCTGACCCCCGACGAGGCGGCCGCCCTGGGTGACGAACTCAAGAACGTCACCAGCTAACTGATCCACCTTCGAAACCCCGCGTGACCCGCGGGGTTTCTTCTCTGCCGGTCGCCCCTTCGGTCGGCTTAGGCCGACACCTTGCGGTAGATCTCGAGTGTCTGCTCGGCGATGTGCGCCCACGAGAACTCGTCGATGCAGCGCTGCCGGCCGGCCGCCCCGAAGCGGCGCGCCTTCTCCAGATCGCCCACCAGCGCATTGACCGCCTCGGCGAGCCCGGCCTCGAAGCCTGCCGGGTCCGTCGACTCGTAGTGCACCAGGGTTCCGGTCACCCCGTCGTCGACCACCTCGGGTATGCCCCCCACGTCGGACGCCACCACAGCCGTTCCGCAGGCCATCGCCTCCAGATTCACGATGCCGAGCGGCTCGTACACCGAGGGGCATACGAAAGCTGTTGCCGCCGAGAGTATCTCGCGGATCTTTCCGATGGGCAGGAACTCCTGCACCCAGAACACGCCGCTGCGCCGCGCGGCCAGTTCCTGCACGGCCGAGCTCACCTCGGCGGCGATCTCCGGGGTGTCCGGCGCACCGGCGCACAGCACCACCTGGATCTCCGGGTCGAGGCGGTGCGCCGCGGCGATCAGATGCGGGACACCCTTCTGCCGGGTGATCCGGCCGACGAACGCCACCATGGGCCGCGACGGGTCGACGCCGAGTTCGGCGAGCACCGATTCACCCCGCTCCGGCGGCGCCGGATACCAGACGTCGGTGTCGATTCCGTTCTTCACGACATGAACCCGGTTGGGGTCCAACGCCGGATACACCGACAAGACGTCGTCGCGCATGCCGGAACTGACCGCGATCACCCCGTCCGCCGCTTCGACCGCGGTGCGCTCCACCCACAGCGACACCCGGTAGCCGCCGCCGAGCTGTTCGGCCTTCCACGGCCGCAACGGTTCGAGGGAGTGCGCGGTCAGCACGTGGGGGACGTCGTACAGCAGCGACGCAAGGTGACCCGCCATCCCGGTGTACCAGGTGTGCGAATGCACCACCGTCGCCTCGGCGGCCGCATTGGCCATCACCAGATCCGCGGACAGCGTCGACAGCGCCGGGTTGGCCGCCTTGAGTGCAGGGTCGGGCTGATGGACGAAGACGCCCGGACGCGGAGCGCCCATACAGTGCACGTCCACCTCGCACAGCCGCCGCAATTGTGCGACGAGTTCGGTCACGTGAACGCCCGCCCCGCCGTAAACCTCGGGTGGATACTCCCGAGTCATCATCGCCACCCGCATACGCCCGACGGTAGTGGCCCGCGCTGCGCGGCGCATCCTCTTCCCCGTCGCTTCGCTCGCCCCGACCTTGCGGGTCAACGTGATTGCGCGCGACCCCAAGTCGCTTCGGTCGCGACACGACGACCTGCAATAGCGGCGTTGGCCTAGCCGTCGGTTGCGTGTGCCGATAGGTTGGTTTTCATGAGGGAATTGCCACACGTGCTGGGCATCGTCCTGGCAGGCGGAGAGGGCAAACGGCTCTACCCGCTGACCGCTGACCGGGCCAAGCCGGCGGTTCCCTTCGGCGGCGCCTACCGCCTCATCGATTTCGTGCTGTCGAATCTGGTCAACGCGCGCTACCTCCGCATCTGCGTGCTCACCCAGTACAAGTCGCATTCGCTGGACCGGCACATCTCGCAGAACTGGCGGCTGAGCGGCCTGGCCGGTGAATACATCACGCCGGTTCCCGCTCAGCAGCGCCTCGGCCCGCGCTGGTACACCGGCTCGGCCGACGCCATCTACCAGTCGCTGAACCTGATCTACGACGAGGATCCGGACTACATCGTGGTTTTCGGTGCCGACCACGTGTACCGGATGGACCCCGAGCAGATGGTCAAGTTCCACATCGAGAGCGGGGCCGGCGCCACCGTCGCCGGTATCCGGGTGCCCCGCGCCGAGGCGCACGCATTCGGGTGCATCGACGCCGACGAGTCCGGCCGCATCCGGGAGTTCATCGAGAAGCCGGCCGACCCGCCGGGTACGCCCGATGATCCCGAGCAGACCTTCGTGTCGATGGGGAACTACATCTTCACCACCAAAGTGCTCATCGACGCCATCCGGGCCGACGCCGATGACGACAACTCCGATCACGACATGGGCGGCGACATCATCCCGCGGCTGGTGTCCGACGGGATGGCCGCGGTGTACGACTTCAGCAACAACGAAGTCCCCGGCGCCACCGAGCGCGACCACGGCTACTGGCGCGACGTCGGGACGCTGGACGCGTTCTACGACGCCCACATGGATTTGGTGTCGGTGCACCCGGTGTTCAACCTCTACAACAAGCGCTGGCCGATCCGCGGGGAGTCGGAGAACCTGGCGCCCGCGAAGTTCGTCAACGGCGGCTCGGCGCAGGAGTCCGTGGTCGGCGCCGGCAGCATCATCTCCGCGGCGTCGGTGCGCAATTCGGTGCTGTCGAGCAACGTCGCGATCGAGGATGGCGCCATAGTCGAGGGCAGCGTGCTGATGCCCGGCGTGCGGGTGGGCCGCGGCGCGGTGGTCCGGCACGCCATCCTCGACAAGAACGTGGTCGTCGGCCCCGGCGAGATGGTCGGCGTCGACCTGGAGAAGGACCGCGACCGGTTCGCGATCAGCGCAGGCGGCGTGGTGGCTGTCGGCAAGGGCGTCTGGATCTAACCGGCCGCAAGCAGCTCCGGGCCGATGATCTGGATGCTGCTGCTGCCACCCCCGTCGCTGCCGGTCACCACGATGGCACCGGAATTCGGTTCGACGGCAACGGAATTGGGTTGGCGCACGGTGGCCACATCGGCGAGGGTCCGGCTCGCCGCCGGGTCTGCGAGATCAACCACCCGCACCGCGTTCCGCTCGGTCAGCGTGATGTAGAGGCGGTGGCGCCGGGCGTCGTACGCCAAGCCGTAGGGCTTACCCGGTGCATCGATTCTGGCCGCCTGGCTCACCTTCGGATCGATGCGCTCGATGTAGACGGCGCCGCCGTCTGTGTCGGCGAACGCGGCCAGATCACCGGACAGCGAGACCGCGTGGGTGAGCTTGGCCCCCACCGGAGCCTGGCTGACCAGCTCGCGGGTCGAGCCGTCGTACACCCACACCCCGTTGCCCTGGACGTCGGCGACGGCTGCGTAGTTACCGACGGCCGCGACACCGCCGGGCTGCGGCGGACCGGCCGGCAGTGACCCGACGACCTGACCGTCGCGGACGAACAGCACGCCGCCGCCGCCTTCGTTGGTCACCACGATGGTTCCCGACGCCGTCGCCGCCGCGTCGTGCGGCTGCCGTCCGACGCCGGTGACGGTGGTGGTGATGCGGCCCTCGGCGAGGTTCAGTTCGAGGAGCTCAGCGGTGCCCTCCAACGGGGCCAGCACGGGGCCGTCCGGACCGGCCAGGCTCAAGTGGCGCGCGGCGCTCGGGGTCGGGATCCGCTGGCGTTGCCTGCCGGTGGTGGCGTCGAACAGCACTATGGCGTTGGGATCCCGCACCGCGACGGCCGCGATCCCCGACGTGCCGACGACGACGCCTTCCGGTGCGTTGCCGAGTGGGACGACGATGCCGACCGGCGCCGCGGTGGGCGGACCTGCCCTGGCCGGCTCGGCGGGCGGGGCATGCGTAATGCTGACGGGCTTGGGTTCACCGGCGCACCCGGCCGCCACCGAGCATCCGATCACCAGTACGCACAGCGAGGTTTGGATGCGGCGGCCCACGTGCGCACAGTGCCCCACCAGGTTGCCGGCTAAACCGGGCGCCGCGCAGCCTTGCGTCGTCGTCGGCGCCGCCACAACGCGACCGCGGCCCATGCCAGGGCGGCGATCACCACGAGTACCAGCGCCGGGATGAGGATCGCGATGAACACGAGTGCGACGCTGACGATGTCCTCGACCGTGCTGAGCACCGGCGCCGCGGTGCCGGCCGAGGCGACGTTCGCCGCCGGGCGGACCGCCGTCTTGGTCAAGTGGACGACCAGGGCCGTGACAACGCCGATCGCGACCGGTACCCACTGACCGGTGCGGGCGAACTCACCGGGATCGGTGACCGCGGCGGTCTGCGCGGCGGTGCCCGACCCGAAGACGATGCCGCCGGCCGTCGGGCGGACGAACGTCTGGACTACGTCGTTGACCGAGTCCAGGGCGGGGATCTTGTCGGCGACGATCTCGATCAGCAGCAGGACCGCGACTATGGCGATCACCCAGCCGTTCTCCAGCCACGACCACCCGGTCGGCAGAGTGACGAGGTCGGTGAACCGGGCCAGCAGCGCAAGCGACAGCAGCGGGATGTAGGCGTTGAGGCCCGCGGCGGTGGCCAGCCCGAAGCCGGTCATCAGCTCCATGGCGCCTCCTCATGCCGTCACAAACTCGCATCCAGGATGACGCGTCACTAACGAGATTTCCTGGCATCGACGATGATTCAAGTGCTCACCAGATCAGGGGCACCAGACGGTAGCGCACCTTCTGGGTGTACTGCCGATAACCGTCCAGTTCCTCGGTGAGCATCTTCTCCTCGTCGAGGATTCGCGCCGCCATCAACAGCAGCCCGACGACGACGAGCAACAGGGCCCAATACGAGCCGAGCGCCAGCGCGATCCCGATCATCAGGATTACATTGCCGAAGTACATCGGATGGCGCACAACGCCGTACAGCCCGGTACTCACCAACGGTTGGCCCTCCTCGACGGTGATGTTGGCCGAGGCGTACTGATTCTGTACCACCACCCACATCGCCAGACCCAGGCCGACCGCCACCAGCACGTCGCCGGCAACCGACAACCAGGCAGGCACCGTCGACCAACCGAAGCGGTAGTCCAGGGCCGGCACCACCAGCATCGCCGCGAACACCAAAAACGTCCCGGCGATCACGACCTTCTGGACCGGCCGGGTCTCCGCCCTGACGCCGGCATGGGTGCGCCGTTCGAACGCGTCGGGATACTTCCGGCCCAAATACAGTGTCGGGACCAGGCTCGCGATGCTGAACACCGCGAGGAAAGCCCAGCCCTGCCAATAGTTCACGGTCCCCGCGGGCACGAACAGCAGCACAGCGAAGGCCGCGATACCCACGATCGACGAGATCGCAATACGAAGTGACGTTCCCATGGCTCTCCTACACGACGTCGCGGCGGCGATAGATCGCACCGGCGATCAGCGTGACCGCGACGCCGATCGCCACCATCACACCCAGTGCCACAACGGAAACCGATGACGGTGCGGTGGTACGCCCCACCGGCGAGGCCTCGATCAACCATCGCGGCAACCGCAGCAGCGCACCGAGATACAACGCGACGACCACGAATGTCACGGCCACCCAGCCGATGCCGGGATGACGCAACGCGACGCCGAGGGCGGCGATCCCTGCCATCACCGCCATCGCAGGCAGGAAGGCCAGCGCAGCCCAGGTCAAGCGCAGGATCGTGGCGGGCTCGCCCAACGTCAATCCGGCGCCGATGCCGTTACCCAGGCCTGCGCAGGCCAGCAGCACCGCCGCACCGATCAGCCCCGCGCCGACCGCCGACAACAACCACGCCCAGCGCGACACCGAACCCGCCAGCACCGCCTCGCCGATTCCGGACTCCTCGTCGCGGCGCAGCCGCACCACAACGGTAACCACATACGCGGTGGTCGCCGCGGCCAGGAACTGCGTCATGGTGGTGTACACACCGTCGGTGCCCTGCGCCGAAAGCAACCGGGCCAGAAGCTCATTGCCTCTCGCCGCGTCCAGCAGCGATTTGGTCATCGAACCGAACGCCGCCCCGGCGATCAGCAGACCAACCGCCCAGCCCACGGTCAGGCCGCGGTGAATCACCAGCTGTAGACCGAAGACCCCGCCGACCGGTCGCGCACGGGAGTGCTCACCGGAGGACGCCAGGACACCGTCGTCGTACTGGCGGCGGCTCTCCAGCGCCACGGTGGCCGCGACGAGTGCGACGGCCAGCGCAGCCAGCAGCCCGAGTGGCCACCAGCGCAATGCGACGAAGGGGCGCATCTGCTGCGCCCACGCGATGGGGGAGAACCAGCTCAGCGCGCTGCCGGAGTTGTCGATCACATCGCCCGCGCCCCGCACCAGGACGGCCGCGGCCAGTGTCGCGAGCGCGGCTCCGCTGGCCGTTCTGGCCTGCCGCCACAATTGCGCGCTCAGCGCCGCGACAGCTCCGAAAACCGTTGCCACGGTGGTGATCCCCAAAATCATCGCCGCGGTGTCGACCACCGCGAACCCGGTGGCGGCCATGGCGATCGTCATCGTCACCGACAGGACGGCGTTCACCAGCACGATGACGATCAGGGCGGCGGCCGTGCGGGCATGGCGGCCGACGATCGAGGACAGCACGAGTTCGGCGGCTCCGCTTTCCTCTTCGGCGCGGGTGTGACGAATGACGGTCAGGATAGCCAGAATCGATGCCGCCACGATCAACGTCAGGGTCAGTTCATTGGCCATCATGACGCCGAGATCGGTCTCGTTGACCCCGAACATCGGTCCGCCCAACATGATCCCGGCCGGGGTCTTGAGCAAGTTCACGCGGGCCTGGCGCTGCGCCTCGTCGGGATACGCGAGTTTGATCCCATTGGGGGCGTAGACCATCATCAGTGTCAGCGCCGAGATCCACGCCGTCAGCCGGATCCTATCGCGACGCAGGGCGAAGCGGACGAGCGTCCCGGTCCCGGTCAACCGGGACGGGGCGGGGGCGGTTGCGGTTGCGGTCATGGCGCGGGCGTCCGGTATTCGCGCAGGAACAGGTCTTCCAGGGAGGCCGGCGTGACCGTCAGGTCCGCGATCCCGAGCTGGGTGAGATGCACCATCGTCGCGTCCAGTACGTCGCGGCCGACGGTGAATCGGACCTGGCCGTCGACGATGTTCACGTCGTGCACGCCGGGCCATCGAGCCACCACGGTGGGGTCGCGGTGGGTGCGTGCTGTCACCGTGGTGCGCATCAGGTGCTGGAGCTGGGCCAGCGGCCCCGATTGCACGGTGCGCCCGGCGCGGATGATGGTGACTGTGTCACAGACTTTTTCGACCTCGGCCAGGACGTGGCTGGAGAGCAGCACCGCCGCGCCGCGGCCGGCGACCTCGCGGACGCATTCCTGAAAGACGTTCTCCATCAACGGGTCGAGGCCCGACGTCGGCTCGTCGAGAATGTAGATGTCAGCGTCGGTGGCGAAGGCGGCCACCAGCGCCACCTTCTGGCGGTTGCCCTTCGAGTACGTACGGGCCTTCTTGTTCGGGTCGAGTTCGAAGCGCTGGATCAGCCAGTCCCGCCGGCGGGGGTCCGCACCACCGCGCAGGCCGCACAGGAAGTCGATCACCTGACCGCCGGTCAGATTCGGCCACAGCGTCACATCCCCGGGTACGTAGGCGATGCGCCGGTGCAGCGCCACCGCGTCGTGCCACGGGTCACCGCCCAGTAGGCGGACGTGGCCGCCGTCGGCGCGCAGCAGCCCGAGCAGGATGCGGATGGTGGTGGATTTGCCTGCGCCATTGGGTCCGAGGAATCCGGCGACCGAACCGGCGCGAACGGTCAAGTCCATGCCGTCCAGGGCCCGGGTTCGGCCGAAAGTCTTTACCAGACCGTGGATTTCGACCGCTGCGGTGTCAGTCCGCGCTGTCGGTGCCGATGCCGTCGTCATGTTGTTCTCCCTCGGTGTGGGTCACAATTTCGCCGTGTGCGGCGAAGCTGTCGAACATCGTCGAGTCGGTGAGCAGGCCCTCGGTGTAGAGCTCGAGGGCGGGCAGCATCATCTCGTTGGCGTAGTCGTGCAGAACAGCCCGTAAATCCGTTGGGTTGTCGTGCAATTGGAGGTAGAGCAGGAAGGCGCCGCCGCCTGCCATGCCGAGATACTTCGCGCGTGCGGCTGGGTCGCGGCTCGGCTTGATCGTGCCGGCGTGGACCCCCTCGTCGAGATAAGCCTCGACATTCGCGAACATGGTGCGCCACAGGTTTCTGGCCAGCTCGCCGCCGGTCTGCATGCTGCGCACAAGGTAGGCCATCATCGGCGCGAACGATTCGATCTCGGCCGCCGCGGCGAGCCACGTGGCCGGGTCGGTGGAACGAATCGTCTCGGATTTCTCACTGCGGACTTCTTCGGCGATGTAGTCGTCGCACGCTTGGCGCAATCCGTCCTTCGACCCAAAGTGGTGGATCACCAGCCCCGGGCTCACCCCGGCGGCCTCGGCGATCGCCCGCACCCCGACATCGAATCCGCGGGCGCCGAACAGCTCGATGGCGGCGTCGCGAATCCGGGCCACGGTCGTCAGGTCCGTTGAACGCATGTTTAGGATGCTAAACACTTGTTCAATCGCCGGTCAAGCACCAACTGCATCGACGGGTGGAACTGGTGGTGGGGCGGTCGCCCGGTACGGACGCCTCTCAGGCGGCAGTGCGCAACGCGACTGTCTCGACAGCCACCGGCGCGGGCCGGGCGGCGCGGTTGAGCAGGATCTCGAATGTGCGGGCGGCGCCGATCGACCCGTAGGAGTACGGCTGGTCGCGGTGCAGTGCTGAACCGGGGATGCCGTCGATGTCGACGCGGACGCGATGAGTGCTTGGGTCGCCCGCCGAACCGGTCTCGGTCACAGTGGCCGCCAATTCGGCCAGCGGGATTCGGACCGCGTCCCGGCGGCTGCCGACGATCAGCGAACTCTTCGTGATGCGCAGGTCACCCCATGTCGCCAGCACTCCCTCGCGGCCGTTACGGCGACTTTGCGAGAGATCGAAAAACATCGCGGCAATTCCGAGGAGAGCAAAGGGCACGAACAATGTCGCCACCAGCACGGGGCTTATCCGTGGATCCATGTTTTCCCCCAGAACACCCTGCGCTGTCAGCTGTTAACGGCCGGACATATCCCCGCAATACTTCTGCCTCACACCAACTTTGGTGCGAGGTTGCCCATATAACCAGCAAGGTAAACGCGTTTGCGATGACTCTTGTCGATCAGAGTCGCCCTCGCTCGCGATGACCTCACGGGTCAAAATCCTATTGAGTAGGAAGCGGGGATAACTGCACTTTAAGAGAGTTTGCTGGAATTCAGCATGATGGAAATATGGCAACCAATAACCAGCGGGGAATTGGCGTCTTCACCGGTTTGGCGAACGTCGCGTCAATGCTGGTGAGGGGATTTTCAAGCGCGGGACGGCGCGGGGAAGCGCCATGAAATCTGCACGTCCGTTGAATATCAGCAAACTTCGACCGGGAATGCGACGAGCAAAGCGCCGCCGGCCGCAGTGGTCAGCGCATCACACGAACTGCCAAATCAGTCGCGGGCCGCGACCAGGATTCCGTCACCGAGCGGAATCAACACCGGGGTCAGCCGCTCGTCCTCGGCGATCAGCCGGGCCGCCTCGCGCACGGCCGCGACCTCGGCGTCATTGGCCGCCGGGTCACCGGCGCGGCCGCCGAGCGCGGAGCGATGCACGACGATCGCGCCGCCTGGGCGCAGCAGGCGGATGCCCTCGACGATGAAATCGGCCTGATCCGACGGTGCGGCGTCGAGAAACACCAGGTCATAGGACTCGTCGGCCAGCCGGGTGAGGACTTCCTGGGCTCGGCCGGCGATCAGCCGGGTACGCGACGGGCCGATGCCGGCCTCGGTGAACGCCTGCTTGGCGATGCGCTGATGCTCGGGCTCGATGTCGATGGTGGTCAGGACACCGTCGTCACGCATCCCCGACAGCAGCCAGAGCCCGCTCACGCCGGCACCGGTGCCCACCTCGACAACTGCTTTGCCGCCGGACAGCCGGGCAAGTACGCTGAGCAGCGCACCGACCGCCGGTGTCACCGCTCCGGCGCCGGCGTCCACAGCTCGCTCCCGGGCGGCCGCGACAATGGCGTCCTCGGAGATCGAACCCTCCGCGTGGGCGAGCATCCGGTCGGCGCGGCTGGCCTCCGGCTGGCCTGTTTGGTCCTCGGTAGTGGCCATTCTCAGCAGCGTAGGCGCAGTTGTATCGGCGAGCGGGCAGGCGCGCCCGGCGCCGGTGGGCGCCACAACGGCCGGTCCGATGCGGGGATGCCAGACGTCAAGGATGACGCGCCGTCCAGCAGTGAAAGAGCTGGACACGAATCGATAACGAAAGTATTTCTTAGTCAAACCTTAGTTAGCTCAAATCGCCCCCACACAGGATTGGGGAACGGTAGCGGGCATGGAACAGAGCCCCCGCTGGTCGGGGAATATGCCCGACAACGGTCGCGTTGTCAGGCTTGATGCGGTCGACGGCACCCAGCCGTCAACGCAGGTCAACCAGGAGGATCCGACGACCACCACATTGATGGCTCCGGCACATATGTCGCACCCCGAGCAGTTGGGGGAAGCCGAGTGGGTTGAACCGTCCGAGGAACTGCAGGGCACCGCGGTGTTCGATGCCACCGGCGACCGGACGGCCATGCCGTCCTGGGACGAGCTGGTCCGGCAGCACGCCGACCGGGTGTACCGGCTGGCCTATCGCCTGTCGGGTAACCAGCAGGACGCCGAGGACCTCACCCAGGAGACCTTCATCAGGGTGTTCCGCTCTGTGCAGAACTACCAGCCCGGCACGTTCGAAGGCTGGCTGCACCGCATCACCACCAACTTGTTCCTCGACATGGTCCGCCGCCGCGGCCGCATCCGCATGGAGGCGCTGCCCGAGGATTACGACCGGGTCCCCGCCGACGAGCCCAACCCCGAGCAGATCTTCCACGACTCGCGACTGGGTGCGGATTTGCAGGCCGCGCTGGATTCGTTGGCGCCGGAGTTCCGTGCCGCCGTCGTCCTGTGCGACATCGAGGGTCTGTCGTACGAGGAGATCGGTGCGACGCTCGGCGTCAAGCTGGGCACCGTGCGCAGCCGCATCCACCGCGGTCGCCAGGCGCTCCGCGACTACCTGGCGGCCCATTCCGGCCAGCGGGGACTGGCTGACTTCACGGCCGAATCGGCGTAGACCGACGGGCAGCGGCCAAACTGTGGCCGGCATGTCATGTCACCGAGGGTTTCGCGCGCTACATTCGATCTAGCGGCGCAGCACCAGCGAGGTAAATCTCGTGCTGACGCGAACCCCGAGAGGAGCGCAGTGATGGTCGACCGTGGACACATGTTCCGTCGAGCATTTTCCTGGTTGCCCTCACAGTTCGCCTCGCAGAGTGACGCGCCCATCGGGGCGCCGCGGCAATTCGGTTCCACCGAGCACCTGTCGATCGAGGCGATCGCCGCGTACGTCGACGGCGAGCTGAGGATGAAGTCGTACCTACGGGCGGCGCACCATCTGTCGCTGTGCCCGGAGTGCGCGGCCGAGGTGGAGGGCCAGAGTCAGGCTCGCACCGCGTTGCGGGATTCCGTTCCGATCAGCATGCCGAGCAGCTTGTTGGGGCTGTTGTCGCAGATCCCGCAGGCGGCGCCGGACGATTCGGGTGTGCCGGACGGGCGAAGCCGCCCTGGCAGCGACATCGAGTCCGGACTCGCCGATCAGTTAGCTGAACGCACAGACCGTGACCGGCGTAAGCGCCGGTAGGGTGGATGTGAAATCGGGCAGTGTCGTGCCCGGTCCCACAGCGCGCGCTCGCGGCTGAGCGCTTGGATAGAGGTTGAACTTGAGCCCCAATCAGGACAACTCCGGCAGCAGCCCCCGTCTGGCACCGCGTCCGGTCTCCCGGCCTGCCGTCGATCCGGCCGCCACCCGCACGTTCGGGCGTCCCCAGGGTGTCGACGGCTCGTTCGTGGCCGAGGAGCTGCGTCCCGCCAAATTCCGCGGGGAGGTCGAATTCCAGCCCAAGGACCACGTCCCGGACCCCGTGCTGGGCGAGGCGTTCGGCCGGCCCTATCCGGGTGGCGAGTCGCTGCAGCGGCACCCCGCCGACGCCGGGGCGCTGGACGCTGAGCGCGACGACGATTCCGACGACGTCGACGATCCCTGGCGGGACCCGGGGGCGGCGGCCGCTCTCGGCACGCCGGCGCTGCAGCAGGCGGCACCCGTGGTCGCGGCCGGGCCCACCGGCAAGCTCGGCGTCCGCGACGTGCTGTTCGGCGGGCGGGTGTCCTACGTCTCGCTGGCGGTGCTGGGCATCATCGCGCTGCTGATCGGGTTCGCCGGCGGCTGGGTGGGGCGCAAGACCGCCGAGGTCGTCGAGGCGTTCACCACGTCGAAGGTCTCGCTGGCCACCAACAGCACCGGTGAGGTGCCGCCCGGCAGGTTCGCGAAGGTCGCCGCGTCAGTCGCCGATTCCGTCGTCACCATCGAGGCGGTCAGCGACGACGAAGGCGCTCAGGGCTCCGGCGTCGTCGTCGACGGCCGCGGCTATATCGTCACCAACAACCACGTGATCTCCGACGCCGCCAACAATCCGAGCAAGTTCAAGATCTCGGTGGTGTTCAACGACGGCAAGTCGGTGCCGGCCAACCTCGTCGGCCGCGACCCCAAGACCGACCTGGCCGTGCTCAAGGTCGACAACGTCGACAACCTGACGGTGGCCCGCTTCGGGGACTCCGACAAGGTTCACGTCGGCGACGAGGTGATCGCCGCCGGTGCCCCGCTGGGTCTGCGCAGCACCGTCACCCACGGCATCATCAGCGCGTTGCACCGGCCGATCCCGCTCTCGGGTGAGGGTTCGGACACCGACACCGTCATCGACGCCATCCAGACCGACGCCTCGATCAACCACGGTAACTCCGGTGGCCCGCTGATCAACATGAACTCTGAGGTCATCGGCATCAACACTGCCGGAAAGTCGTTGTCCGACAGTGCAAGTGGCCTCGGATTCGCCATCCCGGTCAACGAGGTCAAGCAGACCGTCGAGGCGCTGATCAAGGACGGCAAGGTCGCGCACCCGACGCTCGGACTCTCGGCGCGCTCGGTCAGCAACGACCTCGCCCAGGGCGCGCAGGTGGCCAACGTCAAGGCGGGCAGTCCCGCCGAAAAGGCCGGCATCCTCGAAAACGACATCGTGGTCAAGGTCGGCAACCGCACAGTCGCCGACGCCGACGAGTTCGCGGTCGCCATCCGTCAGCTCAAGATCGGTCAGGACGCGCCCATCGAGGTCATCCGCGATGGCCGCAAGGTCACGCTGACGGTGAACCCCGCGCCGGACAACTGACCCGATGTTCGCGAACGTCGGCTGGGGCGAAATGCTCGTGCTGCTGGTCATCGGGCTGGTGGTCCTCGGCCCCGAGCGGCTGCCGGGTGCCATCCGGTGGACGTCGAATTCGTTGCGGCAGGCCCGCGACTACATCAGCGGCGCCACCAGTCAGCTGCGTGACGACCTCGGGCCCGAGTTCGAGGATCTGCGCCAGCCGCTGAGCGAGCTGCAGAAGTTGCGCGGTATGACCCCGCGGGCCGCGCTCACCAAACACCTTCTCGACGGCGATGATTCGTGGATCGGCGAAGCGTTCCAGTCGCCCGGAGCCGCCGGGCCTGCGACATCAGACACAGTGAAGCCGCACAGTGCGCCGCCCCCGCAGGCCGTGGTGCCAAAGCCTGAGCCGTTGCCGCCCGGTACGCCGGCACCTTTCGATGCCGACGCGACCTGATCGCCTACAGGTGGCGGGTGGTGTCCAGGCCCAGCGACATCCCGGCCAGCCCGCGCCGTCGTGCCGCCAGCTTGTCGGCGATGCCGCGCAGTTCCTTGCCGGCCGCTGAATCGGGCGCTGAAAGAACAAGCGGCACACCGGAATCGCCGGCCGCCACCAACGCGGGGTCGAGCGGCACCTGGCCGAGCAGCGGCACATCAGCGCCGACCGAACGGGTGAGACTCTCGGCGACCTGACGGCCGCCACCTTCGCCGAAGATCTGCATCGTGGTGCCGTCCGGCATGAGCAGCCCCGACATGTTCTCCACCACGCCGACGATGCGTTGGCGGGTCTGCAGCGCGATCGCCCCGGCGCGTTCGGCCACCTCGGCGGCGGCGAGCTGCGGTGTCGTCACCACCAGGATCTCGGCGCCCGGAACCAGCTGAGCCACCGAGATCGCCACATCGCCGGTTCCCGGCGGCAGGTCGAGCAGCAGCACGTCGAGGTCGCCCCAGTACACGTCGGCAAGGAACTGCTGCAGCGCCCGGTGCAGCATCGGCCCACGCCACACCACCGGTGCGTTGCCCTGAGTGAACTGGGCGATCGAGATGACCTTCACATCGTGGGCGACCGGCGGCAGGATCATCGACTCGACCTGGGTGGGGCGGTCGTCGGTGCCCATCATGCGCGGCACCGAATGGCCGTAGATGTCGGCGTCGAGGACGCCGACGGACAGGCCGCGGGCCGCCAGCGCCGCAGCCAGGTTGACCGTCACGCTCGACTTGCCGACACCGCCCTTACCGGAGGCGACGGCGTACACCCGAGTGAGGGAGCCGGGCTGGGCGAAGGGGATCACCGGTTCGGGCGCATCGCCGCGCAGTTGCTTGCGCAGTTCGGTGCGCTGCTCGTCGTTCATCACATCGAGTGCGACGGTCACCGCCGCGGTGCCCGGCACATCGGCGACGGCCTGGGTCACCCGCTCGGTGATCTCGGTCTTCTTCGGGCACGCGGCCGTCGTGAGGTAGACCTCGACATGCACGGCGCCGTCGTCGGCGACCGAGATGCTCTTGACCATGTTGAGCTCGGTGATCGGCTTGCGCAGCTCGGGATCGATCACTTTGCCCAGCGCAATGCGCACCTGGGTCTGCAGTTCGTTCTTTTCGGACATCAGGGCCGAGTCTAGGTTGTGCGACCCCTGTCAGCGGAAACGGCCTGAGTACTGACGCGGCGCCCGGTGACGACGGTCGCGGTCACCAGAACGCCGATGACGGCGATGGTGATCACCGAGTTGACGCCGTTGGCGGTGTCGACGGAGAACTTGCCGATGACGATCAGCCGGATCGCGACCTCGAGCAGCAGACCGACACCCCACATCGCGGACAGCCGGACGTGGATGCGGCGGCGACGGTCGGCGTCTGATGTTTCCCGCTCCTCGTCGGCGTTGCTGAATCGGTCACTGACGACCTGGGTCAACGGGGTGCCGATCACGCAGCTGCCCAGAAAGATCAGTCCGCCGATTCCGTTGACGACGGTGTTGCCGACCAGGACCAGTTTGGGATCGGTCGTGGACAACCCGACGGCCAGACTGAGCCCGAAGGTCAGCAGCAGGTAGACGGCGAACGGGTCCAACCGCCGGACTCTGACCACGCTGTAGATCACCCGTAGGCCCGACAACACCGTGGCCGACAGCAGGGCGATGTATTCGGACACTCCCGCCGCGCGCAGTCCGTAATAGGCGATCAGCGGCGGCGCGACGTCGGCCGCGACGGTCTGGAGCACGGGTCGCATCGACCGTTGTTGTGCCGGATTACGTTGACTCACAACGCGTTACGTTAGCGCCGCTGTCTGTCCGCTCGCTGTGCGAGCTCGGACCGCCTGGTGTGGCTAGCTGGCCGGGCCCGGCAGCGCCCCGTGCACGGCAGGCAGCGGCGCCGCGGGCGCCGGCACCTCGGCGACCGGCTCGGGAGCGGGCGCCGGCGGCGGGGGCGGCGACAGCCACGGCGGCTGCCACGGGGGCGGCGCGTCCGGCATTGCCTGAGGTTGGGCGGCCACCGGCGGGGGAGCCTGCGAACCGAGGCAGATCACCTGGCAGGGCAGCGACGGCAGCTCACTGGCGGGGCCGGGCAGCGGGCCCAGCGCCAGCGATCCGGCCGTCTCGGTGTTGTTGATGCTGAGCTGCGCCAGCGGATCGGTGGGCGGCAGCCCGATGGCATTGAGCGGCAGGCCCGGACCCAGGCCCTCCGGGTTCTCCAGGTGGGCGTCCCCGAGAGCGGGCGCCGGCCCGACGATCGGCGGCAGGTTGATCGGCTCCACGCCGGTGGCGTAGGCGGCGGCCCAACCCAGCACATTCTGGGCGTAGGCCATCGAGTTGTTGTAGCGCAGGATCGCGGTCAGCACCTGCGACTGGTTGCGCAGGTTCAGCCCGCCGCTGCACAGGTAGCGGGCCGCGGCCAGCGCCGCGTCGTAGACGTTCTGTGGGTCGGCCTTGCCGTCGCCGTCGCCGTCGGCGGCGTAGCGCGACCAGGTGCCGGGCAGGAACTGCATGGGTCCCATCGCCCGCGCAAACACCGGGCGGCCGGCCTGGACCGTCTGCACGATGACCTCGTTGCCGGACAGGGTGCCGTCCAGCGTCGGGCCGTAGATCGGGTTGATCGCGGTGCCCCGCGCGTCGGTGGCGCCACCGTTGGCATGCATGGACTCGATGCGGCCGATGCCGGCCAGCAGGTTCCAGCTCAGCCCGCAGCCCGGCGCGGCCACTGACATCTTCTGTTCGGCATTGCGATAGGCCGCCAGCGGAACGGACGGGATGCGCAGGGACCCGATCGAGCTGACCACCATCGCAGGCGGCGGAGCAGACGGGGTGGCCGCCGCGAAGTGGAAGTTGGTGGGTTGCTTGGTCAGAGCGACGACGGTGACACCCGAGGTGTCGATCTGCGGTGACACCGCGGCCAGTGGAATGACGTCCTTGCCGACCACCGGTGCGTGCGGCAGGTCGGGGGCTGCGCTGACCGCGCCGGCAAGCACGACCGGGGTGAGCACAGCAATTCCGAAAGCAGGTTTCCGCACCATCCGGCTGACGCGGTTTCCTATGCCCACTCGTCCGTCCTCAGATCATGCCGCCTGTGTGAACCAAGTCACCATACATATCTTCGTGACCTCAGTGGTATCCAATGGTCACCTTTGTCACTAACTCACCTCGTCCCCGACGGGCTCGACGGCCGGCCGGGCCTTTTTGGCTTTGTCCTTCTTGGCCTTGCCGCCGTTGTCGGACTGCAGCGATTCCAGCAATTCGCGAATCTCCTCCAGCTCGCGGCGAAGGTAGTCGCGGGTGGCAACCTCGCCGACCGCCAACCGGAGCGATGCCAGCTCGCGGGCCAGGAACTCGGTGTCGGCTTTGGTCTGCTGAGCGCGCCGGCGATCTTCCTCCAACGACACCCGGTCGCGGTTCTCCTGCCGGTTCTGCGCCAGCAGGATCAGCGGCGCGGCGTAGGCGGCCTGGGTGGAGAACGCCAGGTTCAGCAGGATGAACGGGTAGGGGTCCCACCGCCATCGCACCGCGAACAGGTTCAGGGCGATCCAGACGACGACCAGGATCGTCTGCCACGCGAGGTAGCGCCCGGTGCCCAGGAACCGGGCGATCGATTCACTGAACCGGCCGACCGCCTCCGGATCGACGTTGAACGACAGCCGACGCGACGAGCGCGGGGTGTCCAGGCGCTGGCGTGCGGACAAGTCGCTCACGTCGCCCCCTCTGCGCTGGCCGCCCGCTCGGACAGTTGTGGATCCTCGTAGCTTTCCCGCCAGTCGTCGGGCAGCAGATGGTCGAGCACGTCGTCGACGGTCACCGCGCCGAGCAGGTGGTTCTCCTCGTCGACCACGGGACCGCAGACCAGGTTATAGGCGGCGAAGTACCGCGTCACCCCGGCCAGTGACGTGTTTGGGGTGCAGCTGGGCAGGTCGGTGTCCACGATTCCGCTGACCAGGTTGGCGGGCGGTTCGCGCAGCAGCGCCTGCAGGTGCACGCAGCCGAGGTAGCGGCCGGTGGGGGTGGCCGTCGGGGGCCGCACCACGAACACCAGCGACGCCAGCGCCGGCGTCAGGTCGGGGTCCCGCACCCGGGCCAGTGCCTCGGCGACGGTGGTGTCGGGCGCGAGCACCACCGGGTCGGAGGTCATCAGACCGCCCGCGGTGTCGGGGGAGTGACTCAGCAGACGTCGCACCGGCTCGGAGTCCTCGGGATCCATTCGGCGCA
The DNA here is from genome assembly GCF_041287105.1 of Mycobacterium sp. SA01. Lineage (NCBI taxonomy): Bacteria > Bacillati > Actinomycetota > Actinomycetes > Mycobacteriales > Mycobacteriaceae > Mycobacterium > Mycobacterium sp. SA01. The sequence continues at coordinate 144,018 of NZ_JBGGNO010000011.1, read as the reverse complement.
GCAGCACCTCGGCCTCGGTCGGGTTCAGCACGCCGAGAAGGTCGGCGGCGTCGTCGGGGTCCATCGCCTCCAGGACGTCGGCGGCTCGTTCGGTGTCCAACTGCAACAGCAGGACGGTCTGGTCGTCCTCGGGCAGCTCCTGGAGGATGTCGGCCACCCGCTCGTCGTCGAGCGCGTTGATCAGTTCGGTGCGGCGCTTTGCCGGCAGATCGCGGATGGCGTCGGCCACCTCGATCGGGCGCTGGCCTTCGAACTGGTGCAGCAGTTGGGCCACCCCCTGGCCGGGCATCGACAGCGCCGACGGGGTCAGGCCAGCCACGTTGTGCCAGTCCACCACCTGGATCGTCGAGCGCCGGCCCAGCCTGCGGTGGCTGCGCACCGCGACCCGGGTGACCACCCAGTCGCGGACGCGGGACTGTTCGATACCCAGGTCGACGACGATGACGTCCACACCGGACATCTGCGGCAGCTCCGGGTCGTTGACCCGCACCCGGCTGTCGAGGACCTGGCCGAGCACCAGAACCTCACCGGGCCGCTGCGCGAAGCGGCGCAACGACACATTTCCGGTGGTGAGCGTGACGGCGTTCGGCTCGATCGCGGTGACTCGCAGTATCGGTACGAAAATCCTTCGGCGAGTGAGCATTTCGACTACCAAGCCGAGGACGCGCGGTTGCTGACGGACGATGCTCATACTGATCACGACGTCGCGAACGCGGCCGAGGGATTCGCCATCTGGACCGAGCACGGCCAGTCCTGCCAGCCGCGCCGCGTACACCCTGTTCACCGACGCCATGAGTGAAAGGGTAGGAGTGTAAGCGTGGAGAACGCTTATCGACCCCGTCGAACGTGCTTGTCGGTTCCGGGCAGCAGTCTCAAGATGATCGAGAAGGCCAAGGCATTGCCTGCCGACGAGGTGTTCCTCGACCTCGAGGATGCGGTCGCGCCAGATGCCAAGGCGCAGGCCCGCAAACAGGTCGGTGCGGCATTGGCGAGCCCGGGCTGGGCGGGTCAGCTGCGGGGTGTGCGGGTCAACGACTGGACCACGCCGTGGACGTACTCCGATGTGATCGACGTGGTGTCCGAGGTGGCTTCGGCCCGCGACGGGCACCTCGACGTCATCGTGCTGCCCAAGGTGACCGACGCCGGCCATGTTCACGCCCTCGACCTGTTGCTGACTCAGCTCGAGCTCACCCACGGCCTGCCGGTCGGGCGGATCGGGGTCGATGCCCAGATAGAAGATGCCAAGGGACTGGCCAACATCCACGCGATCGCCGCCGCGCCGCGGGTGCAGGCGTTGGTGCTGGGCCCGGCGGACCTGATGGCCAGTCTGAACATGCGCACCTTGGTGGTGGGTGAGCAGCCGCAGGGATACGACGTCGGTGACGCCTATCACCACGTGTTGATGACGATCCTCGTCGCCGCCCGCGCGCACGGCATCGCCGCGATCGACGGGCCGTATCTGAAGGTGCGTGACGTGGCGGCGTTCCGGCGAGTGGCGGGCCGGGCGGCGGCGCTGGGCTACGACGGCAAATGGGTGCTTCATCCCGACCAGATCGACGCGGGTAACGAGATTTTCTCACCCGCCCAAGCCGAATACGACCGCGCCGAGCTGATTCTGGAGGCCTACCACTGGCACACGTCGACGGCGGGCGGGGCCCGCGGCGCGGTGATGCTCGGTGACGAGATGATCGACGAAGCCAGCCGCAAGATGGCGCTGGTGGTCGTCGGCAAGGGCCGGGCGGCCGGCATGCAACGTCAGGGTGAGCGGTTCACCCCGCCGAGCTAGTAGCTGCTCGGTGACGTCGTGGTACTGGCCGCGAGGATGACGACGAACGCGACGTAGAGCACGATCAGGGCGATGATCACCGCGCCGATGGCCACGCCGGCGACCGCGAGCCCGAAGCCGTCCTGCCCGGTGCGCTTGGTTTCGCGCATCGCGACGATCCCGAGAATGATGCCGGCGATCGAGGGCAGCCCGCACAGCAGCAGACCGGCCAGCGATGTCACCAACGCGGCGATGGCTTTTCCGTTGGTGCCTGGTGGTTTGGTCGGCCGGTACGGGTCGTAGGGGTCGCCGTAACCGAGGTAGGCCGGCGGCGGGTACGGGTAGCCCGGGTACCCGGTCGGCGCCGGGTAGACCGGTGGCGGCATCGCGGGGAAGTTCGCCGGATAGTCCACCGGGGCGTACGGATCAGCCGACGGCGGTGTGCCCTCCGGGTGCGGGGGATAGGTCATCGGGTCAGCGCCAGGCGTAGATCGCCCAGATCACGCTGATGATCAGCGTCGCGACGCCCACCACGATTCCGGCGATGGCCAGGCCGTAGCCGCCCTGACGGGTTTTCTTGATCTGGTTGAGCGCGAGGATGCCGCAGACGATCCCGACGATCGAGCCGATCCCGCACAGCAATCCGATGACCGACGCCACCAGCGACCAGATCGCCAGGGTGTTGGTGCCCGTTGCCGGGGCCGGGTAGCCGTAGCCGCCCTGGTACGGCGCGGCCCCGTACTGCGGCGGCGGAGGGGGTGGGTAGGCGCCGGGTTGCGGAGGCGGATAGGCCGACGGCTGCTCGCCATAGCCGGGTGCCCCGTACGCGCCGGGGGACGGCGGTGGGTAGCCCGGTTGCGGGCTGTAACCCGGCGGCGGATAGCCGGGCGCGCTGTAGCCCGGCGGCGGCGGGTAGGCGCCCGGCGCGTCGTAGCCGGGATAGGCCGGTGGGGTGGGCTCGTAGCCCGACGGGGTGCTCTCGTAGCCGGGTGACGCCGGGTTCTGTTCGATGGGCGGGGCTTCGTGCGTCCCCTCGGACGGACCCTGTTCGCCCGCGTTCTGCGGCTTTTCGCCGGAGTCGCCGCCGGAAGCTGTCATGCTGTTCAACCTAGCGTATGTGCAGGTAGCGCGGGGCTGGCTTGCCGTTGGGGCACCAACGCCGGCGGTACCACGTTGATCAGGTTGATCAGGAATTTGGCCCGTTTCGGCGGGTGCGACACGACGCGACAAACGCCGCGCACGACAGGAGAATGAGCAGTTATGACCAGCCCTTTCCCACAGGGTCAGAACCCCGGTGGCGCCGCCGCCGCGTCACGCCGCGGGCCGGTCGGCCTGCCCACCCCGCCCAAGGGGTGGCCGATCGGCTCGTATCCGACCTACGCCGAGGCCCAGAAGGCCGTCGATTACCTGTCCGACGAGCAGTTCCCGGTGGAACAGGTGACCATCGTCGGTGTGGACCTGATGCAGGTCGAGCGCGTCACCGGCAGGTTGTCATGGCCCAAAGTGCTGGGCGGTGGCGTGATCACCGGCGCCTGGCTGGGTATCTTCATCGGCTTGGTGTTGGGATTCTTCAGTCCCAACCCGTGGGCGTCACTGATCACCGGCGTCGTCGCCGGCGTCATATTCGGATTGATCACCTCCGCGGTCCCGTATGCGATGGCGCGTGGGACAAGGGATTTCAGCTCCACCATGCAACTGGTCGCGGGCCGCTATGACGTGCTGTGCGACCCGCAGAGCGCCGAGAAGGCGCGGGACATGCTGGCGCGCTTGAAGATTTGACGCGCTGATCACGGCGAATGCGGTCACGATCTGGCCGCATCCGGCGCGGGAGTGTTGCACATCACGGCAGGGGAGCTCTACGGTTTGGCCGCGGGGCATTGTCCTGCCGTGATGCAGCCTGCGCCGAGCGCGGACGGTTGCCGCACGTACCGAGAAGGCGGGTGAAGACGGGAGGCGGTTGCGAGATGGCTTGCCCAGGCGCACGCGCTCGGCGGCTAGGGGCGGCCGCGATCGCCGCGTTGACATGCGCCTCATTGGTCTCGTCGTGCAGCTCCGGCGAGCAGGGGCTGGTGGTCAGCTTCTACACGCCGGCCAGTGAGACGGCGACGTTCACCGCGGTGGCCAACCGCTGCAATGAAGAACTCGGCGGCCGCTTTCGCATCGAACAGCGCAGCCTGCCCAAGGCTGCCGACGATCAGCGGCTGCAGTTGGCGCGCAGGCTGACCGGAAACGACCGCACGCTCGACGTGATGGCGCTCGACGTGGTGTGGACCGCGGAGTTCGCCGAGGCGGGCTGGGCGCTGCCGTTGTCCGACGACCCCTCCGGACAGGCCGAGTCCGATGCGACCGACAACACCTTGCCCGGCCCACTGCAGACGGCCAAGTGGCAGGACAAGCTGTACGCCGCACCGGTCACCACCAACACTCAATTGCTCTGGTATCGAGCCGATCTGGTGGCTCCACCGCCGGACACCTGGGACGGTATGGTCGCGGAGGCCACCCGCTTGCACGCCGAAGGCAAGCCCAGCTGGATCGCGGTGCAGGCCAAGCAGTACGAAGGCTTGGTGGTGTGGTTCAACACTCTGCTGGAAAGCGCAGGGGGACAGGTGCTTTCCGATGACGGAAAGCGGGTCACGCTGACCGACACCCCCGAACACCGGGCGGCGACGGTCAAGGCGCTGCAGATCATCAAGGCCGTCGCCACCGCGCCGGGGGCCGACCCGTCGGTCACCCAGACCGACGAGGGCACCGCACGGCTGGCCCTCGAACAGGGCAAGGCGGCGCTGGAGGTCAACTGGCCCTTCGTGTTCGCGTCGATGCTGGAGAACGCCGTCAAGGGTGGGGTGCCGTTCCTGCCGCTCAACGAGAAGCCGGAACTGAAGGGCAGCATCAACGACGCAGGCACCTTCTCGCCGAGCGACGATCAGTTCACCGTCGCCTTCGATGCGTCCAAGGAAGTGTTCGGGTTCGCCCCCTACCCGGGAGTGATCCCCGGCCGGCCCACCCGGGTCACCCTGGGCGGGCTGAACCTCGCGGTGGCCAAAACCACCCGGCATGCGGCCGAGGCGTTTGAAGCCGTGCGCTGTATCCGCAACCTGGAGAACCAGAAGTACACCTCGATCGAGGGTGGCCTGCCGGCGGTGCGCACCTCGCTGTACTCCGATCCCGCGTTCCAACAGAAGTATCCGCAGTACGCGATCATCCGCGATCAGCTGACCACGGCGGCGGTGCGTCCGGCGACGCCGAACTATCAGGCTGTGTCGACCCGCATCTCGGCGACGCTGGCGCCTATCAGCCAGATCGACCCCGACAAGACTGCGGATGAACTCGCCGTCCAGGTGCAGAAGGCGATCGACGGCAAGGGGTTGATCCCGTGACCGCCCCCGCCCGCACGTCAGCGAATGCTGCGACCCGCAGCGATGACCGCCGGTCTCAGCGCAAGCTCGCCTACCTGCTGATCACCCCGGCCGTCGTTCTCATGCTCGCGGTGACCGCCTACCCGATCGTGTATGCGCTGTGGCTGAGCTTGCAGCGGTACAACCTGGCCAGCCCGGCCGACACGAAGTTCATCTGGTTCGAGAACTACCAGACCATCTTGAGTGACAACTACTGGTGGACGGCGTTCGTCATCACGCTGGTCATCACGGTGGTCTCGGTGGCCATCGAGTTCGTGCTCGGCATGGCGCTCGCACTTGTCATGCACCGCACCATCTTCGGCAAGGGGCTGGTGCGCACCGCGATCCTCATTCCGTACGGGATCGTCACGGTCGCTGCTTCCTACAGCTGGTACTACGCGTGGACGCCGGGCACCGGATATCTGGCCAACCTGCTTCCGGACGGCAGTGCGCCACTGACCCAACAGATTCCGTCGTTGGCGATCATCATCTTGGCCGAAGTATGGAAAACCACCCCGTTCATGGCGCTGCTGCTGCTGGCCGGGCTGGCGCTGGTGCCCGAGGATCTGCTCAAGGCCGCCGAGGTCGACGGGGCCGGCCCGTGGACCCGGCTGGTCAAGGTGACGTTGCCGTTGATCAAACCGGCGATCCTGGTGGCGCTGGTGTTCCGCACGCTCGACGCGTTCCGCATCTTCGACAACATCTATGTGCTGACCGGTGGTGCCAACGACACCGCCTCGGTGTCGATCCTCGGCTACGACAACCTGTTCAAGGCGTTCAACATCGGACTCGGCTCGGCGATCAGCGTGCTGGTGTTCCTGTCGGTGGCCGTCATCGCGTTCGTCTACATCAAGCTGTTCGGCGCGGCCGCGCCGGGCATGGACAACGAGGTGCGCTGATGGCTGAGCGGATCGGCACCCGGCGAACGGTGAGCTGGGTCGTGATCGATGCGATCGTGGTGATCTACGCCCTCTTCCCGGTGCTGTGGATCCTGAGCCTGTCGCTCAAGCCCACGTCAACGGTCAAGGACGGCAAACTCATTCCGTCAGAGATCACCTTCGACAACTACAAGGGCATCTTCAGCGGTGACGCGTTCAGTTCTGCGTTGATCAATTCGATCGGCATCGGGCTGATCACCACGGTGATCGCGGTGGTGATCGGGGGCATGGCGGCCTACGCCGTCGCCCGACTGGAGTTCACCGGCAAGAAGGCGCTGATCGGCGCAGCGCTGCTGATCGCGATGTTCCCCCAGATCTCGCTGGTGACACCGCTGTTCAACATCGAGCGCCGGCTCGGGCTGTTCGACACCTGGCCCGGGTTGATCATCCCGTACATCACGTTCGCGCTGCCGTTGGCGATCTACACGCTGTCGGCGTTCTTCCGGGAGATTCCCTGGGATCTGGAGAAGGCCGCCAAGATGGACGGCGCAACACCGGGTCAGGCGTTTCGCCGGGTGATCGCGCCGCTGGCGGCACCGGGCATCGTGACGGCGGCCATCCTGGTGTTCATCTTCGCGTGGAACGACCTGCTGCTGGCGCTGTCGCTGACCGCCACCGACGCCGCGATCACCGCGCCGGTGGCCATCGCGAACTTCACCGGCAGTTCGCAATTCGAGGAACCGACCGGGTCGATCGCCGCTGGCGCGATGGTGATCACGGTTCCGATCATCGTGTTCGTTCTGATCTTCCAACGACGGATCGTCGCCGGGCTGACCTCCGGCGCGGTGAAGGGGTAGCGAGGTTTTCGATGGCCGAGATAGTCCTGGACCATGTCAGCAAGAATTATCCGGACGGTGCTGTTGCCGTGAAGGATCTGAGCCTGACGATCGCCGACGGCGAGTTCGTCATCCTGGTCGGGCCGTCCGGCTGCGGCAAGTCCACCACCCTCAACATGATCGCCGGCCTGGAGGACATCAGCGCCGGGGAGCTGCGGATCGGCGGCGACCGGGTCAACGAGAAGGCGCCCCGCGAACGTGACATCGCGATGGTGTTCCAGTCCTATGCGCTCTACCCGCACATGACCGTCCGGCAGAACATCGCGTTCCCGTTGACGCTGGCCAAGTTGAACAAGGCCGACATCGCCAAGAAGGTCGAGGAGACGGCGAAAATCCTTGACCTGACCGAGCTTCTGGACCGCAAGCCCTCGCAGCTGTCCGGTGGCCAGCGCCAGCGGGTCGCGATGGGCCGGGCGATCGTCCGCCAGCCCAAAGCGTTCCTGATGGACGAGCCGTTGAGCAACCTCGACGCGAAGCTCCGGGTGCAGATGCGCGGTGAGATCGCCCGGCTGCAGAACCGGCTGGGGACCACCACCGTCTACGTGACACACGACCAGACCGAGGCGATGACGCTCGGTGACCGGGTCGTGGTGCTGCGCGGCGGTGAGGCTCAGCAGATCGGTACGCCGGGCGAGTTGTACGGACGGCCGGCGAACCTGTTCGTCGCCGGCTTCATCGGCTCGCCCGCGATGAACTTCTTCCCGGCAACGCTCGACGGTATGAGCCTGCGGTTGCCGTTCGGCGAGGTGACGCTGAGCCAGGACGTCCAGAACGTTCTGGGGCAACACCCCAAGGCCGCCAACGTCATCGTCGGCATCCGGCCCGAACACTTCGAGGATGCGGCGCTCCTGGACGCCTACGAACGCATCCAGGCCACCACCTTCGAGGTGACGGTGGACCTGGTCGAGTCGCTGGGCGCCGACAAGTACGTGTACTTCACGACCGCCGGCGACAGCGCGAAGGCGGCACAGCTGGCTGAACTGGCCGCCGAGTCCGGTGCCGGTGAGAACGATTTCGTGGCACGGCTTTCCGCGGATTCCAAGGCGGCGATCGGGCAGTCGATCGAGTTGGCGTTCGACACGACCAAGCTGCACATCTTCGACGCCGACAGCGGCGTGAATCTGACCATTGCGCCCGCAGGTTAAGTGAGTCAGCCCCTGGATTCGGTCCGCGCGCACGTGCGCGGCCACTTCGCCGACGCCGGACTGGACGCCGAGCCGGATTCGGCCAGCGTGACATTCCTCGGACTGGAGCGCATCGAGGTGCTGCGGTTCGGGCCGGACCCGGGCGGCGTGGCTCACTATGTGACGCTGGGGTGTTCGCGGCACCCGATGACCGAGCCGACGGCCGGCGTCGCCGACCCGTTGCACGGCCCGCGGGCCGAGGTCGTCCTGACTCTGAGGGCCACCACGCCGACCACGGGGCTGGCCCGCAGCCTGGCCGTGGTGGCGGCCACGCCCGCCGTCGAGGGGGTGGTGCTGGTCGCCGACGCGCTGATCGACTTGTCCGCGCCGCTATGGGACGGTGCGGCGTTCACCGCTGTGCTGCTGGGTGATTCGGATCTTCCCGACCTGCCGCTGGAGGCGCCCCGCGACCCGGTGCGGTTCCTGGCGGCGATCCCGGTGACCCAGACCGAGGCGGCGTGGGTGCGCCTCAAGGGTGCCGACGCGATGCGCCAGGCCTGGCTCGACGACGGGGTCGACGTGCTGGACCCGAACAGGCGTGCAGCGCAACCGGGTTAGACCCTCACAGCCAGTTGTTTCGCCGGAAGTTCAGGTAGAGGAACCCGCAGACGGTCGCCATGAGGGCCAATACCGCCGGATAGCCCCACGTCCAGGACAGCTCCGGCATGTGCTCGAAGTTCATTCCGTAGATACCGGCGATCATCGTCGGCACCGCCGCGATCGCGACCCACGCCGAGATCTTGCGCATGTCGACGTTCTGTTGCATGCCCACCTTCGCCAGGGCGGCCTGCACCAGTGACGACAGCATCTCGTCGTAGGACTCGATCCGGTCGGCCGCCTGCGCGGCGTGATCCAGCACGTCGCGCATATAGCGCAGGATCTCTTTGGACATCAGGTCTTTGAAGTCGGGATTGAATCGGCCGAGCGCCACGGTGAGAGGCGATACCGCCCTTCGCAATTCGACAACTTCACGCTTGAGCAGATAGATCGGTTCGATGTCGGTTTTCTTGAGCGGGGAGAATGTCTCCGACTCGATGGCGTCGATATCGCACTCCATCAGCTCGCTGACGTCGCGGTAGGTGTCCACGACGTGGTCGGCGATCGCGTGCATGACCGCGTACGGGCCCAGCGCCAGGTGCTGGTGTTCCTCTTCGAGGTGTTTGCGCAGTCCGGCCAGTCCGGTGTGGTCGCCGTGGCGCACCGTCACGACGAAATCGGCGCCGACGAACACCATGATCTCGCCGGTTTCGACGATTTCACGGGCCAGCGCGACCGACTCATGTGGCACGTACGTCACCGTCTTGAGCACCAGGAACAGCGTGTCGTCGTAGCGTTCGACCTTGGGGCGCTGGTGGGCGTGCACCGCATCCTCGACGGCCAGTGGGTGCAGGCCGAACACCTCGGCCACCGCCTGCATCTGATGTTCGTCGGGTTCGTGCAGACCGATCCACACGAACGCCTTCTGTCCGCCGGCCTCGAGCTCGCGAACCCGTTCCAGCGCGGCGGCGTGGGTGAACTTGCCGGCTAGCCGGTCACCTTCGACGTAGACCGCGCAGTCGACCATGGCCCGCGCGACGGGCACGTGAATGCGTTTGGCGTCGACGGGAGTGGATCGGGTGCGGGTCACGCCCAGCAGAGCCTGTGGGCGTGGACGAAACGACGGCATGACCCGACCTCCCCGTGAGCGGCAGGCGGGGCCCTGACGGGCCCCGCCGAAATGTTACGCGCCGGTAGTGTTGTCGGCGTAGTTCATGCCGGGGAGACCCTGGTCGGTGAGGTATTGGGGGCGAGTACCCTGACGCCGTGTCCGAAACAGTGAGTACCCCCCGCGTCGTTATCGACGACGAAGAGATCTTCGCCGCTCACGTGGGCGGCAAGCTGTCCGTCGAGCTGAAGGCGCCGCTGGACACCCAGCGCGCACTGTCGATCGCCTACACCCCCGGCGTAGCCCAGGTCAGCCGCGCGATCGCCGCCGACCACACGCTGGCTGCGCGCTACACCTGGTCCAATCGACTGGTCGCGGTGATCAGTGACGGAACCGCCGTGCTCGGCCTCGGTGACATCGGTCCCGCGGCGTCGCTGCCGGTCATGGAGGGCAAGTCCGCGCTGTTCAAGACCTTCGGCGGGCTGGACTCGATCCCGATTGTGTTGGACACGAAAGACCCCGACGAGATCGTCGAGACGATCATCCGTCTGCGCCCGACGTTCGGCGCGGTCAACCTCGAGGACATCTCCGCGCCACGCTGCTTCGAGATCGAGCGCCGCCTGATCGAGGCGCTGGACTGCCCGGTCATGCACGACGACCAGCACGGCACCGCGATCGTCGTACTCGCGGCACTGATCGGCGCCACCAGGGTTCTCGATCGCGACATGCACTCGCTGAAGGTGGTCATGTCGGGTGCGGGCGCGGCCGGCGTCGCATGCACGAACATCCTGTTGGCTGCGGGCATCACCGACATCACCGTGCTGGACAGCCAGGGCATCCTGCACACCGGTCGCGACGACATGAACTCGGTCAAGGCGGAGCTGGCCACCCGGACCAACCCGCGCGGGCTCACCGGCGGGATCGCCGAGGCGCTCAACGGCGCCGACGTCTTCATGGGCGTCTCGGCCGGACTCGTTCCCGAGGAATTGATTGCCACGATGACCCCCGGCGGCATCGTGTTCGCGATGTCCAATCCCGACCCCGAAATCCACCCGGACGCGGCGCGGAAGCACGCCGCGATCGTGGCGACCGGTCGAAGCGACTTCCCGAACCAGATCAACAATGTTCTGGCCTTCCCCGGTGTCTTCCGCGGAGCGCTGGACGCCGGCGCGCGGCGGATCACCGAGAAGATGAAAGTCGCAGCGGCAGAGGCGATCTTCTCCGTCGTCGGCGACGACTTGGCGGCCGATCACATCGTGCCGAGCCCGCTGGATCCGCGGGTCGGGCCTGCGGTGGCTGCAGCGGTGGCGGCGGCATCCGAAGCCTGAGTGAAACGTGCTGAGGCCGACGATGTTTCGCCGGCTGATGCTCGGACTTCTGGTTCTGGCGGCGGTCGCCTGCGGGTCGCCGGCGCCGGGACCGTCGATGGCCGTCGGCGCCACTGCCGACCCGGAATACACCCTGCTGGCCAATCTGTACGCCGCCGCTCTGCGCTCCTATGGGACGGGCGCGCACGTGCAGATCGTCGAGGATCCCTTGACCGCGCTGGATTCCGGAGCGGTGAGCGTGGTGCCGGGATTCACCGGGAGGCTGCTGCAGAAGTTCGCGCCGGGCACGAAGGCCCGGTCGGATTCCGAGGTGTACAAGGCGCTGCTCGGTGTGTTACCCGAAGGTGTGGCGGCCGGTGACTACACCACCGCCGCCGACGACAAGCCTGCGCTGGCCGTCACCGACGCGACCGCGTCGGCCTGGGACAGCCGGGATCTGACCGCACTGGTGAGCCATTGCGCCGGGCTGCGCCTCGGAGCCGTCGCATACGCCAGGGGACTGCCGACCACCGTCGGCGGCTGCACGCTCCCGCCGGCGCGCGACTTCCCGGACAAGGCAACGATGTTCGCCGCGCTACAGGCGGGGGACATCACCGCGGGCTGGACGGGAACCGCCGACAGCGGTGTGCCGAGTGATCTGGTCGTCCTGGCCGACCGCAAACCGGAGCTGGTGATGGCCGAGAACATCGTGCCGCTCTACCGCCGCAACGAACTCGACGACCCGCAGGTTCGCGCGATCAACGAACTCGCCGGCGTGCTCGACACCGGCTCGCTGGTCGACATGCGCCAGCACGTCGCCGACGGGCGCGACCCGCGGTCGGTCGCCGAGGAATGGTTGTCCGCGCACCCGTTGGGGCGCTGAGGACACTCAGCGCATCGGGGGAGCGAGCTTGGGCAGCACGGTGGAGAACAGCTGCTGATAGCCCGAACCGGTGATGCGCACGATCACGTCGAGGATCTTGGCGTCGGCCCCCACCAGCACCCGCGCCTTGTTCTTGCGGACGGCGTCGAGGATGATCTGGGCTGCGCGCTCCGGCGTCGTCCTGGCCAGCTTCTTGTCGAAGGCGCTGGCCATCGCGGCTTGATCGAGCCCTTCGGCCACCGTGGAATTACGCGCGATCGCGGTCTTGATCCCGCCGGGGTGCACCGTGGTCACCTTGACCGGGTGCTTGGCCAGGATCATCTCCTGGCGCAGCGCTTCGGTGAAGCCGCGCACCGCGAACTTGGCCGCGTTGTAGGCGGCCTGGCCGGGCACGGAGAAGATGCCGAACAGGCTGGAGACGTTGACGATGTGGCCGTCGCCGGACTCGATGAGGTAGGGCAGGAAGACTTTGGTGCCGTTGACGACGCCCCAGAAGTCGACGTCCATGATCCGCTCGATGTCCTTGTACTGGCTGATCTCGACGTCACCGGAGAACGCGATGCCGGCATTGTTGTAGATCTGGTTGACCTTGCCGAAGTGCGCCTTGACGCCGTCGGCGTAGGCCTGGAAGGCCTCCCGCTCGGTGACGTTCAGCCGGTCGGCCTTGACGTCCACACCGATCGCCTTGAGGCGCTCCTCGGTGATCGCGAGACCCTCGGTGTCGATATCGCTGATGGCCAGCTTGGCACCCGACCGGCCCAGCTCGATCGCCAGTGCCTGACCGATGCCCGACCCGGCTCCGGTCACCACCGCTACCTTTCCGGCGAACCCCTGCATGAACGACTCCTCGCGTTGTTTGACGTGTGTCGAATGGGCTCAGGTTATCGGGTAAGCACCCCGCCGGTAACAGCGGGATGGTCGACCGCGATGCTTAGAGCATGACATTTCGCCGTATGGCCAGCGCCGGGGCGGTTGCCGGACTGATCGCCGGCGCCGTCGCGTTGGCGGCGCCCGCGCAGGCCGACACCACCACCGATGACTTTTTGGCCGCGTTGGGCAATGCCGGTATCACCGGAATGGACCCTGCACAGGCCGTCGAGATGGGTCAGTCGATCTGCCCGCTGCTGGCCGACCGCAGCCAGAACACCGCCGACATCGCGTCCACCGTCGCCGATCGGATGGGCCGCCCGCTGGGCGCGGCCACCATGTTCACCGGTCTGGCCGTGTCGTACTTCTGCCCGCGTGCGATGCAGGACCTGGCAAACGGCAACTCGCCGATCCCGCTGGACCTGCTGAACAACTTCGGCTTCTAGCCGCAGGCGAGCGTCGAGTGTGGGGGCTATGCACGCAAAAGTGCCAAATAGCGTGCATACGCCCCACAGTCGCGGTTAGCCGAACGCCTCGTCGATGATCTCCTGCTGCTCGACGGCGTGCACCTTCGACGAGCCGGACGACGGCGCGGACATGGCGCGCCGCGAGATGCGCTTGATCCCGGTCAGCTTCTCCGGCAACAGCTCCGGCAGCGTCAGGCCGAACGTCGGCCAGGCACCCTGGTTGGCCGGTTCCTCCTGCACCCAGAAGAACTCCTTGGCGTTCGGATACGAATCCAGGGTGTTGCTCAGCCGCCGCTTGGGCAGGGGCGCCAGCTGCTCGACGCGGACGATCGCGACGTCGTCGCGCTTGTCCTTGTCCTTGCGGGCCACCAGCTCGTAGTAGATCTTGCCGCTGGTCAACAGGATTCGGGTGACCTTGTTGCGGTCGCCGTCGCCGTCGGTGTAGGTCGGCTCCTCCAGGATCGACCGGAACTTCTGCTCGGTGAAGTCGCGGATGTCGCTGACGGCAGCCTTGTTGCGCAGCATCGACTTCGGTGTGAACACGATCAGCGGGCGGTGCACCCCGTCCAGTCCGTGCCTGCGCAGCAGGTGGAAGTAGTTCGCCGGGGTGGACGGCAGCGCGATCGTCATCGAACCCTCGGCCCACAACTGCAGGAACCGCTCGATGCGGCCCGAGGTGTGGTCGGGGCCCTGGCCTTCGTGGCCGTGGGGGAGCAGCAGCACCACGTCGGAGAGCTGGCCCCACTTGGCCTCGCCGGAGCTGATGAACTCGTCGATGATCGACTGGGCGCCGTTGACGAAGTCGCCGAACTGCGCCTCCCACAGCACCAGCGCGTCCGGATTGCCCACCGAATAGCCGTATTCGAAGCCGACCGCGGCGTACTCCGACAGCGCCGAGTCGTACACCAGGAACCGGCCGCCGGTCGGCGTGCCGTCCGGGTTGACGGTCAACAGGTCCAGCGGGGTGAACTCCGCGCCGGTCTTGCGGTCGATGATCACCGAGTGCCGCTGGGTGAACGTGCCGCGCCGAGTATCCTGACCGGAGAACCGGATCAGCTTGCCCTCGGCCAAAAACGTTCCGAGCGCCAGCAATTCGGCGAAGGCCCAGTCCACCTTGCCCTCGTAGGCCATCTCGCGCCGCTTCTCCAGAACCGGCTTGACGCGCGGGTGCACGCTGAAGTTCTCCGGGAACGCCAGGTGCGCATCGCCGATGCGGGCCAGCAGCGACTTGTCCACCGCGGTGGTCATGCCGCGCGGGATCATCTGGTCTTCTTCGACCGACTCGCTGGGTTCGACCTCGTGCTTCTCCAGGTCGCGAACCTCGTTGAACACCCGCTCCAGCTGACCCTGGTAGTCGCGCAGCGCGTCCTCGGCTTCTTTCATCGAGATGTCGCCACGGCCGATGAGGGCTTCGGTGTAGGTCTTGCGGACACCGCGCTTGGTGTCGATGACGTCGTACATGTAGGGCTGGGTCATCGACGGATCGTCACCTTCGTTGTGCCCGCGACGGCGGTAGCACAGCATGTCGATGATGACGTCCTTCTTGAACTTCTGCCGGAAATCCACCGCCAGACGGGCCACCCAGACGCACGCCTCGGGATCGTCGCCGTTGACGTGGAAGATGGGCGCTCCCACCATCTTTGCGACGTCGGTGCAGTACTCCGAGCTCCGCGAGTCCTGCGGCGAGGTGGTGAAACCGATCTGATTGTTGACGATGATGTGGATCGTGCCGCCGGTGCGGTAGCCGCGCAGCAGCGCCAGGTTCAGCGTCTCGGCCACCACGCCCTGGCCGGCGAAGGCCGCGTCGCCGTGCAGCATCATCGGCATGACGGTGAAGCCGTCATCACCGGTTCCCTTGTCCAGCAGATCCTGCTTGGCCCGGACGATGCCTTCCATCACCGGGTCGACAGCTTCGAGGTGCGACGGGTTCGCGGTCAGCGAGACCTCGATGTCGTTCTCGCCGAACATCTGGATGTAGTCGCCTCGGGCACCGAGGTGGTACTTGACGTCGCCGGAGCCGTGCGCCTGCGAGGGGTTCAGGTTGCCCTCGAACTCACTGAAGATCTGCGAGTACGGCTTGCCGACGATGTTGGCCAGCACGTTGAGCCGGCCGCGGTGCGGCATGCCGATCACGACCTCGTCGAGAGCGTGCTCGGCGGCCTGGTCGATCGCGGCGTCCATCATCGGGATGACGGTCTCCGCGCCTTCCAGCGAGAAGCGCTTCTGCCCAACGTATTTGGTCTGCAGGAAGGTCTCGAAGGCTTCGGCCGCGTTCAGCTTGGACAGGATGTACTTCTGCTGGGCGACCGTCGGTCCCTCGTGCTTGACCTCGATGCGTTCCTGCAGCCACTTCTGCTGCTCGGGTTCGAGGATGTGGGTGTACTCCACGCCGATGTGGCGGCAGTACGCGTCGCGAAGCAGCCCGAGCACGTCGCGCAGCTTCTTGAATTCCTTGCCGGCGAACCCGTCCACCTTGAACACCCGGTCGAGGTCCCACAGGGTCAGGCCGTGGGTGTTGACGTCGAGGTCGGGGTGGCTGCGGAAGCGGGTCTTGTCCAGGCGCAGCGGGTCGATGTCGGCCATCAGGTGCCCGCGGTTGCGGTAGGCCGCGATCAACTCCATCACCCGGGCGTTCTTGTCGACGATCGAATCCGGGTTGTCGGTGCGCCAGCGGACCGGCTCGTAGGGGATACCGAGCTCGAAGAAGATCTCGTCGAAGAAATCGTCGGAGAGCAGCAGCTGGTGGATCGTCCGCAGGAAATCGCCGGACTCCGCGCCCTGGATGATGCGGTGGTCGTAGGTCGACGTCAGCGTGATCAGCTTGCCGATGCCGAGCTCGGCGATGCGCTCCTCGCTGGCACCTTGGAACTCGGCCGGATACTCCATCGCGCCCGCGCCGACGATCGCGCCCTGCCCGGACATCAGCCGGGGCACCGAGTGCACAGTGCCGATCGTGCCGGGGTTGGTCAGCGAGATCGTCACGCCGGCGAAATCCTCGGCGGTCAGCTTGCCGTCGCGGGCGCGCCGCACGATGTCTTCGTAGGCCGCGATGAACTGGCCGAACCGCATGGTTTCGCAGTTCTTGATCGCGGCGACCACCAGCGACCGTTTGCCATCCTTGCCCTGGAGGTCAATCGCCAGGCCGAGATTGGTGTGGGCCGGCGTGACGGCGTTGGGCTTGCCGTCGATCTCCGCGAAGTGGCGGTTCATGTTGGGGAATGACTTGACCGCCTGCACGATCGCATAGCCCAGCAGGTGGGTGAAGGACACCTTGCCGCCACGGGTGCGCTTGAGGTGGTTGTTGATGACGATCCGGTTGTCGATCATCAGCTTCGCCGGGATGGCCCGCACGCTGGTCGCGGTCGGGATTTGCAGCGAGCTGTTCATGTTCTTCACGACGGCCGCCGCCGCGCCGCGCAATACCTGGCTCTCGCCGCCGTTATCCGACGACGACGCGGCCGGAGCCGGCTTGGACGCGGGCTCCTTGGCCGGAGCTTCCTTGGCCGGGGCTTTGGCCGGGGCGGCCTTCGCCGCGCCGTTGTCGGCCGGTGCGGGCTTCGCGGGGGCCGCCTTGGCCGGCGGGGGAGCCGGTGCCGGTTCCGGCGGGGCGACGGGTGCCGCCGTCGCGGTGGACTGCCCGTTGCCGGCGGCGGCCGAGTCGCTCGTCGGCTCCGGGTTGTAGTCGACCAGGAACTCGTGCCAACTCGGATCGACCGAGGAGGGGTCGTCGCGGAACTTGCGGTACATCTCCTCGACCAGCCATTCGTTCTGTCCGAATGGTGAACTAGTACTGCTCACGGCAGTTCCTCGCCTCAATTCCTTCGTCCCGGCAAGCCGTGCTCGCACGGTTTGCCCCACTCTTGCGCCACAACACCTGGCCGCCGTCTAAAAGGCTATCGCTTCTCCGGTGTTCCCGAAGCACGTCAGCTCCATGCCCGACGGTGGTGCGACAACCGGTCGTCGGAGGTCGGCGAACGGTTATCCGCCCGGCTCGATCGCAGGCAGCAGGTGCAGGCTCACCGGCCACCGGCTGGGCGCGGGCCCAAACGCCGAGCGGGCATTGTTCACTATCTTTTTGCCCATCATTCGGTTGCCACCGCCGCCGACCGCGGCGCCGATGCCGACCGGCAGCATCTTGCCGAAGGCCATCGCCGACCGCTTGAGCGTGAACCGCTTGACGAAGTAGCGCATCAGGCGGGTGTTCAGCTGGGCCAGCGCGGGCAACGGCAGCATGTCCGCGCCCTCGGCCAGCCACGCTCCGCTGGTGCGGCTCGGGCCGATCAGGTCGGCGATCGCGCCGCGGCTCTCTTCACCGACGAGCACCGCCAGCACCAGCGCGCGTCGACGCTCGCGCTGCTCGAGCGGAATGCCGTGGACGTCGGCGACGGCAAGGACGAACACCGTGGTGGCCTCCAGGAACACCAGCGTCTCCCCGGCCACCGCCGACAACGCCGCCAGCGTGCCGATGCCGGGGAACGCCGCCGCCGATCCGACGGCGGCACCACTGGCCATCACCGCGGCCAAGTAGCGCTTCTCGAGCTTGGTGACGATCTCGGCCGGGGTCGCTTCGGGGTTGGACCGGCGTAGCCGCGCAACGTAGGCGCGGACGGCGGGCGCCTGGGCGCGCGTGCTGCGCTCGAGGATCTGGGAGAGCACCCGCGCGGACATGGTCGCGTCGTCCTCGACCTTGGCCGGCAATTGCTCGCGACGGAGCTTCATGGGTGTGCCTTCCTGATAGGCGTAACACCAGGCTAACGAACGACTACCAGGGAAAGGTGCCTCGCGGTGATCCCGGTCACCGTGGGTCGGATAGCCGCAGGAGGAACAAACAATCGGCTGGGCGTGCTGTGGTTCGGCATGGCAACATCGCGAACTGTGACGGCCACCGATAACGCGACGTCCGACGTCGCGGAGGTGGCAGCGCCGAGCCGGCTGCGGATGATCGTGGTGTTGGGCGCGCTGGTCGCGCTGGGACCGCTGACCATCGACATGTATCTGCCCGCGCTTCCGCGGATTGCCGACGAGCTCGGGGTGTCCTCGTCGGTGGCGCAGTTGACGCTGACCGGAACGCTGGCCGGATTGGCTCTCGGGCAGCTGATCGTCGGTCCGCTGTCGGATTCGCTGGGCCGCCGCCGCCCGCTGATGGCCGGGATCGCGTTGCACATGCTGGCGTCACTGCTGTGCTTGTTCGCGCCCGACGTTGCCGTGCTGAGCCTGGCCCGCGGTCTGCAGGGGATGGGCGCGGCCGCCGCGATGGTGGTCGCCGTCGCCGTCGTGGGTGACCTGTTCGACGACAGCGCGGCGGCAACCGTGATGTCGCGGCTGATGCTGATCCTCGGGGTTGCGCCGATCGTCGCGCCGTCGCTGGGGGCGGCGGTGCTGCTCAAGGCGTCCTGGCACTGGATATTCGCGGTGTTGATCGTCCTGGCGGGCGCACTGCTGCTGGTGGCCGCGCTCGCGCTGCCGGAGACCCTCCCGGTCGGCAGCCGTCGACCGCTGCGGATCCGCTCGATCGTCGCGACCTACGGAAGTCTGCTGCGCGACCTGAAGTTCGTCATCCTGGTGATCGTCGGCGCGCTCGGGATGGCCGGGCTGTTCGCCTATATCGCCGGTGCGGCCTTCGTCCTGCAGGGCCGTCACGGTCTGGATCAGCAGACCTTCGCGTTGGTGTTCGGGGCGGGGGCGATCGCGTTCGTCGTCGCCACCCAACTCAATGTCGTTCTGCTGCGCCGGTTGTCCCCGCAACGCATCCTGGTGATCGCGCTGACCGTGGCGACCGGGGTCGGTGCGGTGTTCGTCGCGCTGTCGGTGACCCACACCGGCGGTATCTACGGCTTCCTGGTCCCGGTCTGGGCTGTGCTGGCGATGATGGGCTTCGTCATCCCCAACGCTCCCGCCGTCGCGCTGTCGCGCCATCATGAAGCGTCCGGAACCGCCGCCGCCCTGCTGGGTGCCGCCCAGTTCAGTGTCGGCGCGGTGATCGCACCCGTCGTCGGCTTGATGGGCAACGACGAGATCGCGCTGTCGGTGGTGATGACCGCCGGGGTGGCGATCGCATTGGTGGCGCTGCTGTTCGTCGGTGGCACCGACGAGTCAGACACCTGAGCGATGATTCCGGCCGCGGACTCGCTCTCAGGTCTGACTCGACGGGTCGATAGGCTCGATCCGGCGGCGTGACGGCATGAGGCGCGGGGGCCCACCAAACGTCCGGCGGGGGTTTGACGGGGGCGCGCGCCGACACCATCGCAGTAGCCGAAACGAGGTAGTGGATATGACCAGGAACATGGCCGGCCCGGCGCCGGACGTGGACTTGGACCCCGATCCGGTCGCGGTGCCCGACGTGCCGGCCAACCCGTGGCCCGCCCTGTGGGCCATGCTGGTCGGCTTCTTCATGATCCTGGTCGATTCGACGATCGTCGCCGTCGCGAATCCCAGCATCATGGACGGGCTGCAGATCACCGACTACGACACCGTGATCTGGGTGACCAGTGCGTACCTGCTGGCCTACGCCGTGCCGTTGCTGTTGGCCGGCCGCCTCGGCGACCGCTTCGGACCCAAGAACCTCTACATCGTCGGGTTGGCCATCTTCACCGCGTCGTCGTTGTGGTGCGGTCTGGCCGGGTCCATCGACACGCTGATCGCCGCCCGCGTGATGCAAGGGCTCGGCGCCGCGCTGCTGACACCGCAGACCCTGTCGACGATCACCCGGATCTTCCCGCCCGAGCGCCGCGGTGTGGCGATGAGCCTGTGGGGTGCGACGGCCGGGGTGGCCACCCTGGTCGGTCCGCTGGCCGGCGGCGTGCTCGTCGGCCGGCTGGGCTGGGAGTGGATCTTCTTCGTCAACGTGCCCGTCGGCGTGATCGGTCTCGGGTTGGCGGTCTGGCTGATTCCGGCGCTGCCCACCCGCAAACACCGGTTCGACATCATCGGGGTGGCGCTGTCCGGGATCGGCATGTTCCTGGTGGTGTTCGGTCTGCAGGAGGGCCAAGGCCATCATTGGGCGGCGTGGATCTGGGCTGTGATCGTCGCCGGCATCGGGTTCTTCACGGCGTTTGTGTACTGGCAGTCGATCAACCGCAACGAGCCGCTGATCCCGCTGCAGATGTTCGCCGACCGGGATTTCAGCCTGTCCAACATCGGTGTTGCCGTGATCGGTTTCGTCGTCACCGCGATGATGCTGCCGGTGATGTTCTACGCCCAGGTGGTGTGCGGGTTGTCGCCGACGCGTTCGGCGCTGCTGATCGCGCCGATGGCGGTCTCCAGCGGGGTGCTCGCCCCGTTCGTGGGCCAGTTGACCGATCGGGTTCACCCTCGCCCGATCCTCGGGTTCGGTTTCTCGGTGGTGGCGATCGCGCTGACGTGGCTGTCGATCGACATGACGCCGACGACGCCGATCTGGCGGCTGGTGCTGGCGCTGACCGCGATGGGGGTCGGGATGGCGTTCATCTGGGCGCCACTGGCCGCCACCGCCACCCGCAACCTGCCCGCGCACCTGGCCGGCGCCGGGTCAGGTGTGTACAACGCGACTCGTCAGGTGGGCTCGGTGCTGGGTAGCGCCGGGATGGCCGCGTTCATGGCGTCCCGGATCAGCGACGAGATGCCGGCCGCACCGGCCGATGCCGCACCGAGTGATCTTGCGGTGCTGCAGCTTCCGTCGTTCCTGCGGGAACCGTTCTCCGCCGCCCTGTCGCAGTCGATGCTGCTGCCGGCGTTCGGGGCGCTGTTCGGGATCGTGGCCGCCCTGTTCGTCGTCGGCGGTTTCGGTGCACCGCGCCCGGTCCGCGACGACGATGAGATCACCGACGAGATCCCCGTCTACGACGACGGCTACGACGACGACGATTACCTGGAGTACGTGGTGGACCGGGAACCGGTCGCCCCGCCGCTGCGCGACGAGCGCGACGACGAGACCGAGGTGATCAGCTGGCAGCCGCCGATCGCGCCACCCGAGCCGGTTGTTGAGCCGATTGGCCCGGTGCACAACGGTTTCGCGCTGGATGGCGACGGGTCACGTCACCGCCTCAGCGATCCGGGCGAGCCGCGTCGTGCCCGCCACTACCGCGACGAGCCCGCGGAGGTCCAGAGCTACGGCCGTCACTCGCGGCCGGGTGACTGACCCCGGTCGTGACCCTCCGATTCATTCTTCCCGACTGAGTACTATGCTCGCTGAAAAAGAGAATGCAATTTTCAGCGAGGAGAATGATGGCCGAGAAGCATTCGCTCACCGACCGCACGCTGGTCGTCTCGGGCGGTAGCCGGGGTATCGGTCTGGCCATCGCGCTGGGCGCGGCCCGGCACGGCGCCAATGTCGTCTTGCTGGCCAAAACCGCCGAGCCACACCCGAAGTTGCCGGGCACGGTCTATACCGCGGCCGCCGAGATCGAAGCGGCCGGCGGCAAGGCCATCGCCGTCGTCGGTGACGTACGCAGCGAAGAGGACGTCGCGCGCGCCGTCGACGCCGCGGTGACGGAGTTCGGTGGGGTCGACATCTGCGTCAACAACGCCAGCGCCATCGCCACCGACCCCACTGAGACGCTCTCGGCCAAGAAGTTCGATCTGATGCAGCAGATCAACATTCGCGGCACATTCCTGTTGACCAAGGCGTGTCTGCCACATCTGCGCACATCGCCCAACGGCCACGTCGTCACGATCGCCCCGCCGCTCAACCTCAACCCGCACTGGCTGGGTGCGCACCCGGCCTACACGCTGTCCAAGTACGGGATGACGCTGCTGTCGCTGGGTTGGGCGGCCGAATACGCCGACACCGGAATCGGTTTCACCTGCCTATGGCCGGAGACCTACATCGCGACCTCTGCGGTGGCCAACTCGGCCGACTTCGAGGATGCGCTGGCGTCCTCGCGCAGTCCCGAGATCATGGCCGACGCGGCGGTCGAGATCATCACCTCGCCGGGTTCGAAGGTCAACGGCGGCTGCTTGATCGACTCCGAAGTCCTGCGTGCCGCCGGGGTCGAGGACCTGTCCCGCTACGGCGGTGGCGACAACCCCATCATCGACATCTTCGTCGACCGCTAGTCGCTCAGCCGACGGGCAGCAGGTCCGGGTACTCGGTGCGAACACCCCGGCCGTAGCTGCGGAACGCCTCGAAGGAGGCGACCGTAGCGTCCAGCCCGGCCGCGACCGCCGCCTGCGCTTTGAACACCGTTGCCGCAGCGCTCAGTTGGTGGCGGACCTCGAATCCTCGGCGACCCACGCTGGGCAGCCACACATCACCCCAGACGGTGACCTCGGTGCGTGCCGAGCGGACCGACGCCGCCAACGCGTCGCGGACCCGGTCGTCCTCCCCGCACATCGCGCCGGCCAGCGCGAGCGCGGTGGGCGCGTCTGCCCCGTCGAACATTGCGCGCAGCTCGATGGGCTGGACGCCGAGGATGCGAAGAGCGGCGAGGTTGCCGGCGTCGGCGACCGCGACCCGTACATCCCAGCCGGCCATCACCCGGTCGAACAGCCAGCCGCCGGCCGAGTCGACAACGTCGGCCACGTGGGCGCCGACGACATCGAGTTGGTAGCGGGCCAGCCGGGCTGTCCGCTGGCGCGACCTGGCCACCTCGTGCTGCCGGTCTCGTTGGTCGAGTTCATGCACGCCACACAGCGTGACACTTCACGGCTAATCTGTAAAGGTCATTGCAGTTCGAAGAATCGCCTGAGTGCCGCGGCCTGCATGGCCAGCAACGTCTGACTGACCTCCCAGTCCGGACACAGCGAGTCGAAACCGTGACAGGTACCGCCGAAGACATGCAGATCGGTGCGGACGCCGGCGCTCATCAGCCGGCCGGCGTAGTCCAGCGCCTCGTCACGAAGCGGATCCACTTCCGAGCACGTGATGAATGTGCTTGCCGCCCCGATTATTTGGTGACTGCGTGCAGGGACTGCGGCGGCGCTCGGGCCGGTCGCGCCGAGGTAGTGTCGCCACATCGCTTCGGTGGCGGCACCGTCGAATCCGGGCGTCGAGTCGAACTCCGTCTTCGATGCCGTGGGCCGATCGTCGAGGACCGGCTGGTGCAGCAACGCGCCCGCGATCGGCGGAGTCTGGCCGGCCGCAGCTCGCTGGGCCAGACCTGCGGCCAGCGCCGCGCCCGCGCTGTTCCCCGCGAGCACCAGGCGGTCGCGGTCGAGTCCGAGGTCCGGCCCGGCCGTCCAGGTCCACTGCAGCACGGTCGTCGCGTCGTCCAGCGCGGCGGGGAAGGGGTGTTCAGGAGCCAGCCGGTAGTCGACGGACACCACTGTGCAGCCGCCCCGCCGGGCCAGTTCGACGCACTGGCGGTGATCGGTGTCGAGATTGCCGAGCATGAATGCGCCTGCGTGGCAATAGATCACCGTGGGCGACGGAGACGGCGCACCGCGGTAGAAGCGCACCGGAACTCCCGCGACATCGTCGTCGACGATATCGACTCCTGTCGCGTCGATCTCGGCGATGGTCTCGGCGCGCCGGACGTCGAGCGAGTCACGCACGGCCGCAAGGCTGTTCAGCGACAGGTCAGTGCGTGCGGCGGCGAACGGATGCAGAACGGGATCCAGCCGCCGCAGAAGCTCGGGGTCCGGTTCCATGGCTAGGCGTCCGGCGGGGCGAACGCGTAGTCGCGTGCGCGGAACCGGCGGGTCATGGCCCAGAACGCGCCTGCACTGCGCGGCCACTGGGTGACCACCCGGCCGTTGGGCGCCCGGAAATAGTTGCTGCACCGCGTCGTCCACACGGTGCCTTCCATCCACCGGTCGACGTCGGCCAAGAACGAAGACATGGTGTCGGGTCTCACCGCGATGTAACGTCTCCCGTTGCGGCGCAGATGCTTCAGGGTTCGCACGATGTAGCGGGCCTGCGCCTCGAGCACGAAGATCACGCTGTTTGATCCGACGTTGGTGTTGGGCCCGTACAGCATGAAGAAGTTCGGGAAGCCCGGAACGGCCATGCCCAGGTACGCGAAGGCACCGTCGCGCCAGGTGTCGTGCAGCGATCGGCCATCCTCACCGCGGACCTCGATCTGGCCCAGATAGTCGGTGGCCGCATACCCGGTGGCACACAGCACCACATCCACGTCCAGTTCCGAGCCGTCCTCGGTGACCAGTGTGCGCGCCCGCAGTGAGCGGGCCGGGCTGGACACCACCTCGACGTGCGGTTGGGTCAGCGTGGACAGGTAGTCGGCGGCAAACACCAGCCGCTTGCAGCCCAGCGGGTGGTCCGGGGTGAGCTTCGCCCGCAGTTCGGGGTCGGCGACCGAGGATTCCAGGTATCGCAGCGAAATATCCTTGAATTCTTGCGTTTTGTCGCTGCCGTTCTCGATCACGGAGATGTTGCGTTCACTGCGCAGCCACAGCCGGGTCCGGTAGAACTTCTTGGCGAACGGAATCCACCGGAAGACCCAGCGCTCCCGGTCGCTGTAGGGGCGGTCCGGCTTGGGCAGGATCCAGGTGGGGGAGCGCTGCACCGAGTACACCTTGTCGGCAACCTTGGCGACTTCGGGCAGGAGCTGCGAGGCGGTGGAGCCGGTGCCCAGCACGGCCACCCGGGCGCCGGTGAGGTCCACCGAATGATCCCAGCGTGCCGTGTGCATCAGCGTCCCGGTGAACGGCTCCTGCTCACGCAACTCGGGCAGCAGTGGGCGGGTGAACATCCCTACCGCCGAGACCACGATGTCGAAGGTGTGCCGGGCGCCGGACGAGTCGCTCAGCGTCCAGGTCTGAGTGTCCGAATCCCACTGTGCCGAGGTGATTTCGGTGTTCAGTCTCAGGTGCGGTCGCAGTCCGTGGCGGTCGGTCGAGCGTTCGAAGTACTGCAGCAGTTCGGGCTGCCCGGGCCACATTCGGCTCCACTGCGAGTTCAGGTCGAACGAGTACGAGTACAAGTGCGATTTCACATCGCACGCCAGGCCCGGATAGGTGTTGATGCGCCAGGTGCCGCCGACACCGTCCTCGCGGTCGAAGATGGTGAAGTCCCGAAACCCGGCCTTGGACAGGAAGATCCCGAGCGCCAGACCGCCCGGACCGGCGCCGATGACACCGACCGACAGGGTGGTCACCCGATCCGCAGACATTGGCCACCGTCGACGACGAGCTCTGCTCCGGTGATGAACGCCGCATGCTCGGACACCAGGAAGGCGACCGCATCCGCGACCTCCATCGGCTGACCGAGGCGGCCGCTGTAGGACCGTTCGATCAGTCGCTGCCGCGCGGTGTCGTCGAGCATCGGGGTGTCGATCGGCCCGGGGAACACCGCGTTGACCCGGATGCCGTCACCGGCGAGCTCGGCTGCCGCGATCTGGGTGAGGCCACGCAACGCCCATTTCGACGATCCGTACGCCGCGTGGAACGGGAACGGCCGGATCGCGCCGGTGCTGCACGTGTTGACGATCGCCGCGCCCTCGGCCTCCCGGAGATGGGGAAGCGACGCCCTGATACCCAGGAACGGGCCCAAAGTGTTGAACCGCCAGCTGCTTTCGAAACCCTCCGCGGTCTCCTCGGACAGCGGCGCGCGGTGCAGTACGCCGGCATTGTTCACCAGTGTGCTCAGCCCGCCGAACCGATCGACCACCTCGGCCACCGCCGCCGCCCACAGCTGCTCGGAGGTGACGTCCAATTCGACGGCGATCACCCCCGGGTCGTCGAGCTCCTCGATCTGGTTGCGCAGATCGTCGATCAGCCGGTCAGCGGCGGCGACCTGGAAGCCGTCGGCGCGCAGCCGTCTGACCAGCGCTGCGCCCTGGCCGCGCGCGGCCCCGGTGACCAGTGCGACTTTGTCACTCATTCGTGCCCCTGAGCCTCGGCGAGGTGCGCGACCGCCCCGCGGCGTAAGGCCTGTGACTCCGGGGCCAAGGTGATCAGCTGAAAGCCCAACGCGGCCAGTTCCTTTCCTGTGGTTCCATCACCGGCGTGGATGCCCGCCACGATGCCCGCCGCGGTCGCGGCCTGCTGGACACGGATGACCGCATCCCTCACCCTGGGCCGGGTGGTCGCCTTGACCACCTCGTCGCCCAAGGAGATGGCCAGGTCCGCCGGACCGACGTAGACACCGGACAGACCGGGCACCGCACAGATGTCAGAAACCGCGTCCAGTCCGGCGGCGGTCTCGATCATCGCGAACACGCTGACTCGATCGGCCAGCGCGACGGGGTCGATCCCCAGGCTGGCGCGCAGTGGCCCGAAGCTGCGGATTCCGCTGGGCGCGTAGCGGGTTGCAGCGACCGCCTCAGCGGCCTGTTCGGGACGATCGACCATCGCGACGATGATCGCATCGGCGCCGGCGTCGAGCACCCGCCCGATCGGTGCGGCAGCGGCCGAGGGCACCCGCACCGCGGTGGCGATCGGGACGTGCTCCATGCGGCGCAGGACCTGCGCCACGTCGGCGTCGTCGAGGTAGCCGTGCTGGATGTCGAAACCGACGTAGTCGTAACCGGCGTGCGCGAATTCGTCCGGACCGAGGAAACTGGGACCGGTGATCCAGCCACCCCACACCTGCGGTTTGTCGGCCAGCGCCTGCTGCAGTCTGCTGGCGGTCATGAGGCCACGATCGAAATCTTGACCCGTCCCGGGGTTGGGCGGCAGGCGAATTCGAACGCCTCCTGCACGTCGGCGATGTCGAAGGTGTGCGTGACGTAGTTGCCGAGCAGGTCGGGATGCTTGCGGGCGAACGCGTCCGCGGCGTCGAGCACTCGCCGGCGCTCCAGTGTCACACCGGATTTCAGCGTGAGATTGTTGCGCAACATGGTGCGCATACTGATCGGGTAGCTGTCGTCGTCGGGCACACCGAAATAGAACACGGTGCCGCCGAAGCCGGCCGCTTCGACCGCGTTGTTGAGGGTGGAGACCTGATGACCGACGGCCTCGATGACGACGTCGGGTTTGGCGTGCGGTGCCAGGTGCGCCACCCAGCGGTCGCTGGTGGACCGCACCACGGTGTCCACACCGAACGCCGCGCCGACGTCGTCGCGGTAGATCGGGTCTACCCCGGTGACATGCTCGGCGCCGGCGGCTTTGGCGGCAAACGAGAACAACAATCCGATCGATCCCTGCCCGATCACTGCCACCCGCTTGCCGTCCAGCGGTGGAAGTTGTTCGAGCGCATACAGAATGCAGGCCAGCGGCTGTAGGCCCACCGCGTGAGCCGGGCTCAGAGAGGGGTCGTAGGGGGCCAGCCCGTTGCCGTCGGAGATCACGAATTCCATCAGGCCGTCGAAGCCGGACGCCCAGCCGACCACGCGGTCACCGGGCTGATGCTCAGGGTGGTTGCTCGCCAGCACCTCGCCGACGATCTCGTGGACCGGGAAACCCGCCATTTCGGCCGCGAGCGCTCCGGTGTCACCGGGCAGGCGGCCCTGCACGCCTTTGAATCCGGGGATGTCGCTGCCGCAGATGCCGGCGGCCAGGAACTTCAGTAGCACCTGTCCGTCGCGCAGACGGTCATGCGGCGGATCCGGCACCGTGAGCCGTTCGAACGTGTACGGCGCGACAAGCCGATAACACCACACAGCTTCAGACCTCCGATAACGCGTGGGTCGTTGACAGTGCCACGTACGGAGCGTGACATTTGTGCGATGTTTTGTAAAGGTAGGGCATGACCGTTCTCGGCTCCTTGTCTCGCGCTCAGCTTGCCAGCGGATTCTGCTTCGGTGAAGGCCCACGCTGGTTTGAAGGCCTGCTGTGGCTCTCGGACATGCTCGGCGACGCCGTGCACACGATCAGCATCGACGGGTCGGTGACCACGGTGGAGCTGCCCGGCCACGCGCCCGCCGGTCTGGGGTTCCGTCCCGACGGCACGCTGTTGATCGTGTCCACCGAACGGCGGCTGCTGCTGGGCTATGACGGGGAAGCCGTCACCGAGGTCGCCGACCTGTCCGGTATCGCACCGGCCGGTCTCGGCGACATGGTGGTCGACGCACACGGCCGGGCCTATGTCGGATCGCAGGCCCGCGAGGGCGGCATCATCGCCCGGGTCGATCCCGACGATTCGGTGACCGTGGTAGCCGGTGACCTTGACTTCCCCAACGGGATGGCGATCACGCCGGATGGTGGCACGTTGATCGTCGCGGAATCGATCGGGCGACGGCTGACCGCCTACGACATCAACGCGGACGGGTCCCTGTCCGGGCGTCGGGTCTTCGCCGACGGGCTCGACGGTCCACCGGACGGAATCGCCCTGGATGAGGCCGGCGGGGTGTGGACGTCGATGACGTTGGCGCATCAGTTCGAGCGGGTGGTGGCCGGTGGCGAGGTCACCGATCGCATCGACATCGGCGACCGCGCGGCCATCGCCTGCATCCTGGGCGGTCCGGACCGGCGCACCCTGTTCCTGGTGTCGGCCCCCGACGCCTATCCACAGCGGCTCGTCGGCACCCGCGGGTCGGGCGTCGAGATGGTCAGGGTCGAGATCCCCGGCGCGGGCTTTCCGTCAATCGAGAGGTGACCATGACCGACAGCTACTACGAACTCGTCGACGCCGACGATCCCCGCGGGGAGAGGTTCCGGGCCACCGACATGGTTCGCAGCACCTGGACGTCGCACATCCAGCACGGCGGCCCGGTGTCGGCACTGTTGGTCCGCGCCGTGCAGCGTTGTCAGCGCCGCGACGACACGCGGCTCAGCAGGGTGGTCGTGGACCTACTGGGCCCGGTTCCCGCAGACGGTGATCTGTGGATGACCGCGACCGTCGAACGACGCGGCAAGCAAATCGAATTGGTGTCCGCCCAGATGCTCGGTACAGGTCCGGACGGGCAGCCCCGTCCGGTCGCCAGCGCGAGCGGATGGCGGATGCTGACGCTGGACACCGGAGCACTGCTGTCGGCGCCGGTCGCTCCGCTGTCACCGCGCTCGGCGGGGGTGAACCGCAACCTTGCCGACAACTTCGACCCCAATTACGTGCACAGCCTGGAGTGGCTGTGGCTGACTGACCACATGGCACCGGGTCCGGGCGAATCGTGGCTGCGGCCCCAGGTCGATCTGGTGCAGGGCGAGGAGATCACGCCGCTAGAGCGGTTGTTCGCGGTCGCCGACTGCGCCAATGGCATCGGCTCGAAGATCGACATCAGGAAGTACACGTTCCTCAACACCGATCTGGTGGTGCATCTTCACCGGGTTCCGGTCGGCGAATGGACGGGTATTCGATCGGAGACGATGTACGGGCCTGACGGCGTGGGGACTACGGTCGGGACCCTGTTCGACGACGACGGGGCCGTCGGCGTCATCGCGCAGTCGGTGTTGGTGCGCCCGCGGTAGCTCCAGGCTTAGCTCGCCGAGCGTAACGTCACGGCGCCAGAATCCGGATTCTGCCGCCCTGGCGTTACGTTCGAGGCCATACCTAGTCGAACAGCACGGCCGGATTCAGGTAGCCCGTCGGGTCGAAGGCCGACTTGATGATGCGCATCGCGGCGATGTCTTCCGCGGTGCGGGCCATCGACAGGTAGGCGCGCTTGCGGCTGCCCACGCCGTGCTCCGAGCTGACGTTCCCGCCATGTGCAGCAATCAGATTCATCATCGCGGCGTACAGGTGGGCCTCCTGTTCGGCTCCGCAGCGCAGCACGTTCAGGTGCAGATTGCCCTCACCGATATGGCCGAACAGCACCGGTATCGCGTCGGGTGCATGCTCGGCGACCAGCGCCGCGGAGTCTGCGGCAAAGGACGGGATCGCCGACAAGGGCAGGGAGACATCGAATTTCAGCGGTGGCCCGAACAGTCCGACCACCTCGGCGGTGGACTCCCGAACCAGCCAGAGCCGCTGCTGGGCGGTGCTGTCGACGCCGACGGCAGGCTCACCGGCCAGCTCGGCGTCCTCCAGCGCATCGGCCAGTCGCTCGGTCAGATCGGTCTCACCGGCCAATTCGATCAGCAGCAGCCACCCGCCGTCGGTAGGCACCGGTACGTCGAGGTGCTCGGCCGCGAGTGCCGCCGCCCGTCCGTCGATGAGTTCAAGGGCCGCAATCGATTCGGTGTCACGCAGCGCGCGCCCCGCGCTCACCAAGGCCTCCAGGTCACGGAATCCGCATACCGCCGTCACACGATGCGCGGGCACCGGGTGCAGCCGAAGGTCCAGCGCCGTGATGACGCCCAAAGTGCCCTCGGCGCCGATGAACAGCGAGGCCAGGTCGTAACCGGTGTTGTCGGCTCGCACCTGGCTGTGCCGGTGTACCACCGATCCGTCGGGCAGTGCGATGTCCAGGCCGAGCACCTGTTCGCCCATGTTGCCGTAACGGACGGTGCGCAGGCCGCCGGCGTTGGTGGATGCCATCCCGCCGGCGGTGGCCGAATCCCGCGCGGCGAGGTCGACACCGAACAGCAGGCCGGCCGCAGCTGCCGCGCGCTGGACGGCCGCCGCGGTCACGCCGGCGCCGACCCGGATCCGCCGCTCGACGACGTCGACATCGCCGATCTGCGTGAGCCGTTCGGTGGACAGCAACACGTCATAGTGCTCGGGAACGGTTCCGGCCACCAGCGACGTGCGGCCGCCCTGGACCGTCACGCACACCCCGGACTCGCGGCACTCCCGCAGCACCGCGGCGACCTCGTCGGCCGAGCCGGGCCGCACCAGCGCGCTGGCCCTGCCGCGGTAACGCCCGGTGTAATCGACGCTGCGGCCGCCCAGGACGTCGGGGTCGGTGACGACGTGCGCCTCACCCACGATGGCCCGGAGCCGTTCGGCCAGCGAAGAACTCATGCCGTGGGTTTACCACACATGGCCAGGAATGCCCCCAACTCCACCAACCCCGCCGGCGTGGAGGGCAGATAGTCGGTCAACAGTGCCGAACGCACAATCACCGCCGCATACTTGGCCCGGCTCACCGCGACGTTGAGCCGATTGCGGTTGAGCAGGAACGAGATTCCGCGTGGCACCTCGGCGATCGAGGAGGCCACCAGCGTCACGAACACCACCGGGGCCTGCCGACCCTGGAATTTGTCCACCGTCCCTGCCTGCACGTCCGAGAGCCCGGCCGCGTCGAGCAGCCGCCGCAGCAGCACCACCTGCGCGTTGTACGGCGTCACGATGAGCACGTCGGCGGCGGTCAGTGGCCGGGTGCCCTCTTCGTCGGTCCAGGCCGATCCCAGCATGTCCCCGATCGCGGCGACGATCGCCTCGGCCTCTTCGCGGCTGTCCGTCGAGTTGCCGTCGTGGTCGACGGTCATTACCTGGACGCCGGGCTCGGCACCGTCGAGGTGGCGGGCCGCGGTGCGCTCCTCGACCGAGTGCAGTCGATTGCCGTAGGACAGCCGTGACACCGCGGCACACACTGCCGGATGCATTCGGTAGGAGCGATCCAGAAAGTAGCCGAGATCCTCAGGCAGCGTGTGCTGCCCGTCGACCAGCCAGCCGAGGGCCGAGGCGTCCACCGGTTCAGGGTGGGTGCCCTGGCTGACCTGGGGGAGTTGCTGTGGATCGCCGAGCAGCAGCAGGTTGGTCGCGGATTGCGCGACGGCGATCGTGTTGGCCAGGCAGAATTGGCCGGCCTCCTCGATGACCAGCAGGTCCAGGCTGGCCGGGGGTACCCGCGACGAGTTCGCGAAATCCCATGCCGTTCCGCCGATCACGCAGCCGTCGTTGTCGGTGATGAACGCGGGATAGGTCTTCTCGTCGATATCGGTCCACGGCCCCTCGCCGCTGGGTTTCTTGGCGACCAGGGCCGGGCCCACGCCGGCGCCGATGATGTCGCGAAACAGGTTCTCCACCACGGCATGTGACTGCGCGACAACGCCGATGCGCCAGTGGTGCTCGTTGACCAGGGCGGCGATGACCCGGGCGGCGGTGTGCGTCTTGCCGGTGCCGGGCGGCCCGTGGACCGCCACGTACGACGAATCCAGCGCCAGCAGTGCGGCGGTGATGTTCGCGACGCAGTCCTCGGTACGCGGCAGCGGCCCACCGGTACGGGGTGGGCGTCGCAGCAGGATGTCGACCACCGGCGACTGCGGCAGCGCGGGCAGTCCGGCCGCGATCTGGCCGGCCGCCGCGTCGATCGATTCGCGCAGCGCCTTCGTCGGAAACGGCGGACCCGGCGTCAGCGCGAATGGGACAGCATCGAAAATGCCACCGCTCTTCGGTTCTCGTTCCATCACCAGCACCTCGGTCGGTGCGGCCGGGTCGTCGCACCCGAGCACGGTGACCGAGGAGTACGCCCGTCGCTCCGGGTCGTCGGACAGCCCGGGCGGGCTGGGCGGCTGGTACATGGCGTACATGTCGCGGTCGAGCTCGCCGGCCGCGATCGAGCCGGTGAATATCAGCCGGCGCTGCTGTTTGCGGGCTCGCGGCGGCACGTTCCAGTCGGTGTCGACAGTCACGCCCTCGGCGAGGAAAACGCCGGGGGTGTCCGACCATTCGTCGACGGGACTGTTGAGCCGGTCGAAGTGGCCCCACCAGAACGGCTTGTCCTCGCGGCGGTGATACCCGCGGGCCGCGGCGATCATCGCCACCGCCCGCTGCTCGGGACTGCGCGCGGTGACGTCGTCGCCGGCGAACGCGCCCAGTGCACGGGACAGATCATCGTCGATGTCGAGGTGCTCGCCGTCGGCCACCGGTTGTGCGCCCAGCGGCGGGACGCCGGCCTCAAAGGCGCGCTGCAGCAACCAGTCCCGCAATATCCGGGTGGACCGGCAGTCGTAGAGGTTGTAGTCCTCGATCTGCTTGAGTACCGTCGCGGCCTCGTCGGCCTGGCCGTCGGCAAGCAGTTCGCAGTAGCGGGCGTACTCGGTGATCGAGTCGGTGGCGGTGGTGACATCACCGGCCCGAAGCTCGGCTCCCATGTACAGCGGCTCGAGTGACTTCAGGCTGTAGTTCTCGGTGCCGACCCGAATGCTCTTGCGCACCAACGGATACAGGTCCACCAACACGCCGTTGCGTAACAGATCGTCGACCTCGTTCTCGCCCTCTCCGTAGCGTCCGGCCAGCCGCAACAAGGCTGTCCGTTCGTATGCCGCGTAGTGGTAGATGTGCATCTTCGGGTACCGCTTGCGGCGCTTGCGCACCATGTCCAGGAAAGCCTTGAGCGCCTTGCGTTCTTCGCGCCGG
Organism: Mycobacterium sp. SA01; assembly: GCF_041287105.1. Taxonomy (NCBI): domain Bacteria; kingdom Bacillati; phylum Actinomycetota; class Actinomycetes; order Mycobacteriales; family Mycobacteriaceae; genus Mycobacterium; species Mycobacterium sp. SA01. The sequence continues at coordinate 110,735 of NZ_JBGGNO010000011.1, read as the reverse complement.
TTATGGGCCCACAGCGGCCGGAAGTCCCCGCCCGCGCCGAGCACCCCGAACATGTACTCCAAACCCCAGTCGGTGCCGTCGGCCGTCCACAGCGGGTCGCCCTCGAAATCGAAGAACAGGTCACCCCTGTCCGGATCCGGAAGCAGCATCAGCGGCTGCGGATCGGCGACCTCGTACGGCGGTTTGCCGGCCGCCCGCGGGGCGATCTGCAGCCGGGCTTGGCCTCTCAGTGTGTCGACCATCCGGGCCGGCATGTCCGGCACCGGACCGCTGTGCTGGGCCAGCTGGTGCAGCGTGGTGATGCCGGCATCGAGCAGGCGTGCGCGCTGGCTGACCCGGATACCCGCGACCAGCAGCAGGTCGTCGGACTCGCGCACCTGCGTCTCGCATTCCGGGCAGCGCATGCACGCTCGCACGGTGTCGTCGGACCAGCTGACCGCGGTATCGCCGGCCAGGTGGCGATCCAGCAGCCCCTGCAGCTCGGCGCGACGGGAACGGTAGACCGGCAGCAGTTCGTCGACGCGGTAGGAGGTCGTCGACCCGTTGCCCAGGACCAACTCGACCTCGTCGTGGACGGGCACGCCGGCCGCCGCGAGTGTCTCGGCGTACGCGGCGAGCTGCAGCAGCGCCTCGACCTTGACCGACCGGGCGAGTTTGGTGTCGCGCAACCGGTACCGGTCACCGTCGAGCACCAGGAAGTCCGCGAATCCGACGAAACGGCCGTCGAACATGGCGGCCTGGTAGATGACGGGTGCGCGCCGTTCGACCGCGCGCATCGTGGCCTCGGCGGCCGCGGTCAGTCCGGCGACTGAGTAGGACGGCCTGCCGATGACGGCGACATCGGCCAGTGAGCGCAGCTCATCGAGATGACGCTGCTCATGTTGGTCGCCGAGCTCCGCGGTGCGGGCCAGCAGCTCGTCTTCGACCGACACCGCGGGGCCGCGGCCGAGCTTGGCGTCGAAGGCGCGCAGCAGCGCGTACTCGCATCGCGCGGCGGCGGCGAGGTCGGAGGCACTGTAGACGACCCGGTCGTCGGCGACGAACACAGACTCACTGTAGGCCTGGCGACCGACGGCCTCGGGCGTGGCGAGTATGAGCGTTTCAGAACCGTGCCGTGCGGGGACTCGTACCGTGTATTCGTTCGGCTGTTCGCGGATTTTGAGGTTGACGGCCGGCCGGACGCATACCGGTGGGAGGAAAGATCATGGGGCGCACAGCGATACTGATGTCGACATCGCTGCTTGCCGCGGCGTTGCTGAGCGGGTGTGGCGGCAACTCGCAACCGTCGCCTCAGCCTGCGGAGCCGGTTACGTCGGCGGAGTCGGCACCAATCTCGTCGACCGTCGCCCCGGCCGCCGCGGGCGACATCGTCATCTCGAACATGAGCTACACGGTGCCGCCGTCAGTGAAACCGGGCCAACGGTTGACGATCGTCAACAACGACTCCGAGAACCACACCGTCACCGCCGACGCGAACGATCTCTTCGACGTCCGAATCTCGGGTGGCGGCGGCAGGGAGACTCTGACGGCCCCGACGACGCCGGGCACCTATCCGTTTCACTGCAAGTACCACGCCAACATGCAGGGCGTGCTGACCGTCGCCTAGTGGGAGCGCATCGACGCCTCAGCCGTTGCCGATCAGCTCCACGCCGTTGCCGTTCCAGCGGAATTTCACCACGCTCTGCATGCCCAAGCCGTTGACGTAGGACAGCGCGACGGTGTCGCCGGTGCTTTGTGTGGTGTCGACGCCGTTGAAGCCGTAGGTGTCGGGCACCCCGGTCGGGATGAACTTGCCGAGATGGAACATCACCGCCCGGGTGTTCGGATTGGCGGCGTTGGTGTTGGCCTTGATGATGATGGCCGACAGTTGCGCACACTCGTTGTAGTTGCCGGCTATCGGGACCGGGTACCAGCCCTGGTTGCTGTTCGGGTCGCGGGGGAGTTCGGAGACGGTCTGCGCGATGGCCGGCGCTGCCAGATTCACCGCGCACGGGTCCGGCGGCGGCGTTGTGGTCGTCGTCGGCGGTGGTGGCGGCGGGGGCGCCTCGGTGGTGGTCACCGCGCTCGTCGTCGGCTGCGGAGTCTTGGCCACCGTCGAGTCACCGGAGCTACAGCCCGCGAGTGCCGCGGTCAGCGCGACTGCCGCCGCAGCTATCGGTAGGCGATCCCACACACCGGCGACGGTACCGGCCTTCTGGAGCAGAAGCGGGTTACGGCACGCTGCGGCAGTAGACTGCAGATCCGATGACAACCCCGGACGACGCCCCCCAGACCTTCGCCGACCTGCAGATCCACCCCGCGGTGCTGCAGGCCGTTTCCGATGTCGGCTACGAGACCCCCTCCGCGATCCAAGCCGCCACCATCCCGGCATTGCTCGCCGGCTCCGACGTGGTGGGCCTGGCGCAGACCGGCACCGGCAAGACGGCGGCCTTCGCGATCCCGATCCTGTCCAAGATCGACCCCGCCAGCCGCACCACTCAGGCGCTGGTGCTGGCGCCGACCCGTGAGCTGGCGCTCCAGGTTGCCGAGGCGTTCAGCCGCTACGGCGCCCATCTCAAGGTCAACGTGCTGCCGATCTACGGCGGCTCCTCCTACGTGCCGCAGCTGGCGGGCCTCAAGCGCGGCGCGCAGATCGTCGTCGGGACGCCGGGACGCGTCATCGACCACCTGGAGAAGGGCAGCCTCGACCTGTCGCACCTGGACTATCTGGTGCTCGACGAGGCCGACGAGATGCTGCAGATGGGGTTCGCCGAGGATGTCGAGCGCATCCTGGCCGACACTCCCGAGTACAAGCAGGTCGCGCTGTTCTCGGCGACCATGCCGCCGGGCATCAAGAAGATCACCACCAAATACCTGCACGATCCGGTCGAGGTCACGGTCAAGTCGAAGACCCAGACCGCCGAGAACATCACCCAGCGCTATTTCCAGGTGTCGTATCCGCGCAAGATGGACGCGCTGACCCGGCTGCTCGAGGTCGAGCAGGGCGACGCGATGATCGTGTTCGTTCGCACCAAGCAGGCCACCGAAGAGGTCGCCGAGAAGCTGCGGGCCCGCGGGTTCGCCGCGGCGGCCATCAACGGCGACATCCCGCAGGCCGTGCGCGAGCGCACGATCAGCCAGCTGAAGGACGGCACGATCGACATCCTGGTCGCCACCGACGTGGCGGCCCGCGGATTGGACGTCGAGCGCATCTCGCATGTGGTGAATTTCGACATTCCGCACGACCCGGAGTCCTACGTCCACCGCATCGGGCGCACCGGCCGGGCCGGCCGCTCGGGTACCGCGCTGTTGTTCGTCACCCCGCGGGAACGCCACCTGCTGAACTCGATCGAGCGAGTCACCCGGCAGAAACTGGTCGAGGGCCAGCTGCCGTCGGTCGAAGACGTCAACGCCCAGCGGGTGGAGAAGTTCCGCGACTCGATCGCTGAGGCACTGAACGCACCTGGGTTCGAAATGTTCCGCAGGCTGATCGAGGATTACGAACGCGACAACGACGTGCCGATGGTCGATATCGCCGCTGCGCTGGCGCTGCAGAGCCGCGACGGCGCGGAATTCCTGATGACCGAGCCGCCGCCGGAGAAGCGGCGGGAAAAGCCCGACCGACCCGAACGGGGCGACCGCGATCGCCCGCCACGCAAGACCCGCGACGACCTGGCCACCTACCGCATTGCCGTTGGCAAGCGGCACAAGGTCGGTCCGGGGTCGATCGTCGGGGCGCTGGCCAACGAAGGTGGCTTGCACCGGAGCGATTTCGGCCACATCACGATCAAGCCTGATTTCTCGTTGGTCGAGCTGCCCGCCAAGCTGTCCAAAGAGACACTGAAAGCCCTTGAGAAGACTCGTATTTCCGGGATCCTGATCGATTTGAAGCCGGATCGCGGCAACCCCAGGTACGACTCGCGGCCCTCCGGCGGGAAGCCTCGGCGCACGAGCCGATGATCGCGTCCAGCCAGGTCGACCAAGGCGGACTGGAAGCAGTCTCGGGTGTCGACCGGGTCGCCTCGCTGACCGGTGTCCGGGCGGTGGCGGCGTTGCTGGTGCTGGGCACGCACGCCGCCTACACGACCGGAAAGTACACGCACGGCTTTGTGGGCCTGGTGTATTCGCGCCTGGAGATCGGCGTTCCGATCTTCTTCGTGCTGTCGGGCTACCTGTTGTTCGGTCCGTGGGTGCGCGCCGCCGCGGCCGGGCAGGGGGCGCCGTCAGTGCGCCGGTATGCCTGGCACCGGGTACGGCGCATCATGCCGGCCTACGTGATCACCGTGCTGGCCGCCTACCTGATCTACCACTTTCGGACCGCCGGGCCGAATCCCGGCCACACCTGGATCGGCCTGCTGCGCAATCTCACGCTGACCCAGATCTACACCGACAACTACATGTTCAACGGCTATCTGCACCAAGGGCTCACGCAGATGTGGAGCCTTGCGGTCGAGGTCGCGTTCTACGTCGCGCTGCCCGTCCTTGCGTGGTTGCTGTTGGTCGTGGTGTGCCGCCGGCGGTGGCGTCCCGGACTGCTCCTGGCCGGGCTTGCGGTATTGGCGCTGATGAGCCCGGCCTGGATGGTGCTGGTGCACACCACCGACTTTTTACCCAGTGGTGCTCGGTTGTGGTTGCCCGGTTATCTGGCCTGGTTCATCGGCGGCATGCTGCTGACGGTGTTGCAGGCCATCGGAGTTCGGGTGTTCGGGTTCATCGCTGTGCCGCTGGCCGTCGTCTGCTTCCTGATCGTGTCCACCCCGATCGCCGGGGAGCCGACCACGTCACCGACCGGTATCGCCGAGGCGTTGGTGAAGACCGTGTTCTACGCCGTGATCGCGACGTTGATCGTCGCGCCGCTGGCGCTGGGCAACCGCGGCTGGTACGCCCGCGCGCTGGCCACCCGGCCGATGGTCTGGCTGGGCGAGATCTCCTACGAGATCTTCCTGGTCCACCTGGTGGTGATGGAGATCGCGATGGTCGAGGTGCTGCGCTGGCCGGTCTACACCGGTTCCGCGCCTGCGCTGTTCGTGGTCACGCTGATCATGACGATCCCGGTGGCGTGGCTGCTGCACCGGTTCACCCGCGTGCGCACCTAGTCCTTGCGTTGAGATCGCATCCAGAGCGAAGAATCTGCGAGATTCTCGCTCTCAGTGCCGTTTCAATGGCGTCTTCGTCTCCGCTTATTCCAAGGCAGCGATGCCCTCCGCACTGACGGTCACCCTGGCGCCGGTGATGTCCTCGGTGACGGTCGCCGCCGCCTGAGACGGATCGGTGATGACAGCTAGTGCGCGGCTGCCCGTCGGGGTGCGGACCGCAACGAAGGCCTTTTCCGCGGTGTCCTCACGTGTGAATGGGGTGGTCCACGTTTCCACCATGCCGGTGCCGACCCACCTGTCTTCGGCGACCACGGTTGGTTCGGCGTCGACAGCTGATTGCACGTTCTCCCAGCGGAATTCATCGGTGGGCGGCTTGGTTCCGTAGATCCCGAAACTGTGTTTGGTCAGATACCCGCCATTGGCGGTGATCAGCCCGACCGAGCCGGACGCGTCGGTGAGTCGTTCGGCCATCGTCGCGATGGAATGCGACACGTAGTTGTTCCACGGTCCACCGGCGAAGGTGAGTCCCCCGGTGACGGTGAGTGGTCGGCGTGAATCATCGATGGGCAGGCCCAATTCATTGGCTCCCACCTGAACGGCGCTCGGGAAACAAGAATAAATGTCGATCAGATCGACGTCATCAATGCCACGCTGGGCCAGCTCCAGCACCCGCTTACCGCCGATGCGGATACCCGGGGACGCACCGAAACTAGCCCGCTGCCCGATCAGAAATGTGTCGTGCGCGTCGGTGCCCGCGTACGGGAACACCCACCGCTCCCGCGGAATCCGAAGATGCTGCGCCTTGGCTGCCGATGTCAAAATCAGTGCGGCACCCTGATCAACCATGTTGTTGGAGTTCATCAACTTGGTGTAGGGCCAGCTGATCATCCGGTTGGACGGGCCTTGCTGCCAGATCTGCTCGGGCGGTACCGCCGTACGGTTCCAGGCGTGCGGATTGTCCCGGGCCACCTCGCTGAACCGCGCCCACAATGCCCCGATGCGCTGCCGATGCGCATCGGCGGACTCCCCGGACGCGATACGCAATGCTTGCTCGAACATCGGATACACGTACGCAGGACGGTCGAGCGCGATCCGGGCCTCCGCGGGTCCGGCCAATGCGAACTCCTCGTCGGCCCCGGTGGGCAGCGGCACCGACTCGTCCTGTTTGGTTCCGACCAACTTCTCACCCCGTGCCCGCATCCGGGTACGGCTGCGCCAAGTTTCACCACCAGCGATCAACACCACCTCGTTACGCCCCTGCTGAATGTCCAGGCACGCCTGGTTCACCAGTGACTGCGGAACGTTGCCACCAATACTGGTGTAGCGGGTCGCCGCGTCCGGGGCGCCGATGCGCTGGGCCAACAACAAGCCCGCATCCCGATACCGCCACGACAACAGATTTACGACCCTCACCGCATCAACGGCCTCGAGCACTCGTGAAGCCGCAGAAACCCGCGCCGCCTGCTCCATCAAATCCACCGGTTCGGTGACCGCACTTTCTTGGCGTTGGTTGACCTGGCCATAACCGACGAGTACCGGAGTGCGGGGGTTGAGGGACATGTCCGGAGTCTAATCACTATAGGTAAAGTGTTTGGACCGCTGGTGGGATTGGCTGCCAGGCGGCGGCTATCGGAGCACAGTTGCACTGCTGCCATCCCGCTTGTCTCCTTCACGATTTGTAATACCAGGTAGCAAACGTGCTGCGCCACAGATTGTTATGGCCTAACATCGGTAGATAAGATGCCAAGCGGTCCGCATGACCGGTGAGTCAAGGAACGCATGAGCACAGAATCTCAGTCGATCGTCGATCCGGGTAGGGTCTGTGATGGCCCGACCCGATAAGCCTCTGGTGAGCCGCTCGACTGCGGTGCTGGCCGCGGTGGAGATCATTGGTGCCGAAGGGCTGGACGCCTTCACAATGCCGCGGCTGGCCGATGAATTCGGCATCCGAGTGCCGTCGCTGTATCACCACTTCCGCGACCGGGACGACGTCCTGCTCGCGGTGGTGCGGCATGTCGCCGGAACCGCTGTCGCGACGTCAGAGGTCGTGCCGGGCCCCGACTGGCCAGACTTCTTCGTTGCACTGGCGGTGAACTTTCGACGGTCTTTCATGTTGCACACCAACACTGCGCCGCTGCTGTTGCGCTACCGCCCGCGTGATCTCCTGCCGGGCGGGTACGAGGCCGCGGCAGCGTTCTTGAAACGGTCCGAAGTGCCGGTGGCACTGCATATCCGCATTCTCGACGGTATGGAGACGCTGCTGATCGGGGCTGCCCTCTGCGAACTCATCAATCCGGCGCTAGATGCGGATACCAGTTTTCACAGCTGTGATGTCGAACCGGGCTCCGCTTTGGCCAGCGCACTGAAGGCCTGCGATCTAAGCGCCGATGCGATGTTCGAGGGCAAGGTGCGCGCCTTCCTGCTCGGCGCGACACAGACAGTGCGGACGAGCTGACGATGCTTCTCCGTTAAACCTAATGCCATGAGGTATTGACTGCGGCGCGCACACCTGCATACTGTGATCGCAGGCCGCGCCGTCCGCCGTGTGGCGCCTTTGCGCGGCGCACGCGATCGCCGAACGAGACGAGTCGGGGCGCCCATGCATTACGCCGATGCGGTGGCTGAGAGGAGTGCGAACAGTGACCTGGGCATCGACAGATGCGCCACTGGCCGGACTGCGGATCGTGGACACCACGACCGGCGAGGTGGCCCAGGTGACCCGCCTGCTGGCCGATCTGGGCGCTGACGTCGTAAAGGTCGAACCTCCTGGCGGGTGCGAAGAACGCCGCCGACCGCCGCTGATCGACGGTCAAAGTGTCGCCTTCGCGTTGCACAACGCCAATAAAAGAAGCGTCATCCTGGACGCTTCCGATGACGGCGACCGTGAAATATTCCTGGCCTTGGTGGGTGCCGCCGACATCATCGTCGATAGCGGAAATCCGGGACAGGCCAGCGCATTCGGCGTTCCTATCGTGAGCCTGGCTGATCGTTACGAGCATTTGGTGGCAATGTTGGTGACCGATTTCGGCACGCAGGGGCCCCGCTCGCACTGGCGCGCCGATGATTCTGTGCTGGTAGCGATGTCGTCAGTGCTGTCCCGTTCGGGTGCGCCGGACGGCCCACCGGTACTGCCGCCGGCGGATATCGCCTCATCCACAGCCGCTGCTCAGGCGGCGTGGGCGGTGCTGCTTGCCTACTTCCAGAGGTTGCGAACAGGGCACGGTGAGTATGTCGATTTCTCCCGCTATGACGCCGTGTTGCAGGCACTCGATCCACCATTCGGCGCGCAGGGGCAGGCTGCCGCGGCGCGCGGGCTCAGCACCGCGCGGCGCGGTCGGCCTAAGAACCAGGACTCCTACCCGATCTTCGCCAGTAGGGACGGCTGGGTGCGCATCTGCATCTTGTCACCTCGACAGTGGCGCGCTATGCGCGCGTGGCTGGGCGAGCCGGCCGAGTTCCAGGACGTGAAGTACGACAGCATCGGCGCCCGCGCAGCCGATTTCGACAGAATTCGCATAATGATCGCAACGCTGTTCGCGCGATACTCCGGCGAGCAACTCGTCGCCGAAGGCGCCGCGCGGGGAGTGCCGGTCGCGGCCATCCTGACTCCAGCAGAGGTAATGGAGTGTGGGCATTTCAACGCCGTGTCGGCATGGACCGATGCCGCCATCACCGACGAGGTGATCGTGACGGTTCCCGACGGCTGCGTAGTGGTCGACGGTGAACGCGCCGGTGTGAGGTGGTTGGCGCAACGAGCCGGTAGTGCAGAACCGGTGTGGCCGGAGCGGCCCGCGACGGTGACCGGTGTGGAAGCCGCGGCGCGCCCGCTCGACGGCGTGACGATCCTGGATCTCGGGGTAATCGTCGCCGGGGGAGAGCTGGGCAGACTGTTCGCCGACATGGGCGCCGAGGTGATCAAGATCGAGAGCCCCTCGTACCCCGATGGACTGCGGCAGGCGCGTCCGGGCCAGATCATGAGTGAGTCGTTTGCCTGGACGCGCCGCAATCAGATGGCGCTGGGACTGGATCTGCGCGCAGACGCCGGTGCGGAGGTGTTCAGACGACTTGTCGCCGACGCAGATGCGGTATTCGCCAACTTCAAGCCGGGAACCCTTGCCGCGCTGGGTTTTTCATTCTCTCAGCTGAAGGAGATCAACCCGCGACTGGTATTGACCGAAAGCAGTGCCTTCGGGGACGACGGCCCGTGGAGCTCCCGGCTCGGCTACGGTCCGCTGGTACGGTCCTCCACGGGCATCACCCAGCTGTGGGCCACCGAGGATCCGCCGCGCACGGACTCGCCCTATCCGTTCTCCGACGCCGTCACGGTGTACCCCGATCACCTTGTGGCGCGCTTGGCGGCGATTTCGACTCTGGCCGCGCTCACTCGACGTCGCCGTACCGGTGGTGGGGCACAGATTCACATCTCCCAGGCCGAAGCAGCGGTCAGTCAGCTAGACGCGCTCTACACGACATCGTGGGCGCGGGCCCGCGGCACCTCGGTGACCGAGGATCTGACCCTGCATGGCGTCTATCCGTGCGCTGGTGACGACGAATGGTGTGTCGTGACCGTAGGTTCCGATCGCGACTGGAGTGCTGTCCTACAGGCACTCGAAGCCGCCGGACTCGACACCGATCCACGATTCGGCTCAGCCCCTCAACGCTGGCGGCACCGCGTCGAATTGCACAGTGCGCTCGCGAATTTCACCTGGCGGCACGATGCTCATGCTCTCACCGAGGCGCTGCAGCAGACCGGTGTTGCGGCCGCACCCATGCTGCGGGGCAGTGACATCATCGATGAGCCGCAGGTGCGGGCCCGCGCCCTGTACACGGAGATGACGCATCCGTTGTTCGATGTGCCGCTGCCGACTGAGACAGGTCCGGCGCAGTATCGGCGCATTCCGCCGGCTGACCTACGCCCGGCCCCGCAACTCGGCGAGAACACAGTCGAAGTGTGTCGGCGGCATCTGCAGATGGACGGCGCGGCGGTCGACCGTCTCATCGCCGCGGGTGTCCTGTACGCACCGACCGCTGCAACTTCGATTGTGAAGGACTCACTGGCATGACGTTATCGAGCCAAGCGCCTGCCGACACCGACACCGCCCGCATCTTCATCGGTGGCACGTACCGCGAAGCCGCGCGGACCATTCCGGTCATCGATGCGGCCACTGGCGAGGCTTTTGCCGACGGCCCCAACGCCACGACGTCCGATGTCGACGATGCTGTGGCCGCGGCGCGGGAGGACCCCGCGCTGCGGTGGGCGTCCGCCGCGCCTGCGGAGCGCGCCGAGGTGCTCAAGCGGTACGCCGCGGCGCTGCGGTCCCGCGGTGAGGACACCGCGCGGATCGTCTGCCGCGAGAACGGCATGCCGATCACCTTGTCCCGTGCGGTGAACGGGATCTTCCCGGCTGCGCTGGTGGGCTACTACGCGAAGTTGGTCAAGGCGTGGGAGCCTGAGGAAACCCGTCCGGCTCTGGTTGGGCACACCGTGGTGCGGCGTGAGCCGGTCGGCGTAGTGGGGGCCATCACGCCCTGGAATTATCCACAGGCACTGGCGATTATGAAGATCGCACCGGCTCTCGCCGCCGGGTGTCGCGTGGTACTCAAGGCTGCCCCCGAGACCGCACTGGATGCGCTGGTGTTCGCCGACGCGGCCGTCGAGGCGGGTCTCCCGCCGGGAGTGCTGAGCGTCGTGCCCGGGGACAGCGAAGCCGGCGCCCATCTGGTGAGCCATCCCGGGATAGACAAGGTGGCGTTCACCGGATCCACCAATGCCGGTCGGCTCATCGGCGCCGAGTGCGGTCGACTGATCAAGCCGGTCACCCTGGAGCTCGGTGGCAAGTCCGCGGCGGTGATCCTCGACGACGCCGATCTGGAGGCGACGGTGGCTGGCTTGCGGACTGCGTCGTTCGTCAACAACGGTCAAACGTGCCATCTCAGTTCGCGCATTCTGGTTCCGAACTCGCGCTACGCCGAATTCGTCACCGCCATAGCCAACTTGGCGACAAGCCTCAAGGTCGGCGACCCGCTCGACGAGACGACCGATGTCGGTCCGCTGGTCAGTGCTCGGCAGCGGGACAAGGTACTCGAGTACATCGAGATCGGCCGCAGCGCAGGGGCCCGGCTCGTTGCGGGTGGCTCGGTGCCGCGGGACCGGCCGCACGGCTGGTACGTCGCTCCCACGGTCTTCGCCGATGTCGACAATCGTGATCGAATCGCTCAGGAGGAGATCTTCGGCCCGGTCATCACCATCATCGGCTATGACGACGAGAGCGAAGCAATCAGGATGGCGAACGACACCGAGTTCGGCTTGGCCGGCACGGTGTGGTCGCGCGACACCGGGCGAGCGCTGGAAGTGGCCCGGGCGATGCACACCGGCTCGGTGGGAGTCAATCACTATCAGCTGGATATCCAGTCGCCATTCGGCGGTGTGAAATCCAGCGGTTTAGGCCGTGAGCTCGGTCCGGAAGGTCTGGACGCCTATCGGATCACCAAATCGATCTACTGCGCCGACCCGATCTCAGGTTAGGGCCCGATGGCTGCTGTCAACGGGAATGGGCGAGACCTTGCCGACCGAGTCGACCTCGCACCATGGCACGCCGAGGATCTGCGCGTTGGTGACTGGATGAACCTGGGCACCGTGCAGGTGCACCGCGACGACGTGCTGGCCTTCGCCAGCAGGTTCGACCCCTTACCCATCCATCTCGACGAGACCAACCCGGTGTTCGGCGATGTGATCGCCAGCGGCGTACACACGATGGCGTTGTTCTCCAGTCTGGCCTCGCGCGAGTTCATTCCACGGCTGGCGCTGGTGGCCGGCAAGGGAATTGACCGGCTGCGCTTACCCTTCCCGGTACGCCCGGGCGCGACGCTGGCCGGGGCCGTTGAGATCGTGGATATCGCTGAGCGTTCGGCCAGGGCCGACGTGACGTACAGCTCGACCCTGACCAACGAACGTGACCAGGTGGTGTTGAGTTTCATCGGGATCACTGTCGTGTCCCGGCGTCAGGTTGCGAACCTCTAATTGCTTGCTGTGCAACGCTGAATGCCGAATCGCTTGGTCAGAACGATCCTCTATGCGGGCAGAGGTGCTGAACGGAGCGGTCGGCGAAGTGCAGGGCCAGACCCATTCCCCAGCTTGAATGCATCGAGGCGACGTGACGTCCGGCGTCCCAGAGTGAAGCGTCGTTGGGCGGTCGCATGAGATTGCAGACGGCCTGTCCCTCAAGGATGGCCTGTTGGCTGTCCAAAACGATCCCGTCCCCGGCGATCGCCTGGAGGAACACGGAGTAGTTTGCGGTGGGGTCGACACTGTCTGGCGCGGCGTATGCCGGCGCCATGAACGAGATCGTCAGCAGCGTAAAGGTGCTCACCGCAATCCATCTCCACATTGATCGCATCCTGACCTCGTCGCGCTCGGACCGGAATCCAATCGGCGCGGGCGTGCGGTGGAGGTGGCCCAAGCTGATCATGCCGATAAAACTACAATATGTAGATAAGTAGTCAATCCAAATCCCGATGATCGGGGGGCTGGCGGCTGCTCCCGGACCGCAGACGGGGAGCGCCCCTGCCTCGCACGGAGGGTGACGGTTGACACACTTATCCTACGGTCATAAGGTTACTTGCAGTGCGCTGTGTCGGTGTTCGTGTTCGATCCGCGAGTGGATCCCGGGGGAATCATTACCCTCGAGCCGCCTACCGCTGGATGCTTTATCGAGTTGAGTGCGACGACTGATGCGTACACGACACCCTCGCCGAAGCGTGTACCAGCGCTCAGGGCGCAAGTGTCCGAAGGAGATTGTGTTGATCGCATGGAATTTTTCGTGGGCTGCGGCAATCGGAGCGTTCGCCCTGGGCGTGAGTGCTGCCATGCCAGCGCACGCCGATCCGTTGGTCCCGCCCACGCCGGCCGAAATCAACTTCCTCGATCAGGCTCGCCGGGTGTTCGCGGCCAGTCATAACCCGGTGTCGTTCCGCAGCGATGGTGAGTTGCTGAGCGACGGTTGGTACGCCTGTGACAAGCGGGCCGCGGGCTTCGTGGGGACCGAAGCGACCCTGGTGACACCGGCGCTCACGCAACTGGCCTTCATCTACTTGTGTCCGTGATGCACCCGGTGTAGTCGGCCGTCTCCGCCGGCGCACACGCTGTGTTTGGGGAGTAGCGAGCGCCGGAGCTTGCCATCGAACGTCTCACCCCAGCTCGATACTTACCTCAGATAGCTCTGCAGGCGCCCGTTCGCGCGCGGTGAGTGAACCCAGCTTGGCGACCAAGCGTGGAGTCGAGTCGGGCCGGCGTCGCAGCATCGGACGGGTTGAAAGCGCTTTCGTCCTCAACATCTAGTGCGACCGCGCAATCGACTATTGCAGAACGGCTTTGGAGATCCCATTTGTCTTTGTCCAGGCGGGTGCGCCCAGGTTCGCTCGGGTTCACGCATGTGCTGGCACAGGCGTGGACGGCGTCGGGTTCGGGACTAACGACAGTGAAAATAACGCGGTTGCATTTGGGGCTTGGCAACTAAAGCTATTAGGTATAGGTTGTTACTCGCTGTGAGCCAAACCACTTTGCTATAGGTTTAGCGTCACCGCCCACAACCCAGTTGCTCGAGGTCGACGTAGCGGAGGGGCCGCGTGCAGGATTCGGCGCCATATCCGGGATACGACCTAGTCCGTCCAGGACGGCGATGAGCGACACGAGTACCGCAAGCCGGTTCACCGGCCGGGATTTCACAAGCGACGATGGGAGAGCAGGAGTGGCTCAGTCGAGGCTCGCTGTTACCGAGCATCGAGGTGCGTGCCTGATCTCATGGTCTGGGTTGGGCGGATGGTAGACGTCGCGGATCCTCCCGCTGCGACCGGCCGGGCTAGCAATCTTCGCCACCATCAGCCACAGTCCGGCGCGCTCCACTCGGCGAAGCGGACCGCGACACGGCTCGCCAAGGCGCCGGTGGCAGCCGCCGGGACTACCGGTCGCGGTATTGCTCTTGCCATTTCCGTTCTGCGCTATGCCGTTCAGGACACCGTCACCGGCCGACTGCCGGCGGGTGAGTTTGTCTGGCAAGCATGGGCACTGTTCAAGGTCACCGCGACCCCGGCTGTATTGATGGCAATACCGATCGGCGGGATCGTGACGGTTGTCGTGTCGGGACTGGTGGCCCAAGTGGGTGCAACCGCGCTACTCGGCGCGGCAAGTGGGGTGGGGGTTTTGCGGCAGGGGGCACCTGTCACAGCGGGTCTGCTTATGGGCGGTGCCGCGGCATCGGCGATCGCATCTGACTTCGGTGCGCGGGCCATTCGCGAGGAGCTTGACGCCATGCGAGTGCTCGGTGTGGACCCGGTTCGTCGCCTCGTGGTACCTCGTTTCTTGGCGCTGTTGCTGATCGCACCCATGCTGACTTTGGTCATCATCGTGTCGGGAACGGCGTCTGCGTTCCTGCTCTCGGTCTCGGTGAGCGGCGTAGCGCCGGGGAGCTTCTGGAACTCATTCGGAACGTTCGCCAAGATGACCGACGTTTACTTCGCAATCGGGAAGGGCCTCGTTTTCGCCGCGATCGTGGCCGTCATCTCCTCGATGCGGGGCATGGAGGCGAAGGGCGGCCCGCGCGGTGTCGCGGATGCCGTCAACGCGGCCGTGGTGATCAATGTCGTTCTCATCCTGTTCGCGAACCTTGCGATCACGCAGATCGCGACGATGTTCTTTCCGACGGCGGTGGCGTGATGTCGGCACCCTCTGGTTTCGGGCGCGCGAGTGCAGCCGTTGGCGAAACCGTGAAGAAGCCCGTGAGCGGATTTGGCCACTGGATCTTGTTCATCGGTCAGGTCTTCTACTACTTGCCCCTGACCGTGCGGCGCTACTCTCGTCAGACCCTGGCCGCGACGCTCAACATGGCGTGGGGCAGGGGATCGCTGATCGTCGATGGCGGCACGATCAGCGTGCTACTCCTACTAGGCATCGCGACCGGTGCATCTCTCGGGATCGAGTCGCTTGCGGTATTGAACATCCTGGGATTCGGATCGCTATCGGGCATCATCGGCGGAATCGGTGCCGTCCGAATTCTCGGACCTATTGTCGCTGGAATCGCGTTCATGTCCCAAGCGGGTACGCGAATGACCGCCGAAATCGGCGCCATGCGAATCGCGGAAGAAATCGACGCCGTCGAGGCGATCGGCTTGCGGCCCATCCCCTTTGTCGTCGGCACCCGACTCATCGGCGCGTTGACGTGCGTGATACCCGGCTATCTGCTGACCGTCATGGCCGTCTTCTACACGATCCAAACGGTGGTCGTTGTCTTCAACGGCGAACACGGAGGTACGTACTTCCACTACTTCGCCATGTTCCTCACGCCGATTGATCTGCTCTATTCGACGATCAAGTTGACCATCTACTGCGTTGCGGTGACGCTGATCCATTGCTACTACGGATATTTCGCGTCGGGTGGGCCGGTGGGAGTGGGCATGGCGTCGGGTCGGGCCGTACGCGCGAGTCTGGTGACCATCGTCGTCCTGGACTTCACCACCACTGTGCTGCTGTGGGGCCTGCAGCCCGAGTTCATCTTCAAGGGATAGAGGGAATCTCATGCTGAGAGGATCCGCGCAGCGCCAAGAACGGGTGCTGATGTCCATCAGCGCGGCCGTCGTCTTGTGCATCGCTGTGGCGGTATCAATCGTCGTCGCCGATCCATTGGGAGAACGGGCCAAAGGGCTTTACTCCGTTGTGATTTCGACACCTTATGTTGGCCAGGGTGTGCAAGCGGGCACGGCAGTCGTCTTGCACGGCGTCAAGGTCGGGCAGGTCACCGATGTCACCAACTTGGCCGGCGGTGGCGTGCAATTGGAGACTGCCCTGCAGTCGCAACCCACCAAAGGCCTGACCGACAGTGTCAGCATAGATTTCAGGCCGATCAACTACTTCGGGGTACCGGGCATCAACCTCGTGCCGAATCCGGGGGGTCGAGAACTCAAGGACGGCAGCAGGCTCAGTCTCACACCGTCGGGCAACTTCACCCTTTCGGAACTGCTCAATCAGCTGGGCAATGTGTCTGAAGCATCCCTTACCCCGCAGTTGATCAAGGTGATCGATCGCGTGACCCGCTACACCGACGGCTTGAACCCGCTTTTCGAAACTGCGGTGACCGTAACTCGGGCCGTTGAAGCCGTGCAGGTACACCCGACGGAGGACCAACTGATCAAGCTGTCTTCGGCAGTCGAAGCCGTACCACCGTTCGCGAACGAGGCGATTATCGCCGGCAGGCGGATCATCGACTACAGCTACTACCCCGGGCAGATCCGTCGACCTGCGTCGTCCAGCGGTCCGAAATTCGAGTTCCCATTCCTGACCGACGTCGACACACCGAGCCTCGGTGACATCTCCCCGGAGTTCTACGCCAAGCACTGGGACACCTACCTGAGCCTCGCGCAGAATGGCCTGTTCGGTGCGGTGGGTAAACTCGTAAGCAGCCACGTAGAT
Organism: Mycobacterium sp. SA01; assembly: GCF_041287105.1. Classification (NCBI taxonomy): domain Bacteria; kingdom Bacillati; phylum Actinomycetota; class Actinomycetes; order Mycobacteriales; family Mycobacteriaceae; genus Mycobacterium; species Mycobacterium sp. SA01. The sequence continues at coordinate 94,199 of NZ_JBGGNO010000011.1, read as the reverse complement.
GATCTCATCCCGTTGATCAGCGGTATCAAAGCGATCACCGATACCGGACCCGTTCTGCTGCGACCGAAGGATGTGGCGGAGAAGCTATCGGACCTGCGTTCCCGATTCGAGAATCTCTATGCCGGAAACGGCACGCAACACGCCGTTTCGGTCCGGATTCTGCTGGACAGCTTGCCCGGCGTGGCGTCGTCGGTCGGTATCGCGACAGAGGGCACCCCGTGAAGCCATTGGCTGCCTCGTGGCGGATCGGTGTTGCACTCGTCGTGTCGGTCGTGCTCTTCATCCTGCTGTCGAACACCCTCATCAATCCTGTCAATGTCCAAACACGAACGTATGTAGCGGAATACACCGATGCCTCCGGTCTTCATCAGGACGGCGATGTACGGGTTCGGGGAGTTCGTGTCGGCAAGGTCGAATCGGTCGACCTGGCCCGAGTCGACGGCCAGAATGTCGCCCAGGTGAAGTTCACGCTGGACCGCAAGTACGGTGTCGTGCCCGACACCCGGCTCGCCATCAAGTTCCAGGCGCTGACCGGTGTTCGCTATGTCGATGTGACGAACCCGGCTGAGAACTATGCCGAGGCGAACTTGGTCAAGCAGATACCGACTTCTATGACTCAGCCTTCCTTCGACGTGACCGCCCTCTTCAACGGTCTGCAGCCCGTGCTGGCAACGTTGAGCCCCGAGGAGATCAACACGTTCACCGCCAATGCCGCATCCTTCTTGACCGGCGACGGCAGTGGATTGGAGCCGCTGCTGCAAAGCATTCGCCGGCTTACTGAATTCGTGTCTGACCGTCAGCAGGTCGTGGCAACATTGATGAACAACCTCTCCGAGATCGCCAATGGGATCGGCGGCACCTCCGAGCGGTTCATCCACATCATCGACCTGGTGAACCGGCCTGTGGACAAGGTGAATTCGGTTCTCGACGAGTTTCGCAAGGATCTGCTATACAGCAAGGACTTCTTCGATCCGGTCACCCGCCTGCTGCACAATGCCGGGTTCAGAAACGGAAACAACGTCGACGATGCATTGGATCGGGCATCGAGCAACCTCGATAACTTCTTCGACGCCTTCAAGCTGGTCCCGGTGATCAACGAGAACGTCCCACCGCCGGGCAACGACGGGACCGAAGTGCAGCCGTGTTCGAGGGGCAACTTTCAACTTCCCGAAACGATGGATGTGCTGCTGAATGGTCAACGGGTGGTGTTATGCAATCGCTGATGTCGAATCGTCTTCTGCGGAGCCCGGTGTCCTGGGGTGTTGCGACCATCGTGGTCGCTGCCGTCATCGGACTGGTGTTGGCATACGTCTACTACAACCCGCCGGGCCAAGAGCAGGCCGTGTCCTTTTACACCGATGACGCAAACGCGATACGTGTCGGAGATGAGGTGCGCATGGCCGGAATCAAGGTGGGGACGGTGACCCGGTTGACGCTGGAGCCGAATCAGGTTCTGGTGCAATCGAAGATCGATAATCAAGCCTTCGTCGGCGATCAATCGCAGGTCGACGTTCGCATGCTCACCGTTGTCGGTGGCTATTACGTCAATCTTGCGTCGATGGGTGATGCCCCGCTGGGAAATCAAAAAATCCCAGCATCACGAGTCACTATGCCGTACAGCCTGATTCGGACGCTGGCCGACACCACCAAGATCACCGAGCACGTCGATACCAAGCCGTTGAACGAGTCGCTCAACCAGATCTCGCAGGGCTTGACCGGCACCAACGTACAGGTGGTCGCCACCACGATAGATGCTGGCAACGCACTGATGTCGACCGTGGAACGGCAACGCGGTCAGGTCACCGAAATTCTCAACCTCTCCGATGAATACATCCGGGCGCTGGCGCAATACCGGGATAAGTTCACCCAGCTGGTGCGGAAGGTCTCGATCGCCACGCAGACGATGGTGATTTACGACAAGGGCATCTCCCAGACGCTGCAAGGTCTGGGCGAAGTCCTCCTCGCCATCAAACCGCTGGCCGACACCTACGAGGCTCACCAGGCAGAATTCGTTGAAAAGATCAGGGATTACCTCGAGCGTGGCCGGTCCTTCGTCGAACGCAACGGGCTGACCATTCGTGCACTCAAGCGGGTGCAGAATCTGTTCGATCGAATCCTCAACGCTCAGAACGCCGACCCGGGACTACTGGCAACAGACCTTTGCGTACCAGTGCCTGGGAGTGCCTGCTGATGAGTCCGCTGCGTCCACCCCGGATCCGGGCCTTGGCATCGGTGTCGGTCATTGCGATCGCCGCGGCCGCCTGCTCCTCGTGCACGTCACCTACCAAGGCAGACGCCGCCCACTATTGCGCGATCATGCCTGACAGCGTCGGACTCTATGTCGATAACCCCGTCACGCACTTGGGCTTTCCCATCGGCAAGGTCACCGCGCTGACTCCGTCTGCTCAGTCTGTTCGGGTGGATTTCATCGTCGATGATGGACGGAAGATCCCCGCGGATGCCAAAGCAGTCACCAGATCGACATCGATCCTTGCCGATCGAGCATTGGAACTCGTCGGAGATTACGAGCAGATGCAGAAGTTGCTCCCGAACGACTGCATCCCACTCGGTCGATCGTTGACCCCGAAGAGTCTGTCTCAAGTCATCGGATCCTCGACGAACTTCATCAACTCGATCAATCCCGCAGGCTCGGACAACATCGGGCAGATGGTGACCGGTATCGATCGAGCGCTGCGCGGCCAGGGGCCGGGGGCCAACAGGTTGCTCACCACCACGTCGTCGGTCGTCGATGCGCCCGACCAGGCCATCGGTGATCTTGCTTCGGTGACCCGAAACCTCAGGCAGTTGACCACGACGCTGGTCGATGTCGAGCCGACGCTGCACGGGGTTTTCGACGATCTGGCCACCTCCGCAGGCGAAGACGCCGCCGAAACTCTTGAAGGCGCCTCGAAGACGATGGAAGGAATCATTCCAGTCATCGAAGCGGCCGGAAGCATCGAGAAGGAACTGGGCCCACAGATTCAACAGCTACTCGAGGCGGTGTCGGTCTTCCTCAGGAAGGCAAGTCCGCGCGCACCGTATTACGCGAGTCTGCTCAACGTGGCGCCGCGCGTGCTCAACGGGTTGATCAACCTCGTCAACAACCACGACTTCACGCTGCACTACCGGCCGCCGCTGTACCGGATTCGCACGCCCGACGGCGTTGCTCAGTGCAACATCATGAACGCGTCGGTCCCGGGCAGTTGCGCAAACGTCAAAGGAACGCCCTACGCGGTGGACGTGGCACTACTTCAGTATGTCCTCACTCTGGCGGCGGCCAAATGACACGGCACTCCCGGTGGCTGGCCGGTGTCATGACAACCGTCGTCCTGACGGTGTCATCCTGTGCCGCAGTCAATGTCGATGCGCTACCGCAGCCAGGTCCCTCATACGACGACGGCTATGACATCGTCATGAAGTTCGACAGCGTCCTGAACCTCCCCGACCGCGCGAAGGTGGTACTGGACGGCGTCACCGTCGGTGTCGTCTCGAAGGTGACCCTAGCCAGCGAAGACGTCGACGTGACCGCGCGGATGAAGCGCGGCATTATCATCCCGTCGAATATCCATGCCGTGCTGCAGCAGGCAACCGTATTGGGCGACATCTACGTTGCGCTGGAGCGGCCGGCGGCTGACACGGGGCCGGCCCCCGCGCTGGCGCGGGGCGGGGTTATCCCGGTTGCTCAGACGACGTCCCCGCCGCAGCTGGAAGACACCATCGCCAGCCTGGCCAACTTCGTGTCCAGCGGGTCCATTCAACGGGCACAGAACACCATCATTCGGCTCAATCGCGTCGTGCCGTCGAGTGACGAGGTGCGGATCTTGACAGGCCGGGTCGAGACCGATCTCTCAGCCCTGGCGGGAAACCTCGATTCGGTTGACCAGCTGCTCGACGGAGTGGCGAAATCCGCCGAGGTCGTGAAGAACCGGGTTCCGGACCTGCAGTACCTCTTCTCGCCGAAGGGGCAGCTCGGATTCGAGCATCTGGTCGCGGTGCTGGACTACATCGGCACCATTCTGCCCAGCGTCGGCAGCATCACGTTGGGTGGCTACTGGCTTGTGCCATTCCTCAATTCGCTGGCGGACTCTACCGGCGCGCTGCAGGAGTCGAAGGTGGCAGGTGAAGCCGAAATACCTAAGTATCGCAAGGTGTTCACCGAGATGTTCCTCCCAGTCGACAAGTACCCGGCCATCAACATCACTTCGATCATCGGGCCGGACGGCCGCGAACTCTCCAACAACGTCCAGGACGTTCTGCGCATTCTGGGGGCCACGCCGTGAGCGTCATCAAGGTGAAGGACGTCATCTCGTATCTGGTCTTCGCGGCAATCATCGCGATTGTCCTGTGCTACTTCGCTTCCCTTGGACTTCGTATCCAGCCGCCGGCGCACCGGACGAACCTCTCCATGGATGTGCCAGACGTCAACGGCCTCGTGCCCGACTCGAATGTTCTCTTACGCGGTGTGCCCGTGGGCAAGGTGACGAGCACATCGACGTCCATGCATGCGGCTTCCATCGCGTTCTACGTCGAGGATGCCTATCAGATTCCCGTCGACACCGAGGTGCAGCTCCAGAATCTGTCGGCGCTGGGCGAATCGTACATAGAACTGGTTCCGCGCAGCGATGGCGGTCCGATGCTGAAGGACGATCAACACATCTCCACGGCGTCAGTCGTCCAGCCGCCGTCGATCTCCGAGTTGGCGACAAGCATTGTTCGCGTCCTGCACCAGATGGATCCCGAGGCACTTGCTCGCATCATCAACGAATCTGATGCCGCCCTGCCGGATCCCGTCGCGGTGTTGCCCAACTTGTCGCGCGCCAGCAACCAGTTCAACAACATGCTCAACGGGCTGGACGGGCAGGGCCGCGAGCTGCTCAGCAACTTCGGGACGCTCATTCACAATTCCGAGTGGGTGAACCCCGATTTGACCACTTTCACGCCGGTGGCGGCGAAGGCCGGGGTGAACTGGCAGGACTTCTACAAGCATCTCCCAATCCTCATGAGCCGCAACCAGCCCGAAGCCATTGCCGGGTTGAACAACCTTGTCGCGCGTCTCCAGGCGTTCCTCGATACGAGTGGCGGGGATCTGAAGCTCGTGGGGGAGGCGCTGCAACCGAAACTCAACACCATCGCCGCGACGTTGATGAACTTCGACACCGGACAGATCCTGGACCACTTCCTGCAACAAGTGCCCGCAGACGGGCTGATCACGCTACGAGTCACCCCGTGACACCCCGGCGAGCGGTTGCCCGCCCGGCATCCCTCTCGAGAAAGGCAACACCATGACCGTCAATGACACCGACGTCCAGCAGACGCGGGAAGCCGACCTAATGGTTGACGCAGAGACGAACTCAGCGGACGTCGCTGCCGCTGAAGAGTCCGGTGTGACGTCATCACGTGGGCCGCGGGCCATTTCGTTGAGTCTGAGGGGTCTCATCCTCGGCGCGACCATTGCGATACTCGTCGTCGCGGTCGCCACTCTGGGTTGGCTGTATGCGGGTGCGCGTCACCAAGTTGACGCGGAGGCCGTCAAGTCAGCCAACGACGCGCATGCCGAGAAGATTGCGCTGGACTACGCGGTCAACGCCGCGACGATGGACTTCAAGGACCTGCAGGCCTGGCACGTGAAGCTCGTCGCCGGCACCAGTCCGGAGCTTACGAAGAAACTCTCCGACGCGGGCACCTCAATGGAGCAGGTCCTGGTTCCGCTGCAGTGGAGTTCGAGCGCGAAACCTCTGATCGCCAAGGTCAGATCGTCCACGGGCGGCATCTATGTCGTGGACAGTTTCGTCAGTGTGCAAACCAAAACCGTGCAGGCGCCCGAGGCGCTGCAATCGACGGCGACCTACAGCACGACGATCGACAGCAATAACAACTGGTTGATCACCGATGTCGGGGGCATCGGATCCGCGATGGGTTCGAAGTGAGACATCGAATCTTGCGCAGCAGGTGTGCTGTCTACTCCGCGGTGAGTCTCTGCGCGGTGGCCCTCTTGACGGGGCCGTCGGCCGGCGCCGATCCCAACGCCGATATCCCCATTCCTGGTCCTCCGTCTGATAGTTCGTTGATCAGGCCATTGCCGGTCATCACCCCGGCACCTTCCAACTGGGCACCGAAGTTCCCCTTTCCGTATGACCAGACGAAAGACAAGGTCACCGCCGCGGATCTGACAGCAATGAGCGAAATGTGCCAGTGGTACAACGCTCAGTACGCCACGTTGCGATCCCAGATCGCAAGACTGCAGAAGAATCGGATCGGTCCCGACGGCAACGATTTCGACTACACCCGAGACAACATTGGGCAGCAGGTCGACATCGTGACGGGCAACATCGGCCAGGCTCTTGATTTCTTGACACCCCGGGTACAGGCGCTCACCCAAGCTCAGAATCCCTACGGCGACAATTACTTTCCCATCTACAAGGGCGAAGCCTTCTACAAACTGTGGGAGCAGTTATCCAATGTCAATGCCGGAATCCAGGCGCATCAACCTGACTGGTTCACCGCGCCATCGGTACAGAAGGCGCAGCGCTGGGGTAGTGATATCTACCGATCGCGCGTGTGCGAGCAATGACAACATGTGGGTGAGGTTGTGCAACATGATGATTGAGCAGCTCATTGCCAGAGCCCAGTGGGTGACGGGGCTCCGCTTCGAGCTCCCTTCTCGCGTTCGGATCACAACCGGGATGCTCGCCACCGCTCTCAGCTTGACCAGCGTATGCATGGCGCCGGCAGCGCTGGCGGATTCCACGGACCTGCTGCGAGCGGCGGTGGCGGCTGCTCGGCCGGCAGCGTGTCCGCTGCGGTCCAACCCGGTGGTAGACCAGGCGGCCGAGGAGATCAACCAAACGACCGACAGATGGATCAACAACGCGGCCCGGGCCGTTCCCGAGACCAACGCGCTGACAGTACTGCGGGATCTCGGCTACGACGGCACCACGGCGTCGATCTTGTCCGGCGCTGCGACGGCTCCAGCCAACGCCATCAAGGCAACCCTACTTCAGGGTTTTGACAAGCTGCCGGACTGTTCATACAAGGACTTCGGCGTGAGCACCCTGTACAACGCGAAGAAGGACATGACCCTGACAACTGTCGTACTGGCCGCGTAACGGACCTTTCGGTCAACGTGAAAGCTCGACGTTCATTGCTCAAAGGTGGAGGAAGCCAGATGAATGGGATTCGCTTGGTGACGGTCTCGCTTACCGTGTGCCTCACCGGTTTGTTCCATCTGCCAGTGGCGCACGCTGAAGATACGGTCACCTACGAGATATTCTCGGACTCGGTCGGCCAATTGGCAGGCGTCGAATATCGCGACACCGCAGGCAAGCATCTGCTCCAGGACGTGCCACTGCCCTGGACTCTCACGGTGCCCGTGGCCGATGCGACCAGCCCGACAGCGGATGGCGCCGAGCTGCGAGCCGACTGGAGACCCAACTTTCGCACCGCAGCGACCGTCGCGCGAGTTCTGCAGGGTCACTTCGTGACGGTGCGTATCACGAAGGGTCAAAGCGTGCTCTGTGAAAGCATTCTCGACCTGGGCAATGCAACTTGTTACGGCAGCGTGCCGCACACAGCGGAAAACGAGTCGTCGCCGGGGAACCTGCCATGATGAGCCAAACGTGGAGCACCTCGCGGCGAATCAGCCAATGGCTGTTGATAGTTACCGGAATCGGCGCGATCCTGCTGACTGGTTCACCGGCTGTGCTCGCGGAGCCCAACGGGGGTGCTGCGACGAGCCCCTACCCCTCGACCTACCTCATTCTCGACTATTACGACAAGGTCAGATACGACGACTATTTCACCAGTAGCGCTGGGGGTGTGTGGTTCTCGACCCCACTGGGACTGAACTGCGGTATCTGGGATCGAGGTAGCTTCGGATGCGTCGGTGATATTCGTGGCGCACCTCCGGGAACTACGAACATCGGTTGGATCAACGGAAACGTCGTGACCCGATACGACTGGCTGCTGGGAGTTCAGTTTCCGCAGGGGCGAGCCGAACGCGAGCTGTCACCCCGCAGTTACATCGAATACAACGGGACGCGGTGCGCGACCATGGCCGATACCAGCACCTACTGCGCACGCGGTCCCTTCAGGTTCTTCGTCACGCCAACGCGGACCTGGCTGAGCCCCCCATGACGCCGAAAACTCTCGGCTGAGTCACCACTATGAAACGGAGCGTGAATGCACACTGCTGCTGGGGTATTCACCTGCCTCGCCGGGATGGGGTTGGTATTGGCGGCAGCCCCGCTCGCGCACGCCGACGACGCCGACGTCATTCGTGAGGCACGAAACATCGGCATCTTGAACAGTGATGTCAACATCATCAGCGCGGGTCGATCGGTCTGCTACGTGCTGCGATTGGGCAACCGTCCGCCGGTGGAGATCAGTGGCAAGATCGCACGAACCTTCGTCATTGACCAGGATCAGGCTCGCCGATTCTCTTTGGCGTCCGCGAACGAGTGGTGCCCGCAATGGAGTGGATTGTTCGCCGAATGATCGGCTCAATCCAATTCTGCCGGAGCAGAACTGAGGCATAGGGCAGTGAGACTTCTCGCGCCAGCAGGGAAGCGCGGACGATATTCCACTGCTCCATATTCGACACCGCCTCCTGGAGACTTCAGAGTAAAACTAATATTGATAGGTATAGCTAAAACCATTCGGGTCGTCTACTGGCTCCGATGGCTGAGTTGAATCGCGGTCGCGACACCGCGCCGCTGTGACCTTGACCACCTATTGCCAATAGGTTTATGGTCGTGGCACGCCAGCTTCCAAGGAGGGTGCACAGCAAGTGAGCGCACACACGATTGACCTGCCCGAGCGTCTCGTGACCGATTTCGACATCTACGACCCGTCGTTGGGCGGTGAAGTGGATCGACTCAACGAAAAGGTCCGCGAGCTTGCCGACGCCGGCCCCATTGTGTACTCGACCGCGCACGGTGGGCACTGGATCATCACTGGCTACCAGGAAGCGCACGCGGTCCTTCGCGATGCTGAGACGTTCTCCAGCTATCCCAACAACTTGGTGGGCGCCGGGGATGGCAAGTTCATTCCGATCGAGCTCGATCCGCCCGAGCACACTTCCTACCGGAAGGTCCTTCAGCCGCTCTTCAGTCCACGCCGAATGAAGGAGATGGAGGCCGAGATCCGACTGGTCGTCGACCGGCTCATCGACAACTTCGCCGACCGGGGCTCTGCCGAATTCGTTTCCGAGTTCGCCCATGAACTACCCACCTCGGTTTTCTTGACGCTCATGGGCTGGCCGCTGGAGGACGCACCGCTGTTCACCGGGGCTACCGATATCGCCATCTTGGGCAAGCCCGGTGCGACCGAGGAGGAGAATCTAGCTGCCCGCCATCAAGCCGCGGGCCAGATGTTCGGTTACTTCGCGCAGGTGGTGGCTGACCGCCGGGCCCGCCCCGACGCCACCGACATCACCAGCGTCATCATCAACACCCCGCTGGACACCCCGGAGGGGCCGCGGCAGCTCACCGACGATGAGCTGTGCCGAATGTTCTTTCTGCTATTGATCGCCGGCTTGCACACTGTGCAGGGCACGCTGGCATGGAGCGTCATCCACCTGGCCGGCCGGCCGGCCCTGCGCCAACAACTCATCGAGGATCCGGGACTGCTTCCTGGCGCCGTCGAGGAAATGCTGCGGTACGAAGCGGCGGTCTCGATGGGGCGCAACGCCACCGTCGACACCGAGATCGGTGGTCTGCCGATCAAGCAGGGCGACCAGCTGGTCGTGATCCTGGCCGGGGTGAATCGCGATCGCGGCGAGTTCGTCGACCCCGATGAGGTGCAGTTGGATCGCACCCCGAACCGGCATTTGGCCTTCGGGTCGGGCCCGCATCGCTGTATCGGGTCCCACCTGGCCCGAATCGAGGTGGCCGCCGCGCTGGAGGCGATTCACCGGCGCATCCCCGATTACCGCATCGATACGTCGAAACCAGTGCTGTCGCATGCATCGCAGGTCCGCGGCGTCACCCAGCTGCCGATCCTGTTCACCCCGGAGAATCGCAGTGCCCGACCGATTACGTTGGCAACCTAGAGACAGCAGGTTTCCCGGTGGCCGCGCGGCCGATAGAACAGGAAAATGCACATCAGATGGCTGTGAGCGCGCCGTCGACCCAGGTCAGTCCCCGGATATGCCCACTCTGTGAGTCGACGTGTGGACTGTTGTTCACCATGGACGGCCGCCGGATCGTCGAGATCACCTCGAACCGGTCCGACGTCTTCAGTGCGGGGCACAGCTGTGCCAAGGGCATCGGGCTGGCCAGCGTCGAGAACGACCCGGACCGAATCCGCACGCCGCTGCTGCGCACGGCTTCCGGCGACTTTCGGGAAGCCAGCTGGGACGATGCGTTCGCCGTGATCGACGAACGTCTGCCCGAATTCGTCATCAATGACCCGGGCAGCTGCGCGGTCTATCACGGCAATCCGGCCGCACACCATCTCGATTCCCCGTTCTATCTCGGCGAGCTGTTGGCCGCGCTCGGGACACGCAACATCTACTCGCCGGCCAGCGTCGACACATGGCCCAAGAACCTCGCCCAACTGCTGCTCTACGGTTCGGGGTTGGGTATCACCGTGCCGGATATCGACCGCACCGACTACTTGCTCGTCATGGGATCAAATCCGTTGGTATCCAACGGGAGCACGATGACCGCGCCGGGAATGCAACGACGTCTGGAGGCGCTGCGCACCCGAGGCGGAAGACTGGTGGTGGTGGATCCCGTGCGCACGCGCACCGCCGAGGTAGCCGATCTTCATGTGGCGATCCGGCCGGGGACTGATGCGTTGTTCCTCCTTGGCGTGCTGGCCGTCATCGCCCGCGAAAACCTCGTCAAGCACAGCCTCATTCCCGACGTGGTTGACAACCTCGCCGAGGTCGTCGCGATGGTCGCCGACTACACCCCGGAGATCGTCGCGGTACCGTGCGGCATCGACGCTCAGGTCATCTACCGTGTCGCGCGCGAATTCGCCAGCGCGCCTGCGGCAGTCGCCCATTCCCGCATCGGCAGTTGTCTGCAGGAGTTCGGCACACTGGCGAACTGGCTCATCGAAGTTCTCTCAGTGGTGACCGGAAATCTGGATCGGCCTGGCGGCGCGATGTTTTCGCTGCCGCCCGGCGGCGGCCCAAACACCTGGCCGGTGTCCAAACCGCCGCGGCTGATGTTCGATCGGTGGCGGTCCCGGGTGCGCCAGCTGCCAGAGCTGCTGGGCGAGTTGCCGGCCGCCTGCTTCGCCGAGGAGATCCTCACCCCGGGACCCGGTCGCACCAGGGCGCTGATCACTCTCGCCGGTAACCCGGCGCGTTCGGTGCCCAACAGCAATGCCGTCGAAGCCGCGCTCCAGAACCTGGAGTTCATGGTGTCGGTGGACTGCTACCTCAACGAGACGACCCGGTACGCCGATGTCATCTTGCCGCCGCCGCCGGTGTCCACCCGCGGCCACCACGACATCCTGTTGGCGCACTTCCAAGTCCGCAACGTTGCCCGCTACAGTCCTCCGCTCATCCCGCTGTCCGAGAACGAATTCGCCGAGTGGCAGTTGCTGCTCCGAGTTGCCGCCGCGGCGGCCGGCCAGCCGAACCGGTCGATCGCCGACATGGACGACGGCGTGGCGGCCGTCGCCGCGCGCCGCGCCGCTGCGGTCGCCGGCGTCGATATCGACCGGGTGCTGACCGAGACAGCCGGGCGAACCGGGCCGGCACGGCTGCTCGACATGCGGCTACGCAGCGGCCCGTACGGCGACCGGTTCGGGGCCAATCCGGGCGGGCTCACCCTCGAACAGTTGGAAGACAGACCCAACGGCATCGACTACGGCCCGCTGCAGCCGCGGCTACCCGAGGTGCTGCGGACCCCCAACGGCCGTATCGATCTGGCACCGCCGATGATCGTCGCCGACCTGCCCCGGCTGGCGGCCAGCATCCACCGCCCGATACCGGAGTTGACGCTGGTGAATCGGCGACAGCCGCGCGGCATGAACTCCTGGCTCCATAACGCACTCCCGCAACCACATTCGGGACTGTGTGCGCTTCTCATGTCCCCACAGGATGCCGTGGTGCAGGGTCTGCTCTCCGGCGATCAGGTGATCGTCACGTCCGCAATTACGTCGGTGATCGCCGAACTGCGCATCGACTCAGCGCTGCGACCCGGGGTGGTCAGCATGCCGCACGGCTGGGGTCACACCGGCCCCGGCCTGCAGACTCCCCACGCGGAATCCGTGCCCGGGACAAACTACAACGCCCTCGTCGGCGATGGTGCACTTGAACCGCTGACCGGGTGTCCGATCGTCAACGGGATTCCGGTGGCCGTGTGCCTGGCGTAGGCACCCATCGAACCAACGACCCGACGAGGAGTTGCGATGACCTATGTGGTGACACAGAACTGCTGTAACGACGCCACCTGTGTGGAGGTATGCCCGGTCAACTGCATCCATCCCGCACCCGGTGAAGCGGGCTACGCCAGTGCCGAGTTGCTGCACATCGACCCCAGGGCATGCATCGACTGCGGCGCCTGTGCCGAGGTGTGCCCGGTGGACGCGATCGTGCCCGACGACGACATCACCGACGCCAACCGTCGCTATCTGGACATCAATGCCGCCTTCTTCGAGCGCCCCCGTAGCCATGAGCCGACAGTCACCCGCCGGGTGAAACCTACTGCGGCAGCGCAACCCAAGCGTCTTCGGGTCGCCGTCGTCGGGTCCGGACCATCGGCGTTCTATGCCGCCGAAAACCTGCTAAGCCGCCGCGATGTGGACGCCGAAGTGACCATGATCGAACGGCTGCCCTTCGCCGGCGGACTCGTGCGCTACGGCGTGGCTCCCGACCACGCGAAGACAAAGTCCATCGAACGCACCTTCCAACGCACCCTGCGGCGCCCGGGGCTGACCGCCTACTTTGACGTCGAGGTGGGCGCCGACCTGAGCATCGACGAACTCTCGGCACACCACCATGCGGTGCTGTTCGCTTCTGGTGCCTCCGAAGATCGCCGCCTTGGCATCCCCGGAGACGACCTGCCCGGCAGCTACTCCGCGCGCGAGTTCGTCGCGTGGTACAACGGCCACCCGGATTTCGCCGACCGCACCTTCGATCTATCCCACCCACAGGTGGTCATTGTCGGCAACGGCAACGTCGCCCTAGATGTCGCGAGGATCCTCACTACCGACGTCGATCGCTTGCGGCACACGGACATTGCCAAGCATGCGCTCGATGCGCTGAGCGCCAGCGCGGTGCGCAACGTGATAGTGCTGGGCCGTCGCGGTCCCGAGGCGGCGGCATGCACTACCCCCGAACTGATCGGGCTTGCAGCCGACCCCGGGGTGGACATCACCGTGGACGACGCAGTCTCAGCAGGCGATGAGGCACCGCTGAAGGTGCAAGTCCTCGCCGAGTACAGTCGGCGCGTCCGACGGCCAGGCAGCCGGACCATCAACTTCCGGTTCCACACCACGCCGGTCGAATTGGTGGGGGACACCCACCTCGCCGGTGTGCGCGTGCAGCGTCGGGGGATCGCGGGCTCGTCGGTCGTGGACTGCGGACTTCTGTTGCAGTCCATCGGGTATCGCGGCACGCCCATCCCCGGTCTACCCTTCGACGACACGACGGGCACGGTGGTCAATCAAACTGGACGTGTCTACGATCCGGCCTCTGGCCAATTGGTCCGAGGGCGCTATGTTGCCGGATGGATCAAGCGTGGCCCGACCGGCGTCATCGGGACCAACCGATTCTGCGCCGACGAGACGGTGCACTGCCTGGTCTCAGATTTTCGCAACGGCATACTCAGGCAGCCGACCGCCGATCCGGAGGCACTTAAGCGGCTCATCCAGTCCCGCAGCCCGCACAGCTTCGGCGTCGACGGCTGGATCGCCATCGACCGGCACGAGCGCGCCCAGGGTCGGCGCCTTGGCCGTCCGCGCGTCAAACTCATCGATACCGAGTCTGCCCGGATGACCCTTGCCGCCGAAGAAGGAGCCCGGCCGTGAGCGGCACCGTCATCGACGCTCTGACTTTTTGGGCGCGTACCAAACCCGCCGCGACCGCGATCGACTTCGATGGCGACACGGTGAGTTACGCCGAGCTGGTGCGCTGGGCCGACGGCGTCGGCCATGATCTCCTCGAGCGCGGTGTACGACCCGGGGATCGAGTCAGCTTTGTCGGGATGAACTCACTGGAGTGGTGTGCCGCCGCATTGGGTGCCCTCGTCGTGGGTGCCGTCGCCGCGCCGTTCAACAACCGGATGGTCGCCAGGGAATTGGCCGACTTGGTGAGCGATTGCCAGCCAGCCGTGGTGTTTTGCGATGAAGCTCTACAGCCGCGACTAGATGACGTGCACGCCCAGGACCCGTCCTTCGAGATCGCGGTCTTCGAGCGTGATGTCCGCCGACTCCGGCACAGCTGCCCGCCACCGGTGCGCAGGCCGGTCCTGGATACGGACATGCCCACTGCCATCGTGTTCACCAGTGGCAGCACCGGCCGGCCCAAAGGGGTGATCTTCACGCACGACACTATCGCCGGGGTCGCCCATGAGTGGTCCCTGTTGGAACCGGTCTCTGGGCGAGATCTGCGGCCCCTGATGGTGTTACCGCTGTTCTCGGCGGCCGGGATCATCTGGGGTATCGCACGAACGATCCTCAATGGCGGGACTTTGTACCTGCAGCCCCGCTTCGACCCGGTCCGGGCGCTCGAGGTCCTCATCGAGGACAAACCCAACACCCTGACGGGACCGCCGATCCTGTTCGAGCAGATCGCCGGCGTAGATGGCTTTGACGACGCGGAGCTGAGCCATCTGTCTACTGCGCACGTCGGAGGTGCACGGGTCTCGGTCGAGCTGCTGAGCAGGTGGTCGCCTCGCGGCGTTGCCCTGCGTCAGCTGTACGGTCAGACCGAGATCGGCGGAACTGCGAGCGTGACGCCGCTGGAGGAATCCGCAAGCGGTGCCGAAACCTGCGGCAGAGGTGGAATATTCACCAAGATCAGGGTGGTCGACGCGGACGGAGTCGACTGCCCGCCGCACGTGACTGGCGAAATTCTGCTGCGCGGACCGGGCATGATGCCCGGGTATTGGCGCAACGAGGAAGCCACTCGCGCCACCCTCGTCGACGGGTGGCTGCGCACTGGAGACCTAGGAAAACTCGACGAGCGGGGATACCTGACGTTCGTCGACCGGCTCAAGGACATGATCATCTCCGGCGGCCTGAATATCTCGCCCGCTGAAATCGAAGCGGTGATCGCGACGATGCCGGGTATTGAGGAGGTGGCGGTAATCAGCGTGCCCGACACCAAGTTCGGTGAGACCGCGGCGGCTCTGATCAGGGCGTCACAGCCCCTTGCCGAGAGCGACGTCGTCCAGTACTGCAACCAGCGGCTCGCCGACTACAAGGTGCCCCGCTATGTGGTCCTGTGCGAGGAGCCGCTGCCCAGATTGGCCAGCGGCAAGATCGCAAAACCGCTGTTGCGTTCGACGTACGCGGACATCCCCGGCAGTTATGCTCGTAATAGGTGACGTACGGATCTACTGTGGCAGTCAACTATTCGCGTATCACCGACGGTGGTGGGCATCGCCTTCCGCGGTGCGGACTGGAACAAAAGCCGGCAAGACGAACTCGCGCAGCATCTTTCGGTGTCCTGGATCTTCAGCGGAAGCGAAGTCGAGCCGTCCGACAAGGATGAACTGCACCAGGCCCAGCCATTCGCTGACCGCATCGATATCCAGATCAGGTTTGGTCTCACCTCGCGCCATCGCTTGCCGCAAGACAGGCGTCCACATCTCAGCGGTCAGGTTGGTGGCTAACTGCGCGCCACCGACGATGGGGGTCGCCAGTTCCATGTGCTCGGGGCTCACCAACATCCGGACGATCGGATCCTGGCGACCGTGGTCGACAAGATAGATCAACCCTTCGATGAGCTGCTCGGCGAAAGTGGCGTGACTGAGGATGAAGTCGTGGGCGCGTGCGAACAGCATCCGCGAGCGCCGCTCAATCAGGGCGGCTAGCAGAGCGTCGCGGTCACCGAAGTAGCGATACACGGTGGGCCGGGACACCCCGGCCTCTTTGCCGATGTCGTCCATGGTCGTCTTGGGCACGCCGTATCGCATGATCACCCGCTCCGCTGCGGCAAGGATCTGCTGGCGGGCTTCGTCAGCGTCGGAGCTCAGGCCGGTGCCGCTCTTGCGGCGAGCCATCTGGTCTCCTGTCGCTCGGCTTCTCGGAGTTCGTGATTCTACAAGCGATCGCTAGGTCTCTGGAGTGAACCGGATGGGCAGGCGCGCACAACCGCGGACCTGGCTGGAATGAAAGACCGGCGGATCGGACTCGATGAGCTGATAGTCCGGGATCCGGCGGTGGATCTCCTCCAGCGCGATGACGAGCTCAAGGCGGCCCAGGTGTGAACCAAGGCAGCGGTGTACGCCGGCCCCGAAGGACAAGTGCCGGTTGGGATGACGCTCGATGTCGAAGTCGGTCGGAGTGGGGAATTCACCGGAGTCCCGGTTGGCTCCGCACAACATGACGATCAGCTGGTCACCTTCGGCGATGCTGACGCCGCCGAGCTGGACATCTTTGGTCGCCCGTCGCCCCGGGATGATCGCCGCCTCAATCCGCAGGATCTCCTCGACCGCCTTGGGGATCAGCTCCGGGTCGGCGACCAGTGCGGCCCGCTGTTCGGGATTTCGTATCAGGTGCACGATCGCCCAGCACAATGAGCCCTGCACGGTATGCAGCCCGCCGATCAACAGCAGGAAGAACATCCGGTTGAGCTCTTCGTCGTTGAGCAGCCGGGAGCCGTCGGGCAGTGTGACCTCGGTGTGGATGAGCGTCGAGGTGATATCCGTACCGGGATTGGCGCGCCGGGACTCCACGATGTTCTGGAAATAGCCGAACATCTTCAGGCCGGCCATCATTCGTGCCTGATTGGACTCATCCTCGGTGCCACCGGGCTTGCCGAACAGAATTGTGTCGGTGGCCTCGGTGAACAGGGGCGCATCGGCCAGAGGCCAGTCCATCAGGGCGAGGAAGATCCGGGCGGGAAGCTCGTGGGCAAATGCCGACACGTATTCCACTTCGCCCTTGCCCGCGAACTCGTCGAGCAATTCGTTGACCACGGCCCGGATGTCGTCGGACAGCTTTTTCATCCGCTGCGGGCTGAACAGCGGCTGCAGCGCGTGCCGGTAGGAGGTGTGCTCCGGCGGGTCCAGCTCCAAGGGGATGAACTTGCCGATATCGCTGGTGACCAGATTGTTGGGGTAGCTGGAGAAGGTCTCCGGATTGGTGAGGACCTCTTGAATCTCCTTGTAATGCGTGACAACCCAGTGCCCGCCGTGGGCACGTGAGTAGACCACGGGTCCGATCGCCGCCAGTTCGGCCACCTTGTCCTGCATCACATCGACGGGGCTGGCCAGGGCGGGGTCGTAGACGTCGAAGTCCACGACCAGTTCTGTCGGGACGCTGGTTGCTGCGGTCATAATGGGGTGTTCTCCGGTGTGTGGGTGGTCAGGAAACGGGCTGGGGGTTCAGGTCCTCGTCGAACCACATCCCGACACGCGAGAGCGTGCCGCCGTCAGTGGCGCCGATAGTGGCGCCGGAGATGTAGGCGGAATCGTCGCTGACGAGGAACAGTGCGACCTTGGCGTTGTCATCGATCGACGGCGGCCGCTGCAGTTTGAGCGGGATGGGCGAAACAGTCGGGTCCCAGGGCCCGGCGACCTCCTCGTAGGACTGGCCAACGACCGGAGTTCCGGGGGGCATGAGGAAGTTGGGTGACATCCCGTGCGTTGGCGCGATCGCGTTTACTCGAATTCCCCAACGGCCCAGATCAAGTGCGAGTCCGCGAACCAGACCGTTGACGCCGGCCTTGGTGGCCGAGTACATGGCGATGTTGTGGTAAGCCACCAGCGACGCGGCCGACGAGGTGGCCAAGATTGTGCCACCGCCGTTGGCCTTCAGGCTCGGGATGGCGGCCTGGGCGGTGTACACGACGCCGGACAGGTTGACCCCCAGCACGTGCTGCCAATCGGATTCGGTCAGGTCCTCGAATGCGACGTATTCACCACCGGCGACAGAGGGAACGCCGCCCCGCGACACCACGCCGGCGTTGGCCCAGGCGATGTCCAGCTTGCCGTAATGTGCCACCGCCTCGTCGACCGCCGACTGGATCTGTGCTTTGTCGGCCACGTCGGCGGTGATCGCGATCGCGTCTCCGCCCGCCTCCTGCACGAGCTTGAGTGATTGCTCAGCACGATCACCGTCGATGTCGACGATGGCGACCGTGGCGCCTTCGGCGCTGAAAATCTGCGCACATCGGCGGCCCAGCCCGGACCCGGCGCCGGTGATGAGCGCGACTTTGTTCTCCAGCTTCATGATCCTCCTTGGGTTGGGCCCCGCAGACCCCGCGCTTCGCTCGGGGCGCTCCACAACGTAGTGGCACTGTGACGTGAGACACCCGTCCGGCCAAACCTTACGCCGATAGGTATGAGACGTCAATCAAAGAATGTCAGACGATACGTAGTCGGCGTTGTCGCAGAGCAGAGGGGTCTTGGTCGGACTGGCGGAGCGTGCGGGCCGCCGTGACCGGTGGCGCCGGCGCAGGCCCGCATCTGGCATCTTTGAACCCGCCTAGGCTAATGTCATTAGATTAATCTGCGTTGGGACGACCGTGCTCTCCTTCGTGACCCCAGCTGATGGCGCAGACCGACGAGCTGTTCTGCGGTGCCTTGCCTGCATTCGACGACAAACGGAAGGACGATGCGGTGTCATCGACGACCACACCCGAACCAATCGACTCGATACTTGAGCTATATGGCCTTGCGGGTTCGGTGGCGATCGTGACCGGGGCTGGTAGCGGACTCGGTGCGGGATTCGCCCGAGCGCTGGCCGAGGCCGGGGCGGATATCGTCGTCGCGGGCCGGCGCAGGGCACAGCTCGATGCGACCGCCGCGGCCGTTCGCGCCACGGGCCGGTCTTGCCTGGTGGTCCCCACCGATGTCACACAGCCCGAAGCATGCGCAGAATTGGCCAGCGCCACACTCGCGGAGTTCGGACGGGTGGACGTGCTGGTGAACAATGCCGGGGTCTCCCATGTCGCGCCGGCGACTTCGGAACGGCCGCAAGACTTTCAGGCGGTGATCGAGGTGAACCTGATGGGCGCCTACTGGGCGGCGCAGGCGTGCGCACGCATCATGCAGCCCGGCGCCAGCATTGTGAACGTGTCAAGCATGCTGGGTCTGGTGAAGTCCATCCTGCCGCAGGCGGCGTATACCGCAAGCAAGGCGGGGTTGATCGGGTTGACTCGTGATCTGGCGAACCAGTGGTCAGCGCGGAAGGGTATTCGGGTCAATTCGATTGCGCCTGGCTTCGTCGAGACCGACATGATCGGCGAGATGTCCCAGGAGACACTGGCACGGTTCCTCGCCGCCTGCCCGATGGGGCGGGTGGGTACGCAACGTGAGATCGACGCTGCCGTGGTTTTCCTTGCCAGCCGGGCATCGAGCTATGTGACCGGATCGACGCTGGCCGTCGACGGCGGCACGTCAGGGCACTGACCGATCTGTCGGCAATGCGCAGTCCCGGGATGTGAACCGGCTGTTCTACGACGTGCGGCCGAGCACGCCCGCCTGGGGTCACCCTAGCGGGCGCGCGGAAACCGTTCTGCGACATCATGATATTCCGAGCGGATGGCCCGCTTGTCGAGCTTGCCGCTCGGCAGGCGGGGCAGCGGCTGATCGCGAAGCACCACATATCGGGGGATCTTGTAATCCGAAAGCAGTGTCTCGCAGTGGGCGATGACCACCTCCTGGCTGGTGACTGTGCCGGTGATGATCGCGGCCGGGGTCTCGCCGAATCGGGCATCGCTGGCCGCGATGACGGCGACCTCTTCTACCCCGTCGAGGGTGCCGATGGCCGATTCCAGTTCTACGGGCGAGATGTTGATTCCGCCCGAGATGATCAGATCCTTCATGCGGTCGACGAAGGTGATCCGGCCGGACTCGTCGGCGACCCCGAGATCTCCGCTGTGCAACCAGCCGTCGCGAATGGCCTGTGCAGTGGACATTGGGTCATTCCAGTAGCCCGGGGTCACCAGAGGGCCGCGCACCACGATCTCGCCCTGCTCGCCGGGACCCCGAAGATCTCCGTCCTCGCCCATGACCCGTACATCAGTAAAGATCGACCCGATGCCGCAGGAGCCCGGATGCCCGAGCGCCTCATGGCGCAGCGTCGCGGTGGCCACCCCGCCGGCTTCGGTCATTCCGTAGATCTGGCGAAGCAACACGCCCTTGTCAGCCCACCTGCCGAGCAGTTCCACCGGCACCGCGGCGCCGCCGACGATCGCAGTCTGTAGCGAACTCAGATTCGCCTCGGCGAACTCGGGTGCCTTCGACATGGCTTCGAAGATCAGTGGTACGCCGAAAAGTGCTCGGACACTGTGGCGTTCGATGAGAACCACCGCACGCGAGGGATTCAGTTCCGGTTCCACGATCAGCGTCCCACCGAGCACGGTGGTCATCAACAGGCCGTAGACCAGACCTGGTGTGAACGCCAGCGGGAGGACCAGCAGGGTCACCGTACCGGGACGGAAGCCATCCTGGGTGAGCGTGTTCTCCAGCACGATGGACAGCAGACCGGCGTTTGTAAGAATGACGCCCTTGGACAGGCCGGTCGATCCGCTGGTGAAGATGACGGCAATGGCATCGTCAGGGTCGCGGTCAATCTTGAAGTCGTCGGGTTCACCGTTGCGTTCGACCTCGACGATGTCCAAGTCCAAAACCTCGAACTCGTGGCCGCCGGGGCGGGCGTCCTGCGCTGCAGCCACGTGAGCCTTGCCTGCCAGGATCAAGCTAAGCCCGGCGTCGTCGGCGATCTTGCGGATCTCGGCCGGCTTGAGCCGAGCGTTCAATGGCACCAGCACCGCACCGCTCTTCATGATTGCCAGTGCCGCCACCGGCCAGGCCAGAGCGTTGGCGCTCAGCAAGCCGACCCGATCACCGGGTTTGACGCCGTCCTCGGACAGTCGCCGCGCCAACCGGCTTGACCAGTCGTGCAACTCCCGATAGGTCAGCCGGTCCTCGGCAACAATGAGGGCTGCTTCCTCGCCTGTGGTTCTTGCCCACCAGTTCAGGGCGGACCCGACGCTCGCTGCCATCTGCTCCTCGTTTCAAAGCTGAGACCGGGGTCAGGCTGTTGCCGGGGACCCAAAGACTGTCGAACTCACCAGCGGGGCCATCGGGCCGCCGATCAGCAGTGAGATGTCGGCACCCGCGACCGGGTTCGGAGATCCGCCGCGAATTTGACGTACCGCCTCCACTACCAGGCCGATGCCGTGCACGAAACCCTCTGCAATATTGCCGCCAGCGGTGTTGATCGGGAGTGTACCGGTTTCCACAGTCAGGTTTTCGAAGGTGAGGAATTCCCCGGCTGCGGGTCCGCCGGGTGACAGGCCGTGGTCGATGATCGAAGCGACGGCCGGTCCAGTGAAGTTCTCGTAGACCTGTGCCACGTCGACATCATTGGGTCCGATTCCGGCACCGGCCCACAGCCTGGCCACCATCGCAGGATGGAAACCCGCAGTGCTGTAGTTGGTCTCGTTCTCGACCGATTCGCCCCAGCCGGCGGCGGCGCCTTGCACCCCGGATAGGATAAGAGCGGGCACGCCGCTGTAATCCCCGGACCGGTCCGTGCTCACCACGAGAATTGCTGCAGCGCCGTCATTCTCGCGTGAGCAGTCGAACAGGTGCAGCGGTTCGGAGATCCAGCGGCTGTCCTCGTAGCCGGTGTGGTCGACGGGGCGGCCGTACGCCACGGCGTCAGGGTTGTTCTGCGCGTGGTGATAGCCGGTCAGTGAGATCGCTTCCATAGCGGACCGGGGCACCCGGTCGACTTCGAGTAGACGCTGTGTGCGAAGCGCGCATATCTGGGCTGGCGCGAGCACGCCGTGTGCGGCGTACAGCGATCCGATGTGCCCCTTGGCGAAAGCGCGGCGTCCGTCGGTGCCCTCGGACAGTCCGCGGTAGACGGCGACGCAGTCAGCCTGCCCGCTGTAAACGGCGGCGGCGGCGCAGTTGACAGCGGCGGCGATCCCGCCGCCCCCGCCGCCCCACACTTCAGTGGACCAGCGAATCTCACGCACACCCAGTGCCGTGCCGATGGCCAGGCCCTCACTGGAATCGCCTCCGTAGGAGACGAAGCCGTCGATGCTGCGAGGATCGGCGTCGGCGTCCTCGC
Source organism: Mycobacterium sp. SA01 (assembly GCF_041287105.1). Classification (NCBI taxonomy): domain Bacteria; kingdom Bacillati; phylum Actinomycetota; class Actinomycetes; order Mycobacteriales; family Mycobacteriaceae; genus Mycobacterium; species Mycobacterium sp. SA01. The sequence goes on along the minus strand of NZ_JBGGNO010000011.1, from coordinate 71,984 downwards.
ACGCTCGCAGTATCGCCGTGAGTACCAGTTGAGCCGATGTCAGCGGGCTGGAGCCGCGCTTGTAGTAGCCGGTCGAGCCAGTCCCGACGACGGCGGTGGATCCGCGGAAACTCATGACAGTGGGTTCTCCAGGTGCCAACGCAGCAGGGGCCAGTGCTGTTCGTCGGGTGGGGGCTCGATGTCGCCGCGTACCGGTGCTCCGATGGTGGGCGTGACGCCGTCGGCATTGGCGAGGACGCCGACCACCCGTGCACCATCGGCGCCAGGCAATTCGACGAGGACGACGACGTAGGGCAGGTGACCGGTGCTCTCCGGGGTGAACGGCTGCCAGGTGCGGGTCCAGGAGTACACGGTGCCGACCGGTGCGACGACCTCCCAGCGGGTGTCCATCGAATGGCAGGACGGGCAGATGGGCCGCGGCGACCAGATCCAGCGGCGGCATTCCCCACAGCGCTGGATCTTGAGCTCACCTTCGCGAAGCGCATCCCAATGCGGGGTGTCCAAGCCGTCCTCGCCGGGCCCAGTAATGTTCATCCAGGGGGCGGTGGCCGGGATATTGCGCACGCTGAGCACCCGCCAGCTGCAGTCCGCGAATCGCACCCAGCGGCTGCGTAATTCGAACCATTCGTCATCGAGCTTGCTGTATCGGATGACGGCGTCGTAGCGGCCGTCGCCGACGTCGGTGATGGTGCGCACCTCGGCGCTCTTGAGCGGCGTGGGGACATCGGCTGAGGCGATGAGTTGCCCGATACGGTCGGGTAGGAAATCGGCGAGCACCGTTCGGTTGTCGCCGGCGGCCACGGCCTTTCCGTGAGCTTCGACGGTCGCGGCAAGGCCGGCGGGCAGCAAATCGAGTTCGACGCTCATTGGTGGCCTCCGAGTTGTAGGAGCACGTCCGTGCGGTCGTGCTGGAAGTTGACCAGACGGCAGGCATTCACCCAGGCGGTGTCGTCGGAGTCGACGTGGATGACCAGCCCGGTGAGGCCGGCTTCGTGGGTGAGAGCTGCGGCTCCGTTGAGCAGACGCTTGCGGGAGTCGGCGTCCGCCTGTGGCGTGGCGGCCAGTGCTTGCACGGTCCCGCAGCAGCCGAACTCCTCGGATTCCACTGCGGTGAAGTCCATGCTGACGGCACCGATGATGCGGCCGCCCTCGCGGAGCGCGTGAAGGGGTCCGGTGGTGGCGACCAGTGCCGACGCCCACGGGAATTCGGCGAGGGCGGTCGTCGAGACCGGTTCCAGCACAGGCGCTCCGTTGGCATCGCTGACCGAGTCCGTCGGTCTGATCAACTTCCATACCCGCCGGGTGCGGGCAATCAGGAACCGGTTGCTGATCCGGCCGGAGGCGGGGTGATTTCCCTTTGCCCACGCTGTCACGACGTGCGCACCAGTGCCCTGCCAGCCCTGTGGTCCGGAGGTGTCCAATCCGATCCGTTCAAACAGCAGAGTCATGATGCCGATCGACCGCAGTGGCGGATCGACCACGGCGGACGCTTCCGCGGTGCCGTCCTCATTGACCGTCAGTCGGATCACGCCGGCGATGCGTTCGGGGTGATCTTTGGCCCTCAATGCCGTGGCGTAGGGCAGCATCCACACCAGCAGGTGCCGGTATCGGGGATCGCTTCGTGCCATCGCGTCGGCGATGTCAGCGAATTCGATGGTGGTGTATCCGGGCTCGGCGTCGTAGTCGGCCGCACGGCGCAACAGGTCCGCCAGCTGGATCGACTCTTCGTCGCTCAGAGTGTCCCGCCATTCGTATTTGATCATCTGGTCAGGACTCGGCTGCACCTTCGGCCAGCAACTTTTTTGTCTCGCGGCGGAACACTTGGTTGGCGGTCTCGTTGCGGCCCAACAACATGTCTCCGGCATCAGCGCTGGCCATCCCGCGCTGCGAATTTCGCAGCAGGGGGAAGTCCTCGTTGTGCAGGACGGCCAACAGGATCTGCCAGTTCTTGTCCCAGAGCTTGTTCCAGTGCTCTTCGGTCATCCCGGACCGTTCGACCGGTGGCACTATCAGGCGCTGCTCCATCCGAGACTTGCCGGGGTTACTGATGTCCGGGCGGAACGTCAAGAGCTGGAAATGATCCGGCTGCCGAAGCAGGGTGCTGTTGGGCAGCAAGAAGTGCGTCTCGGTGACGTAGCGGTCGAGATTCTGGTCGCCCGGATCCTCTTCCAACCAACGGTCAATGGACTTGCGTGGCGCGATGAAGCGGCAGTGCCGGCCGAAGTCCTCGAAGGCCATCACATTGGTGTGGATGATCTTGCCTGCGGTGTTGGGATGGGCGTACTGGATGTGATAGCCGTCCAGAAAGGCGTCCTGCATGATCTTCCAGTTGGTCGGCTCATCGAAACCCGCCGAGCGGACGCAGTGCAGCTCGTCGAGGTGGTAGCCGGCCAGGATGGCATCCATCTCCGGGCCCAGCCAATCCGCGACATCGATGGTCGCGTGGGCATTGTCGACCAGCCAAATGAAGCCGTGGCGCTCCTCGCACGGCAATTCGATGAGACCGCGTTCCTTCCGGTCGACCTCGCCGAAAGTGTTGTCGCGAGTGATCATTCGCAGTGAACCGTCGGGGTCGTATGACCACCGGTGGTACTGGCACGAGAAGAACCGGCAACGGCCCTTCTCGTTGTCTTCAAGCATGGCGCCGCGGTGCCGACACAGATTGACGAATGCCTTGATGCCACCGTCGCGCTGCCGGACCACGATGACGTTGTTGCGCGGCATCTGCACCGTCAGGAAATCGAACGCTTTAGGGAGCTCGGATCCGTGCGCGACAATCGACGGAACCCGGCCAAAGATGGCGTCACGTTCCTGCTGGGCCAGTACCGGGTCGGTGAACTCTTCGGCAGCGAACGCGACGACGTCTTCGAATTTGTCGGTGGTCTCATTGCGCAACAGCTCAAGTGCTCGGCGGATGCGGTCTTGCCTGGGGAGCGATGTCGTCATGATGTGCCTTTACTACTGTGCGGTGAATTGACCGGTCACTGCGGTCTCGCAGGTTCGTAATTCTGTCCGGAAGCGCGTCGTGTCAACGGTGGCCGGAACCGACCCGCGACCCGCGCCGCCGATGCACAAACCTTACGCCGATAGGTATGAGACGTCAATCAAGAATTGTCCGTTGGTGCACCGCCTCCTTTGTCCCGTCGTATTGCTATTTGCATCCAGGGAAAGGGATCTCGGCGACAGCACCTCCCGGTACTGACGTCGCTCAAGCCGATCCGGGCCGCGCCGCATTCAGTCGTCCTCGATGATCAGCGCCAGTTCGGGGCAGGATGAGGCGCCGTCACGGATGACGCCCGCGTCGGCGGGGTCGACTTCGTGCGGTTTGAGGACGGAGTATCCGTCATCGTCGATGGGGAACAGGTCGGGATTGACGGCATAGCACTGAGCATGGCCGGCGCACTTGGCTCTTTCGAGTCGAACTCTCATGTGGATGCCTCCTTGGCTGACGGACGAAGCAGTGGCAGGTAACAAAACTATAGGGCGTAGGTTAGTGAGACCGATAGTGGCCGACAATCGGCCAAAACCTTACTCTTTTAGATATGGCGCGCCGGCCACCGAAGGGAAAGTACTTTTCATGAACGAAACCGCCACTTCTTCCGAGCTCGATCCGCGAACCGCCATCACGGTTCGGTGCCCAGGAGATGGGCAAGTAGTGGGCGCCGTGCCCGGCATGGACGCAGCGGCGGTGGCTGCATTGGCATGCCGGCTGCGATCAGCGCAGCCCGCGTGGGAAGCTCTTGGGCCCCGGGGACGCAGTGCGCATCTGCTGCGCTGGCTGGACTGGTTGCTCGACAACGAGCGCAGGATCCTGACCCTGGTCCAGCAGGAGACCGGGAAGTCCTGGGCCGATGCGTCTCTGGAGATGGCAGTCGCCATCGACGTCATCAATTACTTCACGGCGAACGGTGAGAAGTTCATGGCCGATCGAAGGGTGAAGCCTGCGGGCGCCGCCAACAAGGTGCGGCGGCTGCGAGTGCAAGTCCGGCCACATCAGCTCGTAGGGCTCATCACCCCCTGGAACGGACCGCTGGCCAGCCCGATGATGGATGTCGTCGGAGCATTGGTCGCCGGTGCCGCTGTCCTGTGCAAGCCGTCCGAGGTGACGCCGTTGGCGTGGACGGAGGCCGTGCGCGGTTGGAACGAGGAGATCGGCGCTCCGCCGGTGCTGGGATGCGCCAACGGCGCGGGGTCCACGGGTGCGGCCGTTGTGGACCAGGCGGACATGGTGATGTTCACCGGGTCGGTGCGCACCGGCCGGGCGATCGCGGTGCGCTGCGCGCAACGACTCATCCCGTGCAGCCTGGAACTCGGCGGCAAGGATGCGCTGATCGTGCTCGCCGACGCCGATATCGAGCGGGCGGCGGCCGGCGCAGTATGGGGAGGCATGACGAACTCCGGGCAGGCATGTGTCGGGGTGGAACGCGTTTACGTTGAGGCGCACGTTTACGACCGCTTCGTGACGCTGGTGACCGAGAAGGTCGCCGCGCTGCGCCAGGGCATGGATCAGCCAGGCACATTTGCCTGCGATATCGGCGCCATGGTCACACCGGCTCAGACCGCAATTGTCGCCGACCACGTCGCCGATGCGGTGGCCAAGGGTGCGCGCGTACTGACCGGGGGACACCGGAGTCCGGAGGGCAACTTCTTCGAACCCACTGTGCTTGTCGACGTAGACCACACCATGACGTGTATGCGCGAAGAGACCTTCGGGCCGACCCTCGCCATCATGCGGGTCAGCAACGAAGACGAAGCGATCGCGCTGGCCAACGACTCCGAATACGGACTCAGCTCCAGCTTGTGGACCCGCGATCGCGCCAGGGCTGACCGGCTCTCGCGACGGATCGAAGCGGGTTCGGTATCGGTCAACAACGCGGTGGTGGCGACATTCCAGATGCCGATACCAATGGGGGGCTGGAAGAATTCTGGACTGGGAACGCGGTTCGGCGGCGCACACGGCGTGCTGAAGTACTGTCGGCAGCAATCGGTGGTCGAGGAGCGGTTCACCCTGAAGACGGAGCTGCTGTGGTACCCGGTGATCCCGGCCAAAGCCAGGATCATCGCCAGGGCAACGCGGCTGCTTGGCGCGCACGACTGGCGACGGCGACTTGGTATCAGCCGGTCGTGAAGGCGGGTATGAATCTGTGTAATGCTCTGCGGGACTGGAGCATCGGCTAGTGCCCAACCTCACGCAGGGCTATCCGCCGGACAGAAGGCAACCGGTCCAGCAGGTGGTGGGCACGGCGGCCGCGAAGCCACCGGGCCGTGGTCGCCCCGGTTCGCCAAGGCCGGGCAAGTCACTGACTTCAGGGCAAAGAATCATTGTGAACCAGGTAGTCGCGCAGGGATTTACGGGGACGGTGCGGAACACCCGTCGAACTACTCGGACTACCCCCAGGTGACGGTCACTGGCGGGTGCGCCGCTGGCACCGACAAGGGGTGGGGTAGTAGGCCGTAACGGCAGGGTCGATGAGCTGCGGGATCAATGCAGACATAACCGAACCGGGCACCGGACAAGGTATGCTAAACAAGCATCATTAGGTTAAACCCCGGGGAGTGGCATGGCGCGACCGTCTAAACCGCTGATCACCCGGACGGCGGCAGTCGCAGCATCCATCGAGATTATCGATTCTGAAGGCTTGGAAGCCTTCAGTTTGCCGCGACTTGCCCAGCACCTCGGGGTTCGCGCTCCCTCGCTCTATCATCATTTCTCTGACAAGAACGAGATCCTCACCGCCATCGCCAAGCACATCGCGGGTAAATCTGTCATAAAACCCCGGCGTCAGCCCGGCCCCGACTGGCCGGAGTACTTCGTGAGTTTGGCGCTGAATTTCCGGCAGTCCGTCCTGCGCCACCGGAACGCGGCCCCAATTCTCGTCGAGCACCTGCCGCGGGAGATCTTGATCGGTAGTTTTGAGGACGCGGCCCAATTCCTCAGCGACTCAGGGGTGCCCCTGCACCTGCATATCCAGATTCTTGATGGCATGGAGATGCTCTGTATTGGTGCTGTGATGGTTGAACCGATGCGCCGTCCCGCAGGAGGGCGCAGTCTGTTTCCGAACATCGATGCTGGTGCGCATCCGCATCTCGCTGAAGCTGCCGCGGCAAACCAACTTTCGGTAAAAGAGATGTTTGCCGAACGTATCCGAAGCTTTCTCTACGGTGTTGTTCTCAGTGACGAAAACCGGCAGGCTCAAGACGAAGAGTCGGCATAGTCCCGTCCGCATCGGTCGGCGCTCGAGCTCCGCATTGAGACGCGCCAAGCGAAGATTCTGCAAACTGGGCTCTCAGTGCGGTCTCAACGAGGAGCCAGAGTCGCTGGGGCACACCATCGGAACGACGAACTCCTCGAGGATCGCCCGCTCGTCCTCGGCGTCGCGGCCGGGGAAGATCAGCAAGGACGTCAGCACCCGAACCAGCCAGCGGGCGCGACGATGGACGACCTCGGGGTCGTCGGGCCGAAGCGACAGCAGAAAGCCTGACGTCAGTGCTTGAATGACCTCGGACTGCTCGGCGATCTCCGCGCCTATGGGGGAGTCGGCGGTGGCGAACCACGATGACAGCGCGGGACTGTCGCGCACCAGCGTCATGGATGTGGTGAGCCCGGTCAGTAGCCGCTCGCGCGGATCGGGGATGCCGTCGATCAGTTCGGTCAGCTGCTCGTAGAGCCGGTAGGCCTCGCGGTGCACGTACGCGGTGTACAGCACCTCCCGGTTCTCGAAGTAGCGATACAGCGTGGCTCGCGAACACCCTGCGGCGCGGGCGATGTCATTCATCCCGACATTGCGGACATCGTTGCTTGCGAACAGCTCACCGGCGGCGTCGAGGATGCGATCGGTGGCCACCTCTGCCCGCCGTGAACTCAGCCAGTCGCCCGCCATCAGCCGCGCACCCGGAACGGCACCGACAGCGGCCGCCGCACATATCCGCCGCCCGCCCACACGATGCCCGCCTCGTCGATTTCGAAATCCGGGCAACGCGAGAGCAATTCGGTCAGGGTCACCCGCGCCTGCATGCGCGCGGCCGCGGCACCGAGGCAGTGATGCGCGCCGTGGCTGAAGGTGAGGATATTGCGCGGACACCGGGTGACGTCGAGTTCGCCGGCGTCCGGGCCGTATTGGCGTTCGTCGCGATTGGCCGACCCGTACAGCAGCAGCACTTTGCGTCCGGCCGGAATGGTCTTGCCGTGCAGTTCCACGTCGCACGTGGTGGTTCTGGCCAGTCCCTGCACCGGGGAGGTCAGTCGCAGCAGTTCGTCGACGGTGTCGGGGATCAGCTCCGGTTGCTCGATGAGCAGCCGGCGTTGGTCGGGACGCTGGTGCAGCAGCGGCATCGAACCGCCGAGCATGCCGGTGGTGGTGTCGTTGCCGCCGGTGACCATCGTGAAGGTGAAGGCGAGTACCGACAGCGTCCCGGCGATGTCGCCGTCGGCACCGACACCGGCTGCCACCAGATGCGACACCGTGTCGTCTTCGGGTTCGCGCCTGCGCCGTTCGATCAGCTCGGCAAAATAGCCCATCATCGAACCGACGGCGTCGCCGACCGATCCCAGAGCACTCAGTCCGCTGGCATTGGCGGCGACGATCGCCTCGGTCCAGCCGTCGAACTGGTCGCGATCCTGCTCGGGAACGCCGAGGTAGTGCGCGACGACCATCGACGGCAGGGGCTTGAACAGTTCGGTGACGATGTCCCCGCCGCCGTCGGCGCGTAGCCGTTCGATGCGTTCGACGACGAACTCGCGCACCTTGGGCTCGACGGCCTCGACCTGCCGTGGGGTGAAGCCACGCGACACCAGCCTGCGGAACTCGGTGTGTACCGGCGGGTCTTGCATCACCATCGGCGGGTTGTCCTGCAGCCCAATCAGTTCCAGCTCGTTGTAGGTGACGGTCAGGCCCTGGGCCGAGGAGAACGTTTCGTGGTCGCGGGCGGCGGCGAAGATGTCGGCATGCCGGGACAGCACCCAGTAATCGTGGTCGGGGTTCTCCGGGACGACGTGGTGCACCGGATCGAGGTCACGCAGGGCCCGGTACATCGGCCAGCGGTCACCCCAGGTCTCGGCGGTGGCCAACTCGAAGCGGGCCTCGGCGTCGTGAGACACAACAGCGGTCATGTCTTATGATTACGACAAGTCCGCAGTTGTGTCAAGAGCGGGCCGGGATCCCAAGAGATTCGTTCTTGGCATTCCGACTGCCGGGACGGAAGGCTGCATCACGTCACTGTGTGAGCGACGCGCCGCTCAGTCGCGTCTCCAGGGGAATGCCGCGAGCTGCACTGGTCGGTGTCGGCGACGCCAACAGCGTCACGTTTCGCGGTGATCGTTGTTGTCGTTATTCCACGATCTAGATTTCAACAGAATCCAGAAGATCATCAGATGTGCGACAACCACCGTCGGGGCGTAGAACGTGTAGATGAAGTAGGCGGCACCGAGGTTGAAGTTGGGTAGGTCTGTCTGTATTACACCGCGCACTGTGTTCAACAGGTCGCCGAATCCCCATGCGCTGAACACCCACACCAGTGGAATGGCGAAACGCCACGCTGCCCGCAGCGCGAAGATACAGGCCAGGGCCAGCGCTGCAGCTAAGAGATCACCGTAGGCGGAAGCGGTCAGTGCTTCTCGGGGCAGCCTCGGATCAACCATGCCCGTAACCAACAAGACCATTCCCACGTAGCGGAAAACGTGGACGAAGATCAGTGGAATGAGAGCAGAATTGAGGGATAGTTTGGTCAGTCTCGGCCAGACGTACCATTTCGCGATCAGGGCGCATACGGCACAGCTCACGAGAACCTGCAGCCAGAATATCGTGACGCTGTCTATCGCAAGTCGCATGTGCCGTCTTCCTTCGTGGGCGATATTCGGGGTATTTCGTGATGGGGCGCGGGGTCGGCGACTTCCCAGTCTTTGACAGTCGCGAGCGGCCTCAATAGATCGGCTGGGGGGTCAAGTGAGAGCGATTGGCCGGCTTGGACGCGGCGCGGCCAGTCCCGGTTGGCCAGCGCGGATTTGGCCAGAGCAACGACCTCGGCGGCGCCGGAGTCGATTATCGTGCCGGCGTCATTTGGGTCATCCAGGTGACCGTTGGCGATGATTGCCAGCCCGCTGTAGTGCTTGGCAAGTGCTGCCAGCGTCTTATTGGTGTCGTCGAAAGCTGGTGCCAGTGCGCGGTATTCGGTGGTGTGGATGTAGTCGATGCCGGTGTCGGATAGCGCGGTGAAGATAGCGGCTGCGTCGTCTTCGCCGCCGGCCCATCGATGATCGTTGTCGGAGACCTTGCCCTGGGAAATACGGATACCGACGGCGATGTCGTTCCCGACAGCGGCTGCAACGTCACCGCAGACCTCGGTGGCAAATCGGACGCGGTTGGTGACGGTGCCGCCGTAGTCGTCGGTGCGGGTGTTGAGGTAGCCGGTGAGGAATTCGTCGAGCAAGTAGCCGTTGGCGCCGTGGATCTCGACACCGTCGAATCCGGCGTCACGTGCGTGTAGGGCGGCGTTGATGAACGCCCCACGGACCTGCTGGATGTGCTCAGCGGACATCGTCTCGGGAATCTGAAACGGCCCCGACCCGCGATACATCGCCAGCTGCGCGCCTTTGGGGCGCACGGCTGAAGGCGCCCAGGCGGTGGCTGTGTGGGGGTTGCCTTGCGATTGGCTGCCGGCGTGCATGAGTTGGGCGAAGAACTTCGCGCCGAAGGCATGAACGCGGTCGACGACCGGCTTCCACGCTGCGGCCTGCACGGTGTTGGCGATACCGGGTTGGAAGAGGTACCCCTGGCTGGTCTGGTCATCGATGTAGAGACCTTCAGTGATCAACAGGCCGAATCCGCCCTGCGCAAACCTCTGGTAGTAGCCGCCAATTTGATCGGTGGGGACGCCCTCGGCTGTCGCACTGACTCGGGTCATCGGCGCCAGAGCGACGCGGTTGGGCAGGTCCACCCCTCCGATGGATACCGAGCGGAAGAGGGCGTCTTGCGGGGGATGCTGCTGCAGAGACATCGGGGTCGTCACCTTCGTCGAGGACCGTTGGGGAACAAGAGATTTGCCGGTGTCTCCTGTGCTCGCCACCTTCGCGGTTCGCGCCGACGACTCGGGCCCGGCGTCCCCTGCTGCGTGCACTGGTGACAGGGGTCGTTCACTTGGCCTGGCGCGCCGTCTTCGATCTGCTCCTGCTCGCGCCGAAGAGCCGGTACAGGTTCAATGCCGCCAAGACCATGACGAACAACGGGATGAACGGAGGCTTGATCCCGAGGGGCAGCACGCTGGCCGGGACATCCGGCTGCAGATGGACGTACGTCGCGACCGCCATGTTGACAACCAGCCCGGCAGACGCAGCGAAGACCACGGGGCCATACAGATCAACGATCTTCTGCCTGAAGCAAGCGGGTAGAAGCAGTCCAAGGCCGATAGCCATTTCCGCGACTTTCCCGAAGGGAATGCTGATCGGTGGCAGGTCGCTCTTGGCGATCTGGACATCAAACATGGTCCGAAAAGGTTCGAAGAACTTCAAGAAACCGAACAACAACATGAACACACCCAAAAACATTGAGTTGTAGGCCAAGACCCGGTCGTCTTGTAGTCGCTTCACGAGTTCCTCTCTTGTTGTCTGCCGATCGGCTGACGTGTCGGTACGTTCTTGCACGGCTTTTAGACTTTCACGAAACTACCTATGCGCCAACAATGTTCGCTTACGGCCGTTCGATCATCTCGACGTGCTCCGTGCTGACATAGTCGGTCCACGCCTCGCATCAAAAGATCGCGCTGGATTGGTATTCCGCGGGTACCCGGGGAGGCAGCCTGACAAGCTGGACGTGGTGTCATCGATGGTGAATGTCCGCCGGATGCAACAGCCGGCGTGTGTGACAAGCCGATATCGAGCTCCTTCAACAATATTGGTTGACTGATCGGCATTGTGCTGGCTGAAAAGTGGACCGACAATGCCAATTCGGATACTGTCCGGCCGTGGTGCCAAAAGCTGATCGTCCCTCGGCCCGACTCACGTCCCGCGGGGCGGCGACGAAAGCCCGCATCGTGGCCGAAGCGGCCTCTCTGATCCGGGAGCGCGGTGTGGCGGGAACAAGCCTCGACGCCGTCATGGCCGCCAGCCAGACCAGCAGATCGCAGCTCTATCACTACTTCGTCGACAAAGACGCTCTTATCAGCGAGGTGATCAAGACTCAGCTCGGCCGTGTCATCGCCGCGCAGGAGCCGCGTTTGCGCGAGGTCTCGTCGTGGGATGGTCTGCAGCGCTGGTGCGATCAGCTCGTAGCCACGACTCGGACGACGCAAGGCATCGGCGGCTGCCCGCTGGGGTCGCTGGTGAGCGAACTCGCCGACCGATCGGACTCGGCACGCCTGGAGCTCGCGCGGTCCTTCGCCACCTGGCAGTCATACCTGTCCACCGGCCTGGCGGCCATGCGCGACAACGGTGAACTCGCCCCCGAAGCCGACGTGGACGAACTCGCGTTGACCATGATGACCGCACTACAGGGCGGACTCCTCATGGCGCAGACCACGCGCAGCGCCCGGCCACTCGAACTGGCCCTTGACATGGCACTTAGGCACGTCGCCGGATACCGAGACAGTCCGACCTCAAACCCCTGAGCTACCTGAGCTGAACGTCGGCGGGCCGCTGACAGCGGTGTCGCCGGCGAAGCGCACCGGGATGGACGGGACCTACCAACTATGGGGCACCGTTGTTCAGCGGATCTGAACCATTTGTGAAATAGCCATTGGGAGGTTGTTTTATGCCCCGGAATAGCTCCTCCGGCGTCCGCCCACGTGACCGGAATTTCGAAAAGACCTATGAGCCGGTGGGATTCGCAGGCAAGGTCGCCAACAGCGCCGCCAGTCCGTATTCAAAAACGGCGTCGTAGTCGGTGGGGGACTGCAGCGCCCGGACCAGGTCACGGTCCGGCCAGTCGTCGGCCCACAGCGTCGGGTCTTCCTCGTCGTGCTTGGGGCCGCGCACCGCGGAGAACTGCATGATGGCCGACGAGATGACGTGAACCTCGATGGCCCGCAGCACAAGCGCGCCGTGGGTACCGGTGACGCCGAGGCGGGCAAGTTCGGTGGCCAGGCGCTGCTGCACCGGCAGGAACAACGCCGGGGTGCGGTTACGTTCGTGTGCGATGCCGAGCAGATGCTGGCGGTCGATGAGCGCTCGGCGCTGTGCGCGGGCGAGGGCGGCGATGCGCTCAGCGGGCTCCTCGGCGTCCGCAGGCAACGCCGCCATGTCGCCGAGCAACCGTTCAACGAGACTGTCGAGCAGCTTGTCGCGGCCACCGACGTGCCAGTAGATCGAGGTGACCGCGACGCCCAGTTGCTCGGCGAGCCCGCGCATCGTGAACGCGTCGACGCCGTCGTGCTCGATCATCCTGGCTGCCGCGTCGAGGATGGAGTCCGCGGTAACCGGGTCAGGACTGCGGGCCACCGGGCTCACCCCCGGTCATGCGCTCAGCCTCCGGGAGGTCGAGGTAGCGCTCGAGGTTGCGGTGCAGGTTGATCACGCGCCGCTCCTCGTTGGACAGCGTCAGGTGGGTGAACCCCGGCTGACGCAGCCCGCGCTGCAGGCCGGCCAAGACCGAAATATCCTGCGTCAGAACCAGACCGGGATGAGCCTCCTCAGCTGTCATGCGCACGTCGACCGGACGGGTACGCGGTGCGCCCGGCGCCATCCGGGTCCACAGGTACATGACGAGCTCGCCGTGTTCGGGATCGGGGCCCGGGTGTGACGTCATGACGGTCAGGTGGTCGGCGTTGGTCAGCAACGTCAGGTTGGGGAACACGTTGTACTGGTGTAGCAACATGATCTGTTCGGTGCTGGCCCACCCGAGGTCGACCCCGCGACTGGCCGCGAACTCTCTTGTGCGACAGGCAATCGCATCAGGCACCGAGTCACCGCCCGGGTACGGTGTGCCCTCCTCGACACCCATCAGCAGGCCCTGGGTTGTCACGTACGCGGCCCAGACGTCGTCGTCGGAGATGGGCTCCTTGAGGTGCGGGCTCGGCACTCCGTAGAACTGCTCCGACTTCCCGGTGTGACCCCAGATCTGTTGCGGTGCAAAGACGTCATCCATGCACCGGTGTAGCTCGGGGTGCAGCGTCTGAATGTGGTAGGTCTCGCTGTAGCCGTCGGCGATCGTCTTCCAGTTCGCGTCCACCTCGATCGTCATCGTGGCGTAGCAGTGAAAATCCTCGAGCCGGTTCCATGCGATGTCGGCGGGCATCGCCTCCAGATAGCCATCGAGCGGCATCGCGTCGGCGTCGAGGTTGACGAACACCAGCCCTGCCCAGACATCGACGGAGGCGGCGACCAGAGGGAAGTCCTCCATGTGCAGCGCACCGAATCCCTTGCGGTTGGGCACGCGCTTCAACACCCCGGCGAGGTCCCATGTCCAGCCGTGGTAGCCACAGCGCAGCTCGCGCAGCTCCGAGCCGGCGCCCGTGCACAGCGAATTACCGCGGTGCCGGCAGACGTTCTGGAATGCCCGCAGTTGCGTGTCGTCGCGGACGATCAGGACCGAATGCGGCCCGCATCGGTATTCGAAGTAGTCACCTGGCTCGGCGACATGATCGAGCGTGCAGGCGACCTGCCAGACGCGCGGCCAGAGGTGTTCGCGCTCGAGGCGGGCGAACTCCGGGGAGTGGTAGCGAGCGGCGGGCACGCGGGTCGGGCTGGCCGGAGGCGGGCCGATCGCGTCCTCGCGTCGAACATCGTGCGCCGTGTGCGTCACCATGCGCCTCCTTGCGAGATCTTCTCCAAACGGTATTACACGAGGCCCTGTAACGGTGTTACATTGGCGACGGAATCCCATTGACATCGTGTGTCGAGGAGTAGCCATGTTCGACCTCAAGATCACCGGCGGGACCGTCGTCGACGGCACGGGCGCCGACCGTTACATCGCCGACGTGGCCGTCAAGGACGGGAAGATCGTGGAGGTGCGGCGCCGCAGCGCATCTGATGCGCCGCTGGCGGGCGAGGCAACCGAAACCATCGATGCCACAGGCAAAGTCGTGGCGCCCGGGTTCGTCGACATCCACACGCACTACGACGGTCAGGTGAGCTGGGACAGCCTGCTCGAACCGTCGAGCAACCACGGCGTCACCACCATCGTCGCAGGCAACTGCGGCGTCGGTTTCGCACCGGTGCGGCCCGGTTCCGAACAGTGGCTCATCCAGATGATGGAGGGCGTCGAGGACATTCCCGGCAGCGCGCTCACCGAGGGCATGACGTGGGGTTGGGAAAGCTACCCCGAGTACCTCGACGTGATCGGCAAGGGAAACTACGCCGTCGACGTCGGCAGTCAGGTGGCGCACGGCTCGGTGCGGGCCTACGCGATGGGTGAGCGCGGCGCCAAGAACGAGCCCGCGACCCCCGACGACATCGAGGCGATGGGTCGGTTGGTCCGCGAGGCGATCGAAGCCGGAGCGCTCGGGTTCTCGACGTCCCGCACGCTCGGCCACCGCGCCATGGACGGTGAACCCGTGCCGGGCACCTTCGCCGCCGAGGATGAACTGTTCGGCCTGGGCCGGGCGATGGCGGCCGGCGGTCAAGCGGTCTTCGAACTGGCGCCGCAGGGTGTGGCCGGCGAGGACATCATCGCGCCGAAGAAGGAATTGGAATGGATGCAGCGCCTGGGCGCCGAGATCGACCGGCCGATCTCCTTCGGGCTGATCCAGGTGGATGCCGCGCCCGACCTGTGGCGCGAACAGATGGACATTTCGGCGGCCGCACACGCCGCGGGCGCCCGGCTGTATCCGCAGATCGCGGCGCGCCCGTTCGGCATGCTGTTCGGCTTCCCGGGCCACCACGCCTTCACTCATCGCCCGACCTTCCGAAAGCTGAAGGGGGAGTTGGGTCGTGAGGAGCTCGCCCACCGGCTCGCCGACCCGGCGGTGAAGGCCGCGATCCTCGGTGAGGACGACCTCCCGCCCGACCCCAACAAGCTGTTCGACAACATGAACATCCTGGTCCAGTACGCCCTGGGTCGGATCTACCACCTGGGCGACCCGCCGGACTACGAGCCCACCGACGAGCGGACGGTGGAGAAGATCGCCGCTGACCGTGGCGAGGACCCGCTGGCCACCCTGTACGACCTCATGCTGGAGGCCGACGCCACCAACATGTTGATGCTGCCATTCTTCAACTACTCCTATGGAAACTGCGACGCCATCCATGAGATGCTGACCCATCCGGCCGGTGTCGTCGGGTTGTCCGACGGTGGTGCGCACTGCGGAATGATCTGCGACGCTTCCTATCCCACGTTCCTGCTGACCCACTGGGCCCGCGACCGGCATCGTGGTGCGAAGCTGCCGCTGGAACATCTGATCCGCAAGCAGACCCACGACACGGCGCAGCTGTTCGGCCTCAGTGACCGCGGCGTCATTCAGGTCGGCAAGAAGGCGGACCTCAACGTCATCGACATGGACGCTCTGCGGTTGCATCCACCGAAGATGGCCTACGACCTGCCGGCCGGCGGAAATCGTTTGGTGCAAGGCGCGTCCGGCTACGCCGCGACGATCGTCAGCGGCACCGTCACGCGCCGCGACGGGGTCGACACCGGCGCACGTCCGGGCCGGTTGGTCCGCGGGGCCCGCTGAACGGCTAGTTGAACACGTCCAACTCGTCGAGCACATCGGCGTAGGCCAGCACGTCCGCGGCGAACCGTTGCGGCTGCTCGAACGCCGCGAAGTGGCCACCACGGTCCTGGATCGAGTAGTGCACCAGGTGATAGTGCTTGTGCGCCCACACTTTCGGGATCCGCACCAGCTCTGCCGGGTAGACCGCGTAACCCGTCGGGACGTCGACGCGGCCTGACCACGGGCTGAGCGCACCGGTGCCGGCGTGGGCCGCCTCGTAGTACAGTCGCGCGGCCGAGGTCGCGGTACCGGTCAGCCAGTACATCATCAGATTGTCGATGAGCCGGTCGGTGCGGATCGGCATGCCGTCGCGGACGTCGCTCCAGGCGTGGAACTTCTCCAGGATCCAGCCGGCCAGACCCACCGGCGAGTCGTCGAGCCCGTAGCCGAGTGAATGTGGCCGGGTGCCTTGGATTTCCATGTAGGCGGTGCCTTCCGCCATCCGCTCGGCGGAGGCGATGAATGCGGCCAGCTCCTCCTCGGTGACACCGTCCATGGCGTCGGGGCCCTCGGCGGACGCGAAGAGCATGTTGGTGTGGATGGCGACCGCGCGATCCGGGTAGTGCTCACCGAGGTATCGCACCACCAGAGCGCCCCAGTCGCCGCCCTGAGCCACAAAGCGTTGGTAACCCAGTTGCGTCATCACCTCGGCGACCGCCGCCGCGACGACCGAGGTGTCGACGCCGCGTTGGGTTGTCGGGCCGGAGAATCCGTATCCGGGCATCGAGATCACCACAACGTGGTACCGCTCGTGCAGCAGCGGGAGGGCATCGAGGAATTCGATGATCGAACCCGGCCAGCCGTGCACGAGCACCAACGGGATTGCGGTGCTGTTGGGCGATTTGCGGTGCAAGAAGTGGACGCGCTGGCCGGCAGCCGTGGTGACAAAGGAGCCCACCGCGTTGAGCTCCGCTTCGGTTGCACGCCAGTCGTACTCGTCACGCCACCGGTCGACGAACGCCGTCAAGAACGACTGATCGGTGCCGTAATCCCAGCCACTGCCGGGCAGCTCGGCGGGAAACCGGGCGGATTCAAGGCGGCGGCGCAGGTCGTCGAGATCGGCTTGCGGAACGGCGATCTCGAGCCGCGTGGGGGAGTGAGTCATCGCCGTCCACCCTAGCCAGGCGGCCCTTGCCGCGCGGCGGCTTGCGTCAAATGACCGCGCCGGGATTCAAAATTCCGGCCGGATCCAGCGCCGCCTTGATCCGGCGATTGAGTTCCATCGCCTCGGGGCCCAATTGACCTGCCAGCCATGGCTTCTTGAGCCGGCCGACGCCGTGTTCGCCGGTGATCGTGCCACCCAGTGACACCGCCAGGTCCATGATCTCACCGAACGCCTTCTCGGCCCGCTCGGTCATCGCGGCGTCGGTGGGATCGAAGACGATCAGCGGATGGGTGTTGCCGTCGCCGGCGTGGGCGATGACCGAGATCGTCAGGTCGCGGTCGGCTGCGATCTTGGCCACCCCGCCCACCAGTTCGGCGAGCGCGGGCAGCGGTACCCCGACATCCTCCAGGAGAAGCGAACCCTTGGCTTCCACCGCGGGGATGGCGAACCTGCGGGCCGCGACGAACGCCTCACCCTCGGCCGGATCGGAGGTCGAAAAGCATTCTTTGGCACCGGCTTCGGTGAAGACGCGGGCCATGTACTCGGCGTCCTCGGCGCCGGCTGGGCCTCGGTCGTCGGAGGCGGCCACCATCATCGCTGCCGCCGAGCGGTCCAGGCCCATCCGCAGCTTGTCTTCGACGGCGTTGATCGACACCGAGTCCATGAACTCCAGCATCGAGGGCCGGATGCGTCCGGTGATCGTCACCACCGCGCCGGCCGCAGCCTCCACCGAATCGAAGGTCGCCACCACCGTGCACGCCGACGGCTGGGGAGGCAGCAGCCGCAGCGTCACCTCGGTGACCACTCCGAGGGTGCCCTCACTGCCGACGAACAGCTTGGTCAGCGACAGCCCGGCAACATCTTTCAGGCGCGGGCCGCCGAGGCGCACCGCGGTGCCGTCGGCCAGCACCACCTGCATGCCCAACACGTAATCGGTTGTCACGCCGTACTTCACGCAGCACAGACCGCCCGCGTTGGTGGCGATGTTGCCGCCGATGCTGCAGATCTCGTACGAGGACGGGTCGGGCGGATACCACAGGCCGCGCTCCGCGACCGCCTTCTTGACCTCGGCGTTGAGCAGGCCGGGCTGGACGACGGCGGTGCGCGTCACCGGGTCGACGGTGATGTCGCGCATCTTCTCCGTCGACAGCACGATGCCGCCGTCCACGGCGGTCGCGCCACCCGAGAGTCCGGTGCCTGCTCCGCGCGGCACCACCGCGACGCGGTTCGCCGAAGCCCAGCGCAACACCGTCTGCACCTCTTCGGTGCGGGTGGGCCGCACCACGGCCAACGGCATCCCGGCCGCAGGGTCGGCGGCTCGGTCGTGGCGATAGGACGCCAGGATGTCGGGGTCGGTGACGACGACCCCGTCGGGAAGCTCGGCGGCCAGGTCGGCCAGAGCGCTCACGGCCATTGCGCCATCCTAGGCGCGTCGTCGTCCAGCTCCTTGAGGGCGGGCAGCCAGGGACACACGATGCCGATCACCAGGATCGGCACCGCCAGAACCAGGAACGTGACCGTGAGGCCGAACGCGTCGACCAGCGGGCCGGCCAGCGTGAACCCGATCGGGCCCGCGGCGTAGGTCATCGACGTCATCACCCCGACCACCCGTCCGCGCAGCTGTTCTGGGGTGCGGGTCTGCATGATCGAGTTGTAGATGGGCCCGATCGGCCCGTACACCAGACCGACCAGGGCGGCCAAGGACAAGATGACCGGCAGCGGCGGCAGGAATGCGATGACCGCCACGGCGATACCGAACGTCAGCACCGCCGTCAGTACCGTCGCCCGCTTGCTGGCCACCTTCGACAGCACGGTCCAGCTCAGCGCTCCGACCAGCCCGCCGATCGACAACGCCATCAGCACCCAGCCCAGCTGGGCCGGCTCATTGCGGTCGGTGAAGTACTTGGGGAACAGCACGCTTTCCATCGGCAGGTACAGCCCGGTGACGGCGAGGTCGACCAAGCCCAAGGTGCGAAGAACCCGGTTGCGCCAGACGAACTTCAACCCTTCGACAACCCCGGAAACCACGCTCTCCGGCAGCTTTTCGCGCGCCGGACGTCCGGTGCCCTCGAGCCGCAGCACCGCCATCGCCAGGATCGCCAACCCGAACAGCGCGGCGGTCACCCACATCGCGTTGACACCGCCGAGCGTTGCGATGAGCAGGCCGCCGACACCCGGGCCGGTGATGTAGGCCAGGTTGAACACGGCCTCATAGACGCTGTTGGTGTGATCGAGGGTCCAGCCCGCGCGGACCGCCGCCTCGGGCAGCATCGACTGCCGTGCGGTCATACCGGCCGGATCGAAGAACGCGCCGAGGGCGGCCAGTGCGGCCAGAACGAGGGTGGTGAGCACGTCGGTGCCGAACCCGATCGCCAAGACCGGGATCGCGGCCACCGCGATGGCCGACAGCGCGTCGGAGAGCATCGCCACCCGGCGTCGGCCGACGAAGTCGACGGCGGCGCCGGCGATGAGGGTGGCGAACAGCAGCGGCAGGGTCGCCGCGCCCGCGACGATCGAGGCGTCCACCGCACTGCCGGTGCGCTGGAGCACCAGCCACGGGAAGGCGACCATGGAGATGCCGTTGGCGCCCGCGGCCAGGAAGGTCGAGGACAGGATCAGCAGCGCGGGGACGCGCGTGATGGTCACCGGCAGAGCTTAAGTTCTCGCGCGCCGCGCAGGACCCGGGCACAGTGGACCGGTGACCCTCCTTCCACATCCGCGGACCCGGGTGCTGTTCTCCTCGCCCGTCCCGCCGGGTACGGGCTGGCCGGGGGACCCCGCCGTGCCAGAGACCCCGGTGGCTTCCGACGCCGCGCAGGTGGTGGCTCTGGCGGCGGGGGCCCGCGACATCGGAGAAGTCGATGCCCAGGTCAGCGTGTGCCGGGCATGTCCCAGGCTGGTCGCCTGGCGCGAAGAGGTGGCGGTCACCAAACGTCGCTCGTTCGCGGGTGAGCCGTATTGGGGCAGGCCGATCACCGGGTGGGGTTCGGCGCAGCCGAAGATCCTGGTGCTGGGCCTGGCCCCGGCCGCGCAAGGAGGCAACCGGACGGGGCGGGTCTTCACCGGAGATCGCTCGGGGGATCAGCTGTTCGCCGCGTTGCACCGGACCGGCCTGGTGAACCAGCCGACCAGTGTGGACGCGGCAGACGGTTTGTCCACCAACGACATTCGGGTGGTCGCCGCCGTCCGGTGCGCGCCGCCGGCCAACAAACCGGAGCCCGTCGAGCGGTCGACGTGTGAGCCGTGGCTGACCGCCGAGTGGCGGCTGATCGCGCCGTCGGTTCGGGTGATCGTCACCCTGGGCGGGTTCGGTTGGCAGGCCGCGCTGCGGTTGCTCGCCGACGACCTGCCTGCGCACGGCAAACCCAAGTTCGGCCACGGGGTGGTCGTTGAGTTGCCGTCAGGCCGGCAGCTGTTGGGCTGCTATCACCCGAGCCAGCAGAACATGTTCACCGGGCGGCTCACGCCGGCGATGCTCGACGACGTGTTCACCGACGCTGCCGCACGGGCGGGCCTGCGGCGGTGACCCAATTCCCGGGTCGCTTCGCTCCTGCCCTCCGGTGTCAATTCCCGGGTCGCTTCGCTCCTGCCCTCCGGTGACCCAATTCCCGGGTCGCTTCGCTCCTGCCCTCCGGGGAGGGGAAGCATGCGCGCACTCGTATCGTTGAGGTGACTATGCGGCTTTCTGTCCTCGACCTCGTTCCGGTACGTACCGACCAGACCAGCGCCGACGCGCTGGCGGCCACCGTACGGCTGGCTCAGACCGCCGACCGCTTGGGATTCACCCGGTATTGGGTGGCTGAACACCACAACATGCCCGCGGTCGCGGCGACCAGCCCGCCGGTGATCCTCGCCTACCTGGCTGCCCAGACCACCCAGCTGCGCCTGGGTTCGGGCGGGGTGATGCTGCCCAACCATGCGCCGCTGGCGGTTGCAGAGCAGTTCGCGTTGTTGGAGGCTGCCGCTCCGGGGCGTATCGATCTCGGCATCGGCCGTGCGCCCGGCTCCGACCCGGTGACGTCGTACATGTTGCGGGGCACTCGCGATGATTCTGATATCGAGAACTTCCCGCAGTACCTCGACGACGTCGCGGCGCTGATGAGCGCGCACGGAGTGCGGATCCCGATCCGCAACCAGGACTACATCCTCAAAGCCACGCCGGCGGCGGTCGAGGAGCCGCGGCTGTGGCTGCTCGGCTCGTCGTTGTACTCGGCGCACCTGGCCGCCGCCAAAGGCCTGCCGTATGTGTTCGCGCATCACTTCGCCGGGCAGGGCACCGTCGAGGCGCTGGCCACCTACCGGTCGGAATTCCGGCCCAGTGCGGTGGCCGCCGAGCCGGTGACGTTCATGACGGTCAACGCGGTGGTCGCGCCGACGCGTTCGGAGGCCGAGGCGTTGCTGCTACCCAACCTGCAGATGATGGCCCGGCTGCGCACCGGTCAGCCGCTCGGGCCGCTCGACCTGGTCGAGGACGCGGCGGCGCTGACCATGCACCCGCAGGCCGAGGCGATCATCGCGTCCGGGCGCAGCAAGGCCGTGGTCGGTTCACCGTCCGAGGCGGCCGACCAGGTTCGTGCGGTGGCCGCAGAGTTCGACGTCGACGAGGTGATGGTCAACCCCGTCGCATCCGCACATCGCGGGACCGACCCGGCGACCGCCCCGGACCGGGAGACCACCTTGGAGCTGCTGGCGAAAGAGCTGTTCTAGGGCAGACCCACTCGCGGACTCAGGAACGATGTGCAGGGTTGCTGTCCGCCTCTGAGCGACAAATCTGGAGTCTGAAATGTTGTCGGTCATCGAGATCGACGTTAGCGTGACACCTACTCGGACTTCCCAGCGCCAGCGTCGATTTCGGCGTGACCGGCCGAATGATTGTCGCTCGGAGGCGGACAGCAACCCTATGTCTTGCGGGCGGGGACGCGTGTGGCGAGGACAAGCGCTCAGGGTGTCAGGCGCACGACCGGGATGGGCCGCGTGGTGCCACGCTGATACGAGCTGTAGCGGCCGCCGTTGTTCGAGTCGCAGATATGCCACAACCGTCCGTAGTCCGGGTCGTCCGGCATCACGATGTGTGCCGTCACCGCCAAACGCTTTCTGCCCAGGTTGATTTCGATCTTCGGATGTGCGCGCAGGTTGTGATACCAGGCCGGGTTGCGGTCCGCTCCGCCGTTGGACGCGACGATCAGATAGTCGTCCCCATCGCGGAAGTAGGCGAGCAGATTCGACCGGGGCTGGCCGGTCTTCGCCCCGATCGTGTGCAGCATCAGGGAGGACGGAGCCCCGGGCATCCGGTGCCCGATCCAGCCGTTGGTGCGCCGGTACACCCAGTCGTGCACCTTCACGAACGTCATCAGTGCGGAATCGGGCATGGCTCTCTCATCCGGTTGTGTCGAGCTGGGACAGGGCGGCGCGCAGGATTCGTCCGGTGCCCTCGCGGTCGGGGTCGCGGCGCAGCAGCATCCCCTTGGCGAACGACAGCTTGTCGCCGTCACGCCGTGGGATCACATGCAGGTGAATGTGAAACACCGTCTGCATGGCCGACTTGCCGTCGTTGATGGCAATGTTGTTGCCGGTCGCGCCCAGATCAGACGCACGAGTCGCCTGCGCGATCCGCTGCCCGACGGCGAGCATCCCGGCCAGCGTCTCGGCCGGGGTGTCGGTGAGATCGACCGTGTGCCGCTTGGGCACCACCAGGGTGTGGCCCCGGGTGAACGGGCGGATGTCCAGGATGCCGAGGAAATCGTCGTCCTCGTGAATGCGGATGGCGGGTGCCGTACCGGCGACGATCTCGCAGAACACGCATGCCATCTGGCCACCGTAGCGGGCAGCGTTAGGCTGCGGGAGATGGACTCCACCGACATTGCCTTCGCCGGCGCTGCCGAGCAGGCGCGCATGCTCGTCAACGGCACCATCACCGCGCCCGCCCTGCTGGAGTTGTACCTCGACCGGATAGCGCGCGTCGACCGGGAGCTGCGGGCCTATCGCGTGGTGCTCACCGACAGCGCGCGTCGGGAGGCCGCCGCCGCGCAGGAGTTGCTCGACGCCGGCGAACGCAGGCCGCTGCTGGGCGTCCCGATCGCGATCAAGGATGACGTCGACGTCGCCGACGAATTCACCTGCTACGGAAGCAGCGCCTACGGCCAGCCACCGACGAGTGACGCACTGGTGGTGCGCCGCCTGCGAGAGGCCGGCGCGGTGATCCTGGGCAAGACGTCGGTGCCGGAGATGATGCTGTGGCCGTTCACCGAGACGATCTCCTTCGGCGCCACCCACAATCCGTGGGATCTGGAGCGCGCACCGGGTGGCAGCAGCGGTGGCAGTGGTGCCGCCGTGGCCGCGGGGCTGGCACCCATGGCGTTGGGCTCCGACGGCGCCGGGTCCATCCGTATTCCGTCGACCTGGTGCGGGCTGTTCGGACTCAAGCCGCAGCGCGACCGGGTGCCGATGACTCCGCATGACGACGCGTGGTGCGGCTTGTCCGTCAACGGCCCGATGACGCGCACAGTGGAGGACGCCGCGCTGTTCCTCGACGCGACCTCGGCGCTGCCCGGTCCATCGGGCGGGTTCGTCACTGCCGCGAACCGTGAGCCTGGCAGACTCCGAATTGCTCTGAGCGCCAAGCTTCCTCCCACCATGCTCGGTCGAGTCGGGAAGGCGCAGCAGAAGGCACTCGACGGTGCCGAGATGCTGCTGCGCGATCTCGGCCACGAGGTGATCTGGCGCGACCCCGACTATCCGGCGTGGGCGGTGTACGGCCATGTGCTGCCGCGGATGTGGCGCGGCGCGTTCCAGGACGCCACCGCCCTGCCGCACCGGGAACGGCTCGAGCCGAGGACCAAAGGCATTGCCCGCCTGGGCCGGATGATCTCCGACGCGCAGATCGCCAAGGTGCGCGCGGCCGAGCCGGCACTCGCGGCGCGGGTTCAGTCGATCTTCGACCACGTCGACGTGTTGATCACCCCCGGCACCGCGACCGGTCCGTCGCGCATCGGGCAGTACCAGCACCGCGGCGGGATCGCGACGCTGGCCATGGTGTCGGCTCGGGTGCCGTTCAACGCCATGTTCAACGCGACGGGCCAGCCCGCCGCCGTCGTCCCGTGGGGCCTCGACGACGCCGGGGTGCCGATGTCGATCCAGCTGGTCGGCCGGCCCTCCGACGAGGCGACGCTGCTGTCGTTGAGCCACCAGATCGAGACCGCACGGCCATGGGCGAACCGGAGACCGCCGGTCTCCTAGCCGGTCAGCGCCGCGCTCCAGGCCGCCAGCTTGTCGGCATAGCACATGGTCTGCGCGGGGCTGGTCGACGGTAGCCGCACGAACGTCGCAGGTACGTCGAGGTGGACGAGCCGGATGAAGTTGCGTTCGGCGGCCGCGCCGTTGAAGAACACCCGCTCGATGCCTGGCCGGGCGGCGAAGTACGTCTCGAAGTCGTTGGGCACCATGCTGTCCGGCTCGACCGCCGAATCGAGGCTGCCCACTCGCCGGCAGTGCCTGAGGACGTCCCAGACGGCGACCCCGTGGCGGGCCAGGACCTCGGTCCGATGCTGGTACGGCGCGTCCGGCTCGCATCCGAACACCTCACCGATGATGCGCCAGAACGCATTTCGTGGGTTTCCGTAGTATTGCCCACTCGCCAGCGAGAGCACGCTGGGCATGTTGCCGAGGATCAGCAGCCGGGCATCGGGCGAGCCGATGGGCGGCAGCCCCTCCAGGAGCGGGGATCGTGACATCGGGGTCGACGGTATACGTTGGGTCGGTGACCGAAACCGTCGACCCGGAGGCCGCCGGGCTGCTCGACGGGCTTACGGGCGATGCCCGCGCCCAACGGGCCGAACTGATTCCCTGGCTGGTGGAGCAGGGCATCACCGTGGACGAGATCCGGGGGGCGTTCGCGCCGATGCTGCTACCCGGCCGCCGGATCCTCGGCGATGACGGAACGCGGCTCTCGGCTCGGCAGATCAGCGAGCAGACCGGGCTGGAACTGGATCTGCTCCGGCGCTTCCAGCGCGCCAGCGGGCTCGCGACGGTCGACGACCCGGATGCGGCAATGTTCCTCAAACCCGATGCCGAGACAGCCGTG
Source organism: Mycobacterium sp. SA01 (assembly GCF_041287105.1). Lineage (NCBI taxonomy): Bacteria > Bacillati > Actinomycetota > Actinomycetes > Mycobacteriales > Mycobacteriaceae > Mycobacterium > Mycobacterium sp. SA01. Next base: position 47,163 of record NZ_JBGGNO010000011.1, on the reverse strand, counting down.
CACGTCAAGCGACTTCTCGATCTGGGGTTCGACCCCGACCGGCTGCTGACCGTGTACCGCACTCTGGCAGAAGGCCTTTCGCGTGCAGCCGAGGCGATGCGATACATCGCTGTCGCCACGACGATGCAACATCCCGACACCACCGAACTCCAGATGGCCCAGGACGCAAAGGTGTTGGTCAGCGCTGTGGCCCCGCTGCTGGGCCCGATGGTGCAGGACATGCTGATGCTGCAGCTGCGCCACGCCATGGAGACCGAGGCGATCAACGCCAACGAAAGGGCCGTCGGCGCATCGATTCCCGGCGCCCGGGACATCGCGGTTGCTTTCGCCGACCTCGTCGGATTCACCAGACTGGGCGAGACGGTTCCGCCTGAGGAACTCGAACAGCTCGCCAACCGCCTCGCTGACGCCGCCCGCGACGTGGCTGTGCCACCGGTGCGGTTCATCAAGACGATCGGCGATGCGGTGATGATGGTGTCCACGGACACCTCGGCGTTGCTCGACGCCATGTTGACTCTGGTGGACGCCACCGAAGCCGACGACGCCCTGCCGCAACTGCGGGTGGGTCTGTCTCATGGGCAGGCCGTCAGCCGCGCGGGGGACTGGTTCGGCAGTCCGGTCAACCTGGCCAGCCGGGTGACCTCGGTGGCCCGACCCGGTGCGGTCCTGTTGTCCGAAGCTGCCCGCGAACAGATCGGGGACGACCCATCCTTCAGTTGGTCGTTCGCGCGGGCTCGGCACCTCAAGGGCATCCAGGACGAGGTGAAACTCTTCCGAGCCCGCCGAGCCGAAAAGCCTTGATTCCTAACGGGTCTTAGTACTACAGGGCTTGCGCAGCAACGACCAGCCGCCGAGGGTAACCGCCGCGCTAGTCATCAGCACGGCCGTGCCGGGTCCCCTGTCATACGGCCATCATCCGATACGGCCCTCAGGTTGTGTCCGTTCGCCTGGAGAGAATCCCTGGCGCATAGTTTGTAACGATGTAATCATGTAATTCATGAAGCATCAGCACACACATCGTCGGCCCGGCCGCCCCGGCGGCTGGCAACAGGCCGACCAGCCCGACGCCACCGATGCCGGCGAGTGGTTCGCCGGTCGTCTGCCCGACGGATGGTTCGCCGGAGACCCGACGGTCATCGTCGATCGTGAGGAGATCACCGTCATCGGGCGGCTGCCCGCGACGGACACACCCGACAGTGACGCGCGCGCAGCGGGCCGGGCGTCCCGGTTCCGGGAGGACACCCGCTCCGAGCGCATCCGGATCGCCGAGGAGGCTCAGGACAAGTACGGCCGCAAGGTGTCGTGGGGTTTGGACATCGCAGCAGAAGGCTCCGCCGAGCCGGAGCGAATCCTGTTCACGCACATCGCCGTTCCGGTGATGACCCGCCTCAAGCAACCCGAACGCCAGGTGCTCGACACCCTGGTCGACGCGGGCGTTGCCCGGTCGCGCTCGGATGCGCTGGCCTGGAGCGTGCGACTCGTCGGTGAGCATGCCGAGGAATGGCTGGCCAAACTGCGCTCGGCGATGGCCGAGGTCGACGACCTGCGTGCCGAGGGTCCCGGGCTGTAGCTGTAGCGGGGAGTGTCAGCCCCGACCCGATCGGCCGGTCTTGGCGCCCTGCTTGGTGCCGGCCTTGGGGCTCTTGGTCGACGCGGTTCCCGTGCCGGTCGAAGACTTCCGTGACGTCGCGTTCGACGAGGCAGCCACCGACTTCACCTTGTCCTGCGCGGCGGCAATCTGGGACTTGGGCGCCGTGCTGGTTGCGCTGGCTGCTGCTGCCGGCGGGACCTTGATGTTGATCGGGATGACGCCGCCCAGCTTCGTCGTTCCGATCGTGACGGTGCCGCCGATATTGCCGGTCACCGCAAGAGAGCCGGCTTTCAGTTCGACCGTCAGCGAGTCGGGGAAGTCGAAGCTGAGAACGTCTTTGCTGTTGATCGACAGTAGAGCCCCGCCCAGCATGGCTGAGATCGACACCCCGGCAATCACACCGCCGCACGACGCGGCGGCCGAACCCAGGCACAGTTTGGTCTCGGCCTTGAACTGCCCGCTGGGCAGTGTCGTGCCAATCTTGGTCGTCCCCAACTGAATCGACCCACCGCCGCCGCCGAAATAGGGCGCGAAGCTCAGAGCCGCTTTCAGGCCGCCGGTGGGCAGCACCGACAGTTGGGCCTTGTATTCGCCGAGGGTGACGCTGCCCCCGAGCATCGTCACCGGTGACGTGGCGCCGCCCTGTAATCCGGCCTGGAGAAGCGTGCCGCTGACGCCGAAGCCGTATCCCTCGACTCCGCCTCGATATTCGATGAGGTGAATCTTCGAGGCGAGGTCGGGAGCAAAGTCGATCGTGGGACCGGCCGCGCCGAGCGGCGAGAACACGACCGAACTCGTCCACTCCGGTTCGAATCCGAGATCCACGAGCGGAGCGGTCTGGGCCACGGTGACAGGCAGAGTGAAGCTGCTCTTGACCTCGCCGGTTGGGCCGACGGCGGCATCCCACCACGTGTCGGCGGCACCGTCGAGGCTCACCAGCCCGGTCGGCGAAACACCGGAACCGATGGTGAGCTTGCGGGCGACCCGCAGCGGACCGAGTATCCAGTCGAAATCGATGATCGGGATCGTGGTCGCGGCCAACTCGACACCAGGCTGTGCCGAAGCGCTCTGCTCTCGTGCCGCATCAGAATTTGCGGTGATCAGTCCTGCCGCCAGCACGCTCGTGGCCATCCCCGCCAGGAAGGTCTGCACTATCGGCATTATTGAGTACCTCTCGCGCGATCAGCGCCGTTCGCGAAGTTGCGACCAGCGAGATCGCAGCGTATAGCAGGTTTGCTGACATTGCGGGTTTACGGGAAATTCCGCCGTCGGCTCCTTAAACTTGCGTCATCGCGTAATAGGCGCCCCGGCGGGCGAGAAGCTCGGCATGGCTGCCGGTCTCGACGATCCGGCCGGCTTCCATGACCAGGATGCTGTCGGCGTCGCGGATGGTCGACAGCCGGTGGGCGATGATGAAACTGGTTCGGTCCCGGCGCAATTTCGTCATCGCATGCTGGATCAGCAGCTCGGTGCGGGTGTCCACCGAACTGGTCGCCTCGTCGAGGATCAGCAGCTGGGGGCGGGCCAGGAACGCCCGCGCGATGGTGATCAATTGCTTTTCGCCGGCACTGATGTTGCCGCCGTCATCGCTGACCCGGGTCTCGTAACCGTTGGGCAGCGTGTGGACGAACCGGTCGACGTACGCTGCCTGCGCCGCCTCGATGACCTCGTCCTCACCTGCGCCGGGCTTCCCGTAGGCGATGTTCTCGGCGATCGTGCCGCCGAACAGCCAGGTGTCCTGCAGAACCATCCCGATGCGCGAGCGCAACGACTCTCGGCTGACCTCTCTGATGTCGGTGCCGTCGAGCAGGATCCTGCCGGCGTCGACGTCGTAGAACCGCATCAGCAGGTTGACCAGAGTGGTCTTGCCGGCCCCGGTCGGACCGACGATCGCCACCGTGCTGCCCGGCTCGGCGACCAGCGACAGATCCTCGATCACCGGAGTGCCAGGTCGATAGCTGAACGACACGTTCTGGAATTCGACGCGCCCGCCGCCGTTGCCGGCCAACGCGATTGGCACGTCCGGTGCTTCCTCGGGCTCGTCGAGGAAGTCGAAGACCCGTTCGGCGCTGGCCACCCCGGACTGCAGTGTGTTGTACATGCCCGCGACCTGGGTCAGTGGCTGGTTGAACTGTCGGACGTACTGGATGAAGGCCTGGATGCTGCCCAACGTGATCTGGCCGGTGGCGACCTGATAACCGCCCACCACGGCAACCGCGACATAACTGAGGTTCCCGATGAACGTCGTTGCCGGGGACACCAGGCCGGAAAAGAACTGTGCGCCGAAACTTGCGTGGTAGACGTCCGCGTTGAATTCACGGAACTTCTCCTGCGCGGCGGCCCGGTGCCCGAAGGTCTTCACCACGGTGAAGCCGCTGTAGGTCTCCTCGATGTGAGCGTTCAGCCTGCCGGTGTTGGTCCACTGGGCGATGAACATCCGCTGCGAGCGTCGCGCGATCACCCGGGTCACCCACAGCGACAACGGAACCGTCACCACGGTGAGCAATGCCAGCAGCGGGGAGATGCTCAGCATCATCGCCAGCACCGCGAGCACGGTCAGCACCGACGTCAACAACTGACTGATCGTCATCGACACCGAGGTCTGGATGTTGTCCACATCGTTGGTGACCCGGCTCAGCAACTCGCCGCGCTGCCGGGAGTCGAAGTAGGACAACGGTAACCGGTGGATCTTGTCCTCGACGTCGGCGCGCAGCGCGGTGATGGTGCGCTGAACGATCACGTTGAGCAGTCGGGCCTGCGCCCAGATCAACAGTGCGGCAACCACGTACAGCGCCAGCGCCAGTAGCAGGGTGCGGCCCACAGCGGTGAAATCGACTCCGCGGCCGGGCACCACATTGGTTCCGGACAGCAGGTCGGCGAACGTGGTGTCACCGCGCGCCCGGGCCGCGGCGACGGCCTGGTCCTTGGTGATGCCGGCCGGCAGCTGTCGGCCGATGACTCCGTTGAACAGCAGGTCGGTGGCATGCCCGAGGATGCGGGGACCGATCACGCCGAGCGCTATCCCGACGATGGACAACGCGATGACCGCCGCGGCCGGCCACCTATGTGGTGTCAGCCGCCGGATCAGCCGCAGCGCGGAACCGGTGAAGTCGCGCGATCGGGCCTGGCGAGGGTCTTGGCTCATCGCGCGCATGCCGCCGCCGCGGAACGCGGGCCCGGTCATCGGCCGCCCCCGACGCCTACGTCGAGCGACTGGGAGTCGGCGAACTGAGCATAGGTCTGGCAACCGGCCAGCAGCGTGTCGTGGGTTCCCGTCCCGACCACCCGGCCGCCATCCATCACGACGATCGTGTCGGCGTGCATGACGGTCGAAATGCGCTGGGAGACAATGATCACCGTGGCATTGGCGGATTCTTCCCGGAGCGCGGCCCGCACCCGGGCATCGGTGTGGACGTCGAGCGCGGAGAACGCGTCGTCGAACAGGTAGATCGCCGGACGCCGGATCACCGCGCGCGCGATCGCCAGTCGCTGGCGTTGTCCGCCGGAGAAGTTGATGCCCCCCTGCGCGACCCTCATCTCGAGAGCGTCTGGATGGGCACGGACGAAGTCGTCGGCCGCGGCAACCCGCAGCGCCCGCCACATCTCCTCCTCGGTGGCTACCTGTCCCGGGGCCGCACCGAGCGCCAAGTTGTCGGCGACGGTGCCGGAGAACAGATACCCCCGCTGCGGAACCAGACCCAGGGTCGCCCACAGGTGCTCGGGGTCGTAGTCGCGTACGTCGACGCCGTCGACCCGGATCGCGCCGTCGGTGACGTCGTAGAGCCGGCAGATCAGGGAGATCAGCGTCGACTTGCCGGACCCGGTGCTGCCGACGATCGCCGTCGTCGTCCCCGGCCGGGCGGTCAGCGAAACATCCTCGAGCACAGGGCGCTCCGCACCCGGGTAGCAGAACGTCGCGTTGTCGAGTGTGACCGCACCGCGGATGCCGCCGTCCGGCAGTTGTGGCGATGCGGGGCTGCTGATCGCCGGCTCGGTGTCCAGCACCTCGGTGATCCGTTCCGCGCAGACCGAGGCCCGGGGCAGCATCACCAGAATCAGGGTCGCCATCAGAACGGCCATCAGGATCTGCATGAAATACGACAGGAACGCGATCAGCGAGCCCACCTGCATGTGGCCGGAGTCGATGCGCAGGCCGCCGAACCAGATCAAGGCGACGCTGGAGATGTTGATGGTCAAGGTGGTCACCGGCAGCATCAGGGCCTGCCACCGCCCGGCGGCCAGCGCCGTGTTGGATACGGCCGCATTGGCGACCGCGAACCGGTCGCGTTCGAACGGTTCCCGGGCGAACGCGCGGATCACCCGGATGCCCGAGAGTTGTTCGCGCATCACCCGGTTGATGCCGTCGATCAGCCGCTGCATGCTGCGGAAGATCGGCAGCATCCGCGACACGATCCAGAAGTTGGACAGCGCCAGCACCGGAACGCTGACGAGTAGGAGCCAGGACAGCCCGGCATCCTGATGGATCGCCATGATGATGCCGCCGACACACATGATCGGGGCCGTCACCAGGGTCGTCGTGGTCATCTGGATGAGGACCTGAATCTGCTGGACGTCATTGGTCGTCCGGGTCAGCAGCGACGGCGCCCCGAACCGCGCGGTCTCCCGTTCGGAGAACGTGGTGACGTGGTGAAACATCGCCGAGCGCAGGTCGCGGCCGAACCCCATGCCGGTGCGGGAACCGAAGTAGACCGCGACCACCGCGCACACCACCTGCAGCCCGGTGACGGCCAGCATGACCAGCCCGAGCTCGGTGATCAGTCCGGTGTCGCCCTTGGCCACGCCGTCGTCGATGATCGCGGCGTTGACGGTCGGCAGATACAAGGAGGCCAGGGTGCTGACGGTCTGCAGCGCCATCACCGCCGCGACCAGCCACCGGTACGGCCGGACATACTGTCTCAGCAGTTCCAGGAGCATTTCGCTACTGTTGCACACCGCTGCCGCAGCTTCGCCGACGTTGTCGGGCCGCGCCGTTTTTTGACGCCATGAATCGCGACAAAGCGGCAGGTCAAGCCGCCTGTCGGTGGTTGTGCCGAGGGGCTGCCGCTACAGTGCATGCTGTGACTTGCAGCAGGTGCGCATGACAGCGACGCGCAAACTCGCGTTGGCTGCCGGGGTTCTAGCCGTCGCGGCCTCTATCGCCGCATGCTCGGACTCGGGCAGCGGCCCCGGTCAGCCGCAGAGTTCGCAGGCGCCCGCGCCGCAGTCGGCCAACGCCAAACACGGTCCGATGTTCCCCGAATGCGGTGGCATCACCGACCAGACGATGGCCGAGCAGACGCGGGTGACCGGCTTGGTGAACACGGCGAAGAACTCCGTCGGCTGTCAGTGGCTGGCCGGCGGCGGCATCCTGGGCCCGCACTTCTCCTTCACCTGGTACCGGGGCAGCCCGATCGGGCGTGAACGCAAGACCGAAGAGCTGTCGCGCACCAGCGTCGAGGACATCAACATCGAGGGCCACAGCGGTTTCATCGCCGTTGGCACCGATCCGACTCTGGGGGACAACCTGTGCGAGGTCGGCATCCAGTTCAACGACGACTTCATCGAATGGTCGGTCAGCTTCAACGAGAAGCCGTTCCCGCCGGCCTGCGATGTGGCCAAGGAATTGACCCGCCAATCGATCGTGAATTCCAAATGAGCCCGCGTCGGGTAGCGACTGCTGTGGGTGCGGCGGCGTGCGCCCTGGTGATGGTCAGCGGCTGCGCCAAGACCGTGGACGGCACCGCGGCGAAGTCGGGCTCGGGCAGCGTGCCGCGCAACGACAACTCTGCCCAGCAGTACCCGAACCTGCTCAAGGAATGCGACGTCCTCACCACCGACATCTTGGCCAAGACCGTCGGCGCAGACCCGCTGGACATCCAGAGCACCTTCGTCGGTGCCGTCTGCCGCTGGCAGGCCGCCAACCCGGCAGGCCTGGTCGACATCACCCGCTTCTGGTACGAACAGGGCAGCCTCGACAACGAGCGGTCGGTCGGTCAGTTCCTCAAGTACCAGATCGAGAACCGGTCGATCGCCGGTGTGCCGTCAATCGTCATGCGGACCACCGATCCCAACGGTGGCTGTGGCGTGGCCAGCGACGCCGCCGGTGTCGTCGGGTGGTGGATCAACCCGCAGGCCCCCGGCATCGACGCGTGCGGTCAGGCCATCAAGCTGATGGAACTGACGCTGGCCACCAACTCCTAGCGCGGCACGTGGAATGAGGTCAGTTCGGCGCCGTTGAGTTCCAGGGCCGCCCAGCCGACGCGCACCCGCAGCACGGCGATGGCCGACGTCGGGTACTTCATCGAGATGCCGTCGGCCGCGGCGCGATCCGAGCGGCCGGGGTCGGCGAGGCCGAGGGACAGCTGGCTCATCGTCGGTTCGTGGCCGACCACCATCAAGGTCGCGACATCGTCGGGCACCTGGTTGATCTCGACGAGCATCGTTCCCGGGGTGGCGCCGTAGAGACGTTGGGAGTAGGTGACCGGCGCGGTGATACCGGTGCGCTCGAGGGTCTGGCGGGTGCGGGTCGCCGAGGAGCACAGCACCAGATCGATCGCCGGGATGTTGGCCCGCAGCCAGTCACCGGCCAGGCCGCCTTCGCGGATACCGCGGGACGCCAGCGGCCGGTCGTGGTCGGGCACGCCGTTCGGATAGTCCGACTTGGCGTGGCGCATCAGGACGAGCGTGCGTTCTCCAGCAGTCACCGGCCCAGGCTAAACCCCGATCGGTACATGCCGGACGAGGTCCACGGACTTGTCGGCGCCGCGCCCTACACTCGCCGCAGCACCCACCGAGAACAGGCACCGAGAACAGGAAGGACGCCCGCCAATGCGATTTCTGCACACCGCCGACTGGCAACTCGGCATGACGCGGCACTTCCTGGAAGGTGAAGCCCAGCCGCGGTACTCGGCGGCCCGGCGTGATGCGGTCGCCGTCCTCGGTGCGCTGGCGCGGCGGACCTCCGCGGAGTTCGTCGTCGTGGCCGGTGACGTGTTCGAACACAACCAGCTCGCGCCCAAGGTGGTCAGCCAGTCCTTGGAAGCGATGCGCGCCATCGGCGTTCCGGTGTACCTGCTGCCGGGCAACCACGATCCACTCGACGCGTCATCGGTGTACACCAGTGCTCTCTTCCGGGCCGAATGCCCGGACAACGTCACCGTGCTGGACCGCGACGGGGTGTGGGAGGTGCGTCCCGGGGTTCAGCTGGTCGCGGCGCCGTGGCGCACCAAGGCACCGACCGCCGACCTGGCCGCCGCGGTGCTGGGGGACCTGCCGGCCGACGGCATCGCGCGCGTTCTGGTCGCCCACGGCGGGGTCGACGTGCTCGACCCCGATCCCGGCAAACCGTCGTTGATCCGGATGGCCGCCATAACCGATGCTGTCGAGCGTGGCGCGGTCCACTATGTCGCGTTGGGGGACAAGCACTCCCGCACCAGCGTCGGTGAGAGTGGCAGGGTGTGGTACTCCGGCTCGCCGGAAGTGACGAACTTCGATGACGTCGAGGCCGATCCGGGTCATGTCCTGCTGGTCGACATCGACGAGTCGGACCCCGCGCATCCGGTTACCGTCGAATCCCACCAGGTCGGACGGTGGCGGTTCGTCACGCTGCACCGCCAGGTCGACGACACCCGCGACATCGCCGATCTCGACCTCAACCTGGATCTGCTGGCAGATAAGGACCGCACGGTGGTGCGGTTGGGGTTGACCGGCTCGCTGACCGTCACCGACCGTGCGGCGCTGGATGCCTGCCTGGACAAGTACGCCCGGCTGTTCGCCTGGCTGGGCACCTGGGAACGACACACCACCATCGCGGTGATGCCTGCTGACGGCGAGTTCGATGACCTCGGCATCGGTGGGTTCGCCGCCGCCGCCCTCGACGAGCTGGTGACCACCGCCCGCTCGGGCGACGACGAAGCCGCCCAGGACGCCCAGAGCGCACTGGGGCTGCTGCTGCGGCTGGCCGGGGGGAGTGCGGCGTGAAACTGCACCGGCTGGCCCTGACCAATTATCGCGGAATCACTCACCGCGACATCCAATTTCCCGACCACGGTGTGGTCGTCGTGTGTGGTGCGAATGAAATCGGCAAGACCTCGATGATCGAGGCGCTCGACCTGCTACTGGAATCGAAGGACCGCTCGACGAAGAAAGACGTCAAGCAGGTCAAGCCGACACACGCCGATGTCGGATCCGAGGTGCTCGCCGAAATCAGCACCGGTCCATACCGTTTCGTCTACCGGAAACGCTTCCACAAGAAGTGCGAGACCGAACTCACGATCTCGGCGCCCCGACGCGAACAGCTCACCGGGGACGAGGCGCACGAGCGGGTGCTGGCCATGCTCGGTGAGACGGTCGACACCGAGTTGTGGCATGCGCAGCGGGTTTTGCAGGCCGGCTCGACATCGGCGGTGGACCTGTCCGACTGCGACGCCCTCTCGCGGGCACTGGATTTGGCGGCAGGTGACGACGCGGCTCTCTCGGGCACCGAACCCCTGCTGATCGAACGGATCGACGCCGAATACGGCAAGTACTTCACGGCGACCGGCCGGCCGACCGGTGAGTGGGCGGCGGCGATCGCGCAGCTGCGTGCGGCCGACGAGGACGTGGCCCGGTGTGCGGCCGCGGTCGCCGAAGTCGACGAACGGGTGCGCAGGCATGCCGACCTCGCCGCGCGGCAAGCCGCGTTGGCCGATCGCGGCCCGAGCGTCGCCGAGCGGCTGACCGCCGCCCAGACGGCGGCCACCGCACTCGCCGCGCTCGGCGACCAGCTACGCCAAGCCGAGCTCATCGCGACCGCGGCGCAGGGTACCTGCGCCGCGTCGAGCGCCGCGCAGGCTGAACGGGCTCGCCTGCGCGACGAGGTGGCAGCGCGCACCGCCGCCGTTGCCGAGGTCCAATCGCGGCTGGCAGCTGCCATCGAGGCCGAACACACCGCCCGTGAAGTTGTCGAAATGGCTTGTGCCGCAGCGGCGGAGTCGACAGCTGCCCTCGCCGCCGCCCAAGAGACGGTCGACGAGGCCCGTCGGGTGGTGGATGCGCTGGCCGCCGACGAGCAGGCCCAACGACTTGCCGCGCGGCTGGAGCGGATCGAGACGATCGAGCAGCAGCTGGCCACCCTGACCATGGACCTCTCCGTGATCACGCTGACCAGTGATGTGATGGCCGACATCGAGTCGGCCGCAGCACTCGTCGAGCGGATCGAAGCACAGCTCACCGCCACCGCGACGACGGTGGAGTTCACGGCGGCCGCCGACCTGCAGCTGACGGTCGGAGAGCAGACCATCCGGCTGGCTGCGGGGCAGAGCTGGGCGCCACCCACCTCATCGCCGACATCCGTCGAGCTGCCCGGACTGCTCGGTGTGCGGATCGATCCGGGTGCCACCACCTCCAGCGTCCAGGCCAAACTGGATGCGGCCCAGCTGGTTCTGGCCGAGGCGCTACGGCAGGGCGGTGTCGCTGATATCGAGGGTGCGCGGGATCTCGACCGGCGCCGCCGGGAACTCGTCAGCAATCGCGATCAGTTGGCCGCGACACTGGCCGGGTTGTGCGAAGAAGAAGGGGTGGTGGAGATGCGCGCGCGGCTGGCATCTCTACGTGAGGCGATCACGCCTGTCCTGCTGGCCGCGGGTGTCGACGGCGCCGCCGCGCGCGCGGCGTTCGTGAGTGCCATCGAGGCGCGTGAAACCGCACGTGCCGACGCCGATCTGCATCAACGCGCGATGGCCGGTGCCAACGTCCGGTTAACCGAAAGCAGCACAGCGGCAACGGTTCTGCGTGCGAAGGTGACCGACGCAAGCGCCGAGCTCGACGCGGCCCGGGAGCGGCTGGCAGTGTTGCGGGCCGGCAGTGACGACGAGCAGCTGGCCGTTCAGGCGGCTGCCGACATCGAGGCTCAACGGCAGGCCGACGCCGCGGTGGCAGAGCTGGCCGGCGCCTATGCCGCCTGCGACCCCGCTGCCGTGCAAGCGGAACTCGCCGAGGCCAGCACCGCAGCTGCCGCGCTGGAGGGCGAGCACGCGCAGGTGGGCCAGGCGCTCAACGACATCACCGTCGAGCTCGGAATCATCGGCAACGAGGGGCGCCAGGGCAGCCTCGACACCGCCCAGATCGCGCGCGAACATGCCTTCGCCGAGCATTCGCGGGTGTCTCGCCGGGCTCGGGCCGCGCAGTTGTTGCGGTCGGTGATGGCCCGCCACCGGGACAACACCCGGCAGCGATATGTTGCACCGTTCCGCAGCGAAATCGAGCGGCTGGGCCGTCCGGTGTTCGGGCCGAGCTTCGAAGTCGAGATCGACAGCGATCTCCGAATCTGCAACCGCACCTTGGACGGTCGGACTGTTCCCTACGACTCGCTGTCCGGCGGGGCCAAAGAACAACTCGGCATTCTGGCCCGGCTGGCCGGTGCTGCGCTGGTCGCGAAGGAAGATTCCGTACCGGTGGTCATCGACGACGCACTGGGCTTCACCGACCCTGATCGGCTGACGAAGATGGGCGCGGTGTTCGACACCGTCGGAGACAACGGGCAGGTCATCGTGCTGACCTGCACACCGGCCCGCTACCTGGGCGTGCAGGACGCCCACGTCATCGAATTGATCGCCTGAGCCGGTGCCGAGCCCGCCACACGGTGGCTGGCATGTTGCTGTGTGATCTGGGTCATCACACCGGCATCAGGTAACGCGAATTACAGGAGTTCGCCATGCCGATTATCTAGAAGATCTAATAGTCTTTGTCGATGCGTCGGGATAGCGTGTGCGGCAATACTACTGATGATCTGCTGGCGCGCTACGTGTCACCGGCCGGAACGATCTCGGTCCCGGACGATCTCACGCTGACATCGTTTCTGGCCGGCCATGCCGAGGCCGAAGACCACCACGCCGCATACCGATTCATCGACTATTCGCGCGACCGCGATGGCAGCGTCGAAGAGCTCAGCTGGCAGTCGCTGGAGGCGGCCACCAATGCTGTCGCGGCGAGGTTGCGGCAGGTCACCGAGCCCGGCGACCGGGTGGCGATAATGGCCCCTCATGGATTGCATTACGTTATCGGCTTTTTCGCCGCCATCCACGCCGGTGCCATCGCCGTGCCGCTCTTCGTGCCAGCCCTCACCGGGCACGCTGAGCGGCTGAGAGCGATCCTCTCCGATGCGGATCCCCGGGTCATCCTCACTACCGAGAGCGCCGCCGAGTCGCTACGTGAGATGCTGCGGACCATGGCCCCGGTCGAGCGGCCACGCGTCATCGCGGTTGACGCCGTGCCGGTTTCCCTCGGTGAAGACCTGACACGGCCCGAGCGGGGTGCCGACGATATCGCATACTTGCAGTACACCTCTGGATCGACTCGTACACCCGTCGGTGTCGAGATCACGCACCGGGCCGCCTGCACCAACGTCGCACAGATGATCCTGGCCGGGCGGTTGGACATGGGAGTTCGCAGCGTGAGCTGGCTTCCGCTCTACCACGACATGGGCCTGGTGATGATCATGTTCCCGATGCTGTGCGGAGGACAGATCACTCTGATGGATCCGATGGCATTCGTTCGACGGCCGTATCGATGGATCCGGCAGCTTTCGGAGGAAGCCGTTCATGGCCGAACATTCGCTGCCGCACCCAATTTCGCCTTTGCGCTATGCGCCGAACGTGGTCTACCGCCAACTGGCGAGCGGCCAGATCTCAGCAACGTGGCCGGGTTGCTGAACGGTTCCGAACCCGTCACCATGGGCGCAATCGAGAAGTTCACCGCTGCCTTCACTGCGTATGGATTGCCTGCCACTGCGGTCAAACCCTCGTACGGAATGGCGGAGGCGACGTTGTCGGTGGCCAGCATCGCCGCCGACTGCGCCCCCTCCGCTGTTCATCTGGATCGGAACGCGTTGGCTCGTGGCCACGCCGTCCGGGTCGAAGCGGAGGCGCCGGGCGGCGTGTCCCTCGTATCCTGTGGGCAGCCGATAGCCAACCAATGGCTGGTCATCGTCGACTCCGTTGCCGGTGCCGAGTTGCCCGACGGGTCGGTGGGCGAAATCTGGTTGCACGGCAACAATATCGGGCGAGGATATTGGAGACGCCCCGACGAGACACAACGGGTGTTCGCCAACAAGCTTCAAACCCGACTGTCGTACTCGAGCCATGCCGACGGTGTTGCCGACAACGAAACCTGGCTTTCGACTGGAGATCTCGGCGTTTATCTTGATGGCGAACTCTATGTGACCGGCCGTATCAAGGATCTGATCATCATCGACGGCCGCAACCACTACCCGGTCGACGTCGAAGCCACTGTCAGCAAGTCGACGCCGGCTATTCGGGACGGCTTCGTTGCGGCCTTCGCCGTCAGCCCATCAGAGCGTGTCGAGGGCAGCGGGATGGCCGGCGAGCATCTCGTCGTCGTCGCCGAGCGCGCGGTCGGCTCGAATCGGATGGAACCCACGCTCATCGCGGAAGCGGTACGGGCGGCGGTTGCCCGGACCCATCACATTTCGGTCAGCGACTTCCGCCTGGTGCCCGCTGGGGCGATACCTCGAACTACCAGTGGGAAGCTGGCCCGCAATGCTTGTCGGACGGCCTATCTGGCCGGGGAATTCGACTAGAGGTCAGTCAGCCAGCGCGAGAACCTCGTCGAAGCTGTCGGCGAGGCAATCGCGGAACAGGTCGAAATCCGGGATCGCGCCCGCGTCGACGTCGATGCCCAGCGCGCAGGAGTCGACGTAGGTCAGCAAGGTCACGTTGACTGCCGAACCGATGGTCGGACCGAAGGCGTACTGCTTGAGCACCGCCGCGCCACCCAAATAGACCGGCACGGGAACCCCCGGCACGTCACTGCAGAGGAAGTCGACGTGCCGCAGGATCGAGCCGATGTACCAGCGCGGCATCGCGTTGAGTGCACCTGCGATCAGCTGCGTATACGGAATCGACTTTTCGTTGCGCACCCTGCCGGTGCGCTCGTGAATGCTCCTGATCCGTCGCGCCGGATCGGTGATCCCGGCGTGAACATCGAAGCGCATCAACGTGATCCGGTTGCCACCGGACTGGTCGTCTTCGGTACGCAGGTTGATCGGCATCGTCAGATGCAGATCGAACACGCCGACGCCGTGTTTGTCGTGGTAGCGGCGCAGGCCGCCGGCCACCCCCGCCACGAACGCGTCGTTGAGCGCGCCACCGCTGCGGTGGGCGGCTTCACGCAGTCGCGGCATCGGAACATCGAGCACGCCGAGTTTGCGAACCAGCGTGCGGTTCGTCATCAGCGGAGAGCCCGGCTTGTTGACCGGCCGGACGGTCCGGTACACCGACGCGGCCAGCTCGCCCGCGGATTCGACGGTCTGCCGGGGCCGTCGAATGATGTTGAACAACAACCGCGGAGCGATCTTGAGCGACTCACCGACCAGCGTGCCGACCAAGCCGGCGTCGTAGCGCAGGGCATCACCGTAGCTCGCCAAGGGCTGGCGCTCCGCGACGGCGGGCGCCGCCGGCATCGCGTCGACGGCCTGAGTATCCGCACTCAGATCGAAGAGCCGCATCGCGATCTGAACACCACCGACACCATCGGTCAGAGAGTGGTGGAATTTGCACAGCACAGCGGCCGCACCGTCGTCGAGTCCCTCGACCAGGGTGACCTCCCACATCGGCCGGGCGCGATCGAAGTCGGCCATCGCGGCCAGTCGGGCCATCTCGAGCACGCCATCGAGGTCTCCCGGCTCCGGCGCCGCCACCCGGCGCATGTGATAGTCCAGATCGAAGTCGGGGGCATACTCCCAGCGCGGCGGAGTCGGCGGCGGCGAGTTCACCACCCGCTGCCGGAACATCGGCAGCTCGCGACTGACCAGATCGAACCGCTCCCGCACCAGATCCCAATCCGGGGACCGGTCGAGAAGCAGCACCGCCACCACCGTGGATCTCAGCCGCGGATCGGCTTCCATCGACCAGGTGAACGCATCTGTGTTACGCATGAATTCGGTCATGATCTGCTCCCACCATGAACGTACGACGCCGCGGCAGCGGGCAATACGTCACCGGGTCAGCTGGTGACTTTGTTCCCTAATACCGAGGCCCTCAGGCGAAATCGCGAGCCGGAAGTGGACGCTTGCCGGGATCGGCGCCGCGCGACGGCGCATTCCATTCCCGCCCCCGGCGAGGCAGAATCGACGGCATGACAGGCCGGCGGCGATGACTCTGAACGCGAAGCGCCGCCGCGCCCACGACAAACTCGCCGCGCTACCCGGGGTTCGGCCGATCCGCCGCCCGGTCACCGCGACCGGATCCGACGAGTTCGACCTGTACTACGTGCGCACCGGCCGCAAGACCAGGCATCCGCTGGTCATCATCCCCGGCGGGCCGGGTGCGGCGTCGATCGCGCTCTACCGGGGCCTGCGCCGCCGGGCCGCAGCCGAGGGCCTCGACGTGATCATGATCGAACACCGGGGCGTCGGGATGTCGCGTCACGACGACAACGGTGCAGACCTACCGCCCGAGGCGTTGACCATCGAGCAGGTGGTGGACGACGTCGCCGCGGTGCTCGACGACGCCCAGGTGGACAGCGCCATCATCTACGGGACGTCCTACGGCACCTATGTCGCCGCGGGGGTCGGGGTGCGTCACCCGTCGCGGGTGTTCGCGATGATCTTGGATTCGCCGCTGTTGGCCGGTGACGATATCGAGGTGGTCCGCCAGACCGTGCGCAGCGTGCTGTGGCACGGCCGGGAGCCCGACACCGAGGAACTGGCGGACAAGGTTCGACGGCTGGCCGACGAGGGCGTGATGACGCCGGCCGGGGCTCAGCTCGCCGCCACCGTGTACGGGTTCGGCGGTGCCCGGCTGCTGGACCGCCAGCTGGACCTCCTGCTCGGCGGCCGCAATCTGGTCTGGACCGCCATGGGGCACTTCGGGGAGTTGGTGGTGGGCCGAAAAGCGCCGTACCGCAACGAGGCTGACCTGGTCGGACGGATCGGCTACCGCGAGCTCAACTACGCGGCCGACCCGGACGGTCTGCCGTTGGACCCGGCCGTTGCCATGCACGAGTTCGCAGCCGGCGAGGCCACGCGGTTCGAGGCTGAGCCGTTCGACCTGGTTGCGGAGATGCCGAAGTTCACCTGGCCCACGGTGGTCGTCTCCGGCGGACGCGACCTGATCACGCCGCCCGCGGTCGCCGATCGGATCGCCGAGCTGATTCCCGGCTCGGTTCTGGTGCGACTACCGACCACCGGTCACAGCGTGCTCGACACCAAGGAGCGGGCGGCGCTGCGGATCGCCGAGGCGGCAGCCATCGGCCGGATCGACACTCTGCGGCCACAGGAGGCGGCGCTCGACGCGATGCCGAGCGTGCCCGCGGTGCGGCTGATGGTGTCGGCGTTGGCGGTCGCCGCGCGGGTCGAGGCGGTACTGCCAGCATCGCTCCCGCGCGTGGTGACCCGAACTCTTCCCAAGCCCGTTACTTCATGAACCCGATTGCGGTGTAATTCAAGTCGCCCAAGCCGGCCGGTCCGTAGTTGGCCAGGTTGCTGCGCACCGCGACGTTGCCCGCGGACTGGAACAGCGGCAGGCTGAACCCCTCGCCGAAGATCAGTTTGTCGACATCGTTGGCCAGGCCGCGCGCCTTGTCCGGGTCGAGTTCGTTGAGCACCAACTCGACCTTGGCGTCGATATCGGGGCTGCTGATCTTGCCGAAGTTGCTCTCGGCCCCGGTGGTGTAGATCTGGTTGAGGCAGCACAACGCGAAAGCGTCACCCACCCAAGAGAATTGAGCGATATCGAAGTCACCGGGGATGATGTGGTTGGTGAAGAACCCGTTGCCGGGCTTGGCGTCGATCTGCAGATTCACCCCGATCTGGGCAAGGCTGTTCTGCGCGACGAGCGCTACCTGCCTCGTGGTCTGCGCGTCGTAGAGAACGTCGCGAATGACCAGCTGTTTGCCGTCCTTCTCCCGGAACTGCCCGGTCTGCTTCCAGCCCAGGGCATCGAGTTCTTGTTTGGCCTTCTCCGGGTTGAAGGCGACGACTTCGCTGTTGTCCTGGTAGCCCTTCTGGCCCGCCACGAAGATGTGGTTGTTCAACGGAACAGGCTTGTCGACCAAACCGCGTTGGGTCACATCGGCGATTGCCTGCCGGTCGATGCCCTTGGAGATGGCCAGCCGCAGCGCCTTGTCCGACAGGATGGAGCCGGGTGCACCGTTGAAGGTGAAGTGATACCAGCTCAGGCCGGGCGACCGCCGGATCGAGATGCCCGCGGTACGCCGGGCGATCGTCAGTTCGTCCAGAGAGCCCAGACCGGTGGCATCGATCGTGTTGTTCTGCAGCGCAGGGAGTCTCGCCGCGTCATCGAGTACCAGGAAGGTGAACGAGTCGAGCAGCGGGGGGGTGCCCCACCACTTTGGATTGCGGCTCAGCACGATGCGCTGGGCGGTGCGATCCAGTGAGGAGATCAGGAACGGGCCCGCCGAGGGTCCGGGCCCGTTGAGTTGTCCCTTGTTGAACACGTCGGGGTTGGCGGTCATGGCCTTGGGCAGCAGCATGGTGTTGCCGGCGAACATCCCGCGCCATTCGGCGTAGTGCTTGGCGAAGGTGATGACGGCCTGGCGGTCATCGACACCCTTCGTGACCGATGCGACCCGGTCGCTGCCGTTGGGCGAGGCGATCGCGAAAGCCTTGTCCTTGCCGCTGGTGGCGTTGATCTGAGAGGCGATGTCCTCCCAGGTGATCGGTGTTCCGTCGGACCAGACGGCCTTGGGGTTGATCGTGTAGGTGACCACCTGTGGGTCGGTGCTGGTCAATTCGACGCTGGTGAAGTAGTCGGTGTTGACCTTCATCGAACCGTCGGCGGCGATCACGAAGGCCCGCGGCATGGTGGGTCGCAGTATCGCGCCGGTGTCGGCCTCGTTGCCGTCGATGTTCAGGGTGTTCCAGTTCGACGGGAACGATGACAACGCCAGCCGCAGGTTGCCGCCCTTTTGCAAGGTGGCCGGGTCCTGCGGGTTGATATCACTGGTGGACCCGAGCTCGGCGTTGCCGCCCGCGGACGGGACGTCGCGTTTGCTGCCTGAACAGCCCGCCACCATCAGACTTGCCACGACTGCCAGCACTGCAATTCGGCCGGCGCTCCGGCGGATCGATCGGGTCACGCCACTGATGCTAACGGCGAGTGGGATCCGGTTGCGGGATAGCGGCCAGCAACTTTCTGGTGTAGTCGTGCTGCGGGTTGGCGAATATGTCGTCGGCATCGCCGTACTCCACCATCGCCCCGCGATACATCACGACGACGCGATGGGCGAGGTGCTTGACCACCGACAGGTCGTGCGAGACGAACAGATAGGACAGGTCGAACTCGCGCTGCAGGTCCAGGAGCAGATTGATGATGCCGGCCTGGATGGACACGTCCAGTGCCGACACCGGCTCGTCGAGCGCCAGAATCTTGGGTTGTAGCGCCAGTGCCCGGGCGATGCCGATCCGCTGCTTCTGGCCGCCGGAGAACTCTTGCGGGTAACGGCTGGCGTCGGCGC
Source organism: Mycobacterium sp. SA01 (assembly GCF_041287105.1). Lineage (NCBI taxonomy): Bacteria > Bacillati > Actinomycetota > Actinomycetes > Mycobacteriales > Mycobacteriaceae > Mycobacterium > Mycobacterium sp. SA01. Next base: position 28,097 of record NZ_JBGGNO010000011.1, on the reverse strand, counting down.
GGCGCAGGCCGACGATCTCGAGCAGTTCGGCGACCCGCGTGTCACTGCTCGCCTTGTCGAAACCGTTGGCGCGCAACGGTTCAGCCAGCAGTTCGAATACCGGAAGCCGTGGGTCCAGAGATGCCACCGGATCCTGGAACACCACCTGCAGATCGCGGCGCAGTTCCCGCCGCCGGGCTGTTGTCAGGGTGCCGACATCGTTGCCCAGCACCTCGATGGAACCGGACTCCGGTGCCGCCAGGTCGAGGATCTGATGCAGTGTGGTGGATTTGCCGGAGCCGGATTCGCCGACGATGCCCAGGGTCTGCCCCCGCAGTAGATCGAAGCTGAGGCCGTCAACGGCGCGAACCTCACCGATCTGGCGGCGGAACACCACGCCCTTGGTCAGCCGGTAGGTCTTCACCAGGTCCCGCACGGTGATGACCGGCGCCGGTTCCGCGGGGTCGTCGACGGTCACCGGCTGGGTGGACACGCCATAGATCTGCGCGGCGGTGCGGCCCGTGACCTCTTCGGTGCGGATGCACGCCGCCAAGTGGCCTGCGGAGGTGGGGTCGACGGGCACCAGTGCGGGTTCTTCTGTTCGGCACTCGTCGACGGCCAGCGGGCAGCGAGGGGTGAACGGGCAGCCGGGCGGCACATCCACCAGCGAAGGCGGTGCACCGGGAATCGGCACCAGTCGCGTGCCCTGGGGCGAATCCAGGCGTGGAACGGAGCCCAATAATCCTGCGGTGTAAGGCATTCGACGGTCGCGGTACAGCTCATCCACCGAGGCGACCTCGACGGGCCGCCCGGCGTACATCACGAGAGCCCGATCGGCGAACTCCGCGACCACGCCCAGGTCGTGGGTGATGATCAGCACGCCCGCACCGGTGACGTCGCGGGCGGTCTTGAGCACTTCCAGGATCTGGGCCTGAACGGTCACATCCAGTGCCGTCGTCGGCTCGTCGCAGATCAGCAGGTCCGGATCGTTGGCGATCGCGATCGCGATGACCACCCGCTGGCGCTCACCGCCGGACAACTCGTGCGGAAACGCGCGGGCCCGCCGCTCGGGCTGGGCGATGCCCACCAACTCGAGCAGTTCGACGGCGCGCTTGCGTGCCGCCTGCTTGCCGACGTCGGTGTGGTGCACGGTGATGGCCTCGGCGATCTGGTCGCCGACGGTGTAAACCGGGGTCAGCGCGGACATCGGGTCCTGGAACACCGTCCCGATGCGCCGACCCCGGATCTTCGACATCTCGCCGTCGGACAGCCCGAGCAGCTCCCGGCCGGACAGCCGCACCGAGCCTGACACGGCGGCGTACTCCGGGAGCAGGCCGATGACGGCCATGGCCGCGGCCGACTTGCCCGACCCGGATTCGCCGACCATCGCGACCACCTCGCCGGCACGCACCTGATAGGTCAGGCCGCGCACCGCGGTCAGGTCGTCGCCGTCGGTGGGGAAGCTGACGGCGAGGTCGGTGACCTCCAGCAGGGTCTCGCTCATCGCTGCGTCTTCTTCCTGCGGCCGCGGCGCAGTGTGGCGCTGCCGGGGTCGAGTGCGTCGCGCAGCCCGTCGCCGGTGAGGTTGGCGCACACCAGGATCAGCACCAGAACGCCGGCGGGGAACAGGAACACCCACGGGAAGGTAGTTGCCGATTTGGTGCCGTCGGCGATGAGCGTACCGAGCGAGATGTCGGGTGGCTGGATTCCGAAACCGAGGAAGCTGAGCCCGGTTTCGGCGAGGATCGCCACCGCCACGTTGAGTGCGGCGTCGATGATCAGGATGGAGGCGACATTCGGGATGATGTGGCGGATGATGATGCGCCGGCTCGAGACGCCCATATACCGTGCGGCTTGGACGAATTCCCGCTCCCGCAGGCTCATCGTGAGGCCCCGCACCATACGTGAGCTCACCATCCAGCTGAACCCGGCCAGCAGCACGATCAGCAAGATGACGTTGGCCGAGCTCTTGGTTATCGGCGTGAGGATCGCGATCAGGATGAACGACGGCACCACCAGCAGCAGGTCCACCAACCACATCAGCGTCCGGTCGCGCCAACCGCCGAAGTAACCCGCGATGGAGCCGACCGTCGCGGCGATGCCGGTCGAGATCACCGCCACACACAAGCCGATGAGCATCGACTTCTGCATACCGCGCAGGATCTGAGCGAACAGATCTTGGCCCAACGCGTTGGTCCCGAACCAGTGGTCGGTGCTGGGCGGGGCTTGAAGCGCATAGAAGTCGAGATCGGTGTAGGACCAGGGCAATAACGGTGGAAGGGCGTAGCAGCCGATAAACAGCACGGCCAGGATCACCAATGACGCCATCGCGCCCCGGTTGCGGGCAAAGCGGCGCAGCACCAGGGTGCGCCGCGAGGCGAACTCCTCGGGCGCCGCCCCCGAGCGGGAGTTATCCGTCGTCTCGGTCACGTCACCCTCACCCGGGGATCGAGTATCGCGTAGATGACGTCGGACAGCAGCCCGGCCAGGAGCACGACGGCACCGGAGAACACCGTGATCGCCGCGACGATGTTGGTGTCCTGAGTCGCGATGCCCTGAACGACCCACTCACCCATGCCGTGCCAGCCGAAGATCTTCTCCACGAACACCGCTCCGGTGACCAAACCCGCGACGCCATAGGCGAACAGCGTTGCCATCGGGATCAGTGCGGTCCGCAGCCCGTGTTTGAACAACGCTCGGCGCCGGGTGAGTCCCTTGGCTCGCGCGGTGCGGATGAAGTCCTGACCCAGAACGTCGAGCATCGCATTGCGTTGGTAGCGGCTGTAACCCGCGATCGCACCCAGCGCCAGCGTGACCGAGGGCAGGATCAAGTGCTGCATCCGGTCGACGAACTGGTTCCAGGGACCCCCGACGGCGTCCGGGGAAGTCTCGCCGATGTATTCGAAAATATGCACTCCGAGAATCGAATTCACCCGCAAGGCTGCCAGGATCGCCAGGTTGGCGATGACGAACGTCGGCGTGCTGATCACCAACAGCGACAGCAGAGTGATCACCCGATCCGATAATCGGTATTGCCGAATCGCGCCCCAGGCGCCGACGACGACGCCGATCACGGTGCCCAGCACCGAACCGATCACCAGTAGTCGCAGGCTGACACCGATGCGGCGGCCCAGCTCGTCGGAGACCGGCTGTCCGGTGACGGTCGTGCCGAAATCGCCGTGCACCGCGCCGGCCACCCAGTGGGCGTAGCGCAGCGGGATCGGTTTGTCGAGATCGAGTTCGGCGGCTTTGGCATCGATCACCGCCTGTGGCGGACGTGGATTGCGTTGCATCAGACTGTTCAATGGCGCGAACGTCAACGAGGTCAGCGTGAACGTGAGGAACGACGCCAAGGCCAGCAGCACCACATAGTTGAGCAGCCGACGCGCCAGAAAACGCGTCATGGGCCGCTGCCCGGCGCAGGGTGCATGCAGCACAGGGTAGGAGATCGCCGGTCGAAACGACGCCAAGACCCTGCGGGTGTGCTCGGTTTAGCAACGCGGGGCACGGGAAGACTGCGTGCGTGCACGTGAAGCAGCTCACACATCGACTGGTTCCAGCCCTGCTTGTGGCGGTGGCGCTCCCGACTCTGGCGGCATGTCAGGACAAGGGCACCAGCGTCGACCCGACGACCACCGTTCCCAGCCCGACGACAGTGCAGACGTCGAAACCGATGCTGCCGAGTTCGTCGGTGGCGTCGGCCAGTCCGCAACCTCCGACGCCAGGCGCCGGCTGACGCGGTACGGCAGGCGGCTCGCAGGTTTGGGCTCACAGCTTCGGGTTAACCAACTGTCAGCGATTTGGCAGGAGATCCGGTCCCGAAGAACTGGTCCGAGTCGATTGGAAGTGTCGAGATGACCAACATCAAAACCTTGTCCGCCGTGGTCGGTGGTAGTGCGCTTGTCGCGATGGGCGCATTGGGCATCGCGGTGACCGAGCCTGATAGCGGCACGATCGTGTCCGACCCCGGTACCTTCACCTCGCCCGTGACGTCGTCGATGACGACGGGGGAGACCACGAAGGAGACCGCCGTGGAGCCGACGAAGACACCAGAGGTCGCGGCGCCCCCGGTCACTGCGACAACTCCCGAAGCGCCCTAGGCGCACGCCCGGCCGGGTGTGCATCGGATCCCGGACCCGGGCGATCTGGAAGCGAACGACGTCTGAGGGCTCGCCGTAGTTGCTGTGCAAGTCTGCTTGCGCGCAATCCTTGACTGAATCCGTCGTGACGGTTAGATTCCGGGTTAGCTTTGTAATTATGGTCAAATCTACCAACTTTACGAGGAAATCATGGCGAGTCCGGTGGTCGAACGCCCCAAGCCGGGGCAGTACGAGCTGAGCCACCTTCGGTCCCTCGAGGCCGAGGCAATTCACATCATTCGCGAGGTCGCGGCCGAGTTCGAACGGCCGGTTCTGCTGTTCTCCGGCGGTAAGGACTCGATCGTGATGTTGCACCTTGCGATCAAGGCGTTCGCGCCCGGCCGGCTGCCGTTCCCGGTGATGCATGTCGACACCGGCCACAACTTCGAGGAAGTGATCGCCACCCGCGACGAGTTGGTCGAGCGGTACGGCCTGCGCCTGGTGGTGGCCAGTGTCGAAGAGGACATCGCCGCAGGCCGAGTGATCGACAACGGGCCGTCGCGCAATCCGCTGCAGACGGTCACGCTGCTGCGGGGCATCCGGGAGAACAAGTTCGACGCCGCCTTCGGCGGTGCCCGCCGGGACGAGGAGAAGGCCCGGGCCAAGGAGCGGGTGTTCAGCTTCCGCGACGAGTTCGGCCAGTGGGATCCCAAGGCGCAGCGTCCCGAGCTGTGGAACCTCTACAACGGGCGCCACCGCAAAGGTGAGCACATCCGCGTCTTCCCGTTGTCGAACTGGACCGAATACGACATCTGGGCCTACATCGGTGCCGAAGAGATCACGCTGCCAGGCATCTACTACGCCCACCCCCGGCAGGTCTTTCAGCGCGACGGGATGCTGCTGGCCGTCCACGAGTTCCTGCAGCCCACCCCCGACGAACCGGTCTTCGAGACCTCGGTGCGCTTCCGCACGGTCGGCGACGTGACCTGCACCGGCTGTGTGGAGTCCACCGCCTCCACCGTCGAGGAAGTGATCGCCGAGACCGCGGTGTCACGTTTGACCGAACGTGGCGCCACTCGCGCCGACGACCGTATTTCCGAAGCCGGCATGGAAGACCGCAAGCGCGAGGGGTATTTCTGATGAGCACGCTGTTGAGGATTGCCACCGCCGGCTCCGTCGATGACGGCAAGTCGACCCTGATCGGCCGCTTGCTCTACGACTCCAAAGCCGTGATGGAAGACCAGCTCGCCGCCGTCGAGCGGACGTCGCGGGAACGTGGCAACGACTACACCGATCTCGCACTGGTGACTGATGGCCTGCGGTCCGAGCGTGAGCAAGGCATCACCATCGACGTCGCCTACCGCTACTTCGCCACGGCCAAGCGGAAATTCATCATCGCCGACACTCCTGGCCACATTCAGTACACCCGCAACATGGTGACCGGAACCTCGACCGCGCAACTGGTGATCGTGCTCGTCGACGCCCGGCACGGTCTGCTCGAGCAGTCTCGCAGGCACGCATTCCTGGCCTCCTTGCTGGGCGTTCAGCATGTCGTGCTGGCGGTCAACAAGATGGACCTCATCGACTGGGACCGTGAGCGTTTCGAATGGATCCGCGAGGAGTTCCACGCCTTCGCCGCCCGCCTCGACATCCACGACGTCACGACCATCCCGATGTCGGCGCTCAAGGGTGACAACGTGGTGACGAAGTCGGACAAAGCGCCCTGGTATGACGGGCCGCCGCTGCTGAGTCATCTCGAAGAGGTCTACATCGCCGGCGACCGCAACCTGGTCGACGTGCGGTTCCCGGTGCAGTACGTGATCCGGCCACAGACCGTCGAGCATGCGGACCATCGCAGCTACGCGGGCACCATCGCCGGCGGCGTGATGCGCCCTGGCGACGAGGTCGTCGTACTACCCAGCGGAAAAAGCAGTCGTATCACCGCAATCGACGGACCGACCGGACCTGTCGAGGAGGCGTTCCCGCCGATGGCGGTGTCGATCAGCCTCGCCGACGACATCGACATCTCCCGCGGAGACCTGCTGGCCCGCCCGCAGAACCAGCCGGTGGCCACCCGGGAATTCGACGCCACGGTCTGCTGGATGGCCGACGAGTCGTCCCTGGAGCCCGGACGTGACTACATCATCAAGCACACCACCCGCACCACGCGGGCTCGTGTCGGTGCGCTGGACTATCGCCTGGATGTCAACACCCTGCACCGGGACAAGAGCGCGACGGCGTTGAAGCTCAACGAACTCGGCCGAGTCACCCTGCGCACCCAGGTGCCGCTGTTACTGGACGAATACTCCCGCAACGCCGCGACGGGATCGTTCATCCTGATCGACCCCGACACCAACGTGACGGTGGCTGCGGGCATGGTCCGCGACACGGCGCCGACGGCGGCTCGCAGCGCGTCGCCGAATACCGTGCGCCACCAGTCGCTGGTGGACTCCGCTGACCGGCTGACGAAGGGGCGCACCCTGTGGTTCACCGGGCTTTCCGGTTCGGGGAAGTCTTCAGTGGCGGTGCTGGTGGAGCAGAAGCTGCTCGAACATGGTTGCCCCGCTTACATTCTCGACGGTGACAACCTGCGCCACGGGCTCAACGCGGATCTCGGCTTCTCGATGGCGGATCGCGCCGAGAACCTGCGCCGGTTGGCCCATATCGCCACGCTGATGGCCGATGCCGGCCTGACGGTCCTGGTTCCCGCGATCAGCCCGCTCGAGGAACACCGGGAACTGGCCCGCAAGGTGCACACCGACCAGGGGGTCGAGTTCTACGAGATCTTCGTCGACACTCCGCTCGAAGACTGTGAGCGACGGGATCCCAAGGGGCTCTACGCCAAAGCAAGGGCGGGGGAAATCACTCACTTCACCGGGATCGACAGCCCCTATCAGCGGCCGAAGAACCCCGATCTGCGGCTGACACCCGACCATGAATGCGACGAGCTGGCCCAGCAGGTCGTCGATCTGTTGGAGGGCCAGGCGTGAACGATCACGACCTGGCGGCCGAGCTGGCCACGCAGGCGGGCAAGCTTCTACTCGACGTCCGTGTCGAGCTGTCCGATGCCTCCGGCGCGGAGCGAAAGGCTGCGGGCGACAAGCGTTCTCACGATCATCTGATGGAGGCGCTGGCCGCGGCGCGGCCCGAGGATGCGGTGCTGTCAGAGGAGGGTGCCGACGATCCGATTCGGCTGCGCAGCCGACGGGTGTGGATCGTCGATCCGCTCGACGGCACCCGCGAGTTCTCCGAGCTCGACCGCGACGACTGGGCTGTGCACGTGGCGCTGTGGGAGGACGGGGAGCTGATCGCCGGCGCGGTCGCACTTCCCGCCCAGGGCGTCACGCTGGCAACCCCCGCGGTGTCGCCGCCCCCGGCGGCGCCGACTGCGCCGCGCATCGTGGTGTCGCGAACCCGGCCCCCGGCGGTGGCGCTGCAGGTTCGCGACGCGTTGGGCGGCGTTCTGGTCGAAATGGGTTCTGCCGGAGCCAAGGTCGCGGCCGTCATCCAGGGTCGTGCCGATGTGTATGTGCACGCGGGTGGTCAATACGAATGGGATTCGGCCGCCCCGGTGGCTGTCGCCCGCGCCGCCGGGTTGCACACCTCACGCATCGACGGCTCACCGCTTCAGTACAACCGGCCCGACCCGTTGCTGCCCGACGTCGTGGTGTGCCGGCCGGAATTGGCCGAGGCGGTGCTGGCCGCTACGCAGTAACGTTGCGCCATGACTGAACTCAACACCCTGCGGGCGCTCGCGGGCCTTCCGCTCGATCCGCCGAGTCTGGCCACGTCGACGTTGATCCTGATCGACTGCCAGAACACGTACACGCAGGGTGTGATGGAACTCGAGGGTGTTCAGGCCGCACTGGACGAGGCGGCCGCGCTGTTGGATCGCGCGCGGACTGCGGGCATCCCGGTCATTCACATCCAGCACGACGACGGCCCGGGCTCGCTGTACGACATCAGCGGGGAGAGCGGTGCGATCGTGGCCCAGGTCGCCCCTCGCGACGGCGAACCGGTGGTGGTCAAGAGCTACCCCAATTCGTTCGTGCACACCGATCTCGACGATCGGCTCAAATCGGTGGGCGCCGAGAACCTGATCATCGGCGGATTCATGACACATATGTGTGTGAATTCGACCGCGCGAGGCGCGTTCAACCTCGGCTACGCGCCCACGGTGGTCGCGGCGGCGACCGCCACGAGGTCGTTGCCAGGAGTGGACGGTGCGGCCATCACCGCGGCATCGCTGCACGCCGCGAGTCTTGCCGCTCTCAAGGATTTGTTCGCTGTCGTCGTCGCCGATTCGGCCGCGATCTCAGACTGAGACGGCCCCGCGTCCTTTCCTGAGAGGTTTGGGCCATAAACCTGAGAGTCGGCTCGGCAGATTTCACTCTTCGACATGCCTGGCTCGGGACTTCCTGCTCGGTGTATTGCCGTAACGGAAATTTGCTGAACCGGGGCTGTAACGGCATATCAGCAGGTCAAATCAGCTAATAAGCTTCGCTGTGTCGCACTCCTGTCGGGGTCTGACGTTCTCGTCAGAAAATATTTTCGACAAAATCGTCAATTTCTGTTTTCCCTCAGGTTTTTCTCAGGTACCTTCAGCTTTGTCAGTGTTGACCCCAGCCCGGGAGGGATTGAAATGCAAATCTCCATACGCTCTCAGCTCATTGCGGGAACCGCTGCCGTTGTCGGCGCCAGCGCGATTGCAATGACGCCAGTAACGCAGGCCAATCTCGCGTTGCCCGACCTCCACATCCCGTCGGTGAATCAGGTGGCGCTGGCGGGCTTCGACAGCCCGCTGTCCGAGCTCCTCGGCACGGTCAGTTCTCTCAATCAGTGGGTGCTGAGCGCCGATAACACGACTGCTGGCTATACCGATCTCGGCGGCCTGGTCACCGCCGGCGGCGTCGCCATCGCGAAGGGCGGCTACCAGTTCAATGCGGTCGGTCTGCTTCCGCAGATCATCAACGACCACCTGCCGATCATCAGCCAGATGGGGTACAACGGGGCGGCATCGCTGGGGAGCGCCGCCAACGCCGCAACAACGATCGGATTGATCGCCAGCGAAGGCTTGTGGAACCTGCCCGGCGCATTCGTGACGGCCACTCAGCAGGCGCTCTCCGGCGACATTCCCGGCGCCATCTCGACGTTGCAGTCCGCGCTCGTGGGACCGTTCGTGGCCGCCGGCCAGGTCGCCCTCGCCAGCGCCAACTACATGCTGGACAACGCAGTCGCACGGGGCACCGCCCTGCTCGGCGCCGTTCCGGACCTGGTCAACCTGGTCGTTCAGAGCTCCATCGGCCAAGCTCAGGTGCTCGCCGGCGCGTTCAGCGCCGTCGTGCAGAACGTCATCACCGGCATCACCAACGGCAATGCCGAGGAGGCGTGGAACGCTGCGGTCGACGGGTTCTTCGGACCGCGGGGCATCCCGGGCACGGTCCTCAACCTGACGGTCGGTGCCGGCGTGCAGATCGACGCTGCCACGGTGGTGCCGAGCGCTCGCGGCGTGATCCAAGCCGCGGTCCACGGTATCGCCGACGCGCTGTCGCAGACCGGATCGGCGCCGCCGGTTCCGCCGCCGGCCGCCGCGAAGAGCGCATCCCCGTCGGCATCGGCACTGCGTGTCGCCGCGGTGGAGGAGTCGTCGCCCGCTGTTGACAGCGGTGCCGGCAACGCCAAATCGGGTAGCGGCAGCGATGCCTCCGCGTCCGATCACTCCAACACCAGCAACGCGAAGAGTGGAAGTTCAGGCAAGTCCAGCGCCAAGAAGGGCGTCGCCGGCTCGAAGCGGCCCGCCAAGGCCTCGGCCAGCAAGTCCGCGGGGTAATCCGCAGCATCGACAGGGTGCCCCTCCTTTTCGAAGTCCTCGAAAGGGAGGGGCGCTCTGTTTTCCCATTCGTCAAATTGAGTGAATTACTCGAATAGCAATTGGGTCTTTCTCTCTAAGTTTCCTCTCAGGTATTCTTAAGGCCGCAATTGGCCTGAGTGCCGGGGAGGTGAGCACGCGGTGCGGCGCGGCATTGGTGCGATTTTCACGACTGGAGTAGCCCTCGTGGGCGCGACAGTTGTCGTCGCCAACCCGGTATCGGCACCCCAGTCGGACGTTCGGGTTCCCCCGGTGAAACTGTCGGCCGACAGCACGGCATCGACCACGGCTCTCGACCGGGCTCTGCTCGAGATCCTGACGCGAGACGCCAGTGACACGAGCCCGGCGGACCCGCTGAAGAAAGTGGTCGCCGGCGTCGTCACCAATGTCACGATGCTCAGCGGCCGGGCGGTGGACGAAGCGTTCTGGAGCGACGTCTCCGGGACACCGACGCCGATGCGCGTCCCGTCCCCGGTGCCGCCCAAGGCGGTCGCCGATCTGCTCAGCGGTCCGCCGACTGCCGTACCGTCAGCCAACGCGTCCGCCGCGATCAGCGAGGATCGCCTGCAGCATGCCGTGACATCGGTCGCCGACTACGTCGGCTATGTGAGCGTGCAGGTCGTCGAGGCGACCGTCGCGGCCGCCCGGATCGCCGTAGCCAAACCGCGGCTGATCGCGGACACGCTGGCCGCGCTCACCGACGGTGACGTCGACGCCGCCATCACCACCGCTCTGCGGGTCGTCGCGGTGCCCATCGGGCCGCCGTCGAAAATCGTGAAGGCGATCCGCAGTGAGGTCCGCCAGCGCCTGACCGAGCTGACCGACATCTTGCGCCGGCCCGCGCCGTCCCGGCCGAAAGCGACCTCGGCGGTCAGCCTCTCGGCAGTGGCCGACAGCGTGGCATCGCTGCGCCGCACGCTGGGTCATCGCCGCAGCCTGACCGTCGCGGCCCGACCGGGGGCATCCTCGAAGCCGGCTACGTCCACCACGACTGAGACGTCCACCAAGCCCGAGACATCGGCCGACCCGACCGACACCGGCACTGTCACCGCTTCCGACACCAAACCGACCGCCGCCAACGGTGCGACGGATTTGAGCGACGGCAACAAGGCGGTGCCGCACACCAAGGCTCCGCAATCCCCAGGCCAGCAGCGCGTCGAGACCTCGGTCGCCAAGGTCCGCACCTCGCTCGACCGATTCGCCGACACCCTCCGCAGGGCGCTCACGCCGCACCGGGCGCCGCAGCGCACCGGGGGCACACCAGCACCGGCATCAGACGCCTCGTAAGCCTGCTGTCGACCTGGCAGTGGCACAATTCGCGGAATGCGGATGTCAGCGAAGGCGGAATACGCCGTCCGCGCCATGATCCAGCTCGCATCACTCGACTCGGGCGCGCTGGTCAAGACAGAGGACCTGGCCAAGGCGCAGGGCATCCCCGCGCAGTTCCTGGTCGACATCCTGTCCGGTCTGCGCACCGACCGGCTGGTGCGCAGCCACCGCGGCCGCGACGGCGGCTACGAGCTGGGCCGGCCGGCCGCCGACATCAGCATCGCCGACGTGTTGCGCTGCATCGACGGGCCGTTGGCGAGCGTGCGTGACATCGGCCTGGGCGACCTGCCCTACAGCGGGCCTACCGCGGCGCTGACCGATGTGTGGCGGGCGCTGCGCGCCAGCATGCGCTCTGTGCTCGAGGAGACCAGCCTGGCCGATGTGGCCGGTGGGCAGCTACCGGCCCACGTCGCCGAGCTGGCGCACGACTACCTGAGGCAGGAGAACCGGCGCGGGCACAATGGCTAGTCGGCGCCCGACCCGTACGGCCGGGTGATGATCTCCAGGTAGTGGCCCGCCGGGTCCCGGAAGTACACGCCGCGGCCGCCGTCGTTGTGGTTGATCTCGCCAGGCCGGGCGGCGCGGGGATCTGCCCAGTGCGGTAATTCTCGATCAGAGATCTTGCGGTAGATCGTGTCGAAGTCGTCCTCGGACACCAGGAAGGCGTAGTGCTGCGGGTGAATTGGTTCATCGGCAGGCACGTCGGCGAAGTCCAGGCTCAGCCCGTGCTCGAGGGTGACGACGAGGAAATGTCCGAACGGCGCGGCATCCGGTAGCCCGAACAGCTCGGTCAGGAAATCTGCGGACTGCTGCTTATCATGTGCGGCGACGATGGTGTGGTTCAGTTCGATTGCCATTACCCTTGCCAGTCAAGCACTTTGGGTCACCCCGTGCAATGATCACCGGCCTACCCGGTCACGGCCGTCGGATGCCGTACCGTCTGTTGCTTATGGCAACACCGAAGACCCGGGTCGAAGTGCTGGGCAACATCGGGCCCAACTGGTTCGCGTCGGTCATGGGCACCGGAATCGTCGCGACCGCGGGTGCGACGCTGCCGATCCAGCTCCCAGGATTGCGCGGGTTCGCCGAGGTGGTCTGGGTGATCGCCGCGGCGCTGCTGGTCGTGCTGATCGGGATCGTCGGCCTGCATTGGCTGCGCCATCCCACCGTCGCGCGCACCCATGCCCGCAATCCGCAGATGGCGCACTTCTACGGTGCGGCGCCGATGGCGCTACTGACCGTCGGCACCGGTGCGGTGCTGATCGGCCGAGATCTGATCGGCGAGCGGCTCGCCGTCGATCTGGACTGGGTGCTGTGGACCGCCGGCACGGTGGGCGGGCTGTTCACCGCGGTGAGCATCCCGTTCCTGATGTTCACCCAGCACAACGTCGAACCCGACGCCGCGTTCGGCGGCTGGCTGATGCCGGTTGTGCCACCGATGGTCTCGGCGGCCGCCGGCGCGCTGCTCATCCCGCACATGGCGCCGGGCAGCGGGCGCACCACCATGCTGTACGGCTGCTACGCGATGTTCGGACTGTCCCTGGTTGCGGCGTTCATCATCATCACACTGATCTGGAGCAGGCTCGCGCTCTACGGAACGTCGGGAACCGCCAGGGTTCCCACGCTGTGGATCGTGCTCGGGCCACTCGGCCAATCCATCACCGCCGCAGGGCTTCTCGGCCACGTAGCGGCAACGGCCGTCGAGCCCGGGCTGGCCGAGGGACTGAATGCGTTTGCCGTCATCTTCGGAGTTCCGGTGTGGGGCTTCGCGATGCTGTGGATAGCGCTGGCCGCCTCACTGACGATTCGCACCCTGCGCCGCGGTATGCCGTTCGCCCTGACCTGGTGGAGCCTCACCTTTCCGGTGGGCACATTCGTCACCGGCACCACCCAACTGGCGGTGCACACCAACCTGCCGGCGTTCAAGGTCGCGGCGGTGATCGCCTACGCCGGGTTGCTGAGCACCTGGCTGCTGGTCGCGGTGCGTACCGCGCGGGGCAGCCTGCGGGGCAATCTGCTCAATCCGCCGCCCGGCGCCGGGCCGATCCGCGCGCAGAAGGACCCCGCTCGCTAACGTCCCCACGCCCAAACCGACGTCTCGCCGCGAAAGTTCGAGTGCCAGGCAGCAAAACGTCGATCTCGGCGGTGCTTCGACGCCCTAGTCGCGTGGATCAAGCGGGTTGACCCGGTTGACGATCAGCGGATCGGCCTTGGTGAACGGGAAATTGGGCAGGTCGTCGATATGGACATTGAACGTCGCAGCGAGTACTTCGCGCGAGTACGCGCTCGCCGACGCCCGATATCCGATATCGCCAGGGGTGGGCTGGTCGAAGAAGATCGCGAAATGCAGGTCGGGAGCGTCGACCACCTCGATGTGGTGAGGGTACGCACGAGGGATGAAGTACATGTCACCTTGCTCCAGATACCAGGTGTCCAACGTTCCGTCAGGGTCCATGACCGTCATCCGCGAACTTCCCGACGCGACGTAGCCCATCTCCGCTGTGACCGGGTGCCAATGCGGTTCGCGCATTCCGTCCTCACGGATCCGAAGTGAGTACATCGACATGTCCTTGAGGGCGGGCCAGAACTGGACCCGGGCCAGGCGTGCCGATCCGACTGCGCTGCCGACTGGCGGGCTCTGTGCCTCGACCCCGAATTTGTGCGGATCGTCGAAGTGGGCGGTGCTCGGAACCGACGGATCCCCAACGCGTGCAGCGAGCTTCCGGTCGGTGGTGTCGCGGCGGATCTTCGCGAAGTCCGAAGCCGGCAGGTCGTAGGTGTTACCCAACACCGCATCTGTCATCGCGCCGAACGCGGCCCCGAGGCCGAAGTCCTCGGGCCGCTCGTGCCGGAACGAAAGGATGAACTCGGCAGGTTCCTCGCCGATGTTCTCGATGTGATGCAACGAGCCTGAGTCGACATGGAACATCTCGCCGGAGCCGATCGTGAACGACGAGAACTGGCTGCCGCTGTCGAGAATCGAGACCAGACAATTACCGGTGACGCAGTAGGCCAATTCGTTGGCGTTCGCGTGCCAGTGCGGCGTGCGCATCGCACCCGGATTGATCACCAGGCGCTTGATCGAGAGGCCGGACAGGATGGGCAGGTTGTCGGCAGTGACGCGGCGGATCGAACCGAGATCCGATTCTTCAACGATCTCACCGTCGAGCAACGACACCGAATGTTCGCTGCGCTTTAGTCTCGACATCTCTGACTACACCTCTCGTTGGGCGAACGTGACGAAGCGGGAAGCTCACTGCTCAAGGACGGTCGTCGGGGCGTTACTTGCGGGCGGTGAGCTCCAAGGCGATGTTGTCGGGGTCGCGGAACTCGAGGATGTAGGCGATGCCGATGTCCTTGATCGGCTCGTGCGCGATGCCCAGGGAATCAAGGTGGCCGGCGGCCTGCTCGAGGGCGTCCAGACTGGGCAGGACGAACGCCAGGTGGTCGAGGCCGACCCGGTCCTCGTCGAAGGCGCCGGTGCCGGTGGGTCGCAACCCGATCAGGTTGTCGCCGATGTTGTAGATGACGCCGCCGAACAGAAACGAAAGCTGCTCGCGGGTCGCGGCATCGGCGTTCGCCGGCAGCTCGGCGTAGACGGGCCAGCCGAACACGCTGTCGTAGAACCGGCGCGAGGCGTCGATGTCGGTGACGGTCAGCCGCACGTGGGCGACGGCGGAAGTGGCGATCGGCATGAGCTCCATCCTGTCAGCAGGCCGGATCTCTGTCAGTAGGTCGGATCGGCGCGGGTGGCCGCCGCGCCGTGCCAGAATCGCGAGCGTGCAGATTGGCATGACATTGCCGGTGATGGAACCGGACGTTGACGCAGACATCCTCAAGCGCTGGGCGCAGACGATCGACGAGGGACCGTTCTCCTCGCTGTGTTGGGGGGAGCGGATCGCGTTCGGCAACCCCGATTCCCTGACGCTGTTGGGAGCGCTGTCCGGCTGGACCGAGCGGGTGCCGCTGGTGGCGACCGTCGTCGTGCCCCAGTTACACGATCCGGTGATGCTGGCGAAGGGGCTCGCGACCGGCGACCTGCTGTGCGGCGGACGGCTGACCGTCGGTCTGGGCGTCGGGGGCCGGCACGAGGACTATCGCGCCGTCGGCGCCGATCCGAAGACGCAGACCATGCGGAACATGGCCGAGCGGGTGGCGATCATGCAGCGGGTGTGGGCGGGGGAGAAGATCACCGAATCGGTGCTGCCCGTCGGGCCCCGTCCCGCCCGCGATGGTGGGCCACGGCTGCTGGTCGGTACCACCGGACCCAAGACGGTACGCAGTGCCGCGCCGTGGGCTGAGGGCCTGGCCGGCATCTCGATGGACCTCGACCTCGAGAAGGAGAACGCGCTGTTCGACGTCGCCCGCGACGCATGGGCCGCGGCGGGTAAACCCAAACCCCATCTGGCGACGTCATTTTGGTTCGCACTCGGCGAGGGAGACGCGCCTCGTCAGCAAGTGATCCAGCATCTGCGCCACTACATGAACTGGATCCCGCGGGAGTACGTCGATGCGCTCGCGCCGACCGCGGGCTGGGCCGGCACCGAGGAGGAGCTCGTCGCGGTGCTGCGCGGGTTCGCCGAGATCGGCACCAGCGAGGTACACCTCATCCCCACCAGCAGCGACATCGACCAGGTGCGCCGGGTCGCCGAGCTCGTCGGTGAGGTTTCCACCCACACGGGAGTTTCGGCGTAGAACTGCGAGTGGAACTCGCCATGATGTCGATGTCGCGCCAGGAGGATCACCGATGACCCAGCCGTACGGCAACTACCAGATCGAGATCTACTTCCAGGGTCTGACCGGTACGGTACCCAGCCTCCCGATGTCCTTCGACGAGTTGGAAGCTCGTGCCGCCCAAGCCCTTCCGTCGTCGATATGGTCCTACGTGGCCGGCGGCGCCGGTGACGAGCGCACCCAGCGGGTGAATGTCAGCGCCTTCGAACAGTGGGGTCTGATACCGCGCATGCTGGTCGGCGCCACCGAACGCGACCTGTCGGTCGAACTGTGGGGACGGCGCTGGCCCGCCCCGGTGTTCATGGCGCCGATCGGGGTCATCGGACTGTGCACCCAGGACCACCACGGCGACCTCGCTGCCGCGCGGGCTGCCGCCCGCACCGGGGTGCCGATGTGTGTGTCCACACTGACGATGGACCCGCTGGAGGACGTCGCTGCCGAATTCGGTGACACGCCAGGGCTTTTCCAGCTGTACACCCCAACCGATCGCGAGATGGCGGAGAGCTTTGTACGCCGTGCCGAAGCCGCCGGGTACACCGGAATCGTGGTCACGCTGGACACCTGGGTGCCCGGCTGGCGGCCGCGCGATCTTTCCACCGCCAACTTCCCCCAACTGCGCGGCATGTGCTTGTCCAACTACATCAGCGACCCGGTCTTCCGAGCCAAGGTCGACGCCGACATCGATGCCGACCCCCGCAACGCCGTGCTGTCCTGGGTCAGCAACTTCGGAAACTCGCTGACGTGGGACGACTTGACCTGGCTTCGATCGTTGACGTCATTGCCGCTGATCCTCAAGGGCATCTGCCATCCCGATGACGCCCGGCGCGCGATCGACGCCGGTGTCGACGGCATCTACTGTTCCAATCACGGCGGTCGGCAAGCCAACGGCGGTGTGCCGGCCATCGACTGCCTTCCCGACGTCGTGGCGGCGGCCGGTGACGTGCCGGTGCTCTTCGACTCCGGGATCCGTTCGGGCGCCGACATCGTCAAGGCTCTGGCGTTGGGCGCCAAAGCCGTTGGCATCGGTCGCCCCTACGCCTACGGTGCGGCGCTGGCCGGCACCGACGGGATAGTGCACGTGCTGCGCTCGCTGCTGGCGGAGACCGATCTGATCATGGCCATCGACGGCTACCCGACGCTGGGGGACCTGACCCCCGCCGCGTTGCGGGCCGTGCGACAGTAATCCCATGCCGCAACCGTCGACCAGGGTCAGCCGCCTACCGGAGAAGCAGAACACCGAACGTTCGCGACTTGACGAGCTTCTCGATGCCACTCCGCTGGCGACCGTCGCGTTGATCCGCGACGGACACCCGGTGATATTCCCGATCGGCTTTGCCCGGATCGGCGATGAACTCGTGATCCACGGATCGACGGGCTCGCCCTGGCTGCGGCAGCTCGCCGACGGCGCACCCGCCGCGGTCTCGGTCACCGCTCTCGACGGAGTCCTGGTGGCACGCAGCGGTTTTGAGTCGTCCTTCCAGTTCCGCAGCGCCACCCTGTTCGGAACCTTCGACGCAATCGAGGAATCCGACAAGATTCGCTACCTCGAGACGCTGACCGACACTTTCATCCCGGGCCGGGTGGCGGAGCTTCGCGCGAGTTCGCGCAAGGAACTGGCCGCCACCATGGCGCTGCGGATGGCGATCACCGATGACAACTGGTCGCTGAAGATCGGCGACGGGTGGCCCGAGGACGGCGAGGAGGACGTGGCCGCCGGGGCATGGGCCGGCGTGGTCCCGCTGACGACTGTCTACGGCGAACCCCGCCGTGCGCCGGACTGTGATCCCACAACGCCGGTGCCACCGTCGGTCAGGGCGATGTCTGGTGAGCTGTCGAACCGGCGGGGGCGGCAGTTCCGGTAGTGAACGGTTTCGGCCGGAGGATCAGGCTGAACACCAGTGCCACGACGCCGATTCCGACGGCAAACCACAATGCGTGCTGGAACGTGGAATCCGTGCCCGAGCCGACGATCGGGCCGGCCCATGCGAAGCCCAGTGTGAAGCCGATGCCGTAGCTGGCATTGGCGATGCCGGGCAGCGCCCCGGGCGCCTCGTCGGATGCCTGCAGCACGCCCAGTGAGCTCAGCGGTGTGAGTATGACTGCGGTGCAGGTGAATCCGAAGATCACCATCAGCGCCGCGACTACGTATTTGTGGTCGGCGAACGCCGCTATCAGTGCGACCACGACGATCGTGGCCACGATCCCGGCCCGCAGAACGGTGACGAATCCGATGCGAACCGCCAACCGTCCGATGAACGGTGCGGTGATGACCTGAACGACCGCACCGGGGGTCAGAAACAGTAGGGCGGTCGTCGTCGCGTTGAGGCCGAAGCCGGAGTCCGGGTCTTCGGCCATCGCGGGCACGATGAAGCCGAGCACCACCATGAACGATCCCATCACCAGAATGGTGACGACAAGCAGCGGCCAGGCCTCGCGGGAACGCATGTGCTTGAGCGCGATGAGGGGATGTGCCACCCGCCTGTCGACAACGACCAAGGCGAGGAAACCCACAACGGCGGCCGTCAGCCAGATCAGCGCGGGCGCCGACACCCACCCTTGGTGCCCGCCGTTGGACAAGAACATGGTGATCCCGCCGACAGTCAGGCCGATGAAAACGGCGCCGACCCAGTCCATCCGGCCCTCCGTGCGGGCGACCTCGTCGGCGGGAACCCATTTCCAGACGAAGGCGACGGCGATCAGGCCGACCACGAGGATCAGGGCGAAGATCGAACGGTAACCGAACGCGTCGGTCATGATGCCGGCCAGGAACGCGTCGCCGCCGGCCACCCCGCCGTTGATCGATGCCATCACCCCGCAGCACACGCCAAATGTCGCGCCGGACAAGCGTGCTCGCAGAATCAGGAAGGCAAGACCGTAGGTGATGTTGGAGGCGCCCTGCAGGAATCTGCCGACCACCACGATGGGGAGTGAGGTGCTCAGGCACAGCACGGTGCCGATGCACATCACGACCACGATGCCGATCAGGACCCGCTTGCGTCCGATGTAGTCACTCCAGCGGATCAGCACGACGTTGGCGAGCGCGCCGGCCAGATAGAACGGCGTCGACATCGCCACGAACGCACCGGGACCCAAGGTGTCGTTGATGTCGCGGACGGCCGGCGCCAGCATGGTGGCGTTCAGCGAGAACGACATCAGCGAGAAGACCAGAGCCGCCACCAAGAGGACGATCTGCCTGCGAGAGAGGGAATCCGTCTCGGCGGAAGTGGGTGGCTGGCTCACGATGGATGCATCGTAAGTGACGGCGTGCCGGCGTGCCGCCCTTCAGCTGGGGTTTTTGGGTCCCAAC
The DNA here is from genome assembly GCF_041287105.1 of Mycobacterium sp. SA01. Lineage (NCBI taxonomy): Bacteria > Bacillati > Actinomycetota > Actinomycetes > Mycobacteriales > Mycobacteriaceae > Mycobacterium > Mycobacterium sp. SA01. The sequence goes on along the minus strand of NZ_JBGGNO010000011.1, from coordinate 8,800 downwards.
AGAGTGCGCCAGAATTTCCGGAACCACTCGGGAAAGGCGACGTCCTCGCCGCGGTGTTCCGGCCGCGGCGGTGTCGCCGGCTGGTCGGGCCGATCGGGCTCGGGCGGGTGAGGTTCGGTCACGGTGTAGCCCACCGTATCGGAACGGATCTACGCGGACAGCTCATCGGTGGACTGGGAGGCGATGGCGGCCAACCACTCGGCGCTGACAGTCAGATCGTCGAGTTGACGGTCGATGCTCTCCACCCGATGGGATAGCTCGCGAAGCTGGCGTGCCAGTCCGGCTCGCTCTCGGACCAGCTTGGCCCGCAATCGCTCGACCATCACCAACAGCGACTGAGCCTCCGAGCTCGTCGGCGTTTCGGCGGTCGCGGTCATCGGCGTCTCCTCGGAAGAAAGGAGATATGGCTATACCCCCGGTTCGGGCTTCCTGAACATCGAATTTTGCCGACAGTGACTCTGTGCGGCCGGTGTCGGGTCCGGTGTCGCGCGTGCGCGGGTTATGCCAGGACGCGCTCGGCTTCCCGCTGACCGCTCAGGTAGGCGCCGTGGACCGTGCCGAACCACTCGGGATTGGTGGCTTCGCCGGCGAACATCAGCCGCTCGCCCACGGGCTCGCCGAGAGCGCGCATGTCATCCGGGCTCGACCCGACGGCGATGAAACTATACGAACCGCGGGCATATCGATCGGTTCCCCACTTCGTGACGATGGACCCGGTGGGCGTGGGGGCGTCGATCGCGGCGATCAGTTCGTTCACCGCGTCGGAGTCCGACATCGACTCGCGCGACCAGGCGGCCTGCCCGCCGCGCAATCCCACCAGCACGGGTCTGCCGGCGAAGACGAGTCCGTTGACCAGATCGGTGACGGGCTGGTTGTCACCCACGAGGCCGATCATCGGTGTGGATTCCGGCCAGAACGGTGCGTCGAATGCGACGACCACCTTGTTCAACAAGCCGAACCCGAGTCGCTCGATGGCATTGCGCTTGGCGTCGGGCAGCGGCGGGTCGAACACGATGGTCTCGGCCTTGAGCACCCCGAGCGGAACGGTCACGATTACCCGGTCCGCGGTGACGGTGCCCTGTGAAGTGTCGATGCGAACCTGATCGCCGCCATGCGCGACGCGGGTGACCTCGGTGCCCAGGCGAACGTCGAGACCCTTCGCGACGTACTGGGACAACTGGGTGTAGCCGCCGGGGAGGATGACGTCGGGACCCTTGAACTGTTCCTCGCTGCCGAGCCAACGCAGGGACATCTGAGCCGGGTCGGCCGCGTACTCGCCCGCGATGCCCGAGGTGACGTTCCACGCGACCAACGGATCGTCGAGGTTCGCGATACCGATCAGTCCGTCGGCGACCGACTCTTCGGCCGAGGCGTCACCGCTGAGGTCGTCGAGTTCGCGGGCGATCCGGTGCCAGTCCTCTGCGGACGCCGCGGCGGCCTTCTTGTCGACGAGCCGGTGATCGTCGAGCAGGACGAAGTCCTCGAAATCGGTCGGCACCGTCTTGGCGCCGACGTCATGGGCCAGCGTGGTGAGGGGATTGCTCTCGGTGCCGTGGATCCACGAGGCGCCGACGTCGATCGGCACCCCGAGCGAGGTGTCGGTCCGCGTGCGGCCGCCGATCCGGTCCCGCGCTTCGAGCACGGTCACCCGCAGACCGGCGTCGGCCAGCTTCCGCGCCGCGGCGAGTCCGGAGAATCCGGCACCGACGACTACGACATGTTCGCGGTCTTCTCCGTTCGTCCCGCCGCACCCCGGCAACAGGGGAGCGGCGGCCAGCGCGCCGAAACCCAATAGGAACCCGCGGCGCCCGACCCCACGCATGGCGGTGACGCTAGACGCTCGCCGCGAGCGGTCACGCCGGATTGGCCGATGTCGCCAGCGGATCGGCCAGTGGTCGGTGCCGACCTTTGCTATGCACTAATCGTGCAACCCACCACAGCGCCCGAACCGCTGACACCCAAGCCTGTGCCCAGCGTCGTGGCAGTGTGCCGGAGGCTGGTCGGTAATCCATTCTTTGAAACCCTGATCGTGATCGTGATCATGATCAACGCCGCCATGCTCGGGGCGGAAACTTTCCCGACGGTGTCGGGCGGACTCGATCACGCCTTCGACGTGGGCTACAACGTGATCCTGGCGATCTACGTCGCCGAACTGGTGATCCGGTTCACGGCGGCGGGCTGGAGCCCCCGTGTGTTCGTCAAGACCCCGTGGAACATCTTCGACTTCATCGTGATCGCAGCGTCCTTCGTGCCCGGCCTTCGATCGACCGCGATGCTGCTGCGCCTGGTTCGGCTGGCGCGGATCGTGCGCATCATCCGGTTCCTGCCCGACCTGCAGATCGCCATGGGCGCGATCGCGCGAAGCATCCCCGGGGTGGCATCACTCGCGGCGGCCACCGCGCTGCTCATCTACATCTACGGAATGCTCGGCTGGCTGTTCTTCGGCACTTACGCTCCCGAGCACTTCGGAAACATCGGTCGCGGGATGATGACGATGTACGTGATGCTGACGCTGGAGAACCTGCCCGAGAACGTGGACATGGGACTGAAGGTGTCGCCCTGGTCGGTGCTGTTCTTCATCAGCTACACCGTCATCCTCAGCTTCCTGGTGTTCAACCTGTTCATCGGCATTGTGCTGAACTCCATGGAGGAGGCGCGGGCGGCGGACCGGAAAAAGCACGAGAGGGACGACCTGCTCGAGCGGCTGCGCCTGGCCCGCCAGGCGCTCGAGGACGCCGAGCGGGAACTGCAGCGGGCTCACCGGGATGACGGGAAACCGGGTTTGTGAACCCTCGGCGCCTGTGAGTTGAGGCGTTTTCCGCACCGCGCAAGAGCACCGTGATTAACTGGCGGCTTCTCAAGATGCGGCAGTTGTGGCAAATAGAAGGGCACTCGTCCATGAACTCATCACGGTGCTTACGACGAGTCGTCGTTGTGGGAAGTCTGATCGCACTATTTCCCCTCGCGCCGGCCGCGCCCGCCTCGGCGGATCCGATCATGGACGCGCTGGCTAACACGTCTTGCACTTACGCGCAGGTGACGGCGGCCTTGAATGTCGAGGCGCCGGCCCTGGGTAAACAGCTCAACGCGCGGCCCGATATGCAGGCCAATATTCAGCAGTTCCTCGCCATGTCGACCGACCAGCGTCAGCAGGCGCTCGCGCAGCAGCAAGCAGGGAACCCACAGTTGAATGCGTTGATCTTCGCGCAGATCGGCCCACAGATTACGCAGGTCGCGAACACCTGCATGAATTACTGACTCCGCGTTCGGCCGGATTCCGGGTCGGCTGTGACGGTTCCGCCGGGGAGCCTAACCTCACACCGTAAACGTGGTTATGCCGTTTGCGTGTTGTCCTGACGGCCCCGAGCGTGGCGGGCTTGATTCCTGCGAAATCGCTCACCGTCTGTTTTGCTGCACACCCAACAACGGAATTCGTAGAACTGGCAATAAAAGCACCAGCGACATGTCATTTCGGCAACCGTGTCGGCGGGGGGCAGCGTAGGGTCGTCTCAGAGTTACCGCCGGGTAGTCCGCCGGGCGCATGAACGTGTTCTAAAACCAAGATTTGTCGCGCGCGTAAAGCTAGAGTCGCACCTCATGCAGGCGACGTTGGCTAACTCTCATCCGACCAATGGCGCCTCTCCGGCGTTGCTCGATGGGTCTGACGTCAACGAGGCACTCGCCGCAATCCGCAGGCCGGTCGCAGTCGTGGCTTCGGCGTATGGGCCCCGCCCCGTGGTCCTCGACGGCGCCGGAGTGCTGACGCCGGAGCTCATGCGCCACGACGTCCTCGCGGTTCTGCCACCCATCTATCCCGAATGGCTCGGCGACCGTAGTTTCACCGCGACACACGGTGTGCGTTTCCCCTATGTCGTCGGCGAGATGGCCCGCGGCATCGCGACACCCCAGATGACCGTCGAGGGTGTGCGCGCCGGGGTGATGGCGTTCTACGGAAGCGCCGGCCTGGATCTGGCCACCGTGGAAGCGGGCCTGCGGGAAATTCAGGCCGCGTTGGGTCCGAGCGCCAGCGGCTGGGGCGCCAACCTGATCCACAACGTCCAGAGTGACGGCGTCGAACTGGCCACGGTGGATCTGTTCCATCGGTTGGGTGTCCGTTACGTCTCCGCGTCGGCGTTCATGCGTCTGACACCCGCCGTCGTCCTGTATGCGGCGAAGGGTCTGCACCGCGACGCACACGGACAGATCGTGCGGTCCGGGCACATCTTCGCCAAGGTGTCCCGCGACGAGGTCGCCCGGCAGTTCCTGTCGCCCGCTCCGGAAGCGATGTTGACCGCACTGGTCGCCGAGGGCCGGCTCACGGCGGAGGAGGCCGCGCTCGCCGGCGGCATCCCGATCGCGGAAGACATCACCGCCGAGGCGGACTCGGGTGGCCACACCGACAACCGCGCGCTGACTGTGCTTCTCCCGCGGTTGATCAGCCTGCGTGACGAGATCGCGGCCACCTATCGCTACTCGGTTCTGCCGCGGGTCGGTGCCGCGGGCGGACTGGGAACACCTGCCGCGGTCGCCGCTGCGTTCGCCGCCGGAGCCGCCTACGTGCTGACCGGCTCGGTCAACCAGTCTGCGGTGGAAAGCGGTCTCTCGCCGGACGCGCGGGCGTTGTTGGCGATGGCCGAATCGACCGATGTGGCGATGGCGCCGGCCGCGGACATGTTCGAGATGGGCGTGACGGTGCAGGTTCTCAAGCGCGGCACGATGTTCGCTCAGCGCGGGCACCGGCTGGCCGACTTCTACCGTCGCTACTCCTCGCTCGAGGAGGCCCCGGCCGAGGAACTCGCGAATCTGGAAAAGACGGTCCTCGGCCGCAGCGTCGCCGATATCTGGGCGGACACCGAGGCGTTCTTCGCCAACAGTGACCCGCGGCAGGTGGAACGCGCGGCGGCGGATCCGAAACATCGCATGGCGCTGGTGTTTCGGTGGTACCTCTTCACGGGTTCGCAGTGGGCGCGCGACGGCAACACCGCCCGCCGCGGTGACTACCAGATCTGGTGTGGGCCCGCCATGGGGGCCTTCAACCAATGGGTTCGGGGGAGTTTCCTCGAGCCAGTGGAAGCGCGGACGGTTCGCCAGATCGCGCTCAACCTGCTCGAGGGAGCTGCGACTGTGACCCGTGCCGGGCAGTTACGTGCAGCGGGCGTCGCAATGCCCGCTGCCTCCTTCGATTTCCGTCCACGTCCTCTCGGATAAGGGTTATCTTGACTGACAACACGCACCAGCCCACTGCAACTCCTATCGCGGTGGTCGCCATGTCGGCGATCTACCCGGGTGAGTCTGGGCTCGACGGCTTCTGGCGCACCATCACCACCGGCCGCGATGCGATCGCCGATGTTCCTCCGTCGCACTGGCTGATCGAGGACTACTTCGACGCCGACCCGAAGACGCCGGACCGGACGTACTGCAAGCGGGGCGGTTTCATCGACCCCGTGGACTTCGATCCGGTGAAGTTCGGGTTGCCGCCCAACGCATTACCGTCGACGGACACCGGGCAGATCCTCGCGCTGGTGGCGGCCAGGCAGTTGCTCGACGAGGTGCAGCGTGGCGGCGCCGAGGTCGACCTGGATCGGGTGGACGTGGTACTCGGGGTCGCCTCGACGACCGAACTGGTGGTTCAGATGGGCTCGCGGATGCAGCGACCGATCTGGCGTAAAGCTCTGCTGGAAAACGGTTTGTCCGAAACCGAAGCCGACGAGATCTGTCAGGACATCGCCGATCACTACGTGCCATGGCAGGAGAGCACCTTTCCGGGCCTGCTCGGCAACGTGATCGCCGGTCGCGTCGCCAACCGCCTCAACCTCGGCGGCGCCAACTTCGTCACCGATGCCGCCTGCGCGAGTTCACTTTCCGCGCTGCAGTCGGCTCTGCACCGGTTGTATCTGCACGAGTCGGATGTGGTGCTGACGGGCGGCGTCGACGCACTCAACGACGTGATGATGTTCATGTGCTTCTCGAAGACGCCGGCCTTCTCCGCGACCGGTGACTGCCGGCCGTTCTCCGCCGGCGCGGACGGCACGATCATCGGTGAGGGCGTCGGCATGGTCGCCCTCAAGCGTCTCGCCGACGCCGAGCGCGACGGAGACCAGATCCACGCGGTGATCCGCGGCCTGGGCTCGTCGTCCGACGGGCGCGCGTCCAGCGTCTATGCCCCGCGTTCCGAAGGACAGGCCAAGGCGCTGCGCCGTGCCTACGAGCGTGCCGGCTACGACCCCTCGACGGTCGAGCTGGTCGAGGCGCACGGCACGGCGACCAAGGCGGGCGACGTCGCCGAGTTCGCCGGATTGAAGTCGGTGTTCACCGACAATTCGGCACGGATCGCGCTGGGATCGGTCAAGTCCCAGATCGGCCACACCAAGGCGGCGGCAGGCGCCGCAGGTCTGATCAAAGCTGTTCTGGCGCTACAGCATTCGACACTGCCGGGCACGCTGAAGGTCGAACGTCCCAACCCCGCGATGGGGATCGAGGATTCGCCGTTCTACGTCAACGCGCAGACCCGGCCCTGGGTGCGGAAGGGCGATCAGCCCCGCCGCGCGGCGGTCAGCTCCTTCGGCTTCGGTGGCAGCAACTTCCACGTGACGCTGGAGGAATATCAGGGCGAGCACCGCGCCAAGCGGCTGCGGACCCTGCCCAGCGAACTGGTGGTGCTCAGTGCGTCGTCGGAGGCCGAGCTGCAGAAGCGGGCGTCCGATATCGCCGCGGCGGCCCGCTCCGGCGAAAGCCTCGCCCGCATCGCTTTCGATGCCGCCGAGGGATTCGACGCATCGCAGCACGCGCGTGCCGGGCTGGTGGCGACCGACGCCGAATCGCTTGCCGCGGTTGCTGAGCGGCTGAGCGCCGCGCTGGCCGGCGGCACCGTCGCGACCCTCAAAGATGCCAACATCGCCGTCGGCATCGGGCCGGCACGTGAAGGCAAGACGGCCTTCCTGTTCCCGGGTCAGGGCAGCCAGTACGTCGGGATGGGTGGTGACCTCGCACTCGCGTTCCCCGAAGCGCTCGCGATCTGGGACGGGCTGCAGGGCGATCTGGCCGACCTCCCCGGTGTCGTGTTCCCGGAGCCGGTGTTCGACGCCGCCGCGGCCGACGCACAGAAGAAGGAACTCACCGCGATGGCCAACGCGCAACCGGCCATCGCCGCAACCAGTCTCGCGCAACTGGCGCTGCTCGACCTCCTCGGTGTGAGCGCCGATGCCGCCGCCGGCCACAGCTTCGGTGAGGTCACCGCGCTGGCGGCCGCCGGTGTCCTGCCGATGGAAAGCCTCGTCGAGACGGCGCGCACCCGCGGCACGCTGATGAACGAAGCGGGCCAGGGCAAGGATGGCGCGATGCTGGCGGTATCGGCGACAGCCGATGACGTACGTGCGCTGGTGGCATCGCAGCCAGACAACGGATCGCTGGTCGTCGCCAACGACAATGCGCCGACCCAGGTGGTGCTGGCCGGTCATGAGACCGATATCGCGTGGGCCGAGAATGCGGCGAAAGCCAAGGGCTGGACGGCGGTTCGCCTACCGGTCGCCTCGGCTTTCCACTCACCGATCGTGGCTTCGAGCTGCGCACCCCTGACCGCATATCTGAAGACCCTGAAGATCGGCCAGCCGAACTTCCCGGTGTATGCCAACGCCACTGCGCAGCAGTACGGCGAGGAGGTCGCCACCCAGCTCGGTGATCAGGTACAGCAGCTGGTGCGTTTCCGCGAGATGATCGAGGCGATGGCGCGCGACGGGGTCACGCGATTCGTCGAGGTCGGCCCGGGACGGGTGCTGACCGGACTGGTCTCCAAGATCCTCGGATCGACTCCGCACGCGGCGATCTCCCTGGACGACCAGAAGGCCGACGGGCTGCGCGGTTGGCATCGCGGGCTCGCGGCATTGGCCGCCGACGGCGTGGCCCTGGATCTCGGCGCCCTCTTCGACCACTACGAGGAGCCCCTGCAGTACGTTCCGGCCCCCAAGCATGCGGTGAAGGTGGGCGGGGCCAACCTCGGCAAGCCGTATCCGCCTGCCGACGGCAAGGTGTCGATCACCCCCAAGCGGACTCGGGTGAGCACGCCCAGCCCGGCACCGGCGGCCGTCACGGCGCCCGCGCCCGCGGTTCAGCAGCCCGCGCCGGCCGTGCAGCGCATGGAGTCGCCCGCGGCTGCCGCGCCGGCGGCTGTGGCTGCCGCGCCGGCGCCCGTGGCGCAGGCACAAGCGCCCGTGATTCACCAGCAGGCACCCGTGGTGCAGCAGCAGGTGGAGGTACAGGCCGAGGTGATCGAAGCACCGCTGTCCGGCGATGTGTGGAGCGTCATCGACAGCATCCAGAAGGAAACCGCCGAACAGCACCAGCGCTACATGGATGTCGTCACGCGTAGCCACCAGGCGTTCCTGGACATGTCCACCCAGATGATGGCCCACGTCGTGGGTGATCCGAAGGCCACGGCGCAGACACCGATGGTGATGGCGAGCGTCGCGCCGCAGCAGGTTGTGGCGCCTGCGCCGGCTCCCGTCGCGGTTGCACCTGCGCCTGCCCCGGTTGCGGTTGCGGCCGCGCCGGTGATCGCACCGCCGGTCGCGCCCGTCGCCGTCGCTCCGGTCGCTGCGGCTCCGGTGGCTGCTGCGGTTGCGGTGGCTGCGCCGGCTGTGGCTGCGGGTCCGGCTGCGGGTGATGTTGTGTTGTCGATTGTTTCGGAGAAGACGGGTTATCCGGTGGACATGCTCGGGTTGGGCATGGAGATGGAGGCTGAGCTCGGGATCGATTCGATCAAGCAGGTCGAGATTTTGGCGGCGTTGCAGGCGAAGTTCCCGGG